>NZ_JBIAXT010000002.1:0-614092 GCF_042896945.1 Streptomyces sp. NPDC001222
GAGGCCGAGGAGCGCTACAGCAAGGAGATCCTCGGCAAGCGCATCTCGGTGCTGGGCCTGCTGGAGCGCTTCCCGGCCGTCGAGCTGCCGCTGGCGGTGTTCCTGGAGATGACGGGCCCCATCCGTCCCCGCTTCTACTCCATCTCCTCCGCCCCGTCGGCCAACCCCCGCCAGGTGCGCCTGACCGTGGGCCTGCTGGAAGGCCCGGCCCTGTCCGGCGACGGCCAGTACCGCGGCACCTGCTCCTCCTACATCGCAGGACTCGAACCCGGAGACGTCTTCTACGGCTACGTCCGCGTCCCCTCCCCCACCTTCGCCCCACCGGCCGACCCCACCACGCCGCTGATCCTCATCGGCCCCGGCACCGGCATCGCACCGCTGCGCGGCTTCCTGGAGGAGCGGGCGACCCAACACGCGAACGACACCAAGGTGGGCCTGTCCCAGGTGTTCGTCGGCTGCCGCCACCCCGAGCACGACTACTTCTACCAGCAGGAGATGCAGCACTGGGAGCAGGCCGGCATCGCCCAGATCCACACCGCCTTCTCCGCGGTGACCGGCCACCCGGCCCGGTTCGTGCAGAACGCCATCGCCAACAACGCCGACACGGTGTGGCAGGCGATCGAAGACGGCGCCTACATCTACGTCTGCGGTGACGGCCGCCGCATGGCCCCCGCCGTCCGCGAAGCCCTCGCCGCCATCCACCGCCAGAAGACCGGCAGCGACGACGAGACCGCCCAGCAGTGGCTCGCCCAGCTCGAAGCGGACGAGCGCTACCAGCAGGACGTCTTCGCCTGACCGTCGCACGCCGTCAAGGCGCGCCGACCCCCAGCCGCCGGGAGGCGTGCGGCACCCCCCGCTGCCGACCGTACGTCTCCCGGCCACCACAAGCCCCTCCAGACACACCCCATGGCACCCCTGGATACCCGTGGTTGGTGCCGCTCACCGAAAGCAGACCTTCATGGACACCATGCTCGCCGGACGCTTCCACCTGGACAGCAAGAAGTTCGCCGTGGAAGAGGTCCCGATCCCCATGCCGGGCCCGGGCGAGGTCCTCATCGAGGTCAAGGCCGCCGGCGTCTGCCTCTCCGACGTCCACCTCATCGACGGCTCCCTCGTCCCGCTGTTCGCCACCTCCGACACCATCACCGTCGGCCACGAGGTCTCCGGTGTCATCCACACGCTCGGCCCCGACCTCAAGCGCGGCCTCACCGTCGGCACCCGCGTCACCCTCGAGGCCGGCAAGACCTGCGGCACGTGCGCCGGATGCGTGCGCCGCCGCCCCTGCACCCAGATGCTCACCGCCGGCATCGACTACGACGGCGGCTGGGCCGAGTACGTCGTCGCCCGCGAGGACATCCTCATCCCCATCCCCGACAGCCTCCCCTTCGACCAGGCCGCGATCATCCCCGACGCGGTCTCCACCCCCTACGCCGCCGTCGTCACCACCGCCGGTGTCCGACCCGCCCAGTCCGTGGGCGTGTGGGGCGTGGGCGGAGTGGGCGCGCACAACGTGCGCCTCGCCCGCCTGGTCGGCGCCGCCCCGATCATCGCCGTCGACCCGCTGCCCAGCGCCCGCGAGCGTGCCCTGGCCTTCGGCGCGGACCTCGCGCTCGACCCGGCCGCCCCCGACTTCGCCGACCAGGTCCGCGCAGCCACCGGCGGACGCGGCCTGGACTTCGCCTTCGACTGCGCCGGCGTGCCCGCCGTCCGCGAGCAGGCCGCCTCCGTGCTCGGCCTGGGCGGCTCCCTGATCCTGGTGGGCATCACACCCCGGCCACTGACCATCACCGAGGGCCTGACCTTCAACTACCTGCAGAAGCAGGTACGCGGACACTACGGCGGCTCCCCCGAATCCGTCTCCGAGCTGGTGCAGCTGACCGCGGCCGGCCGCCTCGACCTGGCCCCCTCCATCACCGACCACCTCCCGCTGGCCGACGCGGCCATCGCGATCCACCGTCTGGAGAACAAGATCGGCGACCCGATCCGCCTCGTCCTCGTCCCCTGACACCTGTTCAGCAGGACATCAAAGCCACCTCGGGCAGGGGTGAGTGGGCGCCGGTGCTTTGTGGGAGCACCGGCGCCCACGGCTTTCCGGCAACCATGGAGAGAAAGAACCATGCAGACGACCGACACCCCGTGCCGTACTCCGCAGCGCAAGGATGCTCACTCCAACCGCCGACGCATCCTCGCGAGCGCCCGGCGGAAACTGCTGGAGGACCCGGACGCGAGTCTCGACAGCATCGCTCAGGCGGCCGGCGTCGCCCGGCGCACCCTCTACGGACACTTCCCCAGCCGACATGCGCTGATCGCCGACCTGACACAGGAAGCAGGCCATGAACTCCGGCAGGCGTTCGCCAGGGCCCGCTCCGCGGATGCCGACCCGATCGAGGCGATGACACGGATGGCGCTGGCGGCATGGACGGTGGGCGACCACTACCGCATGCTCATCGCCTCGGTACGGCGCCACCTGGGAGAGGACGAGATCCGCACCACCTTGGCACCGGTCCGTGCGGAAGCCATCGCAACCCTACGGCGCGGTCAGCGCGAAGGCGTCTTCGCGGACCACCTTCCCGCACCCGTCCTCGCCCAAGCACTGGAGGCACTGATGCTGGCCCTCGCCGAGGAGAACGCCGCATGCCCGTGGCCGGACCCGACTGGCGGGGCCGCGGCAACCGCGTTCCTCGTCGCCGCCGGCGCAGCACCACAGAGGGCCGCGCTTCAGGTGCAGGAGGTCATCAGGCGAGATCGGGCAGCGGGCGACGGGTGACCTCGTGGGCGTCGTCCGCAGCGAGGCCGAGCATGCGCAGGACCATCTCCGCCAGGTCGGAGGCGGCCTCGTCGCCGTCGAGGTCGGGGCGGGCCAGCCGTAGCGCCACGAGGGACATCAGGGTGCCGCCCAGGGCGGACAGGGCGGTGGTCGCGTTCCCGCAGGTGAAACGGCCTGAGGCGATGCCGATCTCCAGGTCGTGCAGGGCGCGTCGGGCGAGGCCGCGGTCGGAGTGGATGTGGGCCAGGCCGCGGTCGCGCAGGATTCGCATGAGTTCCGGGTGGGAGTCGGCCATCCGGGCGGTGAGCCGGAAGCCGGCGGCGACCAGCTAGGCCGGGTCGTCGATGTGAACTGTCGGCTCCCAACCTCGGCGTGGCGCTCGCGGCGTACGACGACGCGGGACGGCCGGTCGTCGACCAGGTCGGCGAACTGGTCGTCACCCGGCCCATGCCGTCGATGCCGTCGATGCCGCTGTACTTCTGGAACGACCCCGACGGCACCCGATACCGCGACGCCTACTTCAGCGCCTACCCGGGCATGTGGCGGCACGGGGACTGGATCACCCTCACCTCCCACGGCTCCGTGATCGTGCACGGACGCTCCGACGCCACGCTCAACCGCAACGGCGTACGCCTGGGCAGCGTCGACATCCACGACATCGTCGAACGCCTCCCCGAGATCGCCGCGGCCCTCGTCATCGGCGCGGAGGAACCCGACGGCGGTTACTGGCTGCCGCTCTTCGTGGTCCTCGCCGACGAGGTCGGTCTGGACGAGTCCCTGTGCGAGAAGATCCGCGACGCGATCCGCACCGGCGCCTCACCTCGCCACGTGCCCGACGAGATCCTCGCCGTACCGGCCATCCCGCACACCAAGACCGGCAAGAAACTCGAGGTCCCGGTCAAACGCCTTCTCCAAGGCCCCCCGCCGCGCAGGTCCTCAACCCCTCCGCGGTCGACAACCCCGACCTGATCGCCTACTTCGCCGCCCTGGGCGCCGAACGCCGCCAGGCCCGCCGCCCGCACACCCCCGAAGGCGTCTCGTGATCCTCTCCGCCTCGCTGACCTGTCTCATCGCGTTGATCTTCGCCCTGCTGGGCGCGGCCAAGATCCTGGCCCTGGGTCCGATGCCCGAGCCGGCCGCCCACGCCGGCTTCACCACCGCGGCCTACCGGGTCATCGGCACGCTGGAGCTGGCGGGCGCCATCGGCGTGGCCCTCGGCCCGGTCGTACCGCTGTGCGGCGGCCTGGCCGGCATCGGGCTGCTGATGCTGCTCGCCGGTGCCGTGACGACGCACGTACGCAAGGGCGACGGGCTGGCCAAACTCCTCCCTGCGGTGACATGCGCTGCTGCGGTCGCCTGGTATCTCGTGCTGCTTGCCGGTGGCGGCTCGTGACGTTGGCCGAGGACTTCAGCGGCCAACCTGCGATACGCAGATGATCCTCCTTGTCGGCTGCTGCGCGCCGGAGGCGGAGGCCCTGAGCCCTGTTAGCGAGCCCACGCCGAGGCTGGCGACTGAATCGGTGGCCCGGCCATTCGCTGGGGCACAGGCCTGGCTTGCGTTCCGTGCGCTCACCCTCCACGACATCGAGCAGGAGACCAGGTATGACCGATTTGCAGCCCAGGCCTACCACGACGGACGCGGGCATCCCCGTTGCAAGCGACACCTTCTCACTCACCGTCGGTGCGAACAGACCGATCACTACCTGATCGAGCAGATGGCCAACTTCAACCGGGAACGGATTCCCGAGCGGCAGCCGCACGCCAAGGGCCATGGTGCTTTCGGTTACTTCGAGGTGACGAACGACGTCAGCGCCTTCACGCGGGCGGCGGTGTTCCAGCCCGGCATCAGGACCGACACGCTGATCCGGTTCTCCACGGTCGCGGGAGAGCGGGGCAGCGCGGACAGCTGGCGTGACCCGCGCGGGTTCGCGCTCAAGTTCTACACGTCCGAAGGAAACTCGGGCGCGGATGATGAAGTCGAACACGTCCTCGGGACGGCACAGTTGGAACCGGTGCCGCGGCTGGGTCACTCAGTAGCTGCCGGGCGGCTGGGTGGGTGCCCGCTCGTCCGTGCATCTGTCGAGCGATCCGCTCGGTCTTGTTGTTGACGCCTCCGGTGGGGCCGTTGCTGTACGGAAGCGTGAGCGCGGCGATCACGGCGTCGCTGTCTCGGTCCAGGCCCGGGTGAAGGCGTGCAGATGGGGCAGGTCGGCTGCGTGGACCTGGACGATCCAGTGCGAGAGCGTCTGGGCATTTCCTGCGCAAGGCGTCAGGAGCTGGGCGAAGTTCCCGATACTGCTGACCAGCTGGGTCCTCTCGGGGCAGGCGCCGGTGAGCCGGACCAGAAGATCGCGATGCTCGGTCTTGAGGTTGTCGGGCCTGCTGGTGGCGAGCCGAGGCTGTCCCTGCCACCCGCTGAGGATAATGATCCTGGTCCACGCCTTGGCCGACGTACCCGGGCCGGGGTGGACCGCCGCGCCGACGCTGCTCGAATGCCTCGCCGTCATCGGCGTCGCAACGGTGCTCGCCTGGCACGAACGCCGCACCACGCACCCGATCGTTCCGCCGGCCGTAGTTCGGTGGGCCTGGACGGCGAATTCCTTCGCGCGTTCCAGGGCGAGGGCGCCCCGGTCAAGAGCATCGACAACCTCCTGGACCGCCTGGAATCGGAGGAGTTCGACCTGGTCGCGGTGGGCCGCGCCCTGCTCCAGGATCCGGAGTGGGCCAGGAAGATCCTTCAGGGCCGCTACGACACCTTGAAGCCGTATGACGCGGCATCGCTGAAGACCCTGCACCGACAGCAAGGCCGCCCGCGCCCCGCAAGGGGCGCGGGGAACCGAGCTCTGAGCCGCCCGGTGCGGGCCTGGGAGGGCTCGCGTGAGGCGTGACGCGTTCGGCCCGCCGCCGTCCCGGTGAGCTTTCGACAGGAGAACTGTCCGGATTGAAGCATTAAAACTAGGTAAGAGATGAACTGAAAGTGTATGTCTCTATTGCCTTGAATTACTCCAGAACCTAGCGTGGCTCAGGACAGGCCGAATCCAGAGGTCTGGAGGGAAACGATGACCAAGTTTCCGGATCAAGACGTGCACGAGCCCATGGCTCGAGCAGCGACGCGCTTGCGCGAGACGCGTCTGCGGGTGACGGTGCAGCGCATGGCCGTACTCGCCGCTGTCGAGGAACTGGGCGGCCATCCCGATGCCGAGGCCGTCCGGGTTCGGGCCCAAGAGGTCACGGGTGGGCTGTCCCTGCAGGCCGCCTACAACGTTCTGCGCGTGCTCACGGAGGTCGGCCTGGTCCGCTGTACGCAGATCGCAGGCCATCCGGCCCGGTACGAGGCCGAGCGGAACGACAATCACCACCACTTCGTGTGCCGATTCTGTGGCGACATCGTCGACGTGGACTGCGCGATCGGGGAGGCCCCGTGTCTTCAGGCCGACCTGCCCGACTCCTATCGGGTGGACGAGGCCGCCGTGACCTACTGGGGCGCCTGCCCGCGCTGCGCCACCGCCGAACACCGCTGATCGTTCGGCGGCGCGGGGTCAGGGTGGCACCCTTAAAAGTTTGCCAATGCCTATAGGCGGTCATTGTGTTTGCCTGCACCCATTCAGAGCTGGAGAACTGCCCGGGGGGCACTGCAACTGACATATTCCGCACTGCCGAGAGGATCGCCGAGGCCGCAGTGCCTGAGCTGGGCGACATCGTCACCGTGGAGGTGTCGGAGCTGACCCTGCGGGGCGAAGCGCCCCAGCCGGGTGCCTTGTGCGGCAGCACGCCGTTTCGGCGTGCCGCCTTCCAGTGCCTGCGAGGAGCCAGTGGAGTCCGGCCCGCGTACGCGGTCGGTGACGTGAGCCCGATCCGGCCGAGGACCCCGTACCGGCAGAGCCTTGCCCATATGGGCCCACGCTTCATCCGTGAGCTCAATGAGCGCAGCCGATGGCTGGCTCAAGATCCGGCGCGCGCACGGCGGATGCGGGAGGCGCGGGTGCACTCCCTCGTGGTGGTCCCTCTCGTTGTGCGGGGCGTCGTTCTCGGCCTGGTCGCCCTGTACCGCCGGGCCGGTTCGGCTCCCTACGACGCAGGCGACATCCAGGCAGCCGTCAGGTTCGCGGACCGAGCGGCGTTGTGCATCGACCTCGTCCGCCGCCACATCCAAGAGCGCACCCGCGCCCGGCTCCTGCAGCGGACCCTGCTTCCCGAGGCGCTTCCCTCCCTCAGCGCACTCGAGGCTGCGCACAGTTACGTCCCGGTGGAGGGATCCGGCGGAGAGTGGTTCGACATCATTCCTCTCTCCGGCGCGCGGGCGGCCCTGGTGGTCGGGGTGGCAGAAGGGCAGGGCGCCGACACCGCGGTGGGCATGGGCCAGTTGAGAGCGATGATCATCACGCTCGCCCTGCAGGACCTGGGGCCCGACGAGATACTGTCGCGCCTGGACGACGTGGCGACCCGCCTGGACCGGGACCACGAGGCTCCTCATCGGCACCCCCTCGGCCTGAAGTACGTCGATTCCAGTTGCATATGTGTGGTCTACGACCCTGTCACCGGGCACTGCAGCGCGTCCCGGGCAGGTGATGCCCACATCGTGATCGTCCACCCGGACGGCACCGTCAGCGCCCCCGCCCTGGCCTCCCGTCCGCCCCTGGGCGCCGGCGGTCAACCCTTCGAGGCCACCGACATCGATGTACAACCGGGCAGCATCCTGCTCCTGAACAGCGGTGCCACCGACGACCCGCGTCCCGGTTCACAGGCCGTGACGGATCGGCTGCACGAAGTGTTGAGCCGATCCGGACCGGATACCCAGCAGATCGTTGAGGGTGTCCGTTGTGGCGCGTCTCCCGGTCACGAGCCGGCCCTGCTGGCGACCCGCACGCGGGCTTTCGACGCCGGCCACGTCGCGACCCGGAGCCTGCCGCGGGACGTCGCCGCTGTCGCCGCCGCGCGCAGCTGGACCAGCCGGCAGTTGGCGAGATGGATGCTCGACGAACTCGCTTACACCACCACCTTGATCGTCAGCGAACTCGTCACCAACGCCATGCGTTACTCCGCCGGGCCGGTGGAACTCCGTCTGATCAATGACGACCGCACACTCATCTGCGAGGTTTCCGACACCAGCAGCGCGGCCCCTCATCCGCGACGGGCGACGCTGGGCGACGAGTGCGGTCGCGGCCTGTCCATCGTGACCGAGCTCACACAGCACCAGGGGACTCGTTACACCGCTTCCGGCAAGACCGTCTGGACCGAACAGGACCTTCCGACATGAGCCCGCCTCGCGAAAGCCACCACCCCCCTTCGGGGATTCCAGGGTCGTCGGCCACCGCGGGCGTCGAAAAGGAGCCCGTCCCCTCCCGTCGGATCACCCTTCGGTCGCCGTGGCGGGGGATCAGCCGGAAGCGGCTCCCTCGGCGGATGTGGCCAGTGCGCCGGCCGTTCGACTGGATGCACCTCGCGCCGCTGCTGGTGATCGCCCTGGCCGTGGTGGCGGATGTCCTCACGCCCCACCTGCAGTTCAACCGGCTGCTGGGGGCGGCGCCGGCACTGGCCGCCGCCATGTGGCCAGTGACCGGCACGCTGGCCATCGGGCTGCTGGCCATCATTGCCGCCACCACGCTCGCGGGTGCCGCCAACCACGACCTCGGCCAGACACAGAGCCTGTTCACCCTGCTGGCGATCACGGCCATCACCCTGGCCGCCACCTACGCCAGTCGGGCACGTCAGCACCGGGAGCGCACCCTCGCCGAGGTCCGCACGGTGGCGGATGTCGCGCAGCAGGTGCTGCTGCGTCCGCTGCCACGCCACCTCGGGTACGTCGACATCGAACTGCTCTACCAGGCCGCTGCCGCGCACGCCCGGATCGGCGGCGACTTCTACGAAGCGCTCCAGACCCCGTACGGGGTGCGGCTGATCATCGGCGACGTGCGCGGCAAGGGGCTTCCGGCCGTCGAGGCCGCCTCCGTGGTGCTCAGCTCGTTCCGGGTGAACGTGCGCGCCGCACCCGATCTGCCGGACCTTGCAGCACGGTTGGAGACCAGCATGAACCAATACTGCGAGGACCTTGCCGCTGATGACGTGATGGAGCGCTTCGTCACCATCCTGCTGGTCGAGATCCCCGCCGGGCAATCCATCGCGCGCCTGGTCAACTGCGGCCACCCCGCTCCGATACTGCTGCACGACGGAGAAGTGCGCGAGGTGGAACCCAGCGCGCCGTCACCACCCGTCAACATGGCCGGCCTGCTCGGCGCCCACTACCAGGTCGATGTCGTCCCCTTCTCCGTCGGCGATCTGTTGCTTCTCTATACCGACGGCGTCAGCGAGAGCCGCGACCTCAACGGGACCTTCTACCCTCTCAGCCGGCGCATCCGCCGATGGTCCTCGGCAGATCCCCGTCAACTCCTCGACCACCTCCAGCGTGACCTGCGCGCCTACGTCTCGGGCACCCGCGACGACGACCTCGCGGCCCTGGTCGCCCAACGCGTCGGACCGGGCAGCTGAGGGCAGCCGCACCCGGCCGGGGACTCGGGACACGAGAAGTGGCCCTACGGGGCATCGGCCCCGTGCGTGCCATCGCTGTCGGTATCCACCCTCAGGGCTTGCCGGAGCTGCTCCAGGGACGGCGCGCCTGCCGAGCCGTCCGGGGTGCGGTAGATCCGGCGAGAGAGCGACGGTACGAAGATGCCGATGCCCCGTGCCGTATAGCCGTTCTCGGAACGGATTCGCCCGCGTGAGGCCGGGGAACCTCGCGAATACCTGAGAACTACGGAGGGGTGCTTTCCCAGCCAGACACCCCATGGTCTGAGTTTTCACAGGTCACAGCCTCGGCCAAGGAGAGCTCCACGATGCGCCGCGGCCGTCCTTGATCACCGAGCAGTCCCGAATGACCGCATGCACACCGGCAGTGACGCCCCGAGGCGGGCCGGGCGGACACGAAACGTGGCGACGGTCACCCGCCGATCCGCACCACGGCGGGCCGCACGGACGCCTGCCAGCAACGCTCCACGGGGCAAGAGCTGTGTGACTACGTCCACTTGCGCGGGTGGCTGCGCTGGCAAGGCATCACCCCGTCCAGCGCTGGTGGACTGTGGCCACTTCGTCTCGCAGATCAGGCTTGTGTAAAACCTACGCATTTACAGCGGCCGACCTCGATGGTGGGACACACCCCGAGCTCACCGCGAGCGGACGGCCCCTCTCAGTCTTCGACAGCCTGGCGCACGCGGCGGGACGGACTGAACTCGTACAGGTCGAGGATGTCGGGGGGTTCGGCGAGACCGGGGCCGCCGCCTCGGACCCAGGCGGCTATATCGGCGGTCACGTCCGGGTCGTTGACCAACCCGAGCCAGACCGGCCGACCGCCCGCCGCCCGGCCGGCCGACGACGGCTGTACGACGATCACGTTGGCCTGCTCGCAGGCGTCGAGGCAGTTCACCGCGCGGACCTGGGCGACGGACGCCAGTTCGGCCTTGAGAGTGGCCAACTGGGCGGCGTGGTCGACGCCGGGGACCTTGGCGGTGCCGCAGCAGCAGCCCCGGCACACGGTCACCGTGCACCGGGGAGCCGCCTGCGCAGCAGGCGCCTTCCGCCGGCTCACTCGGCCGCCCGCCGCCAGGCCGCCTCGCGCAGCAGCCGCAACCCGTTGAGGCCAACGATGACCGTAGAGCCCTCGTGGCCCGCGACACCGAGCGGGAGCGGCAGAGTGCCGGCCAGGTCCCACACCACCAGGCCGGCGATGAAGACGCCGGCGATGACCAAATTCTGCGCGACGAGCTTCCGGGCGCTCCGGGACAGGGAGATCACGGCCGGCACGGTGGCGAGCTCGTCGCGCACGATCACCGCGTCGGCGGTCTCCAGCGCCAGGTCGGAGCCCGCACGGCCCAACGCCACGCCGGTGTGGGCGGCGGCAAGCGCCGGAGCGTCGTTGACGCCGTCGCCGACGACCATCGCCTTGCGGCCGGTGCCCTCCAGCTCTTTGACCGCGCTCACCTTCTCCTGCGGCAGCAGGCCGGCCCGTACGTC
Organism: Streptomyces sp. NPDC001222; assembly: GCF_042896945.1. Classification (NCBI taxonomy): domain Bacteria; kingdom Bacillati; phylum Actinomycetota; class Actinomycetes; order Kitasatosporales; family Streptomycetaceae; genus Streptomyces; species Streptomyces sp. NPDC001222. Next base: position 10,772 of record NZ_JBIAXT010000002.1, read on the forward strand.
CCGGATGCCGACCTCGGCGGCGAGGCGGGCGGCGGCGCGCGGGTTGTCTCCGGTCAGCAGCAGGGGCGCGGTTCCGGTCAGGGAGGAGAGAGCGGAGACCGTCGTGGTGGCGTCTGCACGCAGCCGGTCGGCGATGCCGAGCACGCCCACCGGGGCGCCGTCAGCCATGACCAGGACGGCGGTGCGGCCCCCGTCCTCCAGTCCGCTCGCCAGAGCCGCGGCGCGCCCGGAGTCGGGGTCGGTGGCATCGGCGAGCAGCCGGGCAGGAGCGCCGATCGCGAGCGCGCGGCCGTCGACGGTGGCAGTCACACCGATGCCGGGCTTGGAGTCGAAGTCCTCCGCCACCGGCAGGGCGAGCCCGCGCTCGCGCGCCGCCTCCACCACCGCACGTCCCAGCGGGTGCTCGCTGGAGTGCTCGGCCGCGGCGGCCAGCGTCAGCAGATCCACCTCGTCCAGGCCGGAGCCGGTCAACGGCCGTACGTCGGTGACGCGCGGGGTGCCCTCCGTCAGCGTGCCGGTCTTGTCGAGCGCCACCGCGTTGACCTCGCCGAGCCGCTCCATGACCACGGCGGACTTCACCAGCACGCCATGACGTCCGGAGTTGGCGATCGCCGACAGCAGCGGCGGCATGGTCGCCAGCACGACCGCGCACGGCGAGGCGACGATCATGAAGGTCATCGCCCGCAGCAGCGAGCCGGTCAGAGCGGCGCCGAAGGCGAGCGGGACGAGGAAGACGGCCAGCGTCGCGACCACCATGCCCAGCGAGTAACGCTGTTCGACCTTCTCGATGAACAACTGCGTCGGTGCCTTGGTCTCCGACGCCTCCTCCACCATGCGCACGATCCGGGCGATCACCGTGTCCGAGGCGTCCCGCTCGACCTGGATGCGCAAGGCACCGGTGCCGTTGAGGGTGCCGGCGAACACCTCGTCGCCCTTCTCCTTCGCCACGGGCAGCGACTCACCGGTGATGGTCGCCTGGTCGACGTCGCTCGCGCCGTCGAGCACCCGGCCGTCGGCTCCAACGCGCTCACCGGGCCGGACCAGGATCGTGTCGCCGACGGTCAGCTTCTCGACGGCGACGGTCTCCTCACGACCGTCGGCGTCGATCCGGGTGGCCGTGGCCGGCGCGAGATCCAGCAGCCCCCGTACGGAGTCGGCCGTGCGCGCCGTAGCGAGGGCCTCCAGGGCACCGGACGTGGCGAAGATGACGATCAGCAGCGCGCCGTCCATCACCTGCCCGATCGTCGCCGCCCCGACAGCGGCGACGACCATCAGCAGGTCCACGTCCAGCGTCTTCTCCCGCAGCGCCTGGAGCCCCGCCCAGCCCGGCTCCCAGCCACCGGCCACATATGTCAGGGCGTACAGCGGCCCCCAGGTCCACGCCGGGGCGCCGGTCAGCTGCAAGGGCAGCGCGATCAGGAACAGGACGAGGGCGGCTGCCGCCCAGCGGGCCTCGGGCAGCGCGGAAACACGGGTACGGCGCCGGGGCGCGACGGTGTCGCGCGCGGAGGCGTGCACGTCGGCGGAGGCCGGGGCGAGAGTGGAGGTCATCGGGGGGAGTCCTTCACGAGGGCATGGCGTTCTCGCGACAGCCGGAAACCCAGCGCCGCTCGTCCAACCGTACAGGACAGCATGAAGAGTCATTCATGCGTTCATGGATGCTTCTCCGTAAGATGAAGGCCATGGGCCACGGAGCTGACGGAAAGACCACCGCCACTGCGCGCGAGCGCCTGGAGACCGTGGGCGCCGCCGACGTCGCCGCCACTCTCCAGGCGCTCGCCACACCATCCCGCCTGCGGATCCTGGCCCGCCTGCAGGAGGGCCCGTGCGCGGCGACGGAACTCGCCGACGCCGTCGGCATGGAACAGTCCGCCTGCTCCCACCAGCTGCGCCTGCTGCGCAACCTCGGCCTGGTCACGACAGAACGCCGAGGCCGCTCGGTCATCTACGCGCTCTACGACAACCACGTGGCCGACCTCTTGGAGCAGGCCCTCCACCACGTCGAACACCTGCGCCTCGGCCTGCGCGACACCCCGGCCACCACCGAGGTTGCAGCCGGGGTCCGCTGAGCCTCACCCAGGCACAGCAACGGGGACCGGCTCCGGCGTGAGATGCCCGGCGCGGTGCAACCTGGCCACCAGCGCCACGCAGACGAATCCCCTCCCGGCCAGCACGGCCCACGGCAACCAGCGCACGCCGGTGTCGAACAGCGCGCCGACCCCGCCCCGTACCGAGCCGGAACCCGGCAGCGGCCTGGCGGGCGAGGAGCGGGAGGAACTGATACCGCTGCGGCAGCGACTGACCACCGCGGTGGTGCCGGCCGTGCCGGTGATCGCGATGGCGATGGTTCCGGCATTGCAGTTCCAGTACTGGCAGTGGCTTTCGCTGACCCTGGCGGCACCCGTGGTGACGTACGCCGCCTGGCCCTTCCACAAGGCTGCCTGGACCAACGCCCGGCACGGCGCCGCCACCATGGACACGCTGATCTCCGTCGGTGTGTCGGCGGCCGGCTTCCTCGTTCCGCCGTCGCCTTGTTCGTCGGGCATCGTCGCATCCCGGGTCACGACGCGTCATCACGCCCCCTGGTGGGGGCGGTCGGGGCGCTCTGCGCCAGGCGCGGCGGTGGACGGGGCGGATGCCTTGGGTGCGTCAGGTGCCAGGCGGGAGGGTGAAGTCGTGGACGGCCGAGTCGAAGGCCGTGTAGTCGGCGTAGCCGAGGAGCTCGTAGAGCCGGGAGCGGGTCTGCATTCGGGACAGCAGGGGCTGCTGGGTGCCCTCGACCGCCAGGGTGCGCAGGCCCTCCTCGACGGCGCCCGTGGCCAGGCGGAGCAGCGTGACCGGGTAGAGGGCGATGTCGTAGCCCAGATTTTCCAGGGTCCGGGTGTCCAGCAGGGGGCCTTTGCCGAACTCCGTCATGTTGGCCAGGAGGGGGACGGGGACCGCGTGACGGAACGCCTCCAACTCGGCCTCGTCCGCGAGGGCTTCGGGGAAGATCGCGTCGGCGCCCGCGTCGACGTACGCCTTCGCCCGGTCGATCGCCGCCGCCAGGCCCTCCACCGCACGGGCGTCGGTACGGGCCATCAGGAGGAAGTCCGGGTCGCGGCGGGCGTCGACCGCGGCCCGGATGCGGCGGGTCATCTCCTCGCGCGGCACGACGGACTTGCCGTCGAGGTGGCCGCAGCGCTTGGGGTTGACCTGGTCCTCCAGATGCAGCCCGGCCAGGCCCGCGTCCTCCATCAACTGCACGGTGCGCGCCGCGTTCATCGGCTCACCGAAGCCGGTGTCGGCATCGATCAGGACGGGCAGATCGATGACCCGGGTAGTCTGCCGGGCACGGGCAGCGACCTCGGTGGAGGTGGTCAGACCGATGTCGGGCAGGCCCAGGTCGGCGGCGAGGACCGCGCCGGAGAGGTAGGCGGCCTCGAAGCCGGTGTCCTGGATGAGGCGGGCGGAGAGCGGGTTGAGAGCACCCGGCATCGGCAGCAGCCGACCGGTGGCCAGACGCTCACGCAGGGCACGCCGACGCTCGGCGGGGGTGGTACGGGTGTGGAGCATCAGAACAGGCCCTTCGGCAGGTGTGCGTCGTACGCGGCCACGGACGTGGTGCTCGATCACGGGGTTCCTCGCCTTCTGGGGCGACAGTGCCTGAAGCGGACACCTGGAAGCCCGGCGGTGGCCTGTGCGCGGGCCAACCGTCGGGGAGATTTCACTCGATCGTGTGACTCACAGAGACCGAGTCGGCCATGAACCGCCAGGCGGGCGTGTGGTGTTACCGAGCCGACCATCGCGGGCACCACGGAACTCATCGACGTCTCAGAGGAGTTCGCATGAGCAGCCTCGACCGCTACGACCACGACCCGGACGCCCTGGCCTGGGCCCGCGCCAAGATCCGCAGATCCGTCGACCGGGCAGAACGCGCCGCCGGAAACGGCTCTCTCAGTGCCGAGGAGCGCGAGGAGTGGCGGCGCATCGCCTCCTATGTGCGACGCGAACTCCTCACCCGCGACGATGTCGCCCACGCCGCGTTCGACGAGCGCCTGCCCGCCTTTCTCGGCGCGATCCCGGCACGGCACCCTGAGGGGGGCGAGGATCCGGAAGCCACCCTCAACACCCTCTCCCCCGCCGAACGTCTCAAGACCGCAGGGGCCGTCGCCCGGATCCGCGCCTGGATCGCCAGCGAACCCGTCACCGCGGACACCGGCTTCGGGGACGGCTATCGCGAGGCCCTCCGCGACATACAGGTCCTCATCGGGCCGGCACCCGAGGAACATCCTGAGCAGGATCACGAGGAGCCCGCTCGGTGAACCCGCCGGTACCCCTCCGTCACGGCTGTGTGGGCTGCGACGTGCTGCTGTTGCTCCGTTGCAGGGCTTCCTGCCCTCGCTGGTTCGCGACCTGCAGCGCCTTCAGGTAGTCGGCCTGCGGCAGGCTGGCACACTCCGGCGCTCCTATCCCGCCGTGCCGCCCGGTGACCATCCTGTCGGTACAGGCGGCGATCTGACCGGCGCTCGCGTGGGTGGCCTTGGCGGTCGGGCGCGCGGGCGTGCCGTGGCTCGGGGCCGAGCAGGCCGTCAGAGCGAGGGCGAGGGCGGCGAGTACGACAACGGTGGTGCGGGACAAGGGGTCTCCCGAAGGCACGGTGGCCGGTCTGTGCAGCAGACGGCCTGGAGGTACGGCGGCACGAGGACGGACACCGCGCGCCGCGCCGCCACGCTATCGGACCGTCAGGTCTTCGACGACCGCACTCGGCTCCGGCCTGAGAGCCGTTGACCTGACGGGCCGTTCACCGCTCGCTGCCGCTCGCCCTTGGTGCCGTCACCGCTCGGCCGGAGCCCCCAGTCCCGTCAGTGCGCCGACCGGGTCCGGGTCGGGGGTGCCTCGGGGCCACCAGTCCTCCTGGCCCGGTTCCGACTCGTAGGCGTACCACAGTCCGTCCCGGCCGAGCCGGAGCTGGGCGTGCCCGTCGGGATGGGTGAGGCGGTTGCGCCAGGGCCGGAACGCGGGCAGGTCCGCGGCCAGGAGCTGGGGACGGGCGCGGTCGAAGCGGCCGGCCGGCGGGTCCCACGGTTCCTCCAGGACGGCGAGGGCCTCCGGTCCGCCCTGCCGCCAAGCGGCCACCGCCCGCCCCAGGTCGGCCGGGGTCCGCCCGGTCGCGGCGGCCAGCGAGGAGTACAGCGGCCGGGTCGCCGCTGTGAGGCCGGAACCCGGGCGGGCCGCGGCCAGCCGTACCGCGTCCTGCCACAGCGTCAGGTCCGCGACCGGATCCTGCCCGGTGGTGAGCAGGGCGTGCGCCCGGGCCGCCGCATCGGTGGCCAACTGGTCCAGCGCGAGCGGGTCCGGGCCGCCGGGCGCCGCCGGATACACCGGTGGCTGCTCGGGGTGGGCGGGCGGCGGCAACGGCGCTGGGAGCGGCGGCAGTGCGCGCCGGGCGACGGCCGCACTGGCCCGTACTCCGGGCACGGGCGCGGGTTGCTGTTCCCGGGCGGCACGGGCCGCGCGGGCCGCGTTGCGCCGGGACAGCGCGTCGATCAGTTCACGCTCGCCCCGGCCGCGGAGCAGGAGCAGCACGAAGGGGTCTTGGTCCAGCAGCCGGGCGGTCTGATAACAGACCGCGGCGGCGTGCTTGCAGGGGCGGCCGTCGTCGGGGCAGTTGCAGTGCGGTTCGAGGTCGCCGGGCCCGGGGAGCAGCCGGACCCCGCACTCGGCAAGGGAGTGCGGCACCTGTTTGTCCAGCAGCGCGGCGATATGGCCCGGCCGCTCGGCGGCGGCGTCCAGGAACCGGTCCCACTCCTCGTCGGAGAACGTCCGCAGCCGCACCTGCACCCGGTACGGACGCGGACGGCTGCCCTGGACATAGGCGAGGACGAGCCCCGGGGTGACGGTGATGGCATCGACGTGCCCCCGGTCCGCGTACGCCCGTCCCCGGGTCAGCCGAGCCGGGTCGAGAGCGCCCTCCTCCAGCGCCGCGACCCAGGCGTTGCCCCACCACGTCCCGGCGAACCGGTCGGAGGCGCCGTCCCCGGACCTCTGCTTCGCTGTGCGCGTCGGCAGGGAGGCGAAGGTGCGCCGCAGGTCGCCGTCGCGGCCCGGGGCAGCCATGGAACGTGGGTAGCGCGCCGCCGGGGGCGCGGCGGGAGGCGTCTCCCGGGGCTCCTCGGACGGATCCGGCTTCACCTGTCGGCGTTTCGAGAACAGGTCCACCACCTCGGGGAAGGAGCGGGTGGACGCCTCCTCCTTCTTGCCGCCGTTGGATGGCGGAGCGGCAGTCCCGCCTCGCGGTGCCACCGACGGCGGGAGCGCGAAGGCCCCGGCGATCAGATCCCGGACCTCTCTGCTCCGGTCACCGGACGCCCGTGTACGGGCGTCCCGGCGCCGCCGGGCCCCGGACAACCGGACGACACGGGATGGCTCTGTACTGCCGCCGGGCGCGCCCGGTTCGGCGGTCGATCCCCGTGTGCCGGGCGCGGCCTGACTGCCGGGTGCGCTGGAGGGGCCGGGCGGACGCTGCGGTTCGCGGTCCTCCGCCGTCGTGTTCCGCATTCGTTCCGCTTCCGCCTCGGCACGGGCGGCTTCCGCCTCGGCACGGGCGGCTTCCGCCCGGGCGGCGCGCAGGGCCTCGCGGGCGGCATCGCCGGGGCGAGTGGCCCGGGCGGGTTCCGGGGGCGCGCCAGTCACCGCGTCTCCCCCGGTGTCTTCTCCGGACCCTCCGCCGGTCCCGGTACCCGTCCGGGCCGGAGGTTCGTTGCCGGGCCCGTCCGGCGTCACCGCGCCCGTCCCGGGCTCCGTACCGCTGCGGCGGTCCGCGTTCGCCCGTCGTAGGGCCGCGCGTGCCGCGTCGCCCGGTCGGGAGGGCTTCGTCGCCCGCTCCTCGGGCACGCTGACCTCCGCGTCCTCGGCGGGCGGTTCACCGTCCCGGTGCTCCTCCGCCGCCCGCTCCCGCTCCCGATCCCGTGCGGCGCGCAGCGCGCGGCGCACCGCGTCGGCGGGGCCCCCGTCCGCGCCCGGTGTCTCCTCGGGACGCGTCTCCTTCTCCGCCCCGTTCACTCCGCCCTCCTCAGCGACACCAGGTCCTTCAGCTCACGGTCGGTCAGTTCGGTCAGGGACGACTCGCCGGCGCCCAGGATCGCGTCGGCCAGCGCGCGCTTGGACTCCAGCATCTCGGCGATACGGTCCTCGACCGTGCCCTCGGTGATCAGTCGGTGGACCTGGACCGGCTGGGTCTGGCCGATGCGGTAGGCCCGGTCCGTGGCCTGTTCCTCCACCGCCGGGTTCCACCAGCGGTCGAAGTGGATGACATGGCCCGCGCGGGTGAGGTTCAGGCCGGTGCCCGCCGCCTTCAGGGAGAGGACCAGAACCGGGGTCGCCCCGCTCTGGAAGCGGTCCACCATCCGCTCGCGATCGGGCACCGCGGTGCCGCCGTGCAGCAGTTCTACGGGCACCGCGCGGGAGGCCAGGTGCGTGGTGATCAGGCGGGCCATGCGGACGTACTGCGTGAAGACCAGTGCCGAGCCGTCCTCCGTCAGCAGCGTGTCCACCAGCTCGTCGAGCAGGGCGAGTTTCCCGGAGCGCGCGATGAGGCCGGCGGCCGTCCCGGTGTCCTCCTTCAGATAGAGCGCGGGGTGGTCGCAGATCTGCTTGAGCGAGCCGAGGAGCTTGAGGACCAGGCCCCGGCGGGCGATGCCCTCCGCCGTCTCGATCGCCAGCATGGACTCCCGGACCACCGCCTCGTACAGCGCGGCCTGTTCATGGCTGAGCGGCACCGGGTGGTCGGTCTCCGTCTTCGGCGGGAGCTCCGGGACGATCCCCGGGTCGGACTTCTTGCGGCGCAGGAGGAAGGGACGGACCAGGCGGGCCAGGCGCTCCGCGGCCTGTGCGTCCTCGCCGTTCTCCACGGCGCGGGCGTGCCGGGCGCGGAAGGACTTCAGCGGCCCGAGCAGTCCGGGAGTCGTCCAGTCGAGCAGGGCCCACAGTTCGGAGAGGTTGTTCTCCACGGGGGTGCCGGTGAGGGCCACACGGGCGGGCGACGGGATCGTGCGCAGGGCCTTCGCCGTCGCCGAGTAGGGGTTCTTGACGTGCTGCGCCTCGTCCGCGACGACCAGGCTCCAGGGCTGTTCGGCGAGCCGGGGGGCGGCCGTGCGCATCGTCCCGTACGTGGTGAGCACGAACCCTCCGTCCAGGTCGTCAAGGGTGCGTTCGGGGCCGTGGAAGCGGCGGACCGGGACGCCGGGGGCGAACCGGGTGATCTCCCGCTGCCAGTTGCCCAGCAGCGAGGCCGGGCAGACCACCAGGGTCGGCTCGCGACGGGCCCGGCGCAGATGCAGGGCGATCACGGTGACCGTCTTGCCGAGCCCCATGTCGTCGGCGAGGCAGCCGCCGAGGCCGAGGGAGGTCATGAGGTCGAGCCAGCCGAGGCCCCGCAGCTGGTAGTCCCGCAGCCGGGCGGCGAGTCCCGGGGGCGGTTCCACCGGGCCGACGCACGCCGTCAGCCGGTCCCGGAGCGCGGCCAGCGCGCCGACCGGCACCGCCTCCACCGTCTCGCCGTCGACCTCCGTGCTGCCGGTGAGCGCGACGGACAGCGCGTCCACGGGATCGAGCAGACCCAGCTCCCGCTTGCGGGCCTTGCGGACGAGGGCCGGGTCGACCAGCACCCACCGGTCGCGCAGCCGGACGACGGGCCGGTGGGCCTCCGCGAGCGCGTCCATCTCCGCCTCGGTGAGCGGGTCGCCGCCGAGCGCCAGCTGCCAGCGGAACCGCAGCAGGTCCTCGCTCTCGAAGAACCCCGTGCCGTCGGTCGACGAGCCGGGCGCGGGCCGCACGACCGCGGTGGCGCTGAGGTCCTGCGCCAGGTCCCGGGGCCAGTGCACCGCGACCCCCGCCGCGCCCAGCCGGGTGGCCGCGACGCCCAGCAGCTCGCCCAGTTCCTCCTCGGACAGCGCGAGGACGTCCGGCGTCTCCTGCTCGGCGAGCCGCTCCAGCGGGGGCCACACGCGGGCCGCCCGGCGGACGGCGAGCGCCGCGTCCACCCGCGCGCGGGGGCCGAACGCGGTAGCCGCCTGGCCCGCCCACAGCTCTGCCGCGTCCACGACGAGGGTCGGGTCGGCGAGGCTGTGCACCTGCACGACCGCGGCTCCGGAGCGGCGGGCACCCTCGGCGTCGTCGAACAGGTCGTACGCCGACAGGTCCAGGCGCAGCGAGATCCGTACCCCCGCGTCCATCCCGGCCGCCACCTCGGCGGCCCAGGCGTGGGCCTCCGGCAGCCGCTGCGGCCCGGCCGCCGCGAAGGGCCGGCCCGCGGTGTGGGCGGCGGCCGGGGTGCGCGGCAGAGTGTCCGCGACCGCGTCGAGGAAGGACCGCACGAGGGCCTCGGGCTCGGGCAGCAGCAGGGGGCCCTTGCCCGGGAGCGGAACGGCGTGCCCCTCGTACGGAAGGGCGGCGGCGATGGCCCTCAGGTGGGTGATGTCGGCCGGCTCGAGTGGACCGGCGCGCCAGGCGTCGTCCCCCTCGGGGGTGAGCCCGGGCAGCAGGCGCCCGCGCGCGACGAGCCGGAGGGCGTGCAGGGCGGCCGCGCCCCAGCATGCGGTGGCGGGGTGCGCGGCGGGATCGCGCCGGGCCCGGGTGAGCAGCGGCAGGGCCTCGGCGACCGGCAGCGTCACGGCGGGCACGGTGCTTCTGCGCACTCCGGATCCGTACGGGCGCACGACCGTCAGTTCCTCGCTGGCTCCGGACGGCGGTCGTGCGTCCTCCGGGTCCCAGAAGGCGACCCGGCCTCGGCGGGGCAGCGGCTCGGGCAGAAAGACGGCGGCCAGCCGCACGGGCACGGCCGCCTCGGCCATCTGGTCGGCCATCTGTCCGGTCACCTCCCGCCGTCGTCGTATCGAACGTCTTCGACTCTACGGGCGGGGTCTGACAATCGGCTCCGGCGAGCGGCCGGGCCCGGACGGTCCGGGGCCGGCCGCGGCCGTCAGGGGATCGTGCGCGAGACCACGTACACCGTCGGGTGCTGGGGGTCGGCCCTGTTCACGACGACGTCGAGGGTGGGTGCGGGGTTCTTCTGCGCATGGGTCAGCCCGGACCAAGGGCCCGGTCCCGTGAAGGCCCAGTCGACGACGTGCCGGTCGCGCTCGCCGATGGCGAGGTAGTCCTTCCTCAGCGAGGAGGGCGTGGCCTTCAGAGTGCTGAGGAAGCGGTTCAGGCCGTCGTCGCTCGTGCTGAACCGCACGTAGAGGCGGCTGGTCTTCCAGTTGTTCGTCTCGTAGGACGCCACGTCCGTGGCGTCCCACGGGATCCAGACCCTGTACAGGCGGCGCTGGACCCGCGAGGGCCAGCCCTCGGTCAGTCCGGTCGCCGAGTACTTGGCCTCCTTGTCCTTGCCGCTGTTGCGGCTCTGGTTGGCGGAGATCACCAGGTAGCCGGCGGGGACGCCGATGAGCAAGCCGATGATCAGCAGGGTGAGCGCCCGGCGCCGGAACTTGTGCCACCCGCCCTCCGGGGGCCTCGAGGGCTCGTCCGGCGGTGACGACTGGCGCGGTATCGAAACGGTGGCGGTCACAACGACCCCCTGGCGATGCGGCGGGACTGCGCGTACCGCTCGTAGCGTTCGTAGCGCTCCACGCGGCGCCGGTTGGCGCGGCGGAAGCGGCGGGCGACGAGCCGGGCGAGGTCCGCGGCGCCGACCATCCCGGCCTCGGGGCCGAGCTGGGCGCGTGCGATACGGGCCTCGGGCCGGTAGCCGCGACCGGTCAGATGGCGGCGGAAGGCGTCCCGGGCGGGACCGATGAGCAGGCCGTCGGCCGCGCTGACCCCACCGCCGATCACGAAGCAGGAGGGGTCCAGGGCCGCCGCCAGGTTGGCGATGCCCACCCCGAGCCACTGGCCGATGTCCTGGAGCAGCTCGATGCACATCGCGTCGCCCTCGCGGGCCAGCTCGGTGATCATCGGACCGGTGATGTCGGCGATGTTGCCCTTGACGTGCTCGATGATCCCGTACGCCACCGGGGAGTCGGCCGCGGCCAGCTCCTTGGCCTCGCGGACCAGGGCGTTGCCGGAGCTGTACTGCTCCCAGCAGCCGCGGTTGCCGCACGGGCAGCGGTGGCCTCCGGGCACGACCTGCATATGGCCGAACTCGCCGGCGACGCCGAACTTGCCGCGCTTGACCTGGCCGTCCTCCAGGATGGCGCCGCCGATGCCGGTGCCGAGGGTGATCATGACGAGGTGGTCCTCGCCGCGGCCGGCCCCGAAGCGCCACTCGGCCCAGGCGGCGGCGTTGGCGTCGTTGTCGACCAGGACGGGGACGGCGAGCCGGCCGGCGAGGCGGTCGCGCAGGGGCTCGTTGCGCCAGGACAGGTGCGGGGCGAACAGGACGCGGTTGCGGTCCGCGTCCACCCAGCCGGCCGCGCCGATGCCGACGGCATGCACATCGTGCCGGTCCGAGAGGTCCAGGACCAGCTCGACGATGGTGTCCTCGACGACCCTGGGGCTCTTGGACTTGTCGGGCGTCTCGGTGCGGAGCTTCTCCAGGATGTTGCCGTCGGCGTCGACGACGCCCGCCATCACCTTGGTGCCGCCGATGTCGATGCCGACCGTCGGGACCCGCGGGGCCGTCAGATGGGAACGGCGCTCGCGTGTGCCCACGGTCCGCAGGACGGTGGCCCGGGCGGAGCCGCGGTGGGTGAGGTCGCGGTAGGTGCTCATCGCGCCCGATTCTGCCTTACCCCGCGGCGGGCTTGCATCGCGGAGTCCCGGCGCCCGGTGCCGGGCGGAACGGCCGCGGGCCGTGCGGCACCCACGGCTCCGCCGGGGCGGGTGCCGCTCCTCCGGCGAAGCCGCAGGGACCGCTCCGCCCGGCGGAGCCGCACGGATCCGAACGCCCGACGGGACCGCACAGGCCGCTGCCTCGCGCCCCTAAAGACGGCCGCGTTCCAGTTCATGGCGCAGATCGTCCAGCTCGTCGCCGCCCGCCATCTGCCGGGTCAGCTCGTCCAGAGTGATCTCCTCACGGGTGTGGCTGCCCACCATCGTGCCGCGCTTGAGCAGCACGAAACGGTCGCCCACCAGATACGCGTGATGCGGGTTGTGGGTGATGAAAACAACACCCAGACCCTCGTCCCGTGCGGCAGCCACATATTTGAGGACCACACCCGACTGCTTCACACCCAGGGCCGCCGTCGGCTCGTCCAGGACCAGCACCTTGGCACCGAAGTACACCGCCCGCGCGATCGCCACACACTGGCGCTCACCGCCGGACAGGGTGCCGATGGGCTGGTCGACGTCGCGCAGGTCGATGCCCATGCGCAGCAGTTGCTCGCGGGTCGTCCGGCGCATGAAGTCGACGTCCAGGCGCTTGAAGGGGCCGACGCCGCGGCGCGGCTCGGAGCCGAGGAAGAAGTTGCGCCAGACCGGCATCAGCGAGACCACCGCGAGGTCCTGGTAGACCGTGGCGATCCCGCGGTCCAGGGCCTCGCGCGGGGAGGCCGGACGGGTCTCCTCGCCCTCGATGCGGAAGGAGCCGCCGTCGTGCCGGTGCAGCCCCGCCACGATCTTGATGAGGGTGGACTTGCCCGCGCCGTTGTCGCCGAGGACGCAGGTGATCTCGCCCGCGTGCACCTCCAGGGAGACCCCTTCGAGGGCGCGGACGTTGCCGTAGCGCTTGCTGACGTCCTGCAGGGCGACGAGCGCGGTGCGCTCGGTGACGTCGTCCTGGGGCATGTCCTCGGTCATGTCCGTGGTCACGTCGTTGGTCATGCCGTGGCCTCCGCGCGCTTGCGGACCCAGATGTTGAGCAGGGTCGCGAGGAGCAGCATCGCTCCGAGGAAGAACTTGAACCAGTCGGGGTTCCACTCGGCGAAGACGATGCCCTTGCTGGTCATGCCGAAGAGGAGGGCGCCCACCGCCGAGCCGATCGCGGACCCGTAGCCGCCGGTGATCAGACAGCCGCCGATGACGGCCGCGATGATGTAGATCAGCTCGTTGCCGACGCCCTCGCCGGACTGGACGACGTCGTACGAGAACAGCAGATGCTGGCCGGAGATCCAGGCGCCGAGGGCGACACCCATGTACAGGCCGATCTTGGTGCGCCGCACCGGTACGCCGACGGCGCGGGCCGCGTCCTCGTTGCCGCCGACCGCGAAGATCCAGTTGCCGGCGCGGGTGCGCAGCAGGATCCAGGAGGCGAGGGCGACCAGGGCGAGCCACCACAGGATGGTGACCTTGAACTGGACGCCGCAGACGGTGAACGTGGAGGCGAAGAGGGCCTGTGCCGAGGAGAAGCCGTCCATGTCGGAGATCGACTTGGTGGACACGGTGCCGCTGATCAGCTTGGTGAGGCCGAGGTTCATGCCGGTCAGCATCAGGAACGTCCCGAGCGTGACGATGAAGCTGGGCAGTCCGGTGCGGGTCAGCACAAAGCCGTTGAAGGCGCCGATCGCGAGCGTGACCAGGAGCGACACACCGACGCCGACCCAGACGTCGGCGGTCATCTGGTAGCTGAACATCGACGACATCAGCGCGGACGACGTGACCATGACGCCCGCCGACAGATCGAACTCGCCGCCGATCATCAGCAGCGCGACCGGTACGGCCATGATGCCGATCGTGGACGACGCGTACAGCACCGTGCTGAGGCTGGAGGCCCGCAGGAAGCTGTCGGCGACGATCGAGAAGAACAGGAAGACGGCGAGCGCGCCCACCACCGAGCCCAGCTCGGGGCGGCCGAGCAGCCGCTTCAGCGGGGAGGTCCCGAGCAGGCGTTCGTCCGTGCCCGTCCGCGGGCTCTCGGGCGCGGATGCCGGTGCGGAGGCGGTCATCGCGTCCCCCGCTTCGTGTACTCCTCGAGCGCGGCGGCCTGGTCCTTGGTGATGATCTGCGGTCCGGTGAGGACCGGCAGGCCGCCGCCGAGGGCGTTGGCGTTGTACTTGTAGAGCCAGAGCTGGTCGACCGCCTCGTAGCCCTGGAGGTAGGGCTGCTGGTCGACGGCGAAGCCCAGGGTGCCGTCCTTCAGCTCGGACGCCACCTTGGCGTTGAGGTCGAAGGTGTCGACCTCCGCCCGGCTGCCGGCGTCCGACCTGGCCTTGACCGCGGTGTCGGCGTACGGGGCGCCGAGGGTGACGACGGTGTCGACGGACTTGTCCGACTGGAGGCGCGCCTCCAGGGCGGACTGCACGTCCGGCATGTTGGTGCCGTTGACGTAGAAGTTCTCCACCGTGCCGTGGAACGACTTCTTCACGCCCGCGCAGCGCTGCTCGTGGCCCACGTTGCCCTGCTCGTGCAGCACGCACAGGACCTTCTTGCGGCCGCGCTTGTTCAGCTCGTCGCCGACGGCCTCGCCCGCGATCGTCTCGTCCTGGCCCATGTGCGCGAGCGCGCCGAACGCCTTGGACTCCTCCGAGCCGGAGTTCACCGTGACCACGGGGATGCCGGCCTTCTCGGCGCGGGCGACGGCCGCCTTCATCGCGTCCGGCTTGGCCAGCGTGACGATGATGCCGTCGACCTTCTGGTCCACGGCGGCGTCCACGAGCTGGGCCTGCTGCTGGGCATTGGCGTCGTGCGAGTACAGGAAGTTGATGTTGTCCTTGACGGCGGCCTGCTCGGCGCCGCTCTGCACGATGTCCCAGAAGGTGTCGCCGTCCCCCGAGTGGGTGATCATCGCGAACGTCCAGCGGGGTGTGCTCACCGCCGCCCGGCCCTGGGCGGAGGCCGCGTTGCGGGCGTCCTCGGCACGCTTCCCGCCGTGGCTGCTGCACCCCGCCAGGGATAGGCCGAGCGCCCCTGCCAGCGCGATGGTTGCCCAGGTCCGAAACCGTGCCACGAGCCCGTGCCCTTCTTGCGTAGTTCCTTGGAACCACCAAGTATCACCGACCGCGGATCGACGCCGCAGGTCAGGGGGCTGGTGGGGCGGCGGGGAGGCGCTTCGGAGCCGCAGGGGCAGGGAACGGGGGACGGCGGGAGAGGCCCGAAGACTCAGGGACGTACGAGCAGTTGGAACTCGAACGAGTAGCGCGAGGCACGATACGTGTGCGTGCCGAACTCCACAGCGCGACCCGTGTCGTCGAACGTCGTGCGCTGCATGGTGAGCAGCGGGGCACCCTCGGGCTCACCGAGTCGCTCGCCCTCGACCGGCGTGGCGGCGCGGGCCCCGACGGTCTGCCGGGCGCTGTGCAGGGTGATGCCCGCGGCACGCATCAGGCGGTACAGGCCCGTCGACTCCAGGTGCTCGGTCTCCAGGTCCAGCAGACCGGTCGGCAGAAAGTTGCAGAGATACGCCATCGGCTCGCCGTGCGCGAGGCGCAGCCGCTCGACGCGGTGCACCTCCACGCCCTCGGGCACCCCGAGCGCGGCGGCGACCTCGGCCGAGGCGGGCGCGAAGGCATTGACCAGAACCCGGGTCGCGGGGCGCTGCCCGGCCGCCTCCAGGTCGTCGTAGAGGCTGCTGAGTTCCAGGGGGCGCTTGACCTGGCTGTGCACGACCTGGGTGCCGACGCCGCGGCGGCGCACCAGCAGTCCCTTGTCGACCAGGGACTGGATGGCCTGACGGACGGTGGGCCGGGACAGGCCGAGGCGCCCGGCCAGCTCGATCTCGTTGCCCAGCAGACTGCCCGGCGTCAGCTCCCCGTGCTCGATCGCGGCCTCCAGCTGCTGGGACAGCTGGAAGTACAGCGGTACGGGGCTGTTCCGGTCGACGCCGAGCTTGAGGGAGACGGTCGGATCCACATCTGGTTTCGGCACGGAGCGAGCGTAGCTCCGGGACCTGTTGACGGGAAGTTGTGTAGTCCGGTTGTCCGGACAAAGCATTGACAGGGCGGGGGGTACGCCTCCAGGTTGTTCCCATGCGCATCGGACTCATCGGAGCAGGTCGGATCGGCAGCTTCCACGCGGCCACGCTCAGCCGTCACCGTGACGTGGGCTCGCTCATCATCACCGACGTGGACACGGTCCGGGCCCATGCGCTTGCGGACCGGCTGGGCGAGACGGCCGCACCCGGTGCGGACGAGATCTTCACCTGGGGCGTGGACGCCGTGGTCATCACGACGGCGACCGCGGCCCACGCCGAGCTGATCGGCCGGGCGGCGCGCTCCGGGCTTCCGGTGTTCTGCGAGAAGCCGATCGCGGTGGACCTGGCGGGCACGCTGACCGCGCTGGCCGAGGTCGACGCCGCGGGGACCGTGCTGCAGATGGGTTTCCAGCGCCGCTTCGACACGGGCTACGCGACCGCGCGGGAGGCCGTGCGCTCCGGACGGCTCGGACGGCTGCACACGGTCCGCGCGCTCACGGCCGACCAGGCGCCGCCGCCGGCCGCGTATCTGCCCGTCTCCGGCGGCATCTACCGCGACTGCCTCATCCACGACTTCGACATCCTGCGCTGGGTCACCGGCCGGGAGGTGGTCGAGGTGTACGCGACCGGGTCGGACGCCGGCGGGGCGATGTACCGGGAGGCGCACGACGTCGACACGGCGGCGGTGGTGCTCACCCAGGAGG
The DNA here is from genome assembly GCF_042896945.1 of Streptomyces sp. NPDC001222. Lineage (NCBI taxonomy): Bacteria > Bacillati > Actinomycetota > Actinomycetes > Kitasatosporales > Streptomycetaceae > Streptomyces > Streptomyces sp. NPDC001222. The sequence goes on from NZ_JBIAXT010000002.1 coordinate 27,242, forward strand.
ACGGCACGCTGGCCACGGCGACCGCGACCCGCACCAACGGCGCCGGCTACGACGTACGGATGGAGCTGGCCGGCGAGCTGGACACGATCGCGGTGGGCCTGGACGACCGCACTCCGATCACCTCGACGGAACCGGCCGGGCCGCCGCCGGCGGACAAGCCCTGGACCGGCTTCCTGGAGCGCTTCGCGCCAGCCTACGAGGCCGAGGTCGCCGCCTTCGTCGAGGTGGTGCGGGGTGAGCGCGCCAACCCGTGCGACGGGCACGAGGCCCTGCAGGCGCTGCGGATCGCGGAGGCCTGCGAGCTGTCCCGCCGGGAGCGCCGCCCGGTGCACCTGGGCGAGATCGCAGGCCTGCGCCGCTGATCCGCCCCCTGACGCGGTCCGCTCCACGTCCGCTACCAGCGCACCGGAAGGCTCCGCACTCCCCGTATCAGCATGCCCGGCAGCCGTGGCCCGGGCGGGCCGTCGAGGGCCAGGTCCGGGCAGCGCTCCAGCAGGGTGCGCAGGGCCGTGCGCGCCTCCAGCCGGGCCAGGGGCGCCCCCAGGCAGAAGTGCATGCCGTGCCCGAACGCCAGATGGCCCTGCGGGGCGCGGTGGACGTCGAAGCGGTGGGGGTCGGGATAGCGGGATCCGTCCCGGCCGGCCGAGCCGAGCCCGATGATCACCGGGTCGCCCTCGGCGATGGCGGTCCCGGCGATCTCCAGCGACTCCGACGCGTAGCGGAACGTCGCCGACTCCACCGGTCCCTCCAGGCGCAGCACCTCCTCGACGACGCCGTCCAGCAGCGTCATGTCGGCGCGCAGCGCGGCGAGCTGCTCCGGGTGGGTGAGCAGCGTGTGCACGGCGTTCGTGATCAGGTTGACCGTCGTCTCGTGGCCCGCGACGAGCAGGAGGAAGGCCATCGCGCGCAGTTCGCTGCCCGAGAGCCGGTCGCCGTCCTCCGCGCGGGTGCGCAGAAGGTCACCGAGCAGGTCGTCGGCCGGGGCCGTACACCGCTTGTCCTCTATCAACTCGTCCAGGAAACCGGCCAGTTGCCGCATGGCGGCGAATCCGGCCTCCGCGCCGGACGGGGTCACGACCTCGTTCGACAGGGCGCGGAAGGCACCCCGGTCGATGTCCGGGACGCCGAGCAGCTCGCAGATGACCGTGATGGGGAGCGGATAGGCGAAGGCCTCCACCAGGTCGGCCCGCCCCTTGGGCAGCATCTCCTCGATCAGCTCGTCGGTGAGCTGCTGGACGCGCGGGCGCAGCGCCTCCACACGGCGCATGGTGAACGAGCGGGCGACGAGGGAACGCAGCCGGGTGTGCTCCGGCGGGTCGACGACCAGCAGATGCCGCCCCATCACGTCCTCCTCCGGACTGAACCGCCCGTTCTTCGTGGCGTCCTTGGAGAATCTGGGGTCGGTGAGGGCGGCGCGCGCCTCCTCGTACCCGACGACCAGCCAGGCCTCCCACGGGTCGGGCGGTGGCGTGCGCACCCAGTGCACCGGGCCGCGCTCGCGCAGCTCCGCGTAGACCTCGTGCGGGCTCTGTGTGAACCGCGCGCCGTACTCCCCCAGATCGATCACGGCCCTCCCCCTCCGTCACCTCTGCAACGAGCGAGGCACCCGTTCAGTGCCCGCCCTCGTCCAGCAGTCCCGCGTCGTGCGTCAACAGGGCGAGCTGCACTCGGTTGTTGAGTCCGAGTTCGGCGCGCGGGCCGACGCCGCGCGTCGTTCGATCGTCAGGCCGTCCACGGCAGCCGGGCCCGGACCCGGAAGCCGCCGTCCCCCGTGGTGCCGTGGTCGAGGGTGCCGCCGGCGAGGGTCGCGCGTTCCGTCAGGCCGATCAGGCCCTGGCCGGAGCCGGGGACATGCGGGACCTCGCCGGGCGGGGCGGGATTGCGCACGGTCACGGTGAGGCCGTCGCCGGGCGCGCCCGCGACCGTCACCGTGACCTCGGTCCCGGGGGCGTGTTTGCGCGCGTTGGTCAGGCCCTCCTGGGCGATGCGGTACGCGGTGCGGCCCACGGAAGCCGGTACGGCGCCGGGGTCCGTGACCCGGTGGACGAGGACGACCTCCATCCCGGCCTCCCGGGACTCGGCGACCAGGGCGTCGAGCGCGGCCAGCGTCGGCTGGGGACGGCCCGCGTCGTCGGAGTCCCCGGCCCGCAGCACACCGATGATCTCCCTGAGGTCCTGCAACGCCTCGTGCGCGCTCTCCCGGATCACCCCGGCAGCCCGCGCGATCTCCTCCCGGGGCGCGTCGGGACGGAACTCAAGGGCGCCCGCGTGCACGCTGAGCAGTGTCAGACGGTGCGCCAGGACGTCGTGCATCTCGCGCGCGATCGCCTCCCGAGCCAGCCGCTGGGCCTGCTCGGCCCGCAGGGCCGCCTCGGTCTCGGCCCGCCGCGCCCGGTCCCGCAGGCTCAGCATCAACTGCCGCTTGGACCGTACGAACATGCCCCAGCCGACGACCGCGACCGTGACCAGCGCGGTGAGGAGGACGGCGGCGAGGTAGGGCAGGTCCGGGTCGGGCCGCAGCCAGAAGAACAGCGGGGCCAGCGCGAGCTGGGCGCCGCCCAGCCAGGCCGCGTACCGGAACGGCCGGTGCACGGCGACGGTGAAGAGCGCGATCATGGCCGCGCCCCCGGCGGTGTCGGAGAGCTGGCTCACCGGGATCATCGCCAGGGCGAGCCCGAGCGGCCACCGGCGGCGCAGCCAGACCGCGGCGCAGGCGAGGGCGCCGAGTGCCACGTCGACGAGCACGACGACATGCGTGGTGTGGGATTCCTTGTTCACCGAGATCGCGGCCGCGAACGCGAGGAGTACGGCCAGCACGAAGCACCCGGAGTCGACGACCCAGTCGCGCACGGTGCGCCGCGGCCGGCGTCCGCCACCGGCCTCGGGGTCGAGTTCCGCGATCACGGCCGAGGGCAGGAACCAGCGGTGCCGGGGAAGTCCGTACGCGCCCGCCGCCCGGCCCGGGGACCCCGCGAAGGGCAGGGACTGCGACGCGATGTGCGGGCCGGGGGCCCCGGTCGGTGTGACGTCGGCTGCGGGTGCCGCGGCGAGGTGGGCTGGACGAGCTGCACGGGTGTCGGCCCCTGCCTGCGCGGGCACACCCGTCGGCCGTTGCCGCCGTCGTGGCCACCCTGTCCGCGACGGGCGCGGCACGGTGCGGAACCCCTGTGTGGCCGTCTCGGGCCGAGGCGCCGTCCGCCCCGCCGAACGTGCCGGCTCGTCTCCACTCACGGTCGACCAATCTAGGCGGCGTACGGCATGGGCGCCTCCCCGTGAGCGTGATCGGCGACCGAAGTCGCACCACCGAGTACTGTCGACGCGGCCCACCCGTGAGGGCGGCACTTTCGACGGGCAGACGTCGACCCCGCCCGGTGTGTCCCGCCGGGCGGGGTCGACTCGTGACCGACAGCACGATCTGGAGGCATCAAGGGAGGAAGGAGGAAGCCGTCGACTGCCCAAGCGCTTTGGGCTTGGAGGACGGCCACAGCTGAATCTGCACAGCGGAAGCCGGGCCCGGCTCTGGTGTTGCTGTGACGCTGGACGTACGTACTACGCGGGGTGTCCTAGCCGAACTCGCCCTCGCGCACGCCCTCTCGGAACGCTGCCCACTCTTCCGCGGTGAACCGCAGAGGCGGCAGGTCGACGTGGTTGGAGTCACGGACCGCGACGGCTCCGCCACCAAGGTCCGCCACCTCGACGCAGTAAGGTCCGGTGGTGCTCTTGCTGCTCTTGACCCAGCGTGCATCCGTCAGGTCGAGCGCGTACAGTGCAGCCTTCTTCGCACGCATCAGAAGCTCCGTTCGACGCTCGGTTGTGCGTTCCTCATCCACCCTCACCCAGTCGGACCAACCTCGCAAACCGGCGGTAATCCCGCACCGGCCTCGTCGACCGGCGGCCATGGATCACGGACGCCGGGACGATGACGGCAGAGGACCCAAGTCGGGCTTCCTGAGCGGGCGTTGGGACGTCGGGGCATCCGACGGCGAAGACGCGAGCGCCCGCGCAGGGGGTGAGGCAACTCCCCTCGGGCGCAGGCGCACCGCGTGGTCAGCAGCCGAAGTCGATCAGGTTGAACGTGGCGTAGTGGTCGGAGGTGTAGTAGTCCTCCTCGTACTCCTGACCCGTGACGATGCGTCGTGCGCCGCGCGTCGAGGAGCCGGGGGTCTTGACCGTGTACTCGTGGTAGTAACCGCTCGACTGCTTGGGCAGGACGCCCTCGCGGTTCTGGAAGACGATGCCGTCCTGCGGGTAGGGGAAGGGCCCGTCACTGTCGATGAGGTCGAGAGTGTCGTGGGCCTGGGACGGCAGGCGGCTGTAGCAGATGCTGCCGACGGAGGTGGCAGCGGCGTCCGCGGTGGTGGCGGAGACGGTGCCACCCATGAGGAGGGCAGTCAGGACGGCGGCTGCGGCGCCGATCCGGGTTGCGCGTGGGGGGAATCTCATGGAGTCATGATGACGCGCGTAGAGCATGGCATGTCAATGACAACTCAACAATGTTTCCCGTGGCGTCTCATGAGTTCTCGGGACGTTAACCTGCGGCCCCCGGCCCTTGTGCCTGGGCCCGCGCGAGCGGATGCGGTCGTGGCGTACCGGCCGCTCGCGGTGGACGGTACGCCGAACGCGGCGGTGCTGCTCGCGGTGCTTCCGTCAGCCCACGTTCGTGGAGAACAGTCCGCCCGTCGGCCCCTGTTTGTCACCGCCCTGAGCCTTCTTCAGGGCGTTGGCGAGGCTCTCGATGGTGAGGGACTGCAGGATGACGCGGCCGTTGCCCTCCAGGGTGGCCAGGGACAGGCCCTCGCCGCCGAACACCATGTTCATGATCCCCTGGCGGTTGAGGCCGCCGACACGCTGGACGCCGTACTGAATGCCCTCCTCGAAGGCGACGACGCAGCCCGTGTCGACCTCGATGCGGCCGCCGAAGTCCGCGGGGTTGAGGTCGATGAAGTTGCCGGCGCCGGCGATGATCACCGTGCCGTACCCGGTGAACTTCTCCAGGATGAAGCCCTCGCCGCCGCTCATGCCGGTGCGGCCGCCCTGGAAGGCGATGCCGAAGTCGACGGTCGACTCGGCGGCCACGAAGGCGTCCTTCTCGGCGAACCATGCGCGCCTGCCGTCGAGCTCCAGCGCGCGCATCTCACCGGGGAGCACGCCCGCGAAGCCGACGGTGCCCTCGCCGCCCTGGGCCGAGAAGTACTGGAAGGCCAGCGACTCGCCCGCGAGCGCGCGCTGCCCGACCTGCATGGCGGTGCCCATCGCCTGGCGCAGAAAGCCGCCCATGCCGCCGCTCTGGCCCGCGCCCTGAGGCTGGCCGCCGCTGTTCGACGGGCCGGAGAGGCGGGTCTCCATCGTCACGTTCGTGGTCTTGAAGAGGAACTTGCCCGCCTCGCAGTACACGGTCTGGCCGGGGCTCAGGTTGACGACCGCCATCTGCATGGCGTTGCCGACGATTTCTTGCTGAAGAGTCACGAGGGGAGAACGCGGGAGCCGGTCCGATTGGTTCCGGGCCCCGCGAACCCGTTCGTCCGAGCCCCTCGAATCCGTTCGTCCAGGCCCCGCGAAACCGTTCGTCCGAGCCCCGCGAACCCGTTCGTCCGAGCCTCTCGAATCCGTTCAGCGGCGGTGGGTGCGTCCGCCGGTCAGCCGCCCAGTTCCTGGTGTCGCGCCCTCAGAGCCGCCGCGCCCTCCTCGGTCAGGGAGCCGTACAGGCGCAGCCGGGAGATGCCGCCGTCCGGATAGATGTCCACGCGCGCGTGGGTGCCGACGGCCTCCGCCGGAAGCACGAAGCGGTGGTTGCTGTCGGGCTGGAGGCGGGTGCGCGGCAGGATCTCGCGCCACTCGGCGCCCTCGGCGCTCCCGGCGTCCCCGGCGTCCCCGCCGCCACTGACCGACACCGACGCCCAGCCCGCCGCGTTTCCCTTCAGATACGCGGTGTCGATCTCGATCGCCCGGATCCGCGCCTCGGCCGCCAGCCGGTAGCGGATCCAGTCATGGCCCCGGTCGCGGCGGCGCCGTGTCTCCCAGCCGTCGTCCATCTTGCGGGAGCGGCCCGGCCGGATGGTGTTGGTGGCGGGCGAGTAGAAGAGGTCGGAGGCGTCCTCGACCCGGCCGCCGTGCTCCAGGGCGACGACGTCGAAGGTGCCCAGCACCCGCAGCCACTCGGGGTCGGGCACCACGTCGCCGTACACCCGCAGCCGCGCGATGCCGCCGTCGGGGTGCTGGTTGACGCGCAGATGTGTGACCCGTTGCTCCGCCGCCACGACGAAGCCGTTGGCCGCGTGGCCGCCGACCGGTGTGCGCGGGACGAGTGTCGTCCACTTCACGTCGTCGGCGAGGAGGTCCTCCGGCGAGGGGGTGCCCGGCACCGAGGTGCCCTCGATGGACACCGCCTGCGGGTAGTTGCCCCGGAAGTGCGCCGTGTCGACGAGGATGCCGCGTACGACACCCGGCGCACCCAGCCGGACCAGTGCCCAGTCGTGGTCGTCCGCGGTGGGCCACGGGTGCCCGGCCGAGGCGCCGCGGCGGCGCCTGGACTCCCAGCCGTCCATGACCTTGCCCTTGTGCCCGAAGCGCTCGGGGTGGAACTCGGCCCGCTCCGGCACCAGCAGGTTCTCGCGCGGGGCGAAGAACTCGTCGTTGGCCGCGATGACCGCCGCGCCGAGGCGGCGGTCGGCGAGGTCGACGTGGTGGATGAAGGGGAAGTCGGCGGTGCGGTAGTCCGCGTACGGGTCACCGCCGGCGTAGGGGTGTGCGTCGCCGGTGAAGCGGGCCGGACCGGTGGGATGCTGCGCCGTCACGGTGATCAGATCGTCCTTTCGGGGTTCGGCCGGTGCGAGGTCACGTCAGTGGCTCCGGGTGAGCAGCCTGCCCTTCGGCTCGGTGAACTCGCCGTTCGCCGCGATGCGTTCGCCGCGCAGCCAGGTGGACCTGACCACCCCGGACAGGGTCCGGCCGGCGTACGCGGTGACACGGTTGCGGTGCTGGAGGGCGGCGGGGTCGACGGTGAACGTCTCGTCGGGAGCGAAGACCGCGAAGTCCGCGTCGTGGCCCGCCGCGACGGCACCCTTGCGGGATCCGAGCCCCACAAGACGCGCCGTGTGCGTGGACATCCAGCGGACCACGTCCTCCAGGCCGTGGCCGCGCCGGCGTGCCTCGGTCCACACGGCGGGGAGGCTCAGTTGCAGGCCCGCTATGCCGCCCCACGCCGTGGCGAAGTCGCCCGTCTTCAGGTCGGCGGTCGACGGGGAGTGGTCGGTGACCACACAGTCGATCGTGCCGTCGGCGAGCGCCTGCCACAGCAGATCCTGGTTGGCGGCCTCGCGGATGGGCGGGCAGCACTTGAACTCGCTTGCTCCGTCGGGGACTTCCTCGGCTGTGAGGGTCAGATAGTGCGGGCAGGTCTCCACCGTGATCCGCACGCCCTCCGCCCGTGCGGCGGCGATCAGGGGCAGTGCGTCACCGGAGGACAGATGCAGTACGTGCACCCGTGCGTCGAGCCGCCTGGCCTGGGCGATCAGCTCGGCGATGGCGGTGTCCTCGGCGTCCCTCGGCCGGGACGCCAGGAAGTCGGCGTACTTGGGGCCGCCCTGCTGCGGGGCGGCGGCGAGGCGGTGCGGATCCTCGGCGTGGACGACGAGGAGGCCGCCGAAGCCCGCGATCTCGGCCAGGGAGCGGGCGAGCTGCTCCCGGTCGAGGTGCGGGAACTCGTCCACGCCCGAGGGTGACAGGAACGCCTTGAAGCCGAAGACGCCCGCGTCGTGCAGCGGCCGTAGGTCCTTGATGTTGTCGGGCAGCGCCCCGCCCCAGAAACCGACGTCGACATGGGCCTTGTCGGCCGCGGTCCGCTGCTTGGTACGGAGATGGCCGACCGTCGTGGTCGGCGGCAGGGAGTTGAGCGGCATGTCGACGAGGGTGGTGATGCCGCCCGCCGTCGCCGCCCGGGTGGCCGTCCAGAAGCCCTCCCACTCGGTCCGGCCCGGGTCGTTGACGTGGACGTGGGTGTCGACGAGTCCGGGCAGCAGGACGTCGTCGCCGAAGTCCTCCAGTCGCGCTCCGGCCGGCACCTGGGCGTCGTAGGGCAGGACGGCCGTGATCGTGCCCCCGGCGACCGCGACGGACGCGGCGCGCGTCCCCTCGGGCGTGATGACGCGTCTCGACCGCAGCACCAGTTCAGCGTCGGACACCCGGGCCCCTCTCTCCGCGCCGTCGCCGCCTCCGGGAGCGGGACGGGCGCCCACCCCACGGAATTCAACGTTCTGTTGAAGGAGTCTTCACCCCGCTTCCGACGCCGTCAAGGGCGGGACCGCCGTCCGGCGCCCCGGCGTACGCCTTCTGAGCCTTTCTGCCAGACGGAAGTAGGCTTCCAGTGAGCAGAACATCGCTCCGTACCAGCGGGGACCCGACCGCCTGCCGGGTAGGCTGCTGCCCCTCCCGCCAGTCCCGAAAGGAACGCGCCGTGCCGACGTCGACGTCCAGCGCCAGCGACGCCCCCGCCAAGTCCGCCACGGGCGGGGTGCAGTCCCTCGAGCGCGCTTTCGACCTGCTGGAGCGGATGGCGGACGCGGGCGGCGAGGTCGGCCTCAGCGAGCTGTCCGTGAGCAGCGGGCTGCCGCTGCCGACGATTCACCGTCTGATGCGCACGCTGGTGGCCTGCGGTTACGTACGTCAGCAGCCCAACCGCCGGTATGCGCTCGGCCCCAGACTGATCCGGCTCGGCGAGTCGGCGTCCCGGCTGCTCGGCACCTGGGCGCGCCCCTGTCTCGCCCGGCTGGTGGAGGAGACCGGCGAGACCGCGAACATGGCGCTGCTCGACGGCGACGAGATCGTGTACGTGGCGCAGGTGCCGTCCAAGCACTCGATGCGGATGTTCACCGAGGTGGGCCGCCGGGTGCTGCCGCACTCCACGGGCGTGGGCAAGGCGCTGCTCGCCACCACGCCGGACGACGAGGTGCGCGCCCTGCTGGCCCGCACCGGTATGCCCGCCGCGACGGAGAGGACCATCACGACGCCGGATGCCTTCCTCGCCGCTCTGGAGGAGGTGCGCCGGGTCGGGTACGCGGTCGACGACAACGAGCAGGAGATGGGGGTCCGGTGCCTCGCGGTGTCCGTGCCCGGCGCCCCGACGGCCGCGGCGATCTCCATCTCAGGCCCGGCGGGCCGGGTCACCGACGCGGCGACGGAGCGGATCGTGCCGGTGCTCCAGCAGGTGGCGAGGGAACTGTCAGAGGCCCTGGCCGGCGCGGGGAACTGACCACCGGACCGGCCGCCCGGCCGGCCGCCGGTCCGCCACCCCGCGCCTCAAGACAGGCCGCCGCACCGGTCAGCCGCGTCGCGGCTCCCCGAACTCCTCCACCGCGTCACGGACCTCCGCGAGCCCCCTGGCGAGAGCGCTGACCGAGCCGATCGCGCCGGCGATCAGCAGCAGGGAGCGGCGCAGACGCGGGATCTCCGGAACGCCGCCCGCGGCCATCGCGGCGAGGACGGCGAGTTCGTCCTCGGCGATGCCCCGGTCGGGGAACTCGGCCGGGAGAGTGGCGAGTTCACGGCGCAGCCGGGACACCGCGGTCCGCAGTTCCACCACCCTCGGATCCTCGTCGCTGCCGGTCACCGGTCTCTGCCCCAAGCTCCGCAACACAGCTTCCCCCTCACACCGTGTCGTGCGCACGGCGGCGCACCACCGCCCGTCGCCCCGTGGCGTCGGCCCGGCGCCCGGGGACGCGGGTCAGTAAACGCCACGGGGTGCGCCGGGCGCCACCGCGCGGACCGAAATTCAGTCCCGGGGCGCCACACGGCCGCCGCGGGGTCAGGTATGCAGGACGTATGACGCGAAGTGAAGACGGCCGGGCCGAGGTCGCCGGACTGCTCCTCGCCGCGGGCGGTGGACGGCGGCTGGGCGGGCGCCCGAAGGCCCTGCTCGTGCACCGGGGACGTCCGCTGGTTGAGTACGCGGTGGGGGTGCTGAGGGCGGCCGGGTGCGGTCGCGTCCATGTGGTCCTGGGGGCGGCGGCCGAGGAGGTGCGGGAGCGCACGGATCTGTCCGGCTGCGTGCTGGTGGACAACCCGGACTGGGAGCAGGGCATGGGCTCCTCGCTGCGCGCCGGACTCCACTCGCTCGCCGGTACGGGCGCGCGGGCCGCCTTGGTCTCGCTCGTCGACCAGCCCGGCATCGGACCGCAGGCGGCGGCGCGGGTCCTTGCCGCGTACGAGGACGGGACCTCGCTGGCCTCGGCCGCGTACGGGGGTGTCCGGGGTCACCCGGTGCTCCTCGGGACCGCGCACTGGGCCGGGATCGCGGCGTCCGCCGCCGGGGACCGGGGAGCCCGCGCGTATCTGAAGGAGCACGAGAACGCGATGCGGCTCGTCGAGTGCGGGGACGTGGCGCGGCCGTACGACATCGACACCGAGGGCGACTTGGTCCACCTGGAGTGACCGGCGGTTCTCCTCGGGGCACTCGGTGACACGGAGCGCCGCCCTGCCTCGAAGTGGAGAATCTCGACGTCAACAGATCATTGAGCTTCCACCATGAGGAAACTAGTATCCACTAATCAGAAGCACCTGACTGCTCACAGGCGTGGTCAGCCACATCCGGATCCCCTGGCACCCGGTGCCGTAACCCGTGCTGCGGCTCCTCACGTCAGCTCGCCGAAGGAAGTGACAGCTCATGTCCGCACCAGCGCCGTCGCCGGTCGTCATCGACGCCGAGCCCCTGCCGCGGCAGGACGAGGTCCTCACCGAACCGGCCCTCGCCTTCGTGGCCGAGCTGCACCGCCGGTTCACCTCCCGGCGGGACGAGTTGCTCGCCCGCCGGGCCGAACGCCGGGCGGAGATCGCGCGCACCTCGACCCTCGACTTCCTCCCGGAGACCGCCGCGATCCGCGCGGACGACACCTGGCGGGTGGCCCCCGCACCCGAGGCCCTGAACGACCGCCGGGTCGAGATCACCGGACCCACCGACCGCAAGATGACCATCAACGCCCTCAACTCGGGGGCGAAGGTCTGGCTCGCGGACTTCGAGGACGCCTCCGCGCCCACCTGGGAGAACGTGGTCCTCGGCCAGCTCAATCTGATCGACGCCTACACCCGGGCCATCGACTTCACCGACCCGGCGACGGGCAAGTCGTACGCCCTGCGTCCCGACGCGGACCTGGCCACGGTCGTCATGCGGCCGCGCGGCTGGCATCTGAACGAACGTCATCTGCTGGTCGACGGAGAGCAGGTGCCGGGCGCCTTCGTCGACTTCGGCCTGTACTTCTTCCACAACGCCCGGCGCCTGCTCGACCTCGGCAAGGGCCCCTACTTCTATCTGCCGAAGACGGAGTCGCACCTTGAGGCCCGCCTCTGGAACGACGTCTTCGTCTTCGCCCAGGACCACCTCGGCATCCCGCAGGGCACCGTCCGCGCCACCGTCCTGATCGAGACGATCACGGCGGCCTTCGAGATGGAGGAGATCCTCTACGAACTCCGCGACCACGCCTCCGGGCTGAACGCGGGCCGCTGGGACTACCTCTTCTCCATCGTCAAGAACTTCCGTGACGGCGGGGCGAGGTTCGTGCTGCCGGACCGCAACGCGGTCACGATGACCGCGCCGTTCATGCGCGCGTACACCGAACTCCTCGTCCGCACCTGTCACAAGCGCGGCGCGCACGCGATCGGCGGCATGGCGGCGTTCATCCCGTCGCGGCGCGACGAAGAGGTCAACCGGGTCGCCCTCGAGAAGGTCAAGGCGGACAAGGACCGTGAGGCGGACGACGGCTTCGACGGCTCCTGGGTCGCCCACCCCGACCTGGTGCCGATCGCCATGGCGTCCTTCGACCGGGTCCTCGGCGACCGGCCGAACCAGAAGGACCGGCTGCGCGAGGACGTCGACGTCAAGGCGGCCGACCTGATCGCCGTCGACTCCCTGGACGCCAAGCCGACGTACGCGGGCCTGGTCAACGCCGTCCAGGTCGGCATCCGCTACATCGAGGCCTGGCTGCGCGGCCTCGGCGCGGTCGCCATCTTCAACCTGATGGAGGACGCGGCGACCGCGGAGATCTCCCGCTCCCAGATCTGGCAGTGGATCAACGCGGGCGTCGAGTTCGAGAACGGCGAGAAGGCGACCGCCGACCTGGCCCGCAAGGTCGCCGCCGAGGAGCTCGCGCACATCCGGACCGAGATCGGCGCGGAGGCCTTCGCGGCGGGCCACTGGCAGCAGGCCCACGACCTGCTGCTGAAGGTGGCGCTGGACGAGGACTACGCGGAGTTCCTCACTCTGCCGGCGTACGAGCAGCTCGCCGGCTGACCCGCTCCCCGGGGCTCGCCGGCCGGTTCACTCCGCGGTCTTCTCCGAGTGGCCCAGGGGCTTTCCCGGGGCCACTCGGTCGCGTACGAGGCGCTTGACCGCCGTGGGCTCGGGGAAGCCCTGCTCGCGGCGGTCCCAGACGACCTCGTCGTTGACCCGTACGACGAAGACCCCGCCCTTGCCCGGCTTGAGCGCGAGCTCCGTCAGCTCGGTCTCGAACGTCGTCAGCAGCTCCTGCGCCAGCCAGGCCGCGCGGGGCAGCCAGCGGCACTGGGTGCAGTACTCGATCTGGACGCGGTACTCGCCGTCCGCGGGCGTGTCCGTCATCCCAGGTGCACCGACCAATCCTGTTCCGCCGCCGGTTTGCCGTGCAGGTCGGGGACCCGCTTGAGCCAGGCCGGCCGGCCCTGCTGTGTCCGTGCCGCGCGCAGGGCCTCCTCGGCGGCGAGTTCCTCCCGGGTGGGGAAGTCGGTGGGCAGCCAGGACTCGGAGGCCTTCACTCGCGCGCAGAGATAGTCCACGTAGGCCCTGCGGACCTCGGCGGGCGTGGCGAAGCCCGGTTCGCCGCTCAGCCACGCGTCCGGGACCTCCTCGGTGATCTCGCGCAGCAGCTCCTCGGTCACGCGGGGCGCGAGATCGGCCTCGGCGGCCCGCATGTCCGGGGTGAAGTGGCCGAGGGCGTGGTGACGGAAGTCGTACGCCTTCTCCGGCGCGGAGGCGTCCCAGCGGTGGTGGAAGACGAGGGCGGCACCGTGGTCGATCAGCCACAGCCGCGGGGGTGCCGTGCCGAAGGTGGGCCAGACCATGAGATTGGAGCTGTGGACCGTACGGTCGACGTTGACGGTCAGGGCGTCGAGCCAGATGATCCGGCCCGCCTCCACCGGATCGACCGTGCAGGCCTGAGCGACCTCGGGGGTGAAGTCCCGGGCGCCCGGCAGATAGTCCATGCCGAGATTGAGACCGGGACTCGCGTTCAGCAGGTCGCGCACCTCCTGGTGGGGTTCGTGCGCGGCGATCGCGGGGTCGAAATGGGTGAACACCAGTTCAGGGATGCGCAGCCCGAGCCGACGGCCCAGCTCCCCCACGATCACCTCGGCGACCAGCGCCTTCACGCCCTGAGCGGAGCCGGTGAACTTGACGACGTAGGTTCCGAGGTCGTCGGCCTCGACGATCCCGGGCACGGAGCCGCCGGACCGCAAGGGCGTGACGTATCGGGTGGCGGTGACCTCCCTCAGCATTTTCCCAGGCTCCACGGCTCTTCTGCCTTACGTTTCACGAAGCACGCCGAAACAGTGGCAGTGCGCCCCTTGCTTCCGGCCCCGGCACGAAGTGAGCATAGTAACCGAGCGTGACAGCCGACGAGAAGTGCGCGAGCCGTCGCGCCGACCTCCTTCGCGTCACACTTCGGAACTGCCCCCCTCGCCTTGGGCGAGAGGGGCAGTTCAGCGGATGCCGACCCGCCGATCAGTTACAGATGATCACGGACGCGGATCCTTGTACACGAGAGTCCTGCCACCCCGGGTCACCTCGACATGGGTGGTGTACCTCCCGCAGAAGTTGTTGATCGACACCTTGACGGTTCCGGCGCTCACCGGTCGGGGCACGCCGCATCCGCCCTCAGGGCGTCATGTCGGTCGCGGCGGCCGGCTCGCGGGTGCCACCGACAGCGGTCCCGGGCGCTTGACTCGCGGGCGCGCCGCCCCGTCCGGCCAGTCGGCACCCGAGGCAGTTCGCATGGCCCCGACGCGCGGAGAGGTCCCGCACGCGCATGCCCCGCCGGTCGGCCGGCCGCGGCCCCGGCGGCTTGCCCCAGCCCGCGAGGTGCAGGAACCACGTGGTCAGCACGGACACCACGACGAGTCCGAGCCCAAGCCAGACCCCCGCACGCCAGCCGCAGATGCCCGCGCCGATCAGCAAAGTCCCTGCGGTGGCGAGGACGCAGCCCGTCCACCCGGCCAGGGTGTGGCCTTCCTCGTGCCCATGTTCGCCCATGTGCCCGCCTCCCCGCGCGCACCCGACCGGCCTACACACGTCACGACCCGTCGACGGCGCTCCGCACTCTTATGATGGCTTGTCAAGTAAGGAATTTATCTTAGTAACTAAGGGAAACGCAATGGAGGGCAAGTCACGCCCGGCCGCCTCCGCCTCGGATGCCATCTGCGCACTGCACGACCTCGTCGCGACGAGTGTCGTGGGGCAGCAGGAGCTCGCCCGCAACCTCGGGCTGAGCGTCATGGACCTCATCTGCTTCACCCATGTCCTCGCGGCCGGGGACTCCGTGGTCACCGCCGGTGATCTGGCCGCACGCGCCCATGTCACCACCGGTGCGGTGACGGGCATCCTCAACCGACTGGAGCAGGGCGGGTTCGTCACCCGGGAGCCCGACCCCACCGACCGGCGCCGGGTGCGGGTCGTCGCCGTCCCGGCCGCCGCCGACCGGGTGCGGGCCGTCCACGGCCCCTACCACGCGCTGCTGGCGGACCTGTTCTCGCAGTACACGCCGGACGAGACCGCCGTCATCGCCGACTGGTTCCTGCGCGCCGCCGCGCTGGCCCGCACCTCCCTGACGGATCCTGCGAGACCTGAACCGCCGCGGAGCCGTCGTCCGTCCGCACAGGTCGGCTGATCGTCGGCCGGCGGCCCGAGGTCAGCGGCAGGCAAGCGGATTCGGCAGGGGCAGATAGCGCGCGTCCGCGCCGTCCGCGCCCGTCCAGCGCAGCAGCAGGTTCGTCTTGCCCGGGAGGGTGGGCGAGGCCAGCAGGGCGGGAATCTCGGGGACGGGGTGGCGGGCCAGTTCCGCGCGGGCGGCGGGCCACGGGTTCCAGCCGGGGTGGCGCTCCGCCAGCAGCGCGGCCACCTCGGTGAGGTTGTTGACGACGAGGCAGTACACCAGCCGCTCCCAGCCCGCCTCCCGGGACACGTCCGTGAGGAGCTTGACGCCCTCCGCGTCCCGGAACAGCGCCTGTACCGGCAGGCCCGCGGCGTCCACCGCGATCAGCGTGTTCTGCAGATGCGCCTCCAGAACGACCCCATGGCGCTCGAACGCCTCCAGGGTCGGGGGCACGACCTGGCGCAGATACGCCGTCCACCAGGCCGCCGGATCGGTGAGCCGGGCCAGCGGGCTGCCGTCGAAGTCCTCCTCGACGAGGGCCGCGGCGAGCAAGGGGGTGGCATCCGGCAGCAGATGGGGGTGCAGACCGTCGCGGACCAGGACGGCCAGTTCCTCGAAGGCGAAGTCGGCCGTGCGGTAACCGCGGTCGCTCAGCCAGGCCGCCGGGCCCGGGTGCGCGGCGAACGCGGCCACCGCCGCCGCGTCGGTGCGGCGCAGCTTGAGCAGATCGTGGCGCCACAGCCGGCGGATGTCGTTGGTGATCCGTACGTCCAGGCTGAACTTCAGGAAGTGGTCGCCTCCGGGGGCGTACACCGTGCGGATCGCGGCCGTGGGCCACACCGTCCCGGGGGCGCCGTCGAGCCGCAGCAGCCGCCCGTCCTCGAACGCCTCGCGGATCTCCGGGCGCCCGCCGATCAGGTCGAGCTGCCAGGGGTGCGCGGGCAGCAGCCGGTAGCCGGGCGGGGCGGTGCCCAGCGCGTCGAGCGCCGTGGTGTCGCCCTCCTCGACGACGGTGTCCTCGCGCACCCCCAGAAGGGTGAGCGGAAAGCGGGCGTGCGCCTCGGGCGCGTACGGCAGCCAGCTCGCGACCGGTCCTCCGCCGCGCGCCTTGGGCGCAGGGTGGTGCGGATGACCGGTGATCAAGGACTGCTCGGAGCGCACATAAGGGTCGGGCGACGGGGTCGTACGGGCACGTGCGGCGAGGATCGCGGCCACCGCGTCCCGGCTGTCGAGCATCTCGCCGGGCAGTTCCGGGTTGGACAGACCGGTGGCCCGGCGCAGCTCCTCGGCGGCGAGTTTGACCAGCTCGGCGTGGGTGAGCGGATGCCAGGTACCGTCGGTGTGCAGCTCGGGGTCGCGGGGGCGCCGGGCGCCGCGCACGCGCAGCAGCCGTCCGCCCGCCCGCAGCCGGTGGACGCCCTGCTCGCCGGCGGGGTCCGCGGCCTCCCGGAGCAGACAGTTGAGCAGCGGCGCCGCAGCGTAGGCGTCGGCGGGCTCGGGGACGCGGTCCCTGGGGTGCATGCGGTCCACGCGATCCATTCGTTCCGTACGGTGCACTGACGATCAGTATGTCTGTCGTGGTCCGGCACGACGAATGCGCCGCCCGTCCCCGAGGAGTTCGAACGTGTCCCCTTCCCCCTCCGCCGAGATCCGGTTCGCCCGCGAGCTGGAGGGCGTACGGCCCGATCTGTCGGCGGCGTACGCGGCCGCCCTCCCCGGCGCCCGGGCCGCGGTCCTGTCGCGCCTGTGGCGGGCACTGGTCCATGAGCCGCTGCCGTGGGCGGTCCGCCGTGAGCCGACGCGCGAGGGGCTGATCCTCCATCTGGCGGACGGGCGCCGGCTGCACGGGCCGCCCGCCGACCCGTATGCGACCACCGCGTACGTCACCGAGGTGCTGCTGGACGGTCGTGGTCACGACCGGGCGGCGGAGCTGGTCACGGCGCTCGGTGTGCCGGGCGGTGCCGCGTTCGCCGCCGAGCTCGACGACAGCACGGCCTCGCTGGCGCTGTCGCGCGCCGACCAGCCGGACAGCGCACCCGAACCGGTGACCGGCTGGGCATGGGAGCAGCGGGTGGTGGACGGACACCCGTACCACCCCAACTGCCGCTCACGGCCCGGCTTCTCGGTCGCCGAGCAACTCGCCTACGGGCCCGAGCACCGGCCCCTGGTACGCCTCGGCCTGGTCCCGGCGGACGACGGTGTGCTGCGGGGCGAGTGGCCGGCGTGGCTGTGGGACGGGGGGCGCCCGCTGGTGCCGGTGCATCCCTGGCAGACGGCGCATGTGCTCGGCCGGGCGGCGCACGACGGTCCGGTCGCGCATCCGCTGCTGTCCCTGCGCACCCTGGCCCTGTCCGATGACGGCCCGCATGTGAAGACCGCGGTCAGCGCCCGGCTGACCTCCTCCGTACGGGACATCTCGGTCGCGTCCGTCGAGACTGCGCTCGTCGTCTCCGAGTTCGCGGAGTCGGTCGCGGCGCGCACCGACGGACTGCTGCGTGTCACCCGCACCCTGGGTGCGTTCAGCGCGCACTCGCCCGATCTGGCCGCGATGGTGCGCGAGTCGCCCGAGAGCTGCGCGGATCCGGCGGCGGGCGAGCGGGTCGTCCCGGTGGCCGCCCTGCCGGCCACCGGACTCGCGGCGTCCCCGGCCTGGCTCGCCGCGTTCACCCGTCTCGCGCTGACCGTGGGGCTGCGCCTGCTCGATCTGGGCGTGGCCCTGGAGGCGCACGGCCAGAACCTGCTGGTGGTGCTCGGGCCCGCGAACGAGCCGCTGCGGTTCGTCTACCGGGATCTCGCGGACGTCCGGGTGAGCCCGGCCCGGCTGGCCCGGCACGGCATCAAGGCTCCGGAGGTGGCCGACCGGATGGTCACGGACGACGAGACGGCCCTGCGCCGCAAGCTGTTCGGCGCGCTCGTCGGGGGCTCGCTGGCGGCCACGGCGGGTTCGGCACCCGCGCTGGGGGCGGCACTGGAGGCCGTCGTACGGGAGCTTCCGGCCACGTCCGATCTGGTGGCGCTCCGCGAGGAGCCGCTGCCCGCGAAGGCGTTGACGCTGATGAGGCTGTCCCCCGGGAGTGGCGGGGATCTGTGGACGCAGCTGCCCAACCCGCTCGTTCGCATGCCCGTCCCCTGGGATCAATAAGATCGTTTTGAAGCGCGCACCCATTGATCAATAAGATCCGCCGATGATCACAAGACAACGGCTGGCGGCGGGCGTCTGCGCCCTGCTCGCCGCCCTGGCGGCCGGGATCGCCGTCCCGGCCGGCGCCGTCGCCGACGAGACGACAGCCCAGGCCGCGCCCAAGGTCGATCTCGTCCTCGACGTCAGCGGCTCGATGCGGGCGCGCGACATCGACGGCGACTCGCGGATGACGGCGGCGAAGCAGGCCTTCAACGAGGTCCTCGACGCGACGCCGGAGGGGGTGCAGCTCGGCATACGGACGCTGGGCGCCAACTACCCCGGCAACGACCGCAAGACGGGCTGCAAGGACACCGCACAGCTGTACCCGGTGGGGCCGCTGAACCGGACCGACGCCAAGACGGCCGTGGCGACGCTGCAGCCCACCGGGTGGACGCCGATCGGCCCGGCCCTGCTGAAGGCGGCGGACGACCTCGACGGGGGCAACGGCACCCGCCGGATCGTCCTCATCACCGACGGCGAGGACACCTGCGCCCCGCTCGACCCGTGCGAGGTGGCCCGGGAGATCGCGGCCAAGGGGGTCGGGCTGACCATCGACACGCTGGGACTCGTCCCCGACACCAAGCTGAGCAAGCAGCTGAGCTGCATCGCCGAGGCCACCGGCGGCACCTACACCTCGGTGGAGCACAAGACCGAACTCTCCGGCAAGGTCAACCAGTTGGTGGACCGGACGGCGGACAAGGTGGTCACTCCGGTCGCCGTGGACGGCACCGAGCAGTGCACGACGGCACCCACGCTCAAGTCGGGCCTGTACACGGACCGCGAGGAGTTCGGGCAGCACCGCTTCTACCGGGTGGACGTGAAGCCGGGTCAGGAGCTGCGCGCCTCGGTGAGCATCTCCGACGACCGGCAGGTGAACCCCGACTACGGCGTGACACTGCGGGCGATCACCGTGCGCGGTCGGGAGATCGTACGCGGTGAGGCGACCGGCACGGGCCGTACGGACGTGATGTCGACGGGCCTGCGCTATCCGAAGGCGGAGAGCGACGACGAGAACGCGCCCGCCGAGACGGTGTGCCTCCAGGTCGCCAACTCCTTCTCCCCGGTGGCGGGTGTGAAGACCACGCCCGGCCTTCCGCTGGAGCTGACGGTCGACGTCGTCCACGGTCCCGACCAGGCGAGCGACGTGGCCTCCTTCGGCCTCGGGCGCGGCTGGTGGCTGCTCGGCGCCCTCGTTCTGATCGGCTTCCTGGCGGGTGTGCTGTGGGGCTGGCTGACGCGCTGGCGGGTCGCGATCTGGAGGACCAACTGATGTTGTTCGTAAGAGCGTTGAGCGCGGCTGCCCTGCTGCTGGGTGTCGCCGCCGCCCCCGCCCTCGCCGACGCCTCGCCCTCGGCGAGCCCCTCGGACGACGGTGCCGCGCCCACCTCGGCGGGCACGTCGTTCCGTACGGCGACGGAGATCCAGCAGGGGCAGCAGGCCACGGCCGACGCCTCCACGGGTGACTACCTGTACTGGCAGTTCCCCGCGGAGGCCGGGCAGCGGCCCACCGTGAAGGCGACGGTGAAGCTGCCCTCGTCGTCCCGGAGCGGGACGCAGACCTGGCAGCTGGACGTGTACGACGGGCTGCGGCGCCGTCAGGCGTGCCAGTACGGGGCGCAGACGCGCACCGCGGCCCAGGGGGCGGCCGCAGTCGACCTCGCGTGCACGCTGCGCACGGTCCGCGCCTGGTCGGAGGCCTGGTCCAACGACCCGCTGCCGGGCACGTACTACGTCCGTCTGACCGCCGTGGGGCTCGGCGCGGCCGACCTCGGAGTGCCGGTGAACACCCAGATCCAGGTGGACTCCAAGGACATGGGCGGCGCGGCGGCGGTGGACGGTTCGCTGGCCGAGCCGCTGGTGCCGGGCATCGCACAGAAGTCCTCGGATTCCGGCTCCGGTTCCGGCTCCGAGACGGACGCGCCCACTCTCTCGTCGCTCAAGCCGGACACCTCCGGCTGGTGGTCCGACCGCTGGGTGTGGACGGCGATCGGCGGTGTGCTCGCGGCGCTCGCGGGCATCGGCGGCTATGCGCTGACGCGCGGTTCGGGACGGCCGTACCGGGTGCCGCCGGGCGCCTGACGCCCGGTCGTCCACGGGTGGTGGGGCCCGCCGTGTCCGGGGGACGCGGCGGGCCCCGCCCGTGTCCGGGGACTCCGGGCTGCTCCCCGAGTCCTGTCAGTCCCCGCGCAGCACCTTCGCGAGCGTGCTGTCCCCCGACACCGCGACGCGCCCGTCCGTCACGGCCTGCTGGAGCGTCAAGGTACCGTCCCCCAGGGCGGTACAGGTCGGCGCGTCGAGGGCCAGCCGGGCGTCCGGCTCCTCCGGGGCGGCCCCGTCGCCGTACACCGGGCCCTCCTGGACGCCGAGCCGCAGATGGAACCTCCCCTCGTCGAGCCGGACCTCGACCAGTCCCTCACCCGGCAGCGCGCGCAGCAGCGGCAGGGCGAACCAGTGCGCGCGTACCGCGTCCGTCGGCCGGCGTTCCGCCAGCGCGGGCGCGCCCCAGACCCCGAGAGCCTGGAGCACCGGCAGCAACTCCCGCCCTCGGGAGGTGAGTTCGTAGACGTACGCCGCTCCGGGCGGCGGCAGCCGGCGGCGTGCGGTCAGCCCGTCGCGCTCCATGTCCTTCAGCCGGGACGCCAGGACGTCCGTGCTCACGCCCGGCAGGTCCGCGTGCAGATCGGTGTAGCGACGCGGACCGGCGAGCAGCTCGCGGACGATCAGGAGGGTCCAGCGGTCGCCGACGGCGTCGAGGGCGCGGGCCGTGGAGCAGTACTGGTCGTAGCTTCGGCGAGGTGACATGCGACGCAGTCTAGACGTGTTGTTGGACTTTCCAAGCGTCCACTTGGTAAAACCAAGCAACCACGGTTAGCGGAGGGGAAGCGGTCGTATGGAGTTCCGTCAGTCGAGCAAGCTGAGTGAGGTCTGTTACGAGATCCGCGGTCCGGTGATCGAGCACGCCGACGCGCTGGAGGAGGCGGGCCACAGCGTGCTGCGCCTGAACACCGGCAACCCCGCGCTCTTCGGCTTCGAGGCGCCGGAGGAGATTCTTCAGGACATGATCCGGATGCTGCCGCAGGCGCACGGCTACACGGACTCACGCGGCATCCTCTCCGCCCGCCGCGCCGTGGCCCAGCGCTACCAGGCGAGGGGCCTCGAGGTCGACGTGGACGACGTCTTCCTCGGCAACGGCGTGTCCGAGCTGGTCTCGATGGCCGTACAGGCCCTGATCGAGGACGGCGACGAAATCCTCATCCCCGCACCGGACTTCCCCCTCTGGACGGCCGTGACCACCCTCGCGGGCGGCAAGGCGGTGCACTACCTGTGCGACGAACAGGCCGACTGGTACCCGGACCTCCAGGACATGGCCTCCAAGATCACGGACCGCACGAAGGCCGTCGTGATCATCAACCCCAACAACCCGACGGGCGCGGTCTACCCGAAGGAGATCATCGAGGGCATCCTCGACCTGGCCCGCCGTCACGGCCTGATGGTCTTCGCCGACGAGATCTACGACCAGATCCTCTACGACGACGCCGTGCACCACTCGGCCGCCGCGCTCGCCCCGGACCTGGTGGTCCTCACCTTCTGCGGACTGTCCAAGACCTACCGGGTCGCGGGCTTCCGCTCCGGCTGGCTCGTCGTGACCGGCCCGCGGCAGCACGCCCGCGACTATCTGGAGGGCCTGACGATGCTGGCCTCCATGCGGCTGTGCGCCAACGCCCCCGCCCAGTACGCCATTCAGGCCGCACTCGGCGGCCGGCAGTCCATCGAGGAGCTGACCGCGCCCGGCGGCCGCCTCGTTGAACAGCGCGACGTGGCGTGGCAGAAGCTCAACGAGATCCCGGGTGTGTCCTGTGTGAAGCCGAAGGGCGCGCTGTACGCGTTCCCGCGCCTCGACCCCAAGGTGCACAAGATCCACGACGACGAGAAGTTCGTCCTGGACCTGCTGCTGCGGGAGAAGATCCAGGTGGTCCAGGGCACGGGCTTCAACTGGCCGGACACCGACCACTTCCGCATCCTCACCCTGCCCCACGCGGACGACCTGGAGGCGGCGATCGGACGGATCGGCCGATTCCTGAGCGGCTACCGCCAGTAGGGCCGAGCGGCGCAGCCTGTCCTGCGGCCACGGGGAGAAGGTGCCACCGTACGAAGGAAGACAGAAAGGGCACGACGATGGGTGACCTCCTCCTCGTACGGCACGGCGAGACCGAGTGGTCGTTGTCCGGGCGGCACACCGGTTCCACCGACGTCCCTCTCACGGACCGGGGCCGGGAGCAGGCGCGCCGGCTCGCTCCGCTGATCGCGCGGCATCGCATCGAGTCGGCGTTCGTCAGCCCGATGGAGCGGGCCCGGGAGACGGCCCGGCTGGCGGGGATCGGGGGCGCGCGCGTCGACGCGGACCTGGCCGAGTGGGACTACGGCGGATACGAGGGGGTGACGACCGTCGAGATCCACCGGACGCAACCGGACTGGTTCCTGTTCACGGACGGCGTGGCGCCCGGTCCCCCGGACCATCCCGGGGAGAGCCCGGAGGAGGTCGGGGCGCGCGCGGACCGGATGATCGCCAAGATCGACGCGGCGCTCGCCGAGGGGGAGGGCAGCGTGGTCGTCGTCTCCCACGGCCACTTCCTGCGGGTGCTGACCGCGCGGCGACTCGGCCTGCCGACGTCGGGGGGCGCGCTGTTCCAGCTCTCCACGGGGACGATGAGCCGGCTGAGCACGGAGCACCGGCGCCATGTGGTGGCCGGGTGGAATGTCAGACCCGACGCCTACTGTTCTCATGGGTCCCTCTCCGCGGGGGAGGCGGGGCCGTCCGAGGAGTGAGGGAGGGGCCGTGATCAGACCGCCTACCGCCGTGCAACAGCGCCTGATCGCAGCCGCCGACCCCCTCACCGGGCGGCTGACGGGGACAGACGTCCAGCTCGCCGCGCTGGTGAAGCGGGGGCTGGCCTTTCGGCATCCGCGTCCGCCGCACGACCACTTCCTGACCCCGGCGGGTCATCGCCTACGGGAGACACCCGCCGGGCAGCCACCGGCGGCCGCGCCCGCGCCCGCCGACTCCGGTGTGTTCGCCGCACGCGTCGGCGGTGAGGCGCCCGCGGACAGCGGACCGGCCCGGCTGCGGGAGGTCCGCGGCGCCTGGCAGGGGCTGCTGGAGCTGCGCCGGATGACCAATCCCGACGGCGCCACGGACCGCCCCTGCGGCTGGGAGCGGACCCATCTGGTGCAGGCCGCCGCGCTCGCCCTGGAGGGGGCCGGGCACCGGCCCGCGACCGGCGACCAGGGCACCGGCTACCGGGTACGCGCGACGCCGCAGCCGGAGGCGGTCGCCGTGCACGAGCCGGACCTCGCGGCGCTGCGCGCCTGCGCGGCCACGCTGGAACAGGCGGGCTGGCAGACGAGCGAACACACACAGCCACGGACGCGGGCCCGCTATCTGCTGGCATCCCCGCGACGGGCGTGAGGGACATGCCAGGATCGGTGGGCCGGAGCGTCCGGTCGAAGCCGGGAGAAGGGGAAGCCTTGAGCGAGCCGTTTGCCGTCCGCGTGACTGTCCGGGGGTACGAGACCGACTCCCTGGGCCACCTCAACCAGAGCGTCTACCTGCAGTACGCGGAGCACGCCCGCTGGTGCATGCTCCAGGAGGCCGGGGTGGGCCAGTCCGAGTTGCTGTCCAAGGGGATCGGTCCCGTCGCCCTGGAGACGACCATCCGCTATCTGCGGGAGCTGCGCGCGGGCGACGAGGTGGACGTGACGTGCGCCTTCGAGTGGGGCGAGGGCAAGACGTACCGGGTCGTGCAGTCGATACGGAAGACGGACGGTACGGTCGCCGCCGAGGTGACCGGCGTCGGTGGCCTGCTGGACCTCGAGGAGCGCAGGCTGCTGGCCGACCCGCAGAGCCGCTTCCGGGCGCTGACGGGCAGGCCGGAGCTCTTCGGCCTGTGAGCGCCGCGCCTACGCGTCGAGCGACTCCGGGGCGCGCCCGGCCTCGTGGACCGCACGCGCCGCCGCTGCTGCTTCTCACGCCTCCTCGAACGCCCGCCTACTTCACCGGACGGCTGCCCGAGGCGCGGCCGTGCCAGGAGTTCCGGTGGCGCTGAATCGGGCTGCGCGGAGCCCGGTGACCTGGGATGCTGCGTGTCCATGGCCGCACGACGCATCAAGCCCAGCCTTTACATCTCCGTCGACATCGAGGCCGACGGCCCGATCCCGGGTCCGTACTCCATGCTGAGCCTCGGCGCGGCGGTCGCCGGTGTGCAGGACGCGGACGGGTTCACGGCCGCCGATCCGGAGGATCACACCTTCTATCGCGAGCTCAGGCCGATCGCCGACGCGTTCGTGCCCGAGGCGCTGGCGGTGAGTGGCCTCGACCGGGAGAGGCTGACGGCCGAGGGAGCCGAACCGGCCGTCGCACTCGGCGAGTTCAGTGACTGGGTGCGCGAACTGAGTACGGGGGCCCAGCCGGTGATGTGCGGCTACCCGGCGTCGTACGACTGGACGTTTCTGTACTGGTATCTGATCCGCTTCACCGGCGCGAGCCCCTTCGGGCACTCCGGCTGCCTGGACATGAAGACGCTGTACGCGACGAAGGCCGGGCTGCCGCTGCGGGCCGTGGCGAAGGGGACCATGCCCCGTCATCTCCTGTCGACGCGCCCCCACACCCACCATGCCCTCGACGACGCGATCGAGCAGGCTGAGCTCCTCGCCCGGCTCATGGCGTGGCCGGGGCCCGCGTAGGCACCCGACACGCCGCTCCGGGGCACGCGCGGGTGCGCGTGCCCCGGTGACGGCCGCCGTGGGCCCCCGCTCGGGTCCACGGCGTCCGGCCGGGAGCCGTCCCTCCCGGCCGGGGTCTTCGCCGCTCAGGCCTGCGCGGCGATCCGTGCGAGGCGCTGGGCCTCCTCCCGTGTGGAGCGGGCGACGGCGTCCTCGTCGACGTGCAGCAGCCGTCCGTTCTCGACGACCGGTTCGCCGTTCACGAGGGACAGCGTGACCGGGGCCGCCGCGCCGAAGACCAGCGCGGTCACCGGGTCGGCGATCGAGGCGTGGGCCAGCGTGTCGAGCTTCCACAGCACGAGGTCGGCGAGCTTGCCCGGCTCCAGGGACCCGATCTGCGCCGCACGGCCGAGGACCTGAGCGCCTCCGTAGGTGCCGAGGCGCAGCGCCTGACGGGCGTTCAGGGCGGATTCCCGGTGCGCGCCCAGGCGGTTGATCAGGAGCGCGTTGCGCAGTTCGGTGTGGAGTTCACCGGACTCGTTGGACGCGGTGCCGTCGACGCCGAGGCCGACCGGCACGCCCGCCGCGAGCATGTCGGGGACCCGGGCGATGCCCGCGGCCAGCCGGGCGTTGGAGGACGGGCAGTGGGCGACCCCCGTCCTCGTACGGGCGAAGGCGGCGATGTCGGAGTCGTTCATATGGACGCAGTGCGCCATCCACACGTCCTCGCCCAGCCAGCCCGTCGACTCGAAGTAGTCGGTGGGGCCCATGCCGAACAGCTCGTGGCAGAACTTCTCCTCCTCGACCGTCTCCGAGCCGTGGGTGTGCAGCCGCACGCCCTTGCGCCGCGCCAACTCCCCGCCCTGCCTGAGGAGTTCGGTGGTGACCGAGAACGGCGAACAGGGCGCCACCGCCACCTGGGTCATGGCGTCGAAGGAGGCGTCGTGATGCTCGTCGATGGTCGCCTCGGTGGCCGCAAGCGCGCCTTCGAGGGTCTCGACGGCGAAGTCCGGCGGCAGGCCGCCGTCCTTCTCGCTGCGGTCCATGGAGCCACGGGCGAGGGTGAAGCGGAGCCCCGTCTCGCGGGCGGCGCGGATGATGACACCGGACAGGTCGCCGCAGCCCTTCGGATAGACGTAGTGGTGGTCCATGGCGGTGGTCACCCCGCCGCGGGCCATCATGGCGAGCGAGCCCTGTGCCGCCGCGCGGAGCATGGGCTCGTCGATGCGGGCCCAGATCGGATAGAGCGCGACGAGCCAGTCGAAGAGGTTGTGGTCCGTGGCCAGGCCCCGGGTGATCCACTGGTAGAAGTGGTGGTGGGTGTTGACCAGGCCGGGGGTCACGAGGTGGCCGGACGCGTCGACACGGCGTACGACACCTTCCAGGCCCTCGGGGGCCGCCCCCGCCCCGACCGCCTCGATCCGGTTGCCGGCGACGACGACGTGTCCCGATGCGTACTCGGTGTCGTGGGCGTCCACGGTCGCGATCGAACAGTTCTCGATGACGATGCGCCGGACTGTCATGATTCGTGGTTCTCGCTTCCGTCACAGGTTGGTGAGGTCCACCGGGATCCGTGCCTCGCAGCCTTCCCGCAGGAGGGTCGCCTCGATCAGGCCGTACGGCCGGTCGGCGGCGTAGTACACCTCGTCGTCGTTCTTCAGCCCGAACCGCTCCAGGTCCACCAGGAAGTGGTGTTTGTTCGGGAGGGAGAGGCGGACCTCGTCGATCTCGCCACGGTGCTCGATGACGCGCGCGCCCATCTGGTACAGGGTCTGCTGCAGCGACAGGGAGTAGGTCTCGGCGAAGGCCTGGAGCAGGTGCCTCCTCGCCTCCGCGTAGGACGTGTTCCAGTCCGGCATCCGCTGGGCGTCGTCGCTCCAGCCGAAGCGCCAGCGGCCGGTGACGGACGTGGCCAGGATGCGGTCGTGCGTCTCGGGCAGTGTCGTGTACTTGTCCTTCGCGAAGCCCCAGAACTCGGAGTCGGTCGAGTTCAGCACGGTCAGATCCGTGAGGCCCGAGACGACCTCCCATGACGAGCCGTCGTAGGTGATCTGCGTCAGCCGGGTCTCCTGGCCGTTGCGGACGAAGGAGTGCGCGCCGCGCCCCGTGTGCTCGATCCGGTCCCAGGCGTACTCCTCGATCCGGATCCGCGCCCGGCGGATGGGCTCCTGGGACGTCACGAAGTGACGGGCGAGATGGATGCCGAACTGCTCGGCGGACTCGATGCCGTGCTCCTTGGCGAAGGCGAACACCGTGTTCTTGGTGCTGTCGGTCGGCAGAACATGGGCGTTGGAGCCGGAGTAGTGGACCTCGTCCATGTCGCCGCAGAGCGAGACGGACACGTTGAGGTCCTTGATGTGGTGGGTGGCGCCGTCCCGCGTGATCCTGACGACTCGGTTCTCGGCCTTGCCGTACTGGTTCTGTCCGAGGATCACGGGGCGGGTGGGGCCGGAGTTGACGGTCATACAGCTAGCTCCCTCGGTAGACGGAGTAGCCGAACGGGTTGAGCAGCAGCGGCACGTGGTAGTGCTCCCCCGGCATGACGGCGAACGTGACCGTCACCTCCGGGAAGAACGCTCCGGGGGTCCCGCTGTCCCGATGCGCGGGGGCGTCCTGCTGCGCCTCGGCCGGCTTCTTCACAGACCTTGCGAGATACGCCTCGACGGCGAAGTCGAGCCGTACGTGGGTGGTCCCCTCCGGTGGGTCCGGAAGGTCCTTGCACCGGCCGTCCGCGTCGGTCGCGGAGCCGCCGAGCGTCCGCCAGTCCGCGTCCCGGCCCACCCGGGCGGAGAGACGGACGGCGACGCCCGGTGCGGGGCGGCCGACGCTGGTGTCCAGGATGTGCGTGGAGACGGAAGCGGTGGTCTCGGTGCTCATGCGCTGTCCTCTTCAGGAGGTGTCGAGGAGTCCGGCGGTCCTGCCTCGGACGGAGTCGAGGAGTCCGGCGGTCGTGGGTCAGTCGGTGTCGAGCAGCCGGGCGAGCCGGATACGGTTGATCTTCCCCAGCTCGGTTCGGACGATCTCCCACTCCTCCTCCGGCGCGTTGCCGATCCGCTTCCTGACCGCGTCACGCATCTGCTCCCCCGTCTTGCCGGTCGCGCAGATCAGGAAGATGTGCCCGAACTTCTCCTGGTACGCGAGGTTGAGTTCGAGCATCTCCGCCCTCAGCTCCGCCGAGGCGCCCGCCATGCCGCGCTGCTCCTGGGCGGAGGTGGGGTCGCCCGGCCTGGGGCGGCCGATCGGCGGGTGCCCGGCCATCGCCTCCTGGAGGTCCGCCGTGGTCAGCTCGGCCATGGCCGCGTCGCCGGCGGCGTAGAGGTCGTCGGCGGTGCGGTAGGGGCGAGCGGCGAGCAGCCGGGCGGCCCATGCCGTGGAGGCGCACGCCTCATGGAGGACGGCCGAGGCCGCGTGCTCCTCAAGGGTGTTGAACCGGGCGAGACCCGGCGGCATGGCAGTCGACGTCACGGGGTGCCTCCGTGGCCTGGGGGCTGATCGGACTGCGAACAGCTAACGCCCTCCACCGGATGGCGTCAACACTTTGTTGAATACTCGGAGGGGCACCGACCGCCGCCCGAGTGCCGGGCGCCGCCCCGCCGACGGGGTCCGCACGAAGTGCATCGGGCCTGGTCAGGCCCCCTTGTCGCGGTTGAGGTAGTTGTACACGGTGAAGCGGCTCACGCCGAGAGCGCTCGCGACGGTCTCCACGCCATGGCGCACGGAGAAGGCGCCGCGCGCCTCCAGGGCCCGTACGATCTCCTGCTTGCCCTTGCGGTCCAGTTCGGCCAGCGACCTGCCGTGCTTGCGCTCCATCGCGGCGAGGATGTGATCGAGGGAGTCGGCGAGCTGCGGCAGCCGTACGGCGACGACGCCGGCGCCCTCCCAGACGAGCACGACATCATCCGGCCCCGCCTGGTCGGGGGGCAGCATCTCGCCGCCCATGGCGTCGACCAGTGGCTTCACAGCCATGATGAAGGGCTCGTCCCCGGACCCACTCATCTGCCGGCCTCCGTGACCACGTTGACCTGCAGCGAGATCCGGGTGGCACCGGCCTCCAGACTCCTGCGCAGCAGCCCGTCCACGGCGGTGAGCACCGCGTCGGCGCGGCCTTCGACGGTGTTGCCGAACGGGCCGACGTCCACGGCGTCCAGGTCGGCCGCCTCCACGACCTCCCGGGCGGCCAGCGCATGCCCCGGCACCTCGTCGAGGTCGAAGGGCTCGGTCGTGAACTCCACTCTCAGTCGCACGGTGCCCCCAAAGCACGGTCGTGACCTGTAGTGCCATCCGGATCGCCCGGGACGAGGGCACGTCGGGGGCCTCCACCGGGACGGAGCCGCCCCCGTCCAGCACGAGGCGACCCTAACCGACGCCAGGTCGCGACCGCTTCCCCTTCCCTCCCCTTGACAAGGGACATCGGGCACGACAGTCTTCCATTAAGCAGAAAATAAATTCCACAATACGGAAGCACATCGGAAAGGGCGCCGCGGATGGGATTCGCCGACCAGCGCTTCACCGTCAATCTGTCGATCCTCTTCACGGATCTCCCGCTCCTGGAGCGTCCCGCGGCGGCCGCCGCGGCGGGGTTCACCGCGGTCGAACTGTGGTGGCCCTGGACCGACTCGCCCACCCCGAAGCCGTCCCGGCTGGACGCCCTCGGGAAGGCGATCGAGGCCGCGGGGGTGCGCCTGACGGGACTGAACTTCTACGCGGGACAGCTGCCGGGACCGGACCGCGGCGCCCTCTCCGTCCCCGGCGAGGAGTCGGCGAGGTTCCGCGCCAACGTGGAGGTGGCGACGGACTTCGCCGGGGCGCTGGGCTGTACGGCCCTCAACGCCCTGTACGGCAACCGCGTCGACGGCGTGGACCCGGCCGAGCAGGACGCGCTGGCCCTGGAGAACCTGGTGCTGGCGGCCCGCGCCGCCGAGCGCATCGGTGCGGTCGTCCTCGTCGAGGCGCTGAACAGGCCGGAGTCCCCGCGGTATCCACTGGTGTCGGCCCCGGCCGCCGTGGCGATCGTCGACAGGGTGAACGAGGCGACCGGCCTGGGCAACGCGCGATTCCTGATGGACCTGTACCACCTGTCCAGGAACGGCGAGGACCTGCCGGAGGTGATCGACCGGTACACACCGAGGACCGGCCACGTCCAGATCGCCGACAACCCGGGCCGCGGAGCGCCGGGGACGGGTTCGCTCCCCCTGTCGGACCTCCTCGACCGGCTCGCGAAGGCGGGCTACGACGGCTGGATCGGCCTGGAGTACAAGCCGGGGGACGCCCCGAGCGCCGGGGCCTTCGACTGGCTGCCGGCCCAGGCACGCGCCGCCCGCTGAGCTTCGCCCCACACGCAGCAGAGCAGTCAGAGAGGCACCCCATGACCACCACGCTTCCCAAGATCGCCTGGATCGGCCTCGGCATCATGGGCTCCCCCATGTCCGAGAACCTGATCAAGGCGGGGTACGACGTCACCGGGTACACCCTGGAGCAGGAGAAGCTTGACCGCCTGACCGCCGCCGGGGGCACGGCGGCCGCCTCGGTCGCCGAGGCCGTGCGCGACGCCGACGTGATCGTCACCATGGTGCCGGCGTCCCCCCAGGTCGAGGCGGTCGCCTACGGTCCCGGCGGCATCCTGGAGAACGCCCGGCCCGGCGCCCTGCTGATCGACATGTCGTCGATCACTCCGGGAACCTCGATCGCCCTGGCCGAGCACGCCGGGACAAGGGGCATCCGCGTCCTCGACGCACCGGTGTCCGGCGGTGAGGCCGGCGCGGTCGAGGCGGTGCTGTCCGTCATGGTCGGCGGCGAACCGGCCGACTTCGAGGCGGCGAGGCCGCTCTTCGAGGCGCTGGGCAGGACCGTCGTGCTGTGCGGCCCGCACGGTTCGGGGCAGACCGTGAAGGCCGCGAACCAGCTCATGGTCGCCGTGAACATCCAGGCGTGCGCCGAGGCCGTGGTCTTCCTGGAGAGGTCCGGGGTGGATCTGGGGGCCGCCCTGGAGGTGCTGGGCGGAGGGCTGGCGGGCTCGACCGTGCTGGCCCGTAAGAAGGACAACTTCCTGAACCGCGACTTCACGCCCGGCTTCCGCATCGATCTGCACCACAAGGACATGGGCATCGTCACGGACGCCGCCCGCGCCGTGGGGGCCGCCCTGCCCGTCGGTGCCGTGGTCGCCCAACTGGTCGCGTCCCTGCGCGCGCAGGGCGACGGCGGCCTGGACCACTCGGCTCTGCTGCGGGGCGTGGAACGCCTCTCGGGCGCCGGGATCTGAGCCCTCGAACCCCAGACTCCGGGTGGTGCCGTCGCCGACACCTGTCCTGTCGCGCCCAGGCGCCGGCACCACCCGGAACCCTCCGCCGGACACGGACCGTTCCGCGTCCGGCGCTTCCTTGTGTCCGCGACACGGATCGCGTCCGGGCTGCGGCTGATGCCCGGAGCGCGGACGGCGTCCGGGGTGCGGATCGGTCCGGGCGGCAGGAGGCTGAAGACATGGAACAGTCATCGCAGCATCCGCACATCGTGGTGCACGCCCCGGCCCTGGACGGATCCCGCCGGGTCACCGAGGGCGATGTCACCCTCGGACTCGCCAGCCACCTGGACGACGTCGTCGAGATCCTGCGCCTGGCCGACCTGGACCGGATCGAGGTCGAGGAGAGCGACCTCATCGAGTGGCAGGGCGGCGGGCCGGAGGACTGGCCGGGGCTGTCGGAGCACTACATCGAAGAGACCGAAGACCCCGCCTACATAGAGTGGCGTAGGCCGTCTACGTAACCCTCAAGTCATCCTCTGAACACCGGCCGGAAGGCTTCAAATGCCCGGCCACTTGGGCAGATTATCGGCACACAGGGCCTGTCGGCACGGGGGCGGCAGGCCCTGCCGGAGGGGTCCGGGCCGCCCGTCGGGCGGTGTCCCGGGCGCGTCGCGAACTACGGGGGTACCGCGGCGCGCCGGACCTCTCCGGGTGCGACAACGCGAGGGGCGACCCGCATCACGGGCCGCCCCTCACCGTCGTCTCGCCGCGGTGTGCGTCAGATCTTCAGGGTTCTGATCGAGGTCGGCGCGTGCCCCGGCTCGGTCGCGGTCTCCTCGAACTCGACCACGGCGCCGATGTCGTTGGTGGTGGACATGGAGATGTCGGTGACGCGCTCCAGGATCACCTCGACGACGACCGGCACCCGGTGCTCGGCGGCCAGTTTCCCGGCCTGCTCGAAGGCGGCGCCCAGACCGGCCGGGTCGGTCACCCGGATCGCCTTGCAGCCGAGGCCCTCGGCGACCTTGACATGGTCGACGCCGTAGACGCCCAGCTCGGGCGAGTTGATGTTCTCAAACTCCAGATTGACCTGGAAGTCGATGTCGAACGCCCGCTGCGCCTGGCGGATCAGGCCCAGATAGGCGTTGTTCACCAGGACGTGGATGTACGGGATCCGGTGCTGGGCGCCGACGGCCAGTTCCTCGATCATGAACTGGAAGTCGTAGTCCCCGGAGAGAGCGACGACGGACGCCTCCGGGTCGGCCGTGGCGACGCCGAGGGCGGCCGGGACGGTCCAGCCGAGGGGGCCGGCCTGACCGGCGTTGATCCAGTGGCGGGGCCGGAAGACATGCAGCATCTGGGCGCCGGCGATCTGGGAGAGGCCGATGGTGGAGACATACCGGGTCTCGGGCCCGAAGGCCTTGTTCATCTCCTCGTAGACCCGCTGCGGCTTGATCGGGATGTCGTCGAAGTGCGTACGGCGCAGCAGGCGCGCCCTCCTCTCCTGGACGGCGGCGGCCCAGTCGCCCCGGTCGGGCAGCCGACCGGCCGCCTTCAACTCCCGGGCCACCGCCACGAACAGTTCGAGGGCCGCCTTGGCGTCGGAGGTGATGCCGTAGTCGGGGGCGAAGATCCTGCCGATCTGGGTGGGCTCGATGTCGACGTGGACGAAGGTCCGGCCGGCCGTGTAGACGTCGAGCCTGCCGGTGTGGCGGTTGGCCCAGCGGTTGCCGATGCCGAGGACGAAGTCGGACTCCAGGAAGGTCGCGTTGCCGTAGCGGTGCGAGGTCTGCAGGCCGACCATCCCGGCGTTCAGCTCGTGGTCGTCCGGGATGGCACCCCAGCCCATCAGGGTCGGCACGACCGGAGTGCCGGTCAGTTCGGCGAACTCCACGAGGAGTTCGGCCGCGTCCGCGGTGATGACACCGCCGCCCGCGACGATCAGCGGGCGCTGCGCGGCATTGAGGAGCGCCGTCGCCTTCTCGATCTGGGCTCGGGTGGCGGCGGGCCGGTGGACCGGGAGCGGTGCGTAGGTCTCCGGG
The DNA here is from genome assembly GCF_042896945.1 of Streptomyces sp. NPDC001222. Classification (NCBI taxonomy): domain Bacteria; kingdom Bacillati; phylum Actinomycetota; class Actinomycetes; order Kitasatosporales; family Streptomycetaceae; genus Streptomyces; species Streptomyces sp. NPDC001222. The sequence goes on from NZ_JBIAXT010000002.1 coordinate 60,311, forward strand.
TCGAACTCGATCTCGGTGAGCTGGACGTCGACGGGCAGATCGATGAGGACCGGTCCGGGCCGGCCCGAGCGCATGAGATGGAAGGCCTGCTGGAAGACGCCCGGCACCTGGGCGGCCTCCAGCACGGTGACGGCCATCTTCGTGACCGGCCTGGCGACGGAGGCGATGTCGACGGCCTGGAAGTCCTCCTTGTGGATCACCGCAGTCGGGGCCTGCCCGGTGATGCAGAGGATCGGGATCGAGTCACCGGTCGCCGAGTAGAGCCCGGTGATCATGTCGGTGCCGGCCGGACCGGAGGTGCCGATACACACACCGATGGCCCCGGGACGGGTGCGGGTATAGCCCTCCGCCATATGGGAGGCGCCCTCGACATGGCGGGCGAGGGTGTGCCGGATCCCGCCGCAGGCCTTCAGGGCCGCGTAGAAGGGGTTGATCGCCGCACCCGGGACCCCGAACGCGTGGCTGATGCCCTCGCGCTTGAGGATCTCGACTGCCGCGCGGGCAGCGGTCATTCGAGCCATGGACTACTCCTGCCTCGGCTGTCGGACTCGCGCTCCCGTCGCGCCCCGCGGTGAGCACTTCTCTTTATTTTCCGTATGACGGAAAATTTCTTCTGCTATTTGGAAGTAATGTAGGTGGGGTGGTGGCAGCCGTCAAGAGCGGGCGGCGCCGGGGCGCGCGGTGCACGAAGCCGAGGACAAGCGGGGGCACTTGGGAGCAGGATGGGACCGGTGTCCGATGCGAGGGGTGGAGAGGGCCATGTCCGAGAGCGTCCTCGTGCGGTGCCCGATCTGCCGCCGTGAACATCTCTACGCGGCACCGCGCTACCCCTGTGTGTGCGGCGCCCCGGTCGCCCCGCCGCTGGACCGTCTCGGTGAGCCCTCCGTCGTCACCCACCGCACCTGGGCCGACGACTGGGTCACGGTCCGCTGCGGTACCTGCGAACGTGAGGACGAGTGGCCGCACCCGGAACTGGGCTGTGCGTGCGGGACGGTGCTCCGTGTCCCGGTCGCCGGACTGCCGGGTCGGCCCGACCCCGCGTCACCGCAGGAGCCGGGCCGGCCCTCGGCGGGCACAGGGCCACGGCGAAAGCCAGCGGGCGCGGTGACGCCGGACCCGGCGGGCGACGACAGCCTCGAATCCGGCCCGGTCGGCGGACGGAAGCGGTCCCCCACCGCCTTCCAGCCCGTCGCCATACGCTCCGCACGCGACGCCGTCACCGTGGCCGCGCTCTATCTGCGCTGGCTCGGCTACCGCGACATACGGCGCGCCGACCAGCGGCAGCCGAACGGGATCGGGCTCGCCGCACGCGGGATCCTGGCGCAGGTGGACCCGACGCTGCAGCCGGCCTCGCTGCGGGACGTGGAGTGCCTGTGGCTCACCGCGCTGTCCGAGTCCGCCCGCTGTGTCTACTTCTCCCTCGCGGGCTACGCCGACGACGCCCGGGCCGTCGCCGACCGCCTCGGCGTCCCGCTGTTCGTCCTCGACCTCACCGGTGCGCCCCAGCCGGTGAACAGCCTCGCCGACGAACTGGCCGCCGGCCCGGCCTGACGCCCTGCCGCCTCGGCCGACCGGCCGCCCCCCACAACCGGCCCGCCCCTCCCCCTACGGCCGTTCCGCGTAGGCCTCCCGCAGCTCCACCTTGCGCACCTTCCCCGACACCGTCATCGGGAAGGAGTCGAGGATCCGCAGGCTGCTCGGGATCTTGTAGTGCGCGAGTTGCTCCTCGCAGAAGGCCCGCAGTTCCTCCAGCGTCGGCGGATCGGCCGGGTCCCGCGGGATCACACAGGCAAGCACCTCCTCGCCGTAGCGCTCATGAGGGATCCCGACCACCTGGACGTCGGCGACCTTCGGGTGCGCGTAGAGGAACTCCTCGATCTCACGCGGGTAGACGTTCTCGCCGCCGCGGATGATCACATCCTTGATACGGCCGACGATCTCGACATAGCCGTCCTCGCGCATCATCGCCAGGTCGCCGGTGTGCATCCAGCGCCCCGGGTCGACGGCCTCGGCGGTCTTGTCGGGCTCGTTCCAGTAGCCGAGCATCACGCTGTAGCCGCGGGTGCACAGCTCACCGGCCGAACCGCGCGGCAGGGTCACGCCGGTCGCCGGGTCGATGATCTTCACCTCGATGTGCGGCAGCGCCCGGCCGACGGTCGCGGTGCGGTGCTCCAGATCGTCGTCCCTGCGAGTCTGCAACGACACCGGAGAGGTCTCGGTCATGCCGTAGCAGATGGACACCTCCACCATGTGCATCTCGGCGACCACCCGCTTCATCACCTCGACGGGGCACGGGGAGCCCGCCATGATGCCGGTCCGCAGGGAGGAGAGGTCGAACTCGGCGAAGTCGGGGAGGTCCAGCTCGGCGATGAACATCGTCGGGACGCCGTAGAGGGAGGTGCAGCGCTCCCGCTGCACCGCCTCCAGTGTCGCCCGGGGGTCGAAGGAGGGCGCCGGGATCACGATGCAGGCGCCGTGCGCGGTGGCTCCCAGGTTTCCCATGACCATGCCGAAACAGTGATAGAAGGGCACGGGCAGACACACCCGGTCCTGCTCGGTGTAGCCGACCGTACGACCCACCCAGTAGCCGTTGTTGAGGATGTTGTGGTGGGAGAGCGTGGCCCCCTTGGGAAAGCCGGTGGTGCCCGAGGTGTACTGGATGTTGACCGGGTCGTCGCAGCTCAACTCGGTCGCCACGGCGGCCAGTCGGGCGTGCGGCACCATGGTCCCGCCCTCGATGAGCTCCTCCCAGCTGGGGTCTCCGATGTAGACGGTCTCGCGCAGTTCCGGGCAGTTGCCGCGGACCTGGTCGACGAGGGCGCGGTAGTCGCTCGTCCGGTGCGAGAGGGAGGCGACCAGGAGCGAGGCCCCGGACCGTTCGAGCACGTACTCCAGCTCATGGGCGCGGTAGGCCGGGTTGATGTTCACCATGATCGCGCCGATGCGGGCGGTGGCGTACTGGATCAGCACCCACTCCGGACAGTTGATCGCCCAGATGCCGACCCGGTCGCCCTTGCGCACGCCCTTGGCGAGCAGTCCGAGCGCCACCTCGTCGACGGCGGCGCCGAACTGCGCGTACGTCCAGCGGCGTCCGGAGGCCACGTCGACCAGCGCGTCGCGTCCGGGGTGGGCGGCGACCGCCCGGTCGAGGTCGGCGCCGATGGTGTCGCCGAGCAGCGGGGTGGTGCTGGTCCCGTGGGCGTACGACAGTGCGGTCACCGGAAGTCCTCCTCGCGGTACTCGCTGACGGACCCGGCCGCCGTGGCCGCGCGCAGCTCGATACGGCGGATCTTGCCGGAGACGGTCTTGGGCAGATCGGCGAACTCCAGTCGGCGGATGCGCTTGTAGGGCGCGAGGACGTCCCGGGAGTGCTCGAAGAGGACCTTGGCGGTGTCCGGACCGGGCTCCCAGCCCGCGGCGAGCACGATGTACGCCTTGGGGACGGCCAGGCGCAGTTCGTCCGGCGCGGGCACCACGGCCGCCTCGGCCACCGCCTCGTGTTCGAGCAGCGCGCTCTCCAGCTCGAAGGGGGAGATCTTGTAGTCGGAGGCCTTGAAGACGTCGTCGGACCGCCCGACGTAGGTGATGTAACCGTCCTCGTCCCGTGCGCCGATGTCCCCCGTGCGGTAGTAGCCGCCCGCCATGGCCTCCGCGGTGCGGTCGGCGTCGCCGTGGTAACCCGTCATCAGGCCGACGGGCCGCTCCGACAGGTCCAGGGCGATCTCGCCCTCGGTCACCCCCGGCGCCCCGCTCACCGGATCGAGCAGTTCGATGCGGAAGCCCGGGCTCGGACGACCCATCGAGCCCGTCTTCATGGGCTGGCCGGGGCTGTTGGAGACCTGCACGGCCGTCTCGGTCTGGCCGAAGCCGTCCCGGACGGTGACGCCCCAGGCGCGCCGCACCTGCTCGATGACCTCGGGGTTGAGCGGCTCACCGGCGGCGACCGCCTCGCGCGGCGGGGTGCGCAACTGGGTGAGGTCGGCCTGGATGAGCATGCGCCACACGGTCGGCGGGGCGCAGAAGGTGGTCACGCCGGCCCGGTCCATCTCGGCCATCAGCCGGGTCGCGTCGAAGCGCGTGTAGTTGTGGAGGAACACGGTCGCCTCCGCGTTCCACGGCGCGAACAGGCTCGACCAGGCGTGCTTGGCCCAGCCCGGCGAGGAGATGTTGAGGTGGACGTCCCCGGGCCGGAGCCCGATCCAGTACATGGTCGCCAGATGGCCGACGGGGTAAGAGACATGGCTGTGCTCCACCAGCTTGGGGTGTGCCGTGGTGCCCGAGGTGAAGTACAGCATCAGCGGGTCGTCCGCCTGCGTGGGCCCGTCGGGGGCGAAGAGCGTGGAGGCGGCGTACAGGTCCTCGAACGGCTGCCAGCGCGGGCCCGCGCCGCCGACCGCGACACGGGTGTAGTCGCCGGGCACCTCGTCGAACTTGCCGGTGTCCTCGGCACGCGCGATCACATGCCGCACCCGGCCGCGGTCGACCCGGTCGCGCAGGTCGGCGGGGCCGAGCAGCGGGGTGGCCGGGATGACCACGGCGCGCAGCTTCATCGCGGCCAGCGCCGTGATCCACAGCTCGGCCTGATTGCCGAGCATGACGAGGATGCGGTCCTCGGCGCGGACACCCCGCCCGCGCAGCCAGTTGGCGGCCTGGTCGGAGCGTTCGGACAGCTCGCGGAAGGACAGCCGGGTCTCGCGGTCGTCCTCCTCGACGATGTGCAGCGCGGTGCGGTCGTTGCCCTCCGCGACGGCGTCGAACCAGTCGAGCGCCCAGTTGAAGTGTGTGGGACGCGGCCAGCGGAAGCCCGCGTAGGCCGTGGCATAGTCCTCCCGGTGCGCGAGCAGGAAGTCCCGCGCGGCCCGGAACGCATCCGTCGGGTCGGTGTTCACCGTCACGTGTCCTCCTCATTGCCGGACAGCCGGCTCACATCGTGTAATCCGTGATACAGGTCTCACCACCCCCGAACGGGGGTGCGCCGCGCGACGAGGGGGGCGGACAGGTGGCTGACACGGCCGAGGCGGTGGAGGTGCGCGGCGCACTGGTGCGCCTGCGGCGCGCGACGGGGCTGCCGGTCGCCTTCGGCGGCCTCGTGGAGCCCGGGCGGCCGCAGATCCGCATCAGCGAACTCAGCGGGACCGCGACGACGGCGCTCCGCTCGCTCGCCGTCGTCTCCGGCAACGGCCTGGGCGGCAAGGTGGCCGCGCTGGCCCGGCCGTGCGCGGTGACCGACTACTCGGCCTCACGGACGATCAGCCACGAGTACGACGGGGCGGTGGCGACGGAGGGCCTCAGATCCGTGCTCGCGGTGCCGCTGGTCGTACGACGCAAGGTGCGCGGTGTCCTCTACGGCGCCCTGCGCACGGCCCAGCCGCTGGGCGACCGCACGCTGAGCGCGGCCGTGGCCGCGGCGCGGGACGTGGAGCAGGCACTGGTCGCGCGGGACGAGGCGCGGGCGGTGCTGACGGCCGTACGGGAAACCGCGGGGCCGTCCGGGGCGGCCTGGGAGCGGGTCCGCGAGGCGCACAGCACGCTCAGGTCGCTGGCTCAGCGGATGGAGGACCCGGCGCTGCGCGAGGAGTTGCTGGCCGTGTGCGGGACTCTGGCGGGCGCGGCGTCCGCCGTTCCCCCGAAGGCCCCGGGGCGGGCCGCGGAACTGTCGCCGCGGGAGGTGGACGTGTTGTCGTGCGTGGCGGTCGGCTCCACCAACGCGGCGGCCGCGGAGCGACTGGGGCTGCGTCCGGAGACCGTGAAGGCGTATCTGCGGTCGGCCATGCGGAAGCTGGGCGCGCGCACGCGCTGGGAGGCGGTGGTCGCCGCCCGGCGTGCCGGGGTGCTGCCGTAGACGCCATGACGACCATCTGTCAGCCTCTGCACGGGTTCCCGGCGATTTGCCACCGACCCGCAGGTTTTGCGCGCTCCCGGATTGTCGGTTCTCATTCATTCGGCACTCCAGAGAATTCGGCTGTGCCGACGTCTTGTTATTTGCCTCACCTCACGGGATGTCCGAAATTCAGAGCCTCGTTGCCTAATATTGGCCAGGACACGACACACGGAGGGGAGCGGTGACCGTGCGACGGGACTTCAAGGAGCCTGCCAGACCCCGCCCCGACCTGGTCATCGGCCGGGACGAGCTGTGCGCGGGAGCGCGCGAGCAACTCGCCGGCGGAGGAAGTGTGCTGGTCCACGGCCCGGCCGGAATAGGAAAGTCGACCGTCCTGCGCTCGCTGGCCGCGGATTACGGCGAACGGGTGCGCACCGTGTTGCGCTGCTCGGCGACCGAGTCCGAATCCCATCTCCCCTTCCTGGCCCTCGCCGACCTGCTCGGCCTCGTCGTGGACGAGGTCGCCGACCAGCTGCCCGCCCCGCAGCGCACCGCCCTGGAGTCCGCGCTCACCGGCCGCGGTGAGTCCACGCTGCAGCGGGACGGTCTCGCGCTGCGGCTCGCGGTGCTGTCCACCCTGCGGGCCCTCGCCGCCCGCGGGCCCGTACTGATCGTCGCCGACGATCTGCAGTGGCTGGATCCGGCCAGCACCGAACTCCTCGGCTTCGCCGCGCGCCGCCTCGGCGGCACACCCGTGCAGATGCTGTGCGCGGTGCGTACGCACACCGCGCCGCAGGGCCAGGAACACGACCGCTATCTGAGCGTGGCCCCGCCGGACACCCTCGCGGTCCGGGTCGGCCCGCTCCCTCGCGCCCAGATCGCCGCGCTGCTCGATCACCGCGGCTACACCGGCCTGCCCCGCTCCACCGTCCGGGACATCCACCGCACCAGCGGCGGCAACCCGCTGTTCGCGCTGGAGCTCGGCCGGGCCCTGGTCGAGAGCACGACACCGCCGAGCCCCGGTGAACCGCTGCCGGTGCCGACCTCGCTGCGCGCGCTGGTGCTCAACCGGCTGGAGGCGCTGTCCGCGGAGGCCCGCCGCACGCTGCTCGTGGCGAGCGCCGGGGCCCGGCCCACGCTGGCCCTGCTGCGCGCCGCGGGACGGCCGAACGCGGAGGCGGAGACCGCGCAGGCCGCCGCGCTCGGGCTGCTGCTGACGGAACGGGACGCGCCGTACGTACGCTTCACGCATCCGCTGATATCGGCCGCGCTGTACGCGCAGGCGAGCGCGCAGGAGCGGCGGGCCGTGCACGCGGCCCTGTCGACGGCGGCCGGCGACCCGATCGAGCGGGCCCGGCATCTCGCGCTAGCGAGCACCGGCGCCGATCCGGGGGTGGCCGGGCGGCTCGGCGAGGCCGCGGCCGCCGCGCGGGACCGGGGCGCGCCGTCGGTGGCGGCGGAACTCGGGCTGCTCGCGGCCCGGCACACCCCGGCGGACGCGACACCGGCCGCGGACGAACGGCGGCTGCAGGCGGCCGAGGACGCGTTGACGGCGGGCGAGACGGACTTCGCGCGGGACATCGCCCACGAGGTGCTGGCGCGGGCGACCGAACCGGCGGACCGGGTGCGGGCGTGGATGGTCGTGATCGACGCCGCCGGGCATGCGATGGCCGAGGTCGACGCGGTCTTCCCGCAGGCGCTCACCGACGCGGGCGACGATCCACGGCTGCTCGCCCTCGTGCACTACCAACTCGCCTGGCGGGCGCTGCTCGTGGAGGGCGACTTCGACCGGGCCCGGGAGGAGGGCGCGCTCGCTGCGGACCTGGCGGCGCGCGCCGGGGACCGGCGCAACGAGCTGCTGGCGCTGGCCTTCCAGGCGCAGTCCGAGACCCTGATGGGGCATCCGGACGCGCCCGTGACCATCAAACGGGCCCTGCGGGAGCCGCAGGATCCGCGGGTGGCATGCGACCACAACGGCGCCGGCTACGCCCGGTTCCGCTGGCTGATCATGAGCGACCAGCTGGCCGAGGCCCGCAAGGCGATCAGCGGTCTGCTGCGCGAGGTGCGGCGGCGCGGGATGGTCGAGGCCGAGGTGCACTTCCTGCGCGGGCTCGCCGAGACCGAACTGCGGGCCGGACACTGCGGGCGCGCCCTCGAACTGGCGCGCGAAGGCCTGCGGCTCGCCCGTGACACCGGCATCGGGGAGGCGGCGAGCGCCATGCTCACCTCGCTCGCGGAAGCCGCGGGCGGCGAGGTGGAGCGGGCGCTGACGCTGGCCCGGGAGGCCGTCGGGCGCGCCGAGGAGGACGGCGACGTGCTGTATCTGTCGCGGGCCCTGGCCGCCCTCGGGCATGCCCAGCTGGTGGCCGGCGACGCGGCGGGGACGGTGGGATCGCTGCGCCGGGTCCGGGAGTTGGAGGAGGGGCTCGGGGTCACCGACCCGGCCCGGGGGCGCTGGCAGGGCGACCTCGCCGAGGCACTCGTGCGCACCGGGGACCTGGCCGAGGCCCAGGACGTCATCGACGCCACACGCGCCCGTGCGCTGCGGCTCGGACGGGAGAGCGTGCTGGCGGTGCTGGACCGGACGGAGGCGCTGGCGCGCGCCGCCCGAGGGGAAACGGTCCCCGCAGAACGGCAGTTGACGTCTGCTCAGGACCGGCTGGCGAAACTGGGATACGGACTGGAGGAGGCCCGGGCCGCTTACGCGCTGGCGGGTCTGCGCACCCACAAGCCCGGGCCCACCTCGTACGACGAGGCGGCCCGGCTCTTCCGCCGCTGCCGCGCGATGCCGTGGCTGCGCCAGGTGGAGACGGCCACGGTCACGGGAGCCGCCGCCCAGCCGCCCCTGGCCGCGGCGGCCCTGGACACCCTGGCGGCGACGGAACGGCAGGTGGCCGCGTTGGTCATGGAGGGGGCGACCAACCGTGAGATAGCGGCCCGGCTGTTCATCAGCGTGAAGACCGTGGAGGCCACGCTCACCCGGGTGTACCGCAAGCTGGGCATCCGGTCGCGGGTGGACATCGTGCGCCTGGCGGCGGGCCACCGCTCGGCCTGACCGGATCCGACCGGGCACCAGGCCGGGCGCTCGTGCCGACACGCACCGGGCCGGGGCTCACCCCGACCGCGCCCGGCCCCCGCGCGAGCTCGTGCCGACACCTACCGGGCCGGGGCTCACCCCCGACCGCCCCCGGCCCCCGCGCGAGCTCGTGCCGACGCACCGGACCGGGGCTCACCCCCGACCGCCCCCGGCCCCCGCGCGAGCTCGTGCCGACACGTATCGGGCCGGGGCTCACCCCGACCGCCCCCGGCCCCCGCGCGAGCTCGTGCCGACACGCACCGGACCGGGGCTCACCCCGACCGCCCCCGGCCCGCGTGCGGCCCCCCGGTCGCCTCGACCGGATCCGGCCTGCGCACCGAACCGCGCCCCGCGCCGCGATGGGATCCGGTCTACGTACCGGCCCGCCACTCGTCCCGACCGGGTTCGGTCGACGTACCGGGCCATCGTTCGTCCCGACCGGATTCGGTCGACGTACCGGTCCGCCCCGCGCCCTGACGGGATCCGGCCACATACGGGGTCGGCGTCCGGACCGACCGGATCCAGCCACACACAGGCCCGACACCGGCACGACCGGATCCAATCACGCACACCGCCCACACCCGGCACGACCGGATCCAACCACGCACACCGCCCACACCCGGCACGACCGATCCGACCCACATCACGGGCCACTCCTCGAACTGATTCGGCCGACGTGACGGGCCATCGGTTTACGCGCGCAGACCGAGGGTTATCCCTGCCCAACTCCCCTAGGGGGTTCCCTCATTGGGACAGGACCGCGCCTCCTTCTAGCGTAAGGGCGTGCCGCTCGCCGGGCACACCGGGGCCGGCCCCCACTCCTCTCGAAGTCCACTCGAGCGGGACGGGCCGACGCCGTCGTGCAGCACCCCCACCCGTGCGCCCCCCACCGGCAACCCCCCGAGGAGACTCATGCCCGGGCTCAACCGTGCGAGACAGACCGTCGCCGCCGGCCTCGCGGCCGCCGCGGCTGCCACGACCGCGCTGCTCGGCGCCACCACCGCCGTCGCCGCGCCCCAGCCGATCGTCGGTGGCACGACGACCACGACGACCGCGTACCCGTTCATGATGCAGATCACGGACGCGTCCGGAAACCAGTTCTGCGGCGGCACACTGGTCGCGGCGAAGAAGGTCGTCACGGCCGCGCACTGCATGGCCGGCGAGACCACCGGCAGCGTCCGTGTGGTCGGCGGCCGCACCTACCTCAACGGTACGAACGGTACGGTGAGCAAGGTCAGCAAGATCTGGGTCAACCCGGACTACACGGACGCGAGCAACGGCGACGACGTCGCGGTGCTGACGCTGTCCAGCTCGATGCCGTACACGACGGCGTCGTACGTCTCCTCCTCCCAGACGGGCGTGTACGCGGCCGGCACCACCGCGCGGATCGTCGGCTGGGGCACCACCTCCGAGAGCGGCAACTCCTCCAACCAGCTGCGCACCGCCACGGTTCCGATCGTGTCGGACTCCAGCTGCAAGAGCTCCTACGGTTCGGACTACGTCCAGTCCGACATGGTTTGCGCCGGATACACGTCCGGCGGCGTGGACACCTGCCAGGGCGACAGCGGCGGTCCCCTGCTCATCGGGGGCGTCCTGGCAGGGATCACTTCCTGGGGCAACGGGTGTGCCGAGGCGGGGTACCCGGGTGTCTACACCCGGCTGACCACCTTCTCCTCACTGGTGACCGCGCAAATCAACTCCTAGCCCCTGAAAACTCCTGAGTACCCCTCAGGTAGAAGCCGGGGGGCGTTGCGGGCCTCCACGAGCGGTTCGCAACGCCCCCTTTCCAACCCTCCGGCCGTGGGCCGGGCCCCCGGGCCCGGCCCACGGTCTCTTTGCTACTTGTCGGCGGTCAGCTTCCCCGCGGCACCCCAACTGTCCGCCGGCACCTCGTGGATCCACACCTGCACGGTCTCGGCCGGGACCCCGTACGCCTCGACGAAGGCGTCGGTGACCCGCCGGACGAGGTCCCGCTTGAGCGTGACATCGCGGGGACCCTGCTGGACGGTGACGATGGGCATGACCGAACTCCTCTGTGTGCGGCGGCCGTTCGGGCCGCCTGGACTCGGGTCCAGTCAACGGCCCGGGGCGTCCGCGACCAAGAGGCAACCGCAGAGCGCAGCGATCAGTTCTCGTGATCGCCGCAGGCCGCCAGCAGGTCGTCCAGACAGGGCGGCGGGGCCGCGGCACGGACGGCGAGTCCGGTCGACAGGGCGAGGCCCGGCTCCTGGAAGGGCACGAAGGCCACCCGCGGCGCGTGCAGCACCCGCGCATGGGAGGCGTACACCACCGTCCACAAGGGCCGGGCTCCGATGGTGGCGAGGGTGTCGTGGAGCGAGCCGGGCACCGGGCCCGGCAGCGGTTCGAACCCGGCCGCCCGGCAGGCGCCGACCACCAGGTCGACCAGGGCGGGGTTGGCGGCGCGCGGGGTGATGCTCAGGGGCAGTCCGGCCAGCTCGTCGAGCGGGATCTCGGCCCGGGCGGCCAGGGCGTGCCCGGCGGGCAGGGCGACCACCAGCGGGTCCCGCCACAGGGGCAGCACCCGTACGCCGGACAACGGCTCCGCGGCCCGGACGAACGCCGCGTCCAGCCGGCCGTCCGCGACCCGCGCCAGCCGCTGTGCCGCCGGGAGCGAGAACAGCTCCACGGGCACCTCCGGCCGGCGCCGTGCGAAGGCCGCGAGGACGCGGTCCAGATGGACGCCGAGCCCGGTGCTGGTGCCGAGGCGCAGCCCCGCCGGGGGCAGGACCGCAGCGCGGGCCCGGTCCGCGGCGGCGAGCACCGCCCGCGCCTCGGGCAGCAGCCGCTCGCCCGCCGGGGTCAGCCGCACATGCCGGGGCGAGCGGTCGAACAGCTCGGCGCCCAGCTCCCGCTCCAGCCGCCGGATCTGCTGGCTGACCGCGGACTGCACGATGTGCAGCTTCTCGGCCGCGCGCCCGAAGTGCAGTTCCTCGGCGACGGTCACGAAGTAGCTGAGCTGCCGCAGTTCCATGGTCCCGACTGTATGGGGCCGTGATCCGGGCGGTGCTGTAAGGGCCCTGGACACCGGCCCCATGGACCGGATCGGTCGTGCCGTGCCGGTCGTGCCGTCACCTCGGTACGACGGTCCCGAAGCGGATGTCGTGGGCGGCTCCCGGGCGCATGACCGCGAGCATCCGCTCTCCCTCGGCGGTCACCTCCTGCCGCTGGGCCTTGGTGAGGGTGCCGAAGGATTCGATCACGAGCGTGCCGTCGACCGCCTTCCACACCCCCGCCAGGAATCCGTCCACGAGAAGGGTGTGGTAGGCCTGGTTGCCCTGCCGGCTGCGGCCCTGGAGGCCGGCCGGCACGACCCGGGTGCGGTCGGCGTGGGAGAGCAGCAGATTGTCGTATTCCGGCAGGAACCGTGGCGGCGCGGGGGTGTCCGGATCGGGCCGGGGCGCGTCCGGGAGGTCGAAGAGTTCTACGCCGCGGTGGTCGCGGAAGGTGGCGAGCCGCGGGCGGAGGCGTTCGAAGGCGCCCCTGAGGCGGGTCAGGCCGGACCAGGTCTGCGTGTCCTTGACGGACGCCGGACCGAAGGAGGCGAGGTGACGCAGCACGATCTCCTCCGGCGCCGGGGCCGGCCCGGCGGTGCGGCCGAGCCAGTGCTCGGCGGTGGTGAGGGCGACCTGACCGCTCCTGCCCCACAAGCCGCGCGGGGTGACCTGGACGAGTGGCAGCCGGCAGCGGGCGGCGACGGCGAGGGCTCTCGGCTCGGCGTGCGGCCACTCGACGGCCAGCGCCTCGCGCAACTCCTGCATGGTGCGGGGGCAGGTCTCGACGAGGTCCCGGACGAGCGCGGTGAGACGGTCCAGGTCGACGTCGGCGAGGCCCTTGCGGAAGAGGCGCAGCTCGCGGTCGCGGGCGGGCTGGACCAGCAGGCGCAGGGACAGGCAGTCGTCGGCGGTGTGCGCGTGCAGGGTGGAGCGCAGGGTGACGATACGGACGACCTCCCGGTCGGCCATGAGCGTGGAGAGGTGCTCGGGGGCGAAACCCTCCAGTCGGGCGGCGAGCGCGTAGTACGGGGGCTGGACGTTCTGCGCCTGGAGTCCGAGGAGGTGCGTCACGGCGGCCCGCGCGGACAGCGGCGACCGGCGGAGCAGCAGCTGACGGGCGAGGGTGGCCCGGTTGAGGGCGCGGGGGTGGAGGACGGGCGCCGAGGCGGCCCGCACGGCCGTCCTGCGGGATGCGGGCACCGTGGCCGGCCGTTCCGCCGCCGTACCGGGAATGGGGCTCGTCTGCGTCATGGCGTGGACGCTAGTGCGGCTTGCGGTCAGCCTCTGTCCGCAACTCTCACCGCGTTCTGGGACACACTTCGACCCTGTGCCGATTGGCCCCGTATATCCTGCTCCGTGATCACGCAGACGTACGTTCGATACGGGAGGCAGCCGCGATGTCCGAGCGCCGTGCCCGCCCAGCCGTCGGCAACGGCCGCAAGTCGGTCTGGCGCCGAGCCCTGAACCAGGCGACGACACCGCCCGCGAGCCCCCCGGCACCGCGGCCCGAGGCAGCGCCCCCGGAGCCCGTGGAGGCGGACAGTGTCGTCCAGGCGGCCCTGTACCGGGACGGTGTCCGTGTCTCCGCCCCCGAGTCGCTGGCCGACACCTTCCGCGAGCTGCGCGACGACCCGGACGGCATGGCGTGGATCGGTCTGGCCCGTCCGACCGAGTCCGAACTGCTCTCCCTGGCGGCCGAGTTCGATCTCCACCCGCTCGCGGTGGAGGACGCCCTGGAGGCACACCAGCGGCCGAAGCTGGAACGGTACGGCGACACACTGTTCGTCGTGCTGCGCGCCGCCCGCTATCTGGACGCGCCGGAGGAGGTCGACTTCGGCGAGCTGCATGTGTTCGTGGGCCCGGACTTCGTGATCACGGTGCGCCATGGCGCGGCCCCGGACCTCTCGGCCGTCCGCCGGCGCATGGAGGAGTCGCCCGAGCTGCTGAAGCTGGGGCCCGAGGCGGTGCTGTACGCGATACTGGACGCGGTCGTGGACGGGTACGCCCCCGTGGTCACCGGTGTGCAGAACGACATCGACGAGATCGAGACCGAGGTCTTCCGCGGCGACCCGGAGGTCTCCCGCCGCATCTACGAACTCTCCCGCGAGACGGTCGAGTTCCAGCGCGCCACCCGCCCCCTGGTGGGCATGCTGCACAGTCTGATGGCCGGCTTCGCCAAGTACGGCACGGACGAGGAGCTCCAGCGCTATCTGCGGGACGTGGCGGACCACGTCACCCACACCAGCGAACGCGTCGACAGCTTCCGCCAGGCCCTGACGGAGATCCTGACGGTCAACGCGACCCTCGTCACCCAGCAACAGAACGCGGAGATGCGGGCGCTGGCGGAGGCGGGCTTCGAACAGAACGAGGAGATCAAGAAGATCTCTTCATGGGCGGCCATTTTGTTCGCTCCGACGCTGGTCGGCACGATCTACGGGATGAACTTCAGGGAGATGCCGGAGCTGCATTGGGTGCTCGGATACCCCTTCGCGGTCGTCCTGATGGCGGTCGTATGCACCAGTTTGTACCTCATCTTCAAGCGCAAGGACTGGCTCTGAGTTATCAGGCCCACGAGCGCATGCCCTGCCGATTCGAACCGCCGAGGGCACATGTCCCGGCCTCTCTCGGGGCGCTGGGGAGAATCTGGGGAGAATGAGATGCCTCAACGTCGCCCGGTTCTGGCCGCCACCAGGGGCTGTCCTGGCGATCATGAGCGGAGCCAGATGGCGAGTGCTGCGGCGGTGACGGTGCCGCGGTAGACGTAGGCGCGTTTGTCGTATCTGGTCGCGACCGCGCGGAACTGTTTCAGCTTGTTGATCGCCCGCTCGACAGTGTTGCGCTTGGCGTACCGCTCCTTGTCGAAGCCGGGCGGCCGGTCACCGGTGCTCCCATGCCGCAGACGGCCGGCCGCTTGGTCGGCTTTCTCCGGGACGACGTGCCGGATCCCGCGTCCACGCAGGTACGCGCGGGTGCGACGGTTGCTGTAGCCCTTGTCGGCGCTGACGCTGTCGGGTGTCGTGCGAGGCCGGCCGGTGGCCAGGCGGGGCACCCGGATCCGTTCCATGACAGCCTCGAACCGGGTGCGGTCGGCCCGCTGACCGGGCGTCAGGAGGAGCAAGAGCCCTGCGCACTTGAACAGCAGCACCGGCGCCGCGCAGTGTCCCCCAGTGCAGCGGCAGCCGCCCGCAGGTGCGCCTTTCGCCCTTGAACAGCAGGCCCGCAGCCTGCCCGCAGCCGCGCGATGTCCGCAACCCCGGGCCCAGTGGCCCCCGCAGGAGCGCGCGCCCCACCGACAGACGCGCCACCAGTGCGCGTATTACGCGTTCGGGTCCCAGTCTGCGAGCTGCTCCATCGGCTCGGTGTCGCCGGTGGTCTCCAGGCCGTCGAGCGGGACGCGCTCGTAGAAGTAGAGGACCAGTTCGCTCGCTGTGCCTCGCATCGCCATGTCGCCCGGCTCCGCGTCGGCGGCGAGGTCGTCGCAGCGAACGCCGTCGGCGTTGAGGGTCAGGCGCCAGGAACGGCCCTCGGTCGTGTGCAGGTCGATGGTCGCCGGCTTGAACGGCCAGGGGACGGTCGTCGCCGCGACGGTCGTCAGGAACTCGTCGACGCCCTCGACCGCGACGTCCGTCGGCAGCGGCTGTGCGGCGCCCTGGGTGAGCTCGGCGTCGTAGGTGTGGACGGCGATCTCCTGGATCTGGTGCCGGGCCACGGCTCCGCTGGTCTCCGGGGCCTGCGAGCGGCCCCACCAGGTCCAGCAGCCGCGGTCCGGGCCGGCCTCGCGCATCGCGTCGAGCATGAGCTCGGTCGACTCGGCGAGCCAGGCGTCCAGGGCTTCGCGGTCGCGGGGCGCGGTCGGGGCGCCCTTCGGGTCCGTCCTCGCCGGGGGCTCAGCGCCCGGGCCCGCCGCGACGATGGCAGCCTGGCGGCGGCGGCCGTCACCGAGGTGCTGCGCCAGTTCGCGCAGTGTCCAGTCCGGGCAGGTCGGGACCTGGACGTCAAGGTCGGGGGCGGACGCGATCGCGGCGCGGAACGCGGCCGAGCGGTCTTCGATCAGCCGCAGGACCTCGGGGAACTCCAAAATGTTTTGCACCTCGGTTGTGTATCACGGCGCTCTGGCCGCGGGTAGCGAATTTGTCGGACGAACGCGTCGACGGCCGGGCGGAGCGCCGGCGCCGAAGCCGTCCTGAAACTCCGCGCACTGCTCGCCAACGGCGGCTTGTGATGAACGGGGTGCTGTACCGGATTCGCACCGGTGTGCAGTGGCGTGACCTGCCGGAGCGCTACGGTTCCTGGAAGACCGTTCACGAGCGGCATCGGCGTTGGTCGGCGGATGGAACGTGGGAGCGGCTGCTCCAGCGGGTGCAGGCCGAGGCGGACGCGGCCGGGGGCATCGTGAGCGCCGCGACTGCGCCCAGCGGACCCGTCCCCCGGCCGGCTCGCCATCGACCCCGATCGGCGTACCTACGTGCCCTATACGGTCGAAACCCGCGCTCCCCGACGCCTGCGGAGTGGCTCCTCGTCACTGTCGGGCTTGCCACCGGGCGGGGAGAAGAAGCTGCGTGCGACTGATCACCTCAGTTCGGCCGGTCCGAGCACGATGGTCGGCCCTGAACCTCCCGACGGATTTCCGCCAGCACCTGGCCCCCTGCCGCGCCACGCTGAATGACATGACCAGCACCTATCAGCCCCGGCCCATCACCCCCACCGCCCTGAACGAGCTCCGCGTACGCGACGACGCCGGGCGTTTGATGTCTCCGTACGTGGACGAGGAGGGCGGCGACCCGCTCCGCTGCTGCCTGCGGCTCAGCGTCGTGGGCGACCGGATCGCCCTCGTCTCGTACGCCCCACTGCGCCGCTGGGCGGCGCAGACGGGCGCCGAGCCCGGGGCGTACGACGAGCAGGGTCCGGTCTTCATCCATGCCGAGGACTGCGGCGGGCCGGACCCGGACGGCACCGGTTACCCGTGGGCCCGCCCGGGCGCCCTGCGCGCCTTCCGCCGTTACAACAGTCGAGGGCACATCGTGGGCGGTCGCATGGTGGAGCTGTCTTACGACGCCGACGCGGCGTTCGACCGCGCCCTCACGGAGGCCTTCGCCGACCCGGATACCGCCCAGGTCCACGTGCGGGCCGTCGAATACGGCTGTTACCACTTCCGCGTCGACCGGCCCTGACGGGACGAGGGGGCGGATCGCCGGCCACCGCCGAGGGCCCGTCCCTCACACCACCCGACCGTACGGCCCGCGGAACCACCTCCCCGATCACGGAGCGCCTGACGACGCGTGGCGCCGCGCACGCGCCGAAGCGACAAGTTCAGCGCAGCGGCTTCACCAGGATCGCCTTGCGGTGGCTGAACGTCTCGATGGAGTAGCGGCCGTGGTAGCTGCCCGTCCCGCTCTCCCCCACCCCGCCGAACGGCAGGTCGGAGACCGTGAGATGGGCTAGCGGGAGGCCGTGGCCGAGGCCGCCGGACGAGGTCTCGGCGGCGACCCGCTCCCGGGTGTCGTCGGACTCGCTGAAGACGTAGAGCGCGAGGGGCTTGTCGCGGTCGTTGATGAAGGCGATCGCGTCGTCGAGGTCCGGGACGGTGACGATGGGCAGGATCGGACCGAAGATCTCCTCCTGCATCACGGGGGACTTCGGGTCGACGTCGGCGAGCACGGTGGGCGCGATGTACTTGGTGGAGCGGTCGGTGTCGCCGCCGACCACCACCCGGCCCGAGTCGAGCAGTCCGCTGAGCCGGTCGAAGTGACGCTCGTTGATGATCCGGCCGTATTCGCCGGACTCCTTGGGCTCGGTGCCGAACAACGCCTGGACGGCCCTGACCAGGGCGGGTTCCAGAGCGGCGGCCGTCTCGGGGTCGGTCAGGACGTAGTCGGGGGCCACGCAGGTCTGCCCGGCGTTGAGGAACTTGCCGCGCGCCAGCCGGTCCGCGACCACCGCGAGTTCGGTGCCGCGGTCGACGAACGCCGGTGATTTGCCGCCGAGTTCGAGAGTGACCGGGGTGAGGTGCTCGGCGGCGGCGCGCATCACGATACGGCCGACGGTGCCGTTGCCGGTGTAGAAGATGTGGTCGAAGCGCTCGGCGAGCAGGGCCGTGGTCTCCGGGATGCCACCCTCGACGACGGCGACCGCCTCGGTGTCGAGGTAGGCCGGGAGCAGCCGGGCCAGCGCGGCCGAGGTCGCCGGGGCCAGTTCGCTGGGCTTGGCGACGACCGCGTTGCCGGCGGCGAGGGCACCGACCACCGGGGCGAGCAGCAGCTGGGCCGGGTAGTTCCACGGGGCGATGACGAGCACGACGCCGAGCGGGTCGTACTGCGTCCAGGCGGTCGCGTCGCCGCCCAGGTGCGACGGGACCGGGGCCGACTCGGGGCGCAGCCACTCCTCCAGGTGGTCGAGGGTGTGGTCGATCTCCCGGACGGTGAAGTCGATCTCCGTGCGGTAGGCCTCGGTGGCGCTCTTGCCCAGGTCCGCGTGGAGGGCGGCGGCCAGCTCGTCGCCGCGTTCCGTGAGCATGGCGCGCAGGCGGCGCAGCTGGCCGGTACGCCACTCGACGGGCTTGGTGCGGCCGGTGCGGAAGGTGGCGCGCAGCCGGGCCACGAGGTCGGCGGGCTGCTCGGGGGTGGACTGGTTCACGGATGCCTCGCTGCTGGGTGTGTATGAGCCTTACGGTGCTCAGTAAGATGCATTTTGCAACCTTTCAGGCACCCAAGTAAATTCCGGCACCGGGAACCACTGTGCGTGTGGCGATGCTCACACCACGGCCGACACGCGATCTCGACGGCGTCGGCGTTCCGTTCAGTCTCGAGCGGGCCTGCGTCTTCCCCCGTGCACAGCGATGTGGCCCGGGCCCGAGCGCGCGGACGCCGGCTGACTGCGCCGTCAGACCAGGAGTCCGCTGCCGCGCTTGGTGAGCGGCTCCGACTCGTACGCGGCCGGGGCGACAGCGATCCACCAACAGTGGGTCAGCGGGGCGCAACCGATCGCGCGCTCGGTGCGTGAAGGGGACAGGAGAGTGCCCGGAGTCGGGCGTCCAGGGAGGCCTGTGGTGTCGCTGCGCGACGACGACCCGACAGCGGTGGGCGGATACAAGTTGGAGAGCCGCCTCGGTGCGGGCGGAATGGGCGTGGTGTACCTCGCCCGTTCGCCGCGCGGAACCCCTGTGGCGCTGAAGGTGGTTCGGCGCGAGTGGGCCGAAGACCAGGCATTCCGAGCGAGGTTCGAGCTTGAGGTCGCCGCCGCGCGGATGGTTCACAGCCAGTACACCGCGCCCGTCGTCGATGCCAGTCCGCGGGGGCCGGAGCCCTGGATGGCCACGCTCTACGTGCCAGGCCAAAGCCTCGACGCGCACGTGTCGGAGAACGGTCCCCTGAGCGGGGCAGAGCTGACCGAACTCGCCCGCGCGCTGGCCCGAGCGCTCGCTGACATCCACCGCGCCGGCGTGATCCACCGAGACCTCAAGCCCAGTAACGTTCTGCTCACCGAGGACGGGCCCCGGGTCATTGACTTCGGAGTGGCCCAAGCGACCGACGGCCTGGGGCTTACCGAGACCGGTCACCTCGTGGGTACGCCGGCCTTCATGGCACCGGAGCAGCTGCAGTCCAGCCGTACCGTCGGGCCGGAGGCTGACGTCTTTGCCCTGGGCTGTGTCCTGACCTTCGCGGCGACCGGGTACGGACCGTTCAGGGCGTACGGCGCGTTCGGCGTCGCCTACCAGGTGGTCCATGAGGAGCCAGATCTCACCGGCGTGCCGGACGGTCTGCGGGAGCTGGTGGCCGACTGCCTGATGAAGGAGCCTGCGAACCGCCCGGCGCCTGCGGCGATACTCACACGCCTCACCGGGCCGCCGGCCCCACCGCCGCCGCGGCGGGAGGTGTCCGCACGGCGTCGGTGGGTCGTTCCCAAAGAGGTGGTGACCCGGCGTGTACCTGTCTGGGCGGCCGCCTCATCTGTGCTGGCTGCCGTGTCGCTGACGCTGGTCGCAGCCGGGACAGGTGGCGAGTACCGGCCTCCCCCTCCGACATCGGAACGCCCTGGCATCGTGCTGGCGAATCCGCAACCGTGGGTATCGAGCGTGCGTGTCGCGGGGCCTCCCGGCGAGCAGTGCGTTTCTGGCGACCCTGCCTCAAAGATCCGGGCGTTCCTCTACTGCCTGGCCGGCGCCCGGATCCTCGGCATCGAGGTCTATCACGGCAAGACCGTATGGGAGGAAGTCCGTCCTGACGTTGACGACGGCGGGCGGGCCGCGCTGGTCGGGGTCCGGGGGAAAGAGCTCTTCTACGCCACGACGGCGGAAGGCCAGCAGGTGCTCCGGGCCCTGGACGTCATGACTGGAAGGATCCTGTGGAGGCGTGAATTCACGAATCATCCCTCACAGATCGTTCTGTCACACGGCGCCTTCCTGCTGATCTCCAGCGGTCGGATCCAGGGTCTCGATCCGACCGCCCGGAAGACGCTTTGGGAGCGGCCCCTCGCCGACGAGGCGTCCGTCTCCACACTCGGGGACGGGACCTACCTGATAGTGCGCGGGCAGCAGCGCACAGAGGTGACCACGCTGGATCCCGCGACGGGTTCGGTCGGGAGGCCCGTCGTCCTGGAAGCGGAACTGCACGTCCTGGCGTCGGCGAACGGCATCGTTGCTCTCGGCGACCGAAGCGCCGCCGAGGCTGACTCCACCTCCCTGTTCGTTCTCGACACCGCAACCGACTCGACGCGCCGCCTGCCTCTCAAGGGCCCGAAATTCCGGCTCACCCTGGGCCGAGACATTGCGTTCCTCGCCTACGAGGACGGCCACGTCTCGGCAATCGACACCCACACCGGCAAGGAGCGCTGGAGCGCCTCAGTGCAGGGCGACGTAATTGCCGACCCGGTGTACGCCGACCGGCAGTTCCTTGTCATGACCGACGACGGGGAAGTGACCGCTTTCAGTGCCGACATCGGATTCCGGGCGGTTATCGGCCCTCCACGCGACAGCAGCACTCTGGAGAAGGCGCCGTTTCAAAGGCCGGAAATCATACGGAACAACGACGACGCCTTCTATGCACTCACCCCGGACGGGCTGCTGTACACGCTGCATGTCCCTGGCTCCACCCGCTGACAGCAGTCGCGGCCGCGGTGCGAGGCCGACGCAGAAAGGCGCCTGCCGCCCTTTGAGTGCTTCCCGAGAACTGCCCGGATGGAGGCAGACGGATCCTGGGCCGGCTCAGTATCCGATGGCCTCTCGGAGGAGCAGCACGGTGCCGCGTCCTGGACGGGGTTCCGCGTTGAGGATGAGCAGGCGGTTGACAGCGCTGGGCGTCCCGTACACCGCCTGGGCGCGGGCGTTCTCCAGCGGGAGGGCGTGCTCCTCGACGCGGCGCAGCGCCGTGCTCAGATCAGGCACCACCTTCTGCGCGCCGACGATCCAGACCGCGTGGGCGGCGCCGCCCGCGTTGGCAGGGAGTTGGCTGCCGCTGCCGGAGGCAAGAACGAGCGAGCCGGTCTCGGTGACCGCGGCGACGCTGTTGACGACGTATTCGGGGCCGGCGACCAGCCTTCGGATCTCGTCTGCGCCGGTGGCACGGTCGATGCCCAGGACGCGCGGCCTGATGGCGTCGTACCGGCCTCCGGCGTTGATGTCCTCGTCGATGCCGGACAGTCGGAGGGTCTCGCTGGCTCCGGTGAACACGCCGGCGCCCTCGGGGATGAGGTCCGGGATGCGGGCGCGCGCGGCCGCGGCGTCGTCGAGGATCTCGGCGTCGAAGCCGTTGGCACGCAGCGCGTCGGCCGCCCGCTCCAGTCGTTCGGCCGATGCCGGGTGGGCGAAGGACGCGGCCGCAGCCGGGATGGCCGTGGCGTCTGCCGGGTTGGTCGCGGAGCCCTGCGCCGCGTCGGGCGCCGTGCCGGCCAGCGGCGAGGTGTCGAGGTACCTGACCTCGTACACCCGCTCGGCGAACTTCCAGCCCTCCGCGGTGCGCTGATAGCGGTCGTGGTAGACGGCGTAGTTCAGACCCTGGCGTCCGTCGAGGGTGCGCGCGAGTTCCTGGATGTAGGCGCGGCCGGTCGCGGTGTCGCCGTCGAGCAGGATCGTGCCGGGGTGTGTGGTCTGTACGAAGAAGTCCCACTGGCTCTGCAGCCGTTCGCCCCCGGCACGGATCTCGTCGCGGCCGACCTGCTCGGCGGGGATGTTGGGCATGCGCAGGGCACCGTCCGGGGTGAACAGCGACGCCAGGCGGGACCGGTCGCGCATCATCGCCGCGTCGGTGAACTCGCCGCGCAGTGCCTCGATCTCGACGCGGTCCGCGATGGCCTGGAAGTCGTTCATCGGAGTCCCCTATCCGTCTTGTTGTCGTCCTCACCGGTACGACAACGCAGCCCTTCGGAATGTGAGGCGGCGCGTCGGCCTCACATTCCGGTGCGCTGTCTTGTCGTAACGGGTAGGGGCACAGCAGCGAGCGAGGGAGACGGCCGGACCATGACCACCAGAGCCGAGCCCGGCGACGATCAGAGCGAGCCGGGCCTCAGCGCGATCATGAGCGAGCGGCGCCGGCTGATCAACCTCGGCTATCGACTCCTCGGGTCCCTTGCCGACGCCGAGGACGTCGTGCAGGAGACCTACGCCCGCTGGTACGCCATGTCCGCACGGGAGCAGCAGGCCGTCGAGTCGCCCGGCGCCTGGCTGGTGACGGTCGCCAGCCGCATCTGCCTGAACCTGCTGGGCTCGGCGCGGGCCAGGCGGGAGACGTACGTGGGCGACTGGATCCCGGAACCGCTGCCCGAACCCACGGAGTGGATCAGCGGGCACTCCGGCGCCGGCATGATCGACCCGGCCGACCGGGTCACTCTCGACGAGTCAGTGACGATGGCCTTCCTGGTCGTCCTCGATGCGATGACCCCGGCCGAGCGCGTCGCGTTCGTCCTGCACGACGTCTTTCGCTACCCCTTCGCCGAGATCGCCGAGATCGTCGGCCGCACTCCGGCGGCGTGCCGCCAACTGGCCTCGTCCGCCCGCCGTCGCATCCGCACCGCGCAGACCCCGGCGGGCCCGAATGCCGGGCAGGCCGGCATCGTCAGGCAGTTCAAGACGGCGTGGGAGGCCAAGGACATCGACGCCCTGATCAGCCTGCTCGACCCCGACGCCACCGCGACCGCCGACGGCGGCGGGCTGGCCGTCACCCACCTGCACCCGATCGTGGGCGCTGAGCAGATCGCACGTGCCTACGCCGAGATCGCGCGTGTGGCGGGCGACCGCACGACGTTCCTGGAGTGCACGGTCAACGGCCTGCCCGGCCTGGTGGCGCAGCAGTACGGCAACATCGCGACCGTGTTCGCGTTCGAGGTCGCGGGCGACCGGATCAGGCGCATCTGGGCGGTGCGAAACCCCGAGAAGCTCCGTCCCTGGCGGATCAGTTGAGGAGACTTCGCGGTATCCGGTGAGCACTGGAGCACGGCGGCGCATAGACGCGCCACAGCCACTCGTCAGCGACCATCATTTGTACAGGCTGATGTCGACTCCCGCTCGCTCAGGCCTCGCTTGATCTCGACTCGGGAAGGAAGCCTGGCAAGCAACGCTCGGGGTTTTCTGAGGTCAGCGGGTTCTCCCTGAAACGGCGACGGGTCGGCCCGCGAGAAACCCTCTCCCGAGCCGGCCCTTCCGCATGCCAGGGCGACACCGGCGTCGCCGGTCCGGTCTGTCCCATGTCCGACGAGGACCAAAGCTCCTGCCGGAGGCCGACAGTGAGTCAGTCCCACGACGTTCACGCCCTGGACATCCGCGACGACCTGCTCGGACGCCGCCCAGTGCGATCGTGAGCCCCGGACCGTCGAGCGCTTGAAAGCGCACGGGTGCGTGAGCCGGGCGGTCCGGCACCGGCTCCAAAGGCTTGAGCGATGGTGAGGAACCGATGAAGCCGAGCGACGTCGACCGTACGGAACAGACCGCCACCGAACATGCAGCCGATATCGAGGCCGGAGTCAAGCCACTGCTCGACGCCCCCCAGACGGCCGCGGCGGCGGCCGCGATGTGGACCTTTGTCGTCGGCCCGATGATCTGCCTGATCATCGCGGTGCCGTTGGCATGGGGATGGGGTCTGTCCGCGCTGGACATCGGCATGGCCGTGGTCGCCTACCTCGTGTCCGGCTTCGGCCTCACGGTCGGCTACCACCGTCTCTTCACGCACCGCTCGTTCAAGGCACGGCGGGGTCTGCGCATCGCTTTGGCTGTCGCGGGCTCGCTGGGAGTCGAGGGCTCGCCGGTCCAGTGGGTGGCGAACCACCGGCGCCACCATGCCTTCGCCGACCGCGAGGGTGACCCGCACTCGCCCTGGCGCTACGGGACCGACACACGCGGGCTGCTCAAGGGACTTCTCCACGCGCACATCGGGTGGATGCTGAAGCGTGAACTGAGCAACCGGGCCAGGTTCGCGCCCGACATCGCCGCGGATCCCGATCTGCGGCTCATCGGTCAGCTCTTCGGACCACTGACCGCCGTCTCGCTCCTGGCCCCGGCACTTGTCGGCGGGTTCGTCACCGGTACCTGGACCGGTGCGCTGACCGGGTTCTTCTGGGCCGGTTTGATACGGATGGCGCTGCTGCACCATGTCACCTGGTCGGTGAACTCGATCTGCCACGTCGCAGGCAGGCGCCCCTTCGCCAGCCGCGACAAGGCCACCAACTTCTGGCCGCTCGCACTGCTGTCCTTCGGTGAGAGCTGGCACAACTCACATCATGCCGACCCCACAGCCGCGCGCCACGGCGTGCTGCCGGGCCAGCTCGACCCGTCGGCCCGCCTCATCTGGGTGTTCGAGAAGCTTCGCTGGGTCCACGATGTGCGCTGGCCGAGCTCGGACCGTCTCAGCGCTCGACTGCTGCCCAAACCGGGTGCCCCGAACGAGTCCACCAGCTGACGTTGCCCGATCAACGCGCGGCCGCGGTTCCCGCTTGTGTACCCCTGGCAGGAACCGAACCTGCGACACCCGCTCCAGGAGTTCGATCACTGCGGTCTGCGAACGGCCCGTATCCGTCGCCGTGGGGCGGTATCAGATCTTTCCTCGGCTGCCTGGGTCCGCCGTCGTACGCCGACGTTGATGTCAGCCGGTGATGTCAGGAGCTGCGGCTGCCCACGGCCCCGGATGCCGCTCGGCTCCGAACCTTCGCACAGGCCAAAGAACTGGCCACGCCTTCCCAGCCTCTCGCTTCCACAGATGGTCCACGTCCGTCGACGGGCGGACGTGGGTCGTGCCTTGGTGGGCGGGACCACATGCGGCGCTCTTGTCAGGTGATGCGCACTCCGCCGTCGACGAACAAGTCCTGGGCGTTGACGCCGGTGTTGCGGAGAAGGAAGTCAGTGGCGTCGACGACCTCCGCCATCGTCACGAGGCGCCCGATCGGGGTGCGTGATGCTTGGGGGTTCTCGGGTACGTCGCGCCACCTCGGACGGTCGCCCACCATTCCCGGGTGGATGGCGTTGACGCGATGGGGCGCAATCTGCACTGCGAGGGTCTTCACCAGTCCGGTGATACCAGCGTTGACGGCGGTCACGATGGTGGAGCCGGGGTAGGGGCGTTCTTTGGCCAGGCCGCCGAAGAGTACGACCGAGGCGCCGGGGGTGAACCGGTCATGCAGGACTCGCACGGTCTCCGTGTATCCCACCAGTTTGGTGGTCACGGCGTGGACGGCCTTGGCGATGTCGAAGTCGGCGACAGTGGTGAGATCCTCCGTGATGGCGGTGATCACCAGGTCGTCGACTTCCGGTACGTCGACGAGCGCTCTGTCGATGGTCTCCGGCCGCGAGAGGTCAAGGTCCAGGCCCCGGACCGTGCCCGCGATCTCGCCGGCCACGGTCTCGGCGCGTGCCCTGGTGCGGCTGGTGATGATGACGGTGTCGCCACGGTCGGCGAATCGCTCCGCCAGAACGCGTCCCAGGCCGCCGCTGCCTCCGACGATGATCGACGTGGTCAAGATCCGGTGGTCCTTTCCGTGTGGACGGCAGCTGATATGGGATGAGTCCCCGCTGTCTCCCCCTGGACCGGGCACGCAACGGGCGCGGCTGGTGCTGCGGCAGGTGGCGGTCCTGCCTGGGATTGAAGGGGCCGGGTCACCCGCGCGCCTGAGCGGAGGCGAGCCGCTGATGTCCGGCCGCCAGCGCGCGAGCTGTGCCCCTCCGCTCGTATCGTGGAAAGACAGACAGCGGCGGCGGCAAGGCAGGAAAGTCATGTCGGAGCCGGAGGTCGACTACGCGGCGGTGTTCCAGGCCCTCCCCGGGGCGGTGGCGTTGCTGACCCCGAAGCTGATCTTCGTGGAGGTGTCTCCGCATGTCGCTCCAGACCGCGACGGCGCCGGGAGCCACCTGGGTGGCCAGATGGGCGGGAGCTCTGCTGTCTCTCGCGGTGGCCGCCATCCATGTCGTCGACCAAGGCGGCATCGCGACGACAAGGGCCCCCTATCACATCGGCGTCGCCTTCCACGTCCTGGAGATCGCGGCCGTGGTCACCGCCGTGCTGCTCCTCATCGGCCTCGTCCGTGCGGGATGGCTGCTGGCAGTCGGGGTCGCCGCCGGCCCTCTGCTGGGCTACATCCTCTCCAGGGGTCCGGGCCTGCCCGATTACAAGGACGACATCGGCAATTGGACCGAACCGCTCGGCCTGGTCAGCCTGGCCGTCGAAGGCGCCCTGCTCCTGCTGTCGGTGCCGCTCTTCGTACGGAGCCTGCGCCGCAGAACCCACTGAAGCCGACGCCGAGCCGCTTGGACACGCGGTGCCCCGGACGGTGGACGCTTGCGTCACCACCTGTGGACACTTGTCGGCGGTCCGGCGCGGATCACGAACCTCACCGGGAGCGCCGATCCCGGGGTGCGGGTGCGCCAGTGGTCCGCATCGCGGCACAGCGGCCGTGGCAAGCCGGGTCCGGTGAAGTGGCGACGGGTCTCATGCCGTCGTCCTGCCGGCTCCCCTGCTGACCGACTCATCGCACACAGCGGGCGCTGCCACCACCGATACGGCCGCGATGCCCCGGGACCCGGGACAACTCGCGCAGGGGCGCACCCGACGGGCAACGCTTGTGCGGCGGTGACGGACCCCTACGCCACCGGGACGCATCTCTACGTCGACGGACCGGGCCGCGCCAGGACGGCGTGGGAGGGTCCTCACGGTGACGTCCTCAGCGTGCCGCATCCGGAACTCGACGCCACCGGCCCGCCCGCTGCCTCCCGCGGCGCCGGCCACTCCGCAGGGAGCATGCGACCTGCGGCGGCGCAGAACGCCCGCTCGACGACCACGCAGAGGACCCCGGTTCCGCCGAGCGGCCGACAGCCTCGGCCACCTCTGCGGCCGCACTCGTGCCTACCGCGGCGCCCACCGGCGTCGCGTCTGCGCCCTCGACCTCGGTCTCAGCCCCGACGGCCGCCCTCACCCCCACTGCCGCCGCTCCCACCTCACCTCCCAGTTCCGCACAGCCGGCACCGGACGACGGCTTCACCGACTCGGCACCGGACGACGGGCATCCGCAGCCCGCGGCCACGGACGGAGTTCACCGAGCCGTCAGCACGTGTTTGTAGCAACTGTTCGATCGACTACTAGCGTGCGTTGACCACTCCTCCAGTGGAAGGACACTGCACATGAACCGCGCCGCCAAGGTCTCCGCCGCAGCCGTCGGTCTGGCCGTCCTCGCGGTCACCGGCACCGCCGTCGCCGTCGCGAACCACGGTGACAACGACTGGCCCTACGCCCACCACAGCGCGGCGTCGTACACCCTGGCGGCTGTCGGCGACATCGCCTGCGAGCCCGACGACGCCGAGAACGCCACCACCCCGGCATCGCTCAAGTGCGGCAGCCCGACTCTGGGCGGCATGAGCGCCGAGTTCGCCACCGCGAAGCAGGCCACGGACATGCACCCCGATGCTGTGGCACTGCTCGGCGACGAGCAGTACCAGGTCGGCAAGCTGACCGACTTCGAGCAGTCCTTCGAGCAGGCATGGGGCGGCCTGAAGATGCTCGAGCGTCCGGCGCCGGGCAACCACGAGTACTACCCGTACACCAAGAAGGGCGACAAGGAGGCCGGGCAGAACGGTGTCGGCTACTTCGGCTACTTCAACGGCCATGACCAGGCCGGCACGCCGGTCGCCCAGGGCCAGGCCGGCGACGACAGCGCCGACAAGCAGGGGTGGTACTCCTACAACCTCGGCAACTGGCACATCATCTCGCTCAACGCCGAATGTGACTCCGACGCGTTCAACCACGACTGCTCCACGACGGGCAACGGCCTCCTCGGCCAGGAGACCCAGTGGCTCTCACAGGACCTGGCCGCCAACAGGCGCCCCTGCACGATCGCGTACTGGCACCAGCCGGCCTTCAGCGCCACGACGGCCTCGACGGCCACGGTGCCCGCGTCCGCGCCGGGCGCCGGCGGCACCGAGGGTGCAGCGACCGACGCATGGTGGAAGCTCCTCTACCAGCACCGTGCCACGCTCGTCCTCAACGGCCACGAGCACGCGTACGCCCGACTGCGCCCGATGAACCCGGCCGGCCAGTACGACCCGGCCCACGGCATCCCGGAGTTCATCGTCGGCTCCGGCGGTGAGGCCATCGACACCCTCGCCGGCACGCCGGGCAACTACGACAACCCCAACGTGGTCACCGCCCAGGCCAGCGCCTTCGGCGTCATGAAGCTCACCCTCAAGCCCCACAGCTACAGCTGGGACTACAAGCCCGTCCTGCCCGGCCCCGGCTTCGACTCCACGGCGCTGCAGTACAGCGACTCCGGCAGCGGCACCTGCAAGTAAGACCGTAAGACCCCACCAATGCCGAAGCGGCACGGCGGCACTTCGAGGAGGTACTTGCCCTCGGCGCTCTGCACGAAGTCCACATGGCGCGCGGCACTCGGCGGCCGACCGGCATCGTCGCGGGACGCCGGCCGAGTGCGTCGAGGCGGGCGGGCTCCGCGTGCGGGCCGAGCAGGATCAGCGGCTCGCAGCGGTGGCCGAGCAGCGCCTCCACCGCCTTGTAGCGGTGCATCACGGTGTGGCACGAGGGCCTTTCTGTCGCTGGTGGAGATGTCGCGATCCACGCCAGGCCAGAAGGCCCTCACCAGTTTCAAGATCCCTCAGCCGAGACCTGCATCTCTGTCCACAACCTCCCCGGACAGAACAGCTGGTGCTGTGACCGGCGGAGCCTCGTTGATCGGCGCACGGGGAGTGCGTGCGCCGATCAACTGGGCTGTGCGGTGGGCATGATCGTGACCTGCTGGAGGTTCGCACGCGGCGGCAGGCCGGCGAGGAAGCCGATGGTCCGCGCGACGTCCTCGGGCTCCAGCCACTCCATCGACTCCTTGGACCCGGCCAGCCACTCCAGCGCACCCGAGTCCGTCACATGCTCCTGAAGTTCCGTACCGACGATGCCGGGCTCGATCGCCGACACACGTACGTTCTTCGGGCCGAGCTCGACGCGAAGGTGCCGGGACAGATGGGTGACGTAGGCCTTGGTGCCGGAGTAGACGGCGAAGTTGGGGAAGATGTTCTGCGCCGCGATGGACGAGGTGTTGATCAGGTCCGCTACACCGCGTTCCCCGGCCGTCTTGACCAGCTGAGGCGTGAACGCGCCGATCACATGCATCAGACCGGTGATGTTCACGTCGATCTGGCGCTGCCACTGGTCGGTGGCCAGCTCCTCTATCGGGGCGGGAAGCATGACGCCCGCGTTGTTCAACACCAGGTCGGCCCCGCCCAGCTCCGCTGCCACCCGGTCGGCCGCCCCCTGCACGGCCGCCGCGTCGGTCACGTCCGCCGCGATCGCCAGGGCGCTGCCGCCGTTCTTCTCGATCCTTCCGACCAGGTCGTCCAGCCGGTCGGCACGCCGGGCCAGGACGACGACCTTGGCGCCCAGGGCGGCGAGGTGTTCGGCTGTGGCCTCGCCGATGCCGCTGGACGCTCCGGTGACGACCGCGACACGGCCCGACAAGGGCTTGGCAGGGGTCTGCGTGGACATTGGTGTGCACCCTTCCAGAGGAGAGCGAGAGGGACGCTGCGACCGGCACGGCCACACCTCCAGCACACCACTCCCGCACCCGGCGCGCGCGGTCGCAGGCATGGCACCCGGATCTCCCGCAGCGCGGAGTCAGCCCGCCAGGCTGGTGGGCTAGGCCTCCTCGTGCTTCTCGGCCTCCGCGTCCAGGAGCCGGATCAGGGTCGTTCGGGCGCGGGCCACGCGGGAGCGGAGCGTGCCGACCGGGCAGTCGCTGATCTCGGCCGCCTCCGCATAGGGCAGCCCGACCAGTTGGGTGAGGACGAACGCCTCCCGGCGCTCGTCCGGGAGCGATGCCAGCAGGTCCAGCAGCGCGATGCCGTCGTCGAAGCCGGGCAGGTCCTGCGGCTGGGCCAGTTCGACGGCCGTCTGCCAGTCCCGTACGTCGGACAGACGCGGCCGGGCGGCGGCGTAACGGTAGCTGTCGATCACCGCGCGGCGGGCGATGGCCAGCAGCCAGGCACGCGCCGAGGAGCGGCCCTCGAAGCGGTGCAGACTGCCGAGCGCACGCAGGAACGTGTCCTGCGCCAGGTCGTCGACGGCCTGCGGGTCGGCGCACAGATGGGCGACATACCGCTGGACGTCGCGGTGCAGGGCACGGACGAAGCACTCGACCGCCGCGGTGTCGCCGGCGCGGGCGGCGAGCGCCCAAGCGGTGACCGACTCGTCGGTCGACGCCGTGGTGTCGCCTCGGCGGCGCGAGGTGGGCAGGGCAGGAATCATCACCTGGTGTCCTTCTCGGTCATCCGGAACCGGCCCGGGTGCGCGCAGGCGCGCAGACGGACGGTCCGGTGAGGGGGAGACGGCCCTACGACGCGCCGGCGCACCGCCCCTGGGGCGTGCGCACGGGGCTACGACCGGGCCTCGTGGCCACGGCGCCCTGCGTCGGCGTACGGCCGAGCCCGAGGCGCGCGGGAGCGGCCTCGGGGTGCCGGCTGTCGTCAGACGACAGCGGTCCCCACGGGCGGACCCCGGGAGATGATCGCGTGGACGAGAAGGAGAAGACGCGGCGCGTGGTGCGAGCGACGGCGACGGACCCGAGGACAGGGGCGGTGAGGGGTACGGGGCAGGGTGAACAGCAGCCGCAGCGGCGCCGCCAGCCGGCCGGCCACGGCCCGCAGGATGCGGAACGCGGCCTTCTCCCCGTACGCCAGCCACAGTCCGCACAGCAGCGCGGCCAGCAGGTGGGCGGCGATCATGCCGAAGGACGAGCCGCCCATGGGGTGCCGCAGGGGATCCATACGGCTCATGTCCATGGAGTCCATGCGCATCGGCGCCATGCCCGTGCCCATCTCCATGCCTGTGCCCGTCCCCATCTCCATGGGGCCCATGTCCGTCCAGCCCATGCCGGGCATGCCGTTCATGTCCGTGGAGGCCTGTCCCCCGGACACCGACTGGGCGAACGAGAACGCCGAGTGGAGGGCTGTCTGGGCAGCGACCACAGCCGTCACGATCAGCGGCAGCCCGCGTTCGCGTCCCGCCAGGCACCAGCCCGCGGCACCGGTCACCGCCAGGCCCGGCCCGAGCGCCCACGCGGGGACTTCGCTGCCGGACATCAGGACGTGGCCCAGGGCGGCGAGCAGCACGCACACGACCGCGAACACCGCGGCCCGTAGCGTGCGAGAGCACCGCCCTGCTGTCATGGCGCCTCATCCTCGCATCCGGGCTTCCGTCGTCCCGCATGGGTACGGAAACCCGCGGGGGCCCGCCTCAATCCCCGGTGTGTGGTCGTTCTGTTTCCGGGCATGGGCCACCCCTCTCGCAGAAAGCGCTTGCACGCTGGGAGTGACCCTGGGAGGGACCGGATGTCACAACAAGCCCCGTGCACCGCTTCCCCCGGGACGGAGTCCGAACAGGACGGTGCCGCCACGCCGGTCTCGGGAGTGCACGGGCGAGGAATCGATCGCCGGCCGGCGGCCTTTGGGCGGTGGTCGTGCGGGGGCCTGAGCGACACCCCGCTATACATGTCACGTATACACGACGCGTATAGTCCCCGCATGCTTTCAACGGGGAAGACGAACAGACGTGCGTCCGGGTTGCGTGTGACGGCAGCCCTTCTCGCCACCATGGCCTTCGGGCTCTCGGGGTGCACCACCCTGCGCACCACCGCGCCGGCGACCGTCCGCACCCACGCCGCCGCCGACGCTCCGGCCGGGTTCGGGACCGTGGACTGCCGCCAGGCCAAGTGCATCGCGCTGACCTTCGACGCGGGGCCCAGCGAGAACTCGGCGCGGCTGCTCGACATCCTCGAGGAGAAGAAGGTGCCCGCCACCTTCTTCCTGCTCGGCAAGCGGCACATCGAGAAGTACCCGGACCTGGTCAAGCGGATGGCCGCCGAGGGACACGAGGTGGCCAGCCACACCTGGGACCACAAGATCCTCACCCAGATATCGCCGCAGCAGATACGCGAGGAGCTGCAGAAGCCGGACGACGCGATAGAGCGGCTCACCGGACGCAAGCCCACCCTGATGCGGCCGCCCCAGGGCCGTACGAACGACACCGTCCACCGGATCTGCCGTGAGTTGGGGCTCTCCGAGGTGCTGTGGAGCGTCACCGCCAAGGACTACGCGACCAACGACTCGGACCTGATCCGGAAGCGGGTGCTGGAGCAGTCGTCCCGGGACGGGATCATCCTGCTGCACGACCTCTACCCGGGCACCGTGCCCGCCGTGCCCGGGATCATCGACGCGCTCAAGGAACGGGGCTACGTGTTCGTCACCGTGCCCCAGTTGCTGGCGCCGGGGAAGGCTCAGCCGGGCACGGTGTACCGCCCCTGACGTCGGCCCGCCGGGCCCACGAGGCCAGTTGCAGGTGTTGCGGCGCGCCGTGGATCAAGGTCGGGCGCAGGGCGACGGGCCGGCCGTCGGCGAGCCGTAGTCCCGGTAGCCGCCGGGTCAAC
The DNA here is from genome assembly GCF_042896945.1 of Streptomyces sp. NPDC001222. Classification (NCBI taxonomy): domain Bacteria; kingdom Bacillati; phylum Actinomycetota; class Actinomycetes; order Kitasatosporales; family Streptomycetaceae; genus Streptomyces; species Streptomyces sp. NPDC001222. The sequence continues at coordinate 93,111 of NZ_JBIAXT010000002.1, forward strand.
TCCGTGAGCGCTATGCGGAGTTGCTCGCGAGCCAGTGCCTCGGCAGGTGACGTTTGCCCGTGAAGGAGTGGCGTCCGGTGCGCGCTCTCGGTGTGCCGGCCGGAAGGCCTCGTACTGGGTACTTGGGCTTTCGGCCGGTGCGGCGCGAGCATGTGCCGGCATCGCGACGGGGCGAACGTTGCCTGCTGGGGCACAAGCTGGGCGCCGGGGCAGCCGTGCGCGCCGAGACCGAAGGCGAGATGGCGGACGGGGCGCGGGGATGTCGAACGCGTCGGGGCACGAGTACCGGGCACCGTCGCGGTCGGCGCCACCGAAGGCGACGAAGACGACCCTCCGGCGCGGAGTTCGGTGCCGGCCAGGGTGACCGGCCGGTCGCGACCCGCCCGAAGCCCCGCAACGGGCTGTCGTAGCGGATGTGCTGCATCGCGACGACGTCCTCGGCGGCGGCGATCTGCTCGTCCTCCGGCAGCGGGCGGAACAGCAGTTGTTCGGCGCGATGGCCGCCGTGCACCACGGCCGGCACGTCCGCGGGGTCCAGGCCGACGAGGCGGCCGATGACCTCGCCGGGCAGCCGCTCGGCGCAGGCGGACATCAGCTCGACCCGCCCGTCCCGCGCGAAGCCGGCAACAGGGGGGCCTCGACGGCGCCCGGTCAGGGGGTGCGCGTCAAGCCGTGTGTGCGGCGGCCGCCGCATACGATCCCACGGTGGTCCTCTTCCGCCTCGAACGACTCGTTCAGCTCCCCGCCGACCAGGCCTGGGGGCGGCTCACGGACTGGCCGCGCCATGCGGAGGTGGTGCCGCTGACCCGGGTGACCGTGCTCACCCCGCCGCCGACGGCCGCGGGAACGGTGTTCGTGGCCCGCTCCGGCCTCGGCCCGCTCGCCTTCGACGACACGATGGAGGTGACGGTCTGGCGGCCTCCGGCACTCTGCCGCCTGGAGAAGCGGGGCAGGCTGGTGACCGGCTGGGCGGAGATCGAGATCCGGCCGTACGACGAGGGGCGGTCGCGGGTGCTGTGGCGGGAGGAGCTGGCCGTGCGCGGACTGCCGGGGGTAGTCGACCCGCCGCTCGGGTGGCTGGCCCGGCGGATGTTCGGGCGGGCGGTGGACGGGCTGCTGCGGCTGGATCCGGGCCCTGATGTCAGTGGGGACCCTTACAGTCCACCCCCATGACCGATGCCACACACCTGGAGACCACCAGGGCGTCCTACGACGCGGTCGCCAGTGACTACGAACGGCTGCTCAGGAACGCGATGGACACGAGCCCCTTCGACCGGGCCATGCTGGGTGTGTTCGCCGAGCGGGTGCTGGCCGGCGGCGGCGGGCCCGTCGGGGATCTAGGCTGCGGTCCCGGACGGGTGACCACATACCTCGACAAGCTCGGGCTCGACGCCTTCGGCATCGATCTGTCGCCGGGGATGGTGGCCGTGGCCCGGCGGACCCATCCCGCGCTGCGGTTCGAGGTGGGGTCGATGACCGAACTCCCCCTGGCGGACGGCACCCTGGCGGGCGCCCTCGTCTGGTACTCCACGGTGCAAACCCCACCCCTCGAACTCCCACGGTACTTCCGGGAGTTCCACCGCGTTCTCGCCCCGGGCGGCCATCTCCTCACGGCGTTCAAGGTCGGTGACGAGTGTGTGCACCTGGACCATGCCTACGGGCACGACCTGTCCCTCGACGTCTACCGCGTCCGGCCCGAGCAGGTCTCCGCGTCGCTGACGGACGCCGGCTTCGAGGAGGTCGCCCGGCTGGTGCGCGCGGCGGACGAGCGGGAGAACACCCCGCAGGGGTACCTCCTGGCCCGCAAGCCCGACTGAGGGCGCGGGCGCCCGCTGGTGATCGGACGGGTCGGTTCGCCCCACGAACCTCACACCACGGCGCGTCGCGACCCGCGTGATGCCGATACGACCGGGGGGCAGGGGGTCGTGCCGTCGGGCGACCCGTCCGAGGGTCCGCTGCTGGGGAGCGTCGAGCCGAGCCGACGGCCGCCGGGGGCGTGGCGCCGTCGTGCGACGCGGCGCGACCCGCGGGGTGCGGCTCGCCGATCTGCCCTCGTCGCGCACCTGACGGTCAGGCCACCGAGCCGATCCCCCGCACCGTGCCCCGGGTCGGGTCGTGGTGGATCGGGGTGTGGGCGCCGGTGAGGGAGGCGCCGCTGCCGCCGCGGCGGGCCGCCACGATCTCCGAGGCGATGGACAGGGCCGTCTCCTCGGGGGTGCGGGCGCCGAGGTCGAGACCGATGGGTGACCTCAGCCGGTCCAGCTCCAGCTCGGTGACGCCGACCGCGCGCAGGCGTTCGGCGCGGTCCAGGTGGGTGCGGCGGGAGCCCATCGCGCCGACGTACGCCACCGGCAGGCGCAGGGCCAGCTTCAGCAGGGGTACGTCGAACTTGGCGTCGTGGGTCAGGACGCACAGGACGGTGCGCGCGTCGACCGGGGTGCGGCCCAGATACTGGTGCGGCCACTCCACGACGATCTCGTCGGCGTCCGGGAAGCGGGCGCGGGTGGCGAAGACCGGGCGCGCGTCGCAGACCGTGACGCGGTAGCCGAGGTACTTGCCGATGCGGACCAGCGCGGAGGCGAAGTCGATCGCCCCGAACACGATCATGCGGGGCGGCGGGACGGCCGACTCGACCAGGACCGTGAGCGGTGCTCCGCAGCGTGAGCCCTGCTCTCCGACGTCCACGGTGCCGGTGCGGCCCGCATCCAGGAAGGCACCCGCCTCGGCCGCCACCGTCCGGTCGAGCTCCGGGTGGGCGCCGAAGCCGCCCTCGTACCCGCCGTCGGCGCGTACCAGCAGCGCCCGGCCCAGCAGCTCGGCCGGGCCCGTCACGATGCGCGCGAGCGCCGCGGCGGCGCCCGAGGCCGCGGCGGCGAGCGCGGACGCCACCACCGGCCGGACGGGGTCGGCCGCCCGGACCGGGGTGACGAGGACGTCGAGGACGCCGCCGCAGGTGAGCCCCACGGCGAAGGCGTCCTCGTCGCTGTACCCGAAGCGCTCCGTGACGGTCTCACCGTCCTGGAGGGCCTGCCGGCACAGCTCGTAGACGGCGGCTTCCACACAGCCGCCGGAGACCGAGCCGATCGCCGTGCCCTCGGCGTCCACCGCGAGGGCGGCGCCGGGCTGGCGGGGTGCGCTGCCGCCGACCGCCACCACGGTGGCGACGGCGAAGTCGCGTCCCTGCGCGGCCCACCGGTGCAGCTCGTCGGCGATGTCCAGCATCTCTCGGTCTCCTTGGCGGTATGGGGTGGGACGACGGAGGAGGGCCGCTAGCGGACGCCCAGCCAGTTCTCGATCGGGTGGAGGGCGAAGTAGACCAGGAAGACCACGGTCAGCCCCCACATGGAGGCACCGATCTCGCGGGCCTTGCCCTGGGCTGTCTTGATGGCGGTGTATGCGACGACACCCGCGGCGACGCCGGTGGTGATGGTGTACGTGAACGGCATGAGGACCACGGTCAGGAAGACCGGGATCGCGGTGGCGCGATCGCTCCAGTCCACATGCCGGGCGTTCATCAACATCATCGCACCGATGACGACCAGTGCGGCCGAGGCCACCTCCTGCGGGACGATCGCCGTCAGCGGGGTGAGGAACAGACAGGCCGCGAAGAAGAGACCGGTGACGACCGAGGCGAGGCCCGTGCGGGCGCCCTCGCCGACACCGGTGGCGGACTCGATGAAGACGGTCTGCCCGGAGCCGCCCGCCACACCGCCGATCGCACCGCCCGCGCCGTCGATGAACAGGGCCCTGGACAACCCCGGCATCCGGCCCTTGTCGTCGGCGAGACCGGCCTCGGTGCCCACGCCGATGACGGTGGCCATCGCGTCGAAGAAGCCGGCGAGGACGAGCGTGAAGACGATCAGGCCGACGGTCATCGCGCCGACCTTGTCCCAGCCGCCGAACGCCACATGCCCGAAGAGCGAGAAGTCCGGCATCGAGACCGCGCCGCCGCGCAGCTCGGGAGGCCCGCCCGCCCAGGCGCCGTCCTTGACGACCCCGATGGCGTCGAGGAGCGCGGCGACGACCGTACCGCCACCGATGCCGATGAGGATGGCGCCGGGGACCTCGCGGGCCTGGAGCATGAAGATCAGCAGCAGGGTGCCGGCGAAGAGGAGGACGGGCCAGCCGGTGAGCTGTCCCGCCGGGCCCAGGCTGAGCGGGGTGGCCTTGCCCTGGTGGACGAATCCGGACTTGTACAGGCCGATGAGGGCGATGAACAGTCCGATGCCCATGGTGATGCCGTGCTTGAGCGCCGGCGGGATCGCGTTCATGATCGCCTCGCGAAGACCGGTGACGACCAGCAGCATGATGACCGCGCCGTACAGCACGCACATGCCCATGGCCTGCGGCCAGGTCATCTGCGGGGCGACCTGGGAGGACAGGACGCCGGAGACGGACAGGCCGGCGGCGAGGGCGAGCGGCGCCTTGCCGACGAGCCCCATCAGCAGCGTGGTCAGGGCCGCCGCGAACGCGGTCGCGGTGATCAGGGCCTGCCGGCCGAGGGTGTCCCCCGCCACGTCCCGGCCGGACAGGATCAGGGGGTTGAGCAGCAGGATGTACGCCATCGCCATGAAGGTGGTGACGCCGCCGCGCACCTCGCGCGCGACGGTGGATCCGCGCCGGGATATGTGGAAGTACCGGTCGAGCCAGGACCGGCCGACCGGGACGCGGGTTGCCGCGCCCGCGTCCTCGGCGGTGGTCCTCGGCTCCAGGGACTGCTGGGTCATGGTGCCGTCTCCCAAGGTTCACAGGGGCACCCGCGGGCCGCCTTCGGCGGTCTGCGGGATTTGGGAAGGGTGCACGACCCGGGGGACGGCCCGAGACGAACGGTGGTGCGGTGTGCGCGCCGGCGCCGGGCTGACCCAGGGGGTACGGATGCTGCCCGGCGGCGGCGCGAGCGGGCCTATGCGGTGCCGGTGAGGTGTTCGGGGCGCACAGGGGTCCGGTTCAGCTCCAGCCCCGTCGCGTCGCGGATCGCCGCGAGGACGGCCGGGGTGGACGACAGGGTGGGTGCCTCGCCGACGCCGCGCAGCCCGTACGGGGCGTGGTCGTCGGCGAGTTCGAGCACGTCGACGGGGATGGTCGGGGTGTCGAGGATGGTGGGGATCAGATAGTCCGTGAAGGAGGGGTTGCGCACCTTCGCGGTCCTGGGGTCGACGACGATCTCCTCCATGACCGCGATGCCGAGGCCCTGGGTCGTACCGCCCTGGATCTGGCCGACGACGGACAGCGGGTTGAGCGCTTTGCCGACGTCCTGGGCGCAGGCCAGCTCGATGACCTTGACCAGGCCCAGCTCGGTGTCCACCTCCACCACGGCGCGGTGCGCGGCGAAGGAGTACTGGACGTGTCCGTTGCCCTGACCGGTGCGCAGGTCGAAGGGCTCGGTCGGCCGGTGCCGCCACTCGCGTTCGATCTCGACGGCCTCGTCGCCCAGAACGTCCACCAGGTCGGCGAGCACCTCACCGTCCTCGGTGACGATCTTGCCGCCCTCGAGCAGCAGTTCGGCGGTGGCCCAGGCCGGGTGGTACGGGCCGAACCGGCGGCGTCCGAGCTCCAGGACCCGTTCGCGCACCTGCTCGCAGGCGTGGCGTACGGCGCCGCCGGTGACGTAGGTCTGCCGGGAGGCGGAGGTCGAACCCGCCGATCCGACCCGGGTGTCCGCGGGCTGGATCGTCACCCGGCTGACGCCCAGCTCGGTGCGGGCGATCTGGGCGTGGACGGTGACGCCGCCCTGGCCGACCTCTGCCATGGCCGTGTGCACGGTGGCGACGGGCTCGCCCGCGACGACCTCCATGCGGACCTTGGCGGTGGAGTAGTCGTCGAAGCCCTCGGAGAAGCCGACGTTCTTGATGCCGACGGCGTAGCCGACGCCGCGGACGACGCCCTCGCCGTGCGTGGTGTTGGACAGTCCGCCCGGCAGCTGCCGTATGTCCGCCCCCTCGGAGCTCTCCCACTGGCGCTCCGGCGGCATGGGCATCGCCTTGACGCGGCGCAGCAGCTCGGCGACCGGGGCCGGGGAGTCGACGATCTGCCCGGTCGGCATGACGGCGCCCTGGGACATCGCGTTCCGCCGGCGGAACTCCACCGGGTCCATGCCGAGCTTCCTCGCCACCTTGTCCATCTGGGCCTCGTAGGCGAAGCACGCCTGGACCGCGCCGAAGCCGCGCATGGCGCCGCAGGGCGGGTTGTTGGTGTAGAGGGCGAGGGCCTCGATGTCGACGTCGTCCACCACGTACGGGCCCACGCCGAGCGAGGCGGCGTTGCCGACGACGGCCGGGGAGGAGGAGGCGTACGCGCCGCCGTCGAGGACGATCCGGCATCGGACGTGCGTGAGCTTGCCGTCCTTGGTGGCCCCGTGCTCGTAGTACAGCTTCGCCGGGTGGCGGTGGACGTGTCCGAAGAAGGACTCGAACCGGTTGTAGACGATCTTGACCGGTTTCCCGGTGCGCAGCGCGAGCAGACAGGCGTGGATCTGCATCGACAGGTCCTCGCGGCCCCCGAAGGCGCCGCCGACGCCCGCCAGGGTCATCCGGACCTTGTCCTCGGGCAGGCCGAGCACGGGCGCGATCTGGCGGAGGTCGGCGTGCAGCCACTGGGTGGCGACGTAGAGGTCGACGCCACCGTCCTCCGCGGGCACGGCGAGACCGGACTCGGGGCCGAGGAAAGCCTGGTCCTGCATGCCGAAGTGGTACTCGCCCTCGACGATCACATCGGCCCGCCGGCGCGCCCGCTCCACGTCGCCGCGGACGACCGGCTGGCGGTGGACGACGTTGGGGTGCGGGACGTGGCCCGAATGGTGGTCCGTACGGTTCTCGTGGACCAGGACCGCGTCCGGGGCCGTCGCGGAGGCCTCGTCGGTGACAAGGGGCAGTTCGCGGTACTCGACCCTGATCCTGGCGGCGGCGCGGCGCGCGGTCTCCGGGTGGTCGGCCGCGACGATGGCGACCGGCTCGCCGTGGTGGCGCACCTTGCCGTGGGCGAGGACCGGGGTGTCCTGGATCTCCAGGCCGTAGTTCCGCACCTCGGTCGGCAGGTCGTCGTACGTCATCACCGCGTACACACCGGGCGTGGCGAGGGCCTCGCTCGTGTCGATGGAGACGATCTCGGCGTGCGCGACCGTGGAGCGCAGGAGCTGGCCCCAGAGCATGTCCTCGTGCCACATGTCGGACGAGTACGCGAACTCGCCGGTGACCTTGAGGGTGCCGTCCGGCCGGAGGGTCGACTCGCCGATGCCGCCCTTGGTGTACTGAGTGATCTTGGTGGGAGCGCCGTTGGGCATCGTCAGACCCCCTCGGACTGCCGTGCGGCCGCCAGGCGGACCGCGTCCATGATCTTCTCGTAGCCGGTGCAGCGGCACAGGTTCCCGGAGAGCGCCTCACGGATGTCCGCGTCGGTGGGGTTGGGGTTGTGCTCCAGCATCTCGTCGGCCGCGACCAGCAGACCGGGGGTGCAGAAGCCGCACTGGACGGCGCCCGCGTCGATGAACGCCTGCTGGATCGGGGACAGCCGGGCGCGCTCGCCGGCCGCGGAGTCCGAGCCCCTGGCCTCCCAGCGCCTGGCCTCGTCGAGGGAGGTGCCGCGGGCGCAGCTGGAGCGGGCGCGCTCCTCGGCGTAGTCCGCCAGTCCCTCGACCGTCACGACCGCCCGGCCCTCGACCTGCCCCGCCGCCACCAGGCAGGAGCAGACCGGCACGCCGTCCAGACGGACCGTGCACGAGCCGCACTCGCCCTGCTCGCAGGCGTTCTTGGAGCCCGGCAGGCCGAGCCGCTCGCGCAGCACGTACAGCAGGCTCTCGCCCTCCCACACGTCGTCCGCCTCCTGCGGACGTCCGTTGACCGTGAAGTTGACACGCATCATGCAGCTCCCTTCGCGGTGCGGGTTGTGCCGCGGTACGACTCCCAGGTCCACATCAGGGTGCGGCGGGCCAGGACGCCGACCGCGTGGCGGCGGTAGTCCGCAGTCCCCCGGACGTCGTCGATCGGGTTGCAGGCGGCCGAGCACAGCTGCGCGAACTGCCGGGCGACGGACGGCGGGATGATCTCGCCGTTGTCCCAGAGGCCGCCCTCCTCGAGTGCGGCGTTCAGGAACTCCTCCGCGACCCGGGCGCGGACGGGGGTCGGGGCGGCCGAGCCGATGCCGGTGCGCACGGTGCGGGTCCCGGGGTGCAGGGCGAGGCCGAACGCGCACACCGCGATCACCATCGCGTTGCGGGTGCCGACCTTCGCGTACTGCTGCGGTCCGTCGGCCTTCTTCACATGGACGGCCCTGATCAGCTCGTCCGGGGCGAGCGCGTTGCGTTTCACGCCGGTGTAGAAGTCGTCGATCGGGATCATCCGGGAGCCGCGCACCGACGCGACCTCGACCTCGGCGCCGGCCGCGAGCAGGGCGGGGTGGGCGTCGCCGGCCGGGGAGGCGGTGCCGAGGTTGCCGCCGACCCCGCCGCGGTTGCGGATCTGGGGCGAGGCGACGGTGTGGGAGGCGAGGGCCAGGCCCGGCAGCTCGGTCCGCAGCCGCTCCATGATCCTCGCGTACGGGACCGAGGCGCCGAGCCGCACGGCGTAGTCCCCGGTCTCCCACTCGTACAGTTCGCCGATGCGGTTCAGGTCCATCAGATACGCGGGCCGGCGGTGATCGAAGTTGATCTCGACCATCACATCGGTGCCCCCTGCTATGGGTACGGCGCTGGGGTGCTCCGCCTTGGCGGCGAGCGCCTCCTCCCAGGTCGCGGGGCGAAGGAAGTCCATGTACGGCTCTCTTCATCGTCTCTTGGGGCGTGGGTTCGAGCCGGATCGGGAGCGGCGGGACCGGCTCGTTGATGTCCTGTTCACGCGGTCTGAGCTCAGTACACCGCCGGTTCCGTGGCCACGGTCAGTCACCGAAACCATGAAGGAGTTGGCTGGCCAGGGCGATCATCTTGTAGATTCATATGAACGGAGGCCATCAGTAACCTCTCCGCTTTCCTCTGGAAACACGACGCCTGCCGGAGGAGATCGCGAGCCCAGCTTCCGAAAGCCCCAGGCAGTGCCCTGGGGCTGCCCTCGGAGGCCGAGAACACCCTCCGGAAGCCGTGGGCACGCACTCCGGACGGGAGGGGAACCTCCTCGCGGAGCCCGAGGACCCGCCCGCCGGGCCCTCACCTGACCGAACGTGGATTTCTGGACAAGAACGGCGGCGACGAGAATGCGCCTGCGCGCACTGCTGAACACCGACGCGCTGGGGCTGCGGCTGCTCGGCGGCGAGGACGAGCTGGATCGCACCGTGCGCGGTGTGATGACGACGGACCTCAAGGACCCGAGCCGCTATCTGTCCGGCGGTGAACTGGTCCTCACGGGCCTGGCGTGGCGGCACGACCCCGCGGACTCCGAGCCCTTCGTCCGGATTCTCGCGAGCGCGGGCGTCTCGGCGCTCGCCGTGGGTGAGGCGGAACTCGGCGACATCCCGGACGATCTGCTGGTGGCCTGTGCCCGGAACCGGCTGCCGCTGTTCGCCGTGCACGAGTCCGTGGCGTTCGCCACGATCACCGAGCATGTGGTGCGCCAGGTCTCCGGCGAGCGGGCGGGCGATCTGGCGGCCGTGGTGGACCGGCACCGCAGGATGATGACCTCGGGTCCGGCGGGCGGCGGCCCCGAGGTCGTCCTGGACCTGCTCGGCTCCGACCTGGATCTGCGCGCCTGGGTGCTCTCCCCCACCGGCCGGCCGATCGCCGGACCGGCGCCGGAACTCCCCGCGGAGGTGTGCGCCGCGCTGGCCGCCGAGCACCTCGCGGCGGTGCGCGCCGGCCGCCGGGAACCGCACCGGGCGACGGCCGGTGCGACGACGTACTCGCTGTTCCCGATCCACGGCAGCACGGGCCGCCCCGGAGGCGCCGCCCGGGACGTGCGGGAGACGGTGCTGTCGGACTGGGTGCTCGCCGTCGAGGCGGACGCCGGCGACTGGCCCGCGGAGCGGCTCGATCTGCTCCAGGGCGTCACCCAGCTCATCGCGGTGGAGCGGGACCGGCGGGACGCGGCCCGCACCGTGCGGCGGCGGCTCGCCCAGGAGGTTCTGGAGCTGCTGCAGACGGGGGCCGCGCCCGCCGAGATCGCGGCCCGGCTGCGGGTCGCCGCGCCCGTCCTGCTGCCCGGACTGGGCGCGGCCCCGCTGTGGCAGGTGGTCGTGGCCCAGGTCGAGTGGGACGGCGGCGAGATCGAGGGCGGTCCGGTCGCCCAGTCGCTGCTGGAGGAGATCCTGGTCGACCCCCGCTCGACCGGTCCCGAGCAGTCCGACCGGATCGCGGTCGCGCACACCGGTGACGAGGCGATCGCGCTCGTCCCGCTCCCGGCGGTCTCCGGGGAGCCCGAGGGGTCCGAGCCGGGTGTCCTCGCCGACGCCCTGCTGGCGGCCGTACGGGACCCGCTGTCCGCGGGCCTCGACGACGACGGGCGGCTCACGCTGGGTGTCAGCGCCGCGGTGCACTCGGCCGAGGGGCTGCGGGGCGCCCTGGAGGAGGCGCGGCACGCCCGCCGGGTCGCCGCCGCCCGCACGGGCCGGGTGTGCGCGGCCGGGCACCACGAGCTGGCCTCGCACGTCCTGCTGCTGCCGTTCGTCCCGGACGACGTCCGCCGCGCCTTCACGGCCCGTCTGCTGGACCCCCTGCGCGACTACGACCGCCGGCACCGCGCCGAGCTGATCCCGACCCTGGAGGCGTTCCTCGAGTGCGACGGCTCCTGGACCCGCTGCGCCACCCGGCTGCATCTGCACGTCAACACACTGCGATACCGGGTGGGGCGTATCGAGCAGTTGACGAGTCGTGACCTCTCGCGCCTGGAGGACAAGCTCGACTTCTTCCTCGCGTTGCGCATGAGCTGAGGTCACAGCACTGGGACACCGGTGGCACCGACCGCCCCCGGTGTCCCACGACTTTGTGAAATCCTTCACCCACCCCCTTGGCCCGGTACCGCGATTGGTGCTGGAATGCGGCCACCACTCAAAGCTCAATGGCGTGCTCGGGGAGGGCAACGTGGCGCATACCGCCATGTCCGGTACCGGAACGACCGCAGGCGACGATCCCCTCCAGACCGCGGTGTGGCGGCTGCGCTCCCGCGCCTGCTGGGCCGACGCGGCAGCCCTTCTGCCACCGGAGACGGCCGAGGCCTCGCTGCAGCGGGCCTCGCTGTTCGTGGAGCGGTGTCTGTACACGGAGAAGGGCTGGGAGGAGGCCGAGGACGCGTTGCGTACGGCCGAGGCCCAGGCGCACAGCGACGAGGAGCGGGGCGCCGCCGCCTGTGAACGCGGCCAGCTGGCCTACGCGGCCACGCTGCACGGGGTACGGGACCGGGCGGACGAGGCGCGGGCGGCTCTCGGCCGGGCCGCGGCCCTGATCCCGCCCGGCTCCCCGGGCCGGGCGCTGCTGGACTTCCGGCGGGGGCTCCTCGCCGAGAACCTCGCCCACTCCCCGCAGTCCGCGCGCGCGGCCTACCGGCGCGCCCACGCGGGCGCCGCCGCGCACGGCGACGCGCTGCTGCTCTCCTTCACCTGGCGTCATCTCGCCGGACTCGCCCTGCGCGAAGGCGAGATGACGGAGGCGCGGCACGGCTTCGCGGAATCGCTGCGGATCCGTGAGGAGCTGGGCTATCTCGTCGGTACGGCCCCGGCGCTGGCGTCGCTCGCGGACGCGGAGGCCGAGCCGGACGCCTCCCGGCTGCGGGCGGAGGCGGGCCGGCTGTTCCGCCTCCTGGGCGGTGTACCGACGTGGCTGGCCCGGCAGTTGGCGTCGGTGACGCCGGCGGCGGGACCGGCCGCGCCGTAGCGGATCGCGGACAGGACCGGCCGCCTCGCGGCCGAGCGACGACGGGACCGGCCGCCTCGTGGCGGACCGGGGACAGGACCGGCCGCCTCGCGGCCGATCGACGGCGAAACCGGCCGCGCCGTAGCGGATCAGCGGCGGGACCGGCCGCGTCGTAGCGGATCGCGGACAGGACACGCCGCCTCGCGGCCGATCGACGACGGGACCAGCCGCCTCGCGGCCGATCGACGGCGAAACCGGCCGCGCCGTAGCGGATCAGCGGCGGGACCGGCCGCGCCGTAGCGGATCGCGGACAGGACCGGCCGCCTCGCGGCCGAGCGACGGCGAAACCGGCCGCGCCGTGGCGGACCGGGGACAGGACCGGCCGCCTCGCGGCCGATCGACGGCGGGACCGGCCGCGTCGTAGCGGATTGCGGACAGGACCGGCCGCCTCGTGGCCGATCGACGGCGAAACCGGCCGCGCCGTAGCGGATCAGCGGCGGGACCGGCCGCGTCGTAGCGGATCGCGGACAGGACCGGCCGCCTCGTGGCCGATCGGGGGAGGTTGCCTCGTCCCTCGGTCCGGCGGAGGCGGGGTGGTCTGGTTTCCCCGGTTTCTCCGGTTTTCCGCTCAGAGGAAGCTGAGAGCCTGCTGTGCCAGGCTGGCGCGCCGACCGGCGGACACGGACTCGGACCGTGCCGCCACCCCCCTCGGCCGCCCCCCGGAGGAATCCCCCGATGAGTCTCGTCAACGGCTTGCCCGCGCATGTGCTGTTCGTCCACTTCGTCGTCGTCCTGATCCCGTTGACCGCGTTGGCGCTCGTCGTCTCCGCCGTGTGGCCGAGAGCCGCGCGGCGGCTGGGGCCGCTGCTGCCCCTGCTGGCGTTCGCGTCCCTGGTGACCGTGCCCCTGACCACGCAGGCGGGCGAGTGGCTGGAGCGGCACGTCGACAGCGACCCGCTGGTGCGCCGGCACACCGAGCTCGGGGACGGGCTGCTGCCGTGGGCCGCGGGCCTGTTCGTCCTGGCGGCGGTCGTCTGGTGGACCACCCGCCGGACGGCCGGGCAGCCGGACGGAACCCCGGGCAGGGTCCGCGGCGGTGTGGTCGTACGGATCGCGGCGGCCGTGCTGTCCGTCGTGGTGTCCGTCGGGGCCGTCATCGACGTGTACCGCATAGGTGACTCCGGTGCGAAGGCCGCCTGGCACGACAGCTTCTCCCAGAAGGCCACCGGGCACGGCGGCTGACGGCCCGTCCGCTCACAGACCCCGGACGAACGTCCATACGGCGACACGGAATTCGGGATCCCGGGCGAGGATCACGGCGGCGGCGACCAGCACCGCGAACGCCAACGGTCCGCCGGGACCGTCCACGGCGGACACCCACCGCTTCGGGTGTCGCCCGTCCCGCCCGGCTCCGGCACCCCTGCCGCCGAGTCGTTTCCGCTGCTGCCGCTCCGTGTCGGACATCATCGTCGCTCCCCCGTGGGACGGCCGTCGTCCCTCACCGGGCAGCACGCGAGGGACCGCCGGAGCAGTTCCCTCCCGGGCGGCTGTCACAGAAGCCGGTTTCTCAGGCCGCCCCGGTGAAGTGCTCCCGCACCAGGGACTGCACCACCGCCAGGTCCTGGGCGGCCAGCGCGTCCAGCAGGGCCGTGTGCTCGGCCGCGTCGGCGATCAGGTCGGCGCGGCCGCGCGTGCCGGTCCCGCCGACGAGCGGCCACTGGGCGCGACGATGCAGATCCTCCGCGAGCCGCACCAGTTGCTCGTTGCCCGCCAGGGCGAGCATCGCGCAATGGAACGCGCGGTCGGACTCGGCGTAGGTGGCCCGGCAGCCGGAGGACGCGGCCCGGGCGGTCGCCTCGGCCAGCGGGCGCAGTTCCGCCCAGCGTTCGGCGGGCACCGTGCAGGCGAGCCGGAGCATCACGGGGACCTCGATCAGCCCCCGGATCTCGGCCAGTTCGGCCAGCTCGCGGGCGCCGCGGACGGCGACCCGGAAGCCGCGGTTGGGCACGACCTCCACGGCCCCCTCCAGCGCGAGCTGCTGCATCGCCTCGCGCACGGGGGTCGCGGAGACCCCGAACCGCTCGGCGAGCGCGGGTGCCGAGTACACCTCGCCGGGCGTCAGCTCTCCCGTGACCAGCGCGGTGCGCAGGGCGTCCAGTATCTGGCGGCGGACGGAGGCCCGCTGCACCACGGGGCGTCCCACTGCGGACGGCACCCCGTCGAAGGGCCCGTCCAGTCCGGTACCGGGCCGCTCCCCGCGGACCGGCAGCTCCCCGCCGTCGGGCCGCCGGCCGCCGTGGGGGGCTTCGACGCCGTACGGCCGCTCGATCGGACGCGGACGCGGGACGGGCGGCTCGCTGTGGGTGTGCTCCCCACGTGTGGCGCCGGCGGCGGCGCCCCGCTCGCGGGCCTCGTCCCCGGAACCGGGCCGCGGCACCCACGCGGTCTCCGTGCCCACGTCCACGGGCCGCGTCTCGGCGGAGCCCTCCGCACGGCGCGAACGGGCCTGCTCCACGGGCGCCTCCTCCGGTCCTGGCGGTGCTGGGCAGTATGGCGGAACCCTCAGGGGGTTGTTACCGCGCGGAAAGCACCTTAGGCACCTTACGCTCCGGTTCCCCCACTCACCATCTTCGGTAAGGTAAGCCTTACCTACGAAGACTCGTGAAACGGCGGTCCCGTATGCCTCTGTCCGTCCTGCCCTCGTCCGCGCTCGCCGAGGCGTACACCCGGCTCGGCGCGGCGTTCCCGGCTCTGACCGTCGGGGAGCTGGGCCCGGACGAGGCGGTTCCGGAGGGCGACGGCTGGTTCCCGGCCGCCCGCCTCGCCCGGGACGAGGTGGCCCTCGACGCGTTCCTGGCCTGGGACGAGGCCCAAGTGCTGCGCGACTACGGACAAGGGGCCCGCCCCGATGTCGTGGCGAGCTTCGGGCTGCACCGCTACGCATGGCCGGCCTGCCTGCTGATCACCGTGCCGTGGTTCCTGCTGCGCCGGGTCCCGCGCCTGCCCGTGGAGCACGTCGCCCTCCACCGCGGCCTCGGTCGCATGGCGGTGCGGGCCGGCACCTTCGCATGCCTGCCGGACGACCCGGCGGCCGCACTGCCCGGGGCCCGGGTCGTGGCGGACGAGGAGGCGCTGCGATCCGAGGTGCGGGCGGCCGTGGCCGAGCACCTGGAGCCGGTGCTCGCGAGCTTCGGACCGCGGACGCGGCGCCGGGGGCGGGCCCTGTGGGGCATGGCGACCGACGAGCTGGTCGAGGGTCTCTGGTACGTCGGCGGACTGCTCGGCGAGGAGCGGCGCGCGATGCGCGAGCTGGAACTGCTGCTGCCGGGCACCACGAAGCCGTACGCCGGCTCGGCCGCGTTCCGCGAACTGGCCGGTCCGGACGGCCGACCGCTGCCCACCCGGGACCGCGTGAGCTGCTGCCTCTTCTACACCCTGCGCCCCGAGGACACGTGCGTCACCTGCCCGCGCACCGGTGACGCCGAGCGCGTGTCCAAGCTGACGGCGCTCGCCGCAAGTTGAGCGCGCTTCAGCGCCCCGATGCGCCCGGGACCCCGGCAATCGGCGCGGTCCGCGTGCCGTAAGATCCACTCGAACGAGGCCTCACCCGGATCACAGGTGTTTCACAAATTCCCCACTCGTCTCGGGAACTTTCCGTGGCACCACCCGTCCGGGTAGTCTTATTCGAACTCAACTCCCGCCCCTCAAGCGGCAGTTCGAGCAGAACGCCGCCCTGGGCATCCCCTTGCACTTCCTTGGCGGCCTCTTGCCCCGAAACCCCCTGAGGGCCGGTGGAATTGGGCCACTATGGCGGGCGTTACGCCCTATCCCAATGCAAGGGACCCCAGATGAGACTGACCGACATATCGCTGAACTGGCTCCTTCCGAGCGCCGTCTTGCTCCTGGGCGCGGTGGCGGCGGTGGCGGTGCTCGCGCGCGGAAAGCGCTCCTCCGGGGAGAACGCGAGCGCGGACGACTCGTGGGAGCGCGCCGAGGAGCGCCGCAGGCGTAAGGAAGCCATCTACGCCACCGCCTCCTACGTACTCCTCTTCTGCTGCGCCGCCGTCGCCGCGGCGCTCTCCTTCCACGGCCTGGTCGGCTTCGGCCAGCAGAACCTCGGGCTGACGGGCGGCTGGGAGTACCTGGTCCCGTTCGGCCTGGACGGCGCGGCCATGTTCTGCTCCGTGCTCGCGGTGCGCGAGGCCAGCCACGGTGACGCGGCGCTCGGCTCCCGCATCCTGGTGTGGACGTTCGCCGCCGCCTCCGCCTGGTTCAACTGGGTGCACGCGCCGAGGGGCGTCGACCACGCGGGCGCACCGCAGTTCTTCGCCGGCATGTCGATGTCGGCCGCCGTGCTCTTCGACCGCGCGCTGAAGCAGACCCGCCGTGCCGCGCTGCGCGAGCAGGGCCTGGTGCCGCGTCCGCTGCCGCAGATCCGCATCGTCCGCTGGCTGCGGGCCCCGCGTGAGACGTACAAGGCCTGGTCGCTGATGCTGCTGGAGGGCGTGCGCAGCCTGGACGAGGCCGTCGAGGAGGTCCGCGAGGACCGCCGCCAGAAGGAGCAGAACCGCTCGCGCCGACGCGAGCAGCAGCGCCTGGAGCGCGCTCAGCTCAAGGCGCTCAGCCGCGGCCACCGCGCGCTGACCGGCGGCAACGGCGGACGTCAGGTGGACGTCGCCACCGTGGAGCGCGCGTCCGCACCGGTGCCTTCGGAGCCTGCCCTACCCGCGGCGGAACTGCCTTCGGCGACCCGCCCCTCGCTCCAGCCCGTCCGGAGCTCCTCCGCTGACCCGATCAGGGTCGACCTGACCGCGGAGGACGACACCATGGCCCTGCCGCGGCTGGACTCCCTGGAGCGCAAGCTCAAGGACCTTGAACAGCAGTTCGGCTGAGACCGGACGTCTTCAGCGGAAGGGGCGTGGCAGATGCCGCGCCCCCTTGCGCTGTCAGGCGGCTTCCGCGTCGAGGTCGAACCACACGGCCTTCCCGACCCCGTGCGCTCGTACGCCCCAGGCGTCCGCGAGGGACTGTACGAGGACCAGGCCTCTGCCGTGCGTACCGTCGTCGGTGGTCGGCATCCGCAGATGCGGTCTGCGCCGGACGAAGTCCCGTACCTCCACATGCAGTCCGCCGGGTGAGACGGTGGCTGTCAGGACCGCGTCGCGGTCGGTGTGGACGAGTGCGTTGGTGACCAGTTCGCTGGTGAGCAGTTCGGCTATCTCGGATCGTCCCGGCTTCCCCCAGTGCGTCAGCAGTTCCCTCAGTGCCCTGCGCGCCTCGGGCACGGCCCGTAAGTCCGCCCGTCCCAGCCTGCGGCTGAGCTGCGTGCCCGGCGAGCAACCCCTCGCACCGTCGGCTGTCTCCTCCGTCTTCTTCGCCGAGAAGGCCCCGATGGTCGCGGGACCGCCTCCTCGTGCTCGCCTCGTCATGACCCCCGCCCGTACGTGGTTGTCGGTTCCCCTCCTGGCCGAACGCCTCAGGGGGATCCATGCCCCGTGCGACAGTGGCCAGTCCTGTCGAATCGTCAACGATCGAACAGGTGCTTCCGGATAGGCCCGGCCCCGATGGCCCGCCGCCGACGCGCCCATGGCGCTCTACGGGACCGGACCACCGTCGCAGCACATCCCCCGCTTCCCAGGAGTGGGCACCCGCTCCGCCGCCGCACGACGACGGGTGCCGTGACGCGGGGTGCACCCCGGCGATGCTCCCGGCGGTCGCACAGGGCCGCGGACTACGCGCCGGACGGGACGCCGACCGCCCGCGCCGGTCCCATCGGCCGACCCCCGGCTGCCGCCACGACCGTATGCGAACTGCCGTCGTAGCAGGGACCGGAACGGGAACTCCCTTAGAGCTCCGGACAAAATGGGAGTCCGATCAGCTCGCGGCGTCTGGTGCGTGCGATCGCAAGGCGCCGGAAGGTCCTTGTAGCGGAGCCACTAGGGTCTTTCGGCAACGCCGCGAGCGTGCGTGCCAGACGCCGCGAGCCGGGCGCCCATTTTGTCCGGAGCTCTTAGGGGCGCGGCACGTTGCGGATGTTGGAGCGGGCCATCTGGACCATGCGTCCGACGCCGCCGTCCAGCACGATCTTCGAGGCGGAGAGCGCGAAACCCGTCACCATCTCCCGGCTGATCCGGGGCGGGATCGACAGCGCGTTGGGGTCGGTGACCACGTCCACCAGCGCGGGCCCCTTGTGCCGGAACGCGTCTTTCAGGGCACCCGCGAGCTGCTTGGGCTTCTCGACCCGGACGCCGTACGCCCCGCACGCCTGGGCCACGGCCGCGAAGTCGGGGTTCTTGGCGCTGGTGCCGTACGACGGCAGCCCGGCGACCATCATCTCCAGCTCCACCATGCCGAGCGAGGAGTTGTTGAACAGCACCACCTTCACCGGCAGGTCGTACTGCACAAGGGTCAGGAAGTCGCCCATCAGCATGGAGAACCCGCCGTCACCGGACATCGACACGACCTGCCGCTTCCGGTCGGTGAACTGCGCCCCGATCGCCATCGGCAGCGCGTTCGCCATCGAACCGTGGGAGAACGAGCCGATGACCCGGCGACGGCCGTTCGGGGAGATGTAGCGGGCGGCCCATACGTTGCACATCCCGGTGTCGACCGTGAAGACCGCGTCGTCCTCGGCCACCTCGTCGAGCACCGCCGCCACGTACTCGGGGTGGATCGGGACGTGCTTCTCCACCTTGCGGGTGTACGCCTTCACGACCCCTTCGAGCGCGTCCGCGTGTTTCTTCAGCATCCTGTCCAGGAAGCGCCGGTTCTGCTTGGCCTTCACCCGCGGGATGAGACAGCGCAGGGTCTCCTTCACATCGCCCCACACCGCCAGGTCCAGCTTGGAGCGGCGGCCCAGGTTCTCCGGACGCACATCGATCTGGGCGATCTTCACATCGTTGGGCAGGAAGGCGTTGTACGGGAAGTCGGTGCCCAGCAGGATCAGCAGGTCGCACTCGTGGGTGGCCTCGTAGGCGGCGCCGTAGCCGAGCAGCCCGCTCATCCCGACGTCGTACGGGTTGTCGTACTGGATCCACTCCTTGCCGCGCAGGGCGTGTCCCACCGGGGACTTGATCTTCCCGGCGAACTCCATCACGTCGGCGTGCGCGCCCTGGGTGCCGCTGCCACAGAACAGGGTGACCTTCTCCGCCTCGTCGATCATCGCCACCAGCCGGTCGATCTCGTCGTCGCCGGGACGCACGGTGGGCCGAGAGGTGACGAGGGCGGTCTCGGCCGCCCGGTCGGGCGCGGGCTGGTCGGCGATGTCACCGGGGAGCGAGACGACGCTGACGCCGCTGCGACCGATCGCGTTCTGGATCGCCGTCTGCAGCAGCCGGGGCATCTGCTTCGGACTGGAGATCAGCTCGCTGTAGTGACTGCACTCGCTGAACAGCCGGTCGGGGTGGGTCTCCTGGAAGTAGCCGAGCCCGATCTCGCTGGACGGGATGTGGGAGGCGAGGGCGAGCACCGGGGCCATGGAGCGGTGGGCGTCGTACAGACCGTTGATCAGATGCAGATTGCCGGGGCCGCAGGAGCCCGCGCACGCGGTCAGCTTCCCGGTGATCTGCGCCTCGGCGCCCGCGGCGAAGGCGGCGGTCTCCTCGTGCCGTACATGCACCCAGTCGAGGGCGGAGTTGCGGCGCACGGCGTCCACGACCGGGTTGAGGCTGTCGCCCACCACCCCGTACAGGCGTTTGACTCCCGCCCGGGCGAGGATGTCGACGAACTGGTCGGCGACGTTCTGCTTGGCCATGGATCCATGCACCCCTTCCGTCTCCTTGGGTCCATCAATCCACAGTGGCCGCGATCACGCCTCCCAAACAGCCGCCGCCGTACGGTCATCGGCGTAGCCCTTCACCCTCACCCTGGTGTCCACGAGGAAGGCATCCAGACTCGGCGGTCCGCCTGTCGACCAGCGGAGGGTCAGGTGCCGGGCGAGCTGCGGCTCATCGCGCAGCGGGTCGGCGAGGCCGCTGCTGCACAGCAGGAGCGTGTCACCCGGGCGGGCGACGGAGGCGCGGAATCGGAACGGGTCCCGGGGCGGCTCGACGGGACCGTTCCCCGCGGGCGGGACCGGGAGCCCGGGGGACGGCTCATCAGAGTTCACCGGCGTCGTGATGCCCAGGTCCATGGTGAGGCGGTCGCCCTCGGGGGTCTCGGACGGCAGCGAGCCGAACCCGACCACCGGCTCCCCCGCCGGCTCGGCGACCCGGGGCTCGATGTCCTGCCACTCACCGCCCCGCAGCCGGAACAGACCGCCCTCGCCGACGCCGAAGAACACCCGGGTGCGGCAGGCCGGGTCGGCGGGCAGCAGCAGACAACGCAGGCCGGCGGTGTACTCCTCGGGGTCGACGCCCTGTTCGGCGGCGCTCGCGCGGAGTCGGCCGAGGCTGCGGTCGGTGAGCCGGTGCAGGCCCGACTTGAGGTCGCCGCGCCGGGCGGCCCGGATGTCCTCGGCCAGCCGGACGTGGCTGCGTCCGACGGCCCGTGCGATCCACCGGCACACCTCGGCGGCGGCCCGGTGCGCCCCGGGGGTGGCCCGTGCGCCGGTCGCCATGGCGACGAGCACGAGGGCCTGGTCGCCGGTGCCGAAGCGGGCGGTGAGCAGGCAGTCCCGGCGCGGCTCGCCCCGGTAGCGCGCCGAGTCCCCGCGCACGGAGGCCGCGCGCAGCGTCAGGGCCCCGTAGCGCGCCCCGTCCAGCACGGTGTCGGGGACCAGGTCGTCCAGGCGCTCCGGGTCCGCGAGCGGGAGGGCGGTGGGCTCGGCGTCGTAGGTGGGCGGTCCGGAGCCGACGTAGTCGACCGCGGGTACGGTGCCGGGGACGACGGCCTCCGCGGGCGGACGGGTGGCTGGGGACGGGGGTTCACCGGGCGGCGGCACGGTGGCCGGCGGCCGGGCGGGAGGCGGCGGTAGGGCGGCCGGAGCGCGGTCCGGGGGCGGAACCTGGTCGTGCGACGGCCCCGTCGGGGAGCCGTCGACGGGGGCCACCTCGCGGAACCCCGGCGGCATCGGTCCCGGCGGGAAGGTCACCGGGCCCGGCGGACGGGTGGACGGAGGCTCCCACGGCACGGGCCCGGGCCGCGGGACGGCGCCGCTCCCCCGCGCACCGCTGTCGGCACCGGCACCGGATTCGTCCTCCAAAGACCCCCCGAACGGAGCAGTCCCCCCGCCGACCGTACCCGCCGCGGAGGCGAAACGGTCGTCCAGGCTGTCGGCCCCGGGTGCCGGTCCCGTGTCCTGGGTGGAGTCGTCGTACAACTGCCCCCACCAGTCGTCCTTGTGGCCGTCAGGCTTCTCCCCCTGCTGACTCATGCCCCCAATTGTCCACCGCAGGCGGCGTATGAAAACGGGGCATCGGGAAAAACGGCCCGTGCCACGGCGTCCTGACGGCTCGGCGGTCGAGCCTCGAACGGTGCTGCGAGGCCGGAGAGGCGAGGCGGGCCGGCCGGACGGTTCCACCCCCCACGGGGAACCGCCCGGCGGCACCGCGGTGACGGGTCCGGCACGCCTCCGGTCTCCGTCACGTCTTCAGGGACCCCAAAGTCCCCAGGTCGGCATCCGTGCAGGCCGCATGGCCTGCGGACGGCGACATGGGCCGTGATCAACGCCTCCGTGGCGCCACCCTGGCAGAGGGAGGAGGGGTACGGCGATGATGTTCCGAGGCGGGTTTGTGCCGTGGCTGTTTTCCGCCAGACGGCGCACCGCAAGGTCTTGTCTCAGGGGAGGGGACGACGGCTGATGCTGGCAGCGATTGGGCTGGACGAGACACATGAGGGCGCGTACCGGGCACTGGTGTCGGTGGGCGCCGCCGATGTGCCCGATCTCGCACGACGGCTGACACGCGGCGAGCGGGACACCGAGCGGCTGCTGCGGCGACTGGAGCACCACGGCCTCGCGGCCCAGTCGTCGGCCCGGCCGGGCCGCTGGGTGGCCGCGCCGCCCGGGGTGGCGCTGGGCGCACTGCTCACCCGGCAGCGGCACGAGTTGGAGAAGGCCGAGTTGGCGGCCGCGCTGCTGGCCGAGGAGTACCGGGCGGCGGCCGCCGAGCCCGCGGTGCACGATCTGGTCGAGGTGGTGATCGGCGCGGCCGCGGTCACCCAGCGCTTCCTGCAGCTCCAGCTCGGCGCGGCCGAGGAGGTGTGCGCCCTGGTCACCGGCACTCCGGTCGCCGTGACGGGGATGGAGAACGAGGCGGAGGAGCAGGCCACCGCCCGGGGTGTGCGCTACCGGGTGGTCGTCGAGCGGGCGGTGCTCGACCGGCCCGACGGGATCACCGAGCTGACGGCCGCGCTGAGCCGCGACGAACAGGTGCGGGTCGTCGACTCGGTGCCGACCAAACTGGTGGTCGCCGACCGGACGCTGGCTATGGTCCCGCTCACCGCGCACACCGCGGAGCCGGCCGCGCTGGTCGTGCACGCGAGCGGACTGCTGGAGCTGCTGTCCGGCCTGTTCGAGTCGGTCTGGAGGGACGCGCTGCCGCTGCGGCTCGGTGCGTCCGGCGCCACCGAGCAGGAGCCGGACGGCCCCGACAGCACCGATCTGGAGGTCCTGTCGCTGCTGCTCGCCGGGCTGACCGACGCGAGCGTCGCCAAACAGCTCGATCTGGGCCTGCGGACCGTGCAGCGCCGGGTGAAGCGGCTGATGGAGCTGTCCGGGGTGACGACCCGGCTGCAACTCGGCTGGCAGGCCTATGAACGGGGCTGGGTGGCCCGCAACTGACCCCGGCCGGGGACCGGTTCGGCCGTACGGCCGCCACCCACCCCCTGAACACACGTCACCGTACGGCTGGACACATCGGATCTCTCCCAGCTCATTGACGCATATTCATGCCTTCTCTACGTTGCTTCACGGTATAGCTCCGATGAATCGCCGTGCCGCCTGGAGGCCACCGTGTCCAGCCCATCCAGACGTACCGTCCTCGCCACCGGCTCCGCCCTGGGCGGCGCACTGCTCGCCCAGGGCCTGCCCGCCCCCGCGGCCGCGGGGGCCGACCGCGACGACAGCACCACCCCCGGCACCCTCGGCACCTCCGACCCCTGGCGCGCCGTCCTCGACGACGCCGACTTGGTCTGGCGGCGGATGCCGACGGCCTGGTACGAGGGCCCCTACCTGGGCAACGGCCTCCTCGGCTCGGGCATCTACGCCGAGCCCGGCGCCCCGACACGGGCCGTCCGCTTCAACGTCCAGCACTCCGAGGTCCAGGACCACCGCCCCGAGTTCGGCTCCCTGTTCGGGCTCGCTCGGCTGCCCATCGGCCACTTCACCCTGGAGCCGGTCGGCACCGTCACCGCCGTGGACTGGCGGCTCGGGCTGCACGACGCCGAGCTGACCGGCACGCTCACCACCGACCGGGGTACCCTCACCCTGCGCGCCCTGGTGCACACCTCCCGCTCGCTGCTGGCGGTGGAGGTCACCCCGAGCCCCGGCGAACACGGATTCCGCTGGGTGTTCCACCCGGCGGACGCGATCAGCCCACGCGCCGCGTTCAAGCCCCTCCCGGACGGCTACACGGGCAACCCGCCCGCCGAGACCGGCGACCACGACGGCGTCCAGGCCGCCGTGCAACCCCTGTTGTCGGGCGGACAGCATGTGACGGCGTGGCGGGAGACCGCCCGAGGCAACCGGCGGACGCTGTACGCGCACGTTGCGCACTCCTACCCGCGGACCACAGCGCTGCCCAAGGCACTCAAGGCGGTCCGCGACGCCGCCCGGCTCCCCTACGACGCGCTCGCCGCGACCCACCGCACCTGGTGGCACGCCTACTACCGCAAGAGCTTCCTCTCCCTGCCCGACGCAAAGATCCAGCGCTTCTACTGGATCCAGCTCTACAAGCTCGCCTCGGCGGCCCGGCGCGACGCCCCCGTGATGGCCACCAGCGGCCCCTGGCTGGAGCCGACGCCCTGGCCCAACACCTGGTGGAACCTCAACGTCCAGCTGGAGTACTGGCTTATCCACGGCTCCAACCATCTCGAACTGGACGCCGTGACCAGGGCGCTCGGGGAGTTCCGGGACAACCTGGCCAAGGAGGTGGCCGCGCCGTACCGGTCCGACTCCCTCGGCATCCCGCGCACCACCGACCCGCACCTGGTCAACGCCGCCGCGGGCACCCTCACCGGCTACGGCGTCGGCATCCCGGGCCAGGACCCGCCGACCCCCGAGGTGGGCAACCTGACCTGGGCCCTGCACAACGTCTGGCTCAGCTACCGTCACACCATGGACGAGTCGATCCTGCGCGACGTCCTCTACCCGCTGCTCCGCAAGGCGATCAACTACTATCTGCACTTCCTGGAGCCCGGCCCGGACGGCCGGCTGCATCTGCCGGCCACCTTCTCGCCGGAGTACGGCGGCGACACCCGCGACTGCAACTACGACCTCATGCTGCTCACCTGGGGCTGCCGCACGCTACTCGACTCGGCGGAACTCCTCGGCATCGACGACCCCCTGGCGCCGCGCTGGCGCGAGGTGCTGGCCCGGCGGGTGCCGTATCCCACCGACGCGAACGGCTTCATGATCGGCGCCGACATACCGTTCGCGAAGTCCCACCGCCACTACTCGCATCTGCTGGCGGTCTACCCGCTGTACGAGGTTACCGGCCGCACTCCCGACGAACGCGCCCTGATCGAGAGGTCGTTGGCGCACTGGGTCGGCTTCGAGGGCGCCCTGCAGGGCTACACCTTCACCGGCGCCGCCTCCATGTCCGCGCTGCTCGGCAAGGGCGAGGACGCCCTGAGGTACCTGAGCGAGCTGATGAGCCGGTTCATCGAGGCCAACACCATGTACAAGGAGTCCGGGCCGGTCATCGAGACCCCGCTGTCGGCGGCCCAGTCGCTGCACGACATGGTGTGCCAGTCCTGGGGCGGGATCGTCCGTGTCTTCCCCGCGCTGCCGGACGCCTGGGCGGACCTCACCGTGCACGACTTCCGTACCCAGGGGGCCTTTCTGCTGTCCGCCGTGCGCAGGGGCGGGGTGACCCGGTGGGTACGCCTGGTCAGCGAGGCGGGCGCGCCCTGCGTCGTACGGCACGGCATCCCGGGCGCGGTCGAGGTGCGGGACGGCCGAGGACGGCCGTTGCAGTGCGGGACGGTCGGTGACGGGACCCTCGAAGTGCCGCTGCACAAGGGCGAGTCGGCGCTGATCACCGCGCGGGGCGACCACCCGGACCGCACGATCGCGCCCGTCGCGCCGAACGCGCCCGCTCCCCGCTGGGGCCTGCCCGCCTGATGTCCCTCATCCGCCGAGCCCGGTCGGGTCCACGGCTCCGGCCAGCGCCGACATGCCCGCGTCGTCGAGGTGGAGGTGGTCGCCCGAGTCGTAGTCCGGCCGAAGGCGGTAGGGACGGGCGGGGTCGCGGACGGCCGCGTCGAAGTCCGCGACTGCGTCGAACACCCCGCTGCGGATGAGGGCGTTGACCATGTGCCGCAGATCCTCACGCGCCGGCGTCCACGCGCTGTGCCCGCCGAAGGGGGTGAGGGTGGCGCCGATGACACGGATGCCATGCGTGTGTGCACGGGCCACGATCCGCCGGTAGGCGCGGACGAAGGCGCCCGGATCCGTCTCGGGCGGGCTGCCCTTGAGGTCGTTGACGCCCTCCAGGACGATCAGCGTGCGCACCCCGGTGCGGGAGAACACATCCGCGTCGAGACGGCGCAGCGCACTCGGCCCCACCCCGTCGCGCAGCAGACGGTTGCCGGAGATCCCCGCGTTCAGCACTCCGGGCCGCCGCTCGGCGGGCAGCAGCCGGCGCAGCCGCCCGGACAGCAGGTCGGGCCAGCGGTGGTCGGTGCCGTACGAGGATCCGTCGCCGTCGGTGAGGGAGTCGCCGAGCGCGACGACACTGTCGGGGGTGACCGTGCGCAGTACGTCGACGCCGGTCACGTAGTACCAGTGGGACACGCTGCCCGTGTACGCGGCGGCGGAGGTGTCGGCCGCCCGGTTGCCGTTCGTGGCGAGGAAGACCCGCTGCAGGGAGGTGCGGTGGTACGTCGCCGGGCCGCAGTCGCGGGAGGTGTGCACGGTGACGAGGAGGTTGGCGTCCGCCGGAACGGCCAGGTGGACGGGGTCGGTGACCCGGTCCTGGCCCGGCGGGACGATCACGGAGGTGGCGCCGGCGAAGGTGGCGATGCGCAGGGAGCCCGCCACCGCCGCGGGACTGCCGGCCGCGGGGGCCCGCTGCACCGCGACGGTGACGGTGTCGAGGTGCAGCGGAGCCGTGCCGAGTCGGTTGGAGAGACGGACCCGGGCGGCGCTGCCGCCGACGCTGACGTGCACGACGTTGCGGATGGAGGTGCCGGGCAGGGCGGGGGCGGTGCCGGAGGCGGCGGCCTCCCAGGTGCCGGTCCAGTGGGGTGCCGTCTCGGCCCGGCCGACGGCACCCGGGAAGGTGGCCGCGGTCGACAGGGTGGTGAGCACCGCGATGGCCAGGCAGCGGCGCCTGGTTCCGGTCAGCTGGGGCAGGTGGATCATACGGACTCGCCCTTTCCGCACCGGCGGCCCCGGACACGGGGCCGGGAAGCGCTCGATGTCTTCCCAGGACACGTCGACGGGCTAACACTTCGTCACACGTTCGGGTGACCGCCGGGCGGCGGCGCGGACACCCGCGGCGCCGTACGGGTGACCCGCACCGGTGTGCGGACCCCCGCGGCCGGCGCGCGGACGCATGCCGTGCGGGGCGGGCAGCGCCCTGCCTCGCACACGGCGTCGTACACACCGGCCGCGGTGCCCGTGCCCCTCAGCCCCGCCGTCCCCGCTTGGCCTCCATCGCCGCCCTCCCCTCGGCCCCCTTGCGCTTCCACTCGCGCCGCAGCTCCGCCCGCACCCGGGCATCCGTCTTCGCGACGATCCACTGGTTCTCGCGGAGCAGCTTCCGATAGCTGTCCAGCCGTCGCTCGGACAGCTCCCCGGCGTCGACGGCGGCGCGCACCGCGCATCCGGGTTCCGTGCCGTGCGCGCAGTCGTGGAAACGGCACTCCGTGGCCAGTTCCTCGATCTCGGAGAACACCTGGCCCACCCCGGTCTCGGCGTCCCAGAGCCCCACTCCGCGCAGCCCGGGGGTGTCGATGACTACTCCCCCGCCCGGCAGGACGAGCAGATTGCGCGTGGTGGTGGTGTGGCGGCCCTTGCCGTCCATGTCCCTGGTGGCCTGGACGGTCATGACGTCCTCGCCGAGCAGCGCGTTGGCGAGGGTCGACTTGCCGGCGCCGGACTGCCCGAGCAGCACGGACGTACCGCCGGAGACCACGGCGGCGAGGACGTCGACTCCCTCGCCCAGCCGAGCGCTGACCGGCAGCACCGGCACCCCGGGCGCGCTTGCCTCCACGTCCTTCACGAGATAGGAGAGCGTCACCGCGTCCGGCACCAGATCGGCCTTGCTGAGCACGACGACCGGCTGCGCCCCGGACTCCCAGGCCAGCGCGAGGAAGCGTTCGACGCGGCCGAGGTCCAGCTCCACGGCGAGCGAGACGGCGATGATCGCGTGGTCGACGTTGGCCGCGAGGATCTGCCCCTCGGACCGCTTGGAGGAGGTGGAGCGTACGAAGGCGGTACGGCGCGGCAGATACGTCCGTACGTACCGCGGATCGCTGCCTTCAGGGTCGACGGCGACCCAGTCCCCCGTGCACACGACCTTCATCGGGTCACGGGGAACGACGAACTCGGTGTCGGCGCGGACGATCCCGGCCGGGGTGACGACGTCGCACAGACCACGGTCGACCCGCACGACACGACCGGGCAGCAGCCCCTGCTCGGCACAAGGAGCGAACTCGGCTTCCCAGCCCTCGTCCCAGCCGTAGACGGCCAGAGGGTGCGACGAAACCGAAGGAGAAGACAGAAACAAGGGGAACCCTTCACAAGGGCGGCCCCGGCCCCGCGCACGTGTGCGCCGTGAGAAAGGTCAGCCGGAGACCACGGAGGTGCAGTGGACGAACTTCTGGTTGCGGGCAGCGCCCGTCACAGAGACAGCCATCGGTCACACCTCCCGATCCACACTCAGCCGACACGGCGACCAACGGCCACCGCACGAAGCAGCCCTCACCCTAGAGCGACACACAACCGAGTGCCACCGATTTATGCTCCTGTGCCCCCGCTCGGCCTTGCGCCCGGCGTCCGCCCGTCGACCGCCTTCCGGCCGCGGTGGCCTGCGGGCAATACCGCTGGCGGCAGCGGCACAGGTGCTTGCCTTGCCGTCCGTGTCCGGTCTTCCCAGCTTCTCGCGTACTGACAGCTGTGGGGGTGCGTGGAACGGCGATGCACACGGGCCCAGAAGCACAAACGACGTTTTTGCAGGTCAGAGCACCTTTGACGTCTACCACCTCTCTGTCCTTCACTCCCTGAGCAAGCGTCTGGCGGCGGTGCGGGGTGCGCCGTCGTGGTCGCTCGCCGCCGAGGGACGGTGTGGCGAGTCATTTTTTGATCTCGCGGCTCTTGGCGTGGCCGGGGTCAGCAGGGAAGGTCAAGGGTCACGCTGGCGCCGTGCGGGGTGTTGGCCGCGTACGCAGTTCCGTTGTGGGAGGCGGCGACTGCGGCCACCAGGGCAAGGCCGAGGCCGGAGCCGGGGCTGGTGCGGCTGGCTTCGGCGCGGGCGAATCGGTCGAAGGCGTTGGGCAGGAAATCGCCGGCGAAGCCGGAGCCGTGGTCCTCTACGGAAAGGCGGAGCCTACCGTCTGCGGCTTGGGCCCGGATGCGTACCTCGCCGTGGCCGTGACGCAGGGCGTTGTCGACCAGGTTGGCGATGGCGGGCTCCATCCAGCGCGAGTCCACCCGCACCACTGCGGGGGCCGCAGTCACGGTGAGGGTGCGGCCTTCGCGGGCGGCGGCCTTGCGGTGCCGGTCGGTTGCCGCGTGCACGAGGTCGGCCAGGTCGACGAGGGTGCGGTGGATCGGTTCGCCGCTGCCCAGTTGCTCCAGATCGAGCAGTGCGTTGGACAGCTCGATCAGGCGGTGCACCTCGGTGTCGACCGCGCGCAGGGTGTCGGTGAGCTCGTCGGCGGTGCGGGGGCGATGCAGGGCGAGGTCGAGTTCGGCGCGCAGCAGGGTGAGCGGGGTGCGCAGTTCGTGGCTGGCGTCGGCGATGAACCGATGCTCGCGTTCTGTGGACGCTTCGAGGTGGTCGAGCATCCGGTTGAGGGTGTGGCCGAGGCGGGTGAGCTCGTCGTCCCGGTCCGCGGGAACCGGCAGGCGCAGGCCCTGTACGCCGTCGGCGAGGGTGGCTGCCCCGCGGCGGTAGCGCTCGACAGGGCCGAGGGCCGCGCGGGCGGTGCGGTAGCCCACGTAGGAGGCGGCGAGCAGAGTCAGTGCGGAGGCGATGCCCAGTTGTCCGAGGAGCTCGCGCAGGGCCTCGTCGCGGTGCCCCCGGGCGACTGCGGCCACAGCGACCACGGTGTGGCCCTGAAGTGCGACGCCTGTGGCTTCCAGACGCAGTGGGTCAGGGCTGATCGGCAGGAGCGCACCCTGGTCACGCCGTACGGTGCGACCGCCGGTGACGGCGTCGAGTTCGGCCGGAGTGAGCAGGGATCGACCGTGCGCGGCGTTCCCGGCCTGCAACACGCCCCCGTGGGAGTTCAGTACCTGGTAGGTGCTGCCCGTGGGGCCGGCCGGGAGCCGTCCACCGCTGTTGACGGCCTTGGCCAGGCTGTGCTGGTAGACGGTGAGGTCCTCGTCCAGTTGCTGATCGAGGGCGTACTGGACGCGCCAGTACACGAACGCGGCGGTGCCGCTGAGGACGATCGACATGGCCAGCGCGACGGCCAGGACAAGACGCAGCACGATCGGCATCTGCCGGATGCGGACGCGCAGGCCGCCGACCTGCTCCGCTGGTCACTGGGGCGGCGAGCTGAGAGGTCTGTGCATCCGGCGCGGGCTCGGTGAGCATGAAGAACAGCGCTTCCAAAGGGGTCTTGTCGAGACTCAGCCCGCGCAGGGCAATGCCGGCCTTGACGATGTCGACGATCAGGGCGTCGATGGCCTCGTGCGGTCCCCATACGGCGAGGCCGTCGTCGGTGCGGGTGACCTCCAGTCCGCTGGCGCGGACGAGTGCCTCGGTGGCGGTGTCGTCGGTGGTGGTGATGCGGTGAGCCTGGGCGGGTGCCTGTTCGCGCAGGCCGGCGATCGATCCGTGGTAGGCGACCGTTCCGCTGCGCATGATGGTGACGTCGTCGCAGATCTGCTCGACTTCGCCCATGTCATGGCTGCTCAGCAGTACGGTCAGGCCGCTGGTGGCAAGGCGTTTGACCAGGGCCCGCATGTCGCGGATGCCGGCCGGGTCGAGCCCGTTGGCGGGCTCGTCGAGGACGAGGAGCTTCGGGTCGCGAACGAGGGATGCGGCGACACCGAGACGTTGTCGCATGCCGAAGGAGTATCCGCCCACCTTGTCTCGCTGGCGGTCGGTGAGGTCCACGATGTCGAGGACTTCCTCGATCCGGCCGGGTGCCGCACCACCGTCGAGTCCGGCGAGGAGTTCCAGGTTCCGTCGGCCGCTGAGCCCGGGATAGAACTTCGGACTCTCGATAAAGCCGGCCACGCCCTCAAGCACTGCGACACCATGCCTGTCCCACGAGCGACCGAAGACTTCCAAGGTGCCGCTATCGGGGCGAATCAGTCCGAACAGCATCCGCAGAAACGTCGTTTTCCCCGCGCCGTTCGGGCCGAGAAGACCGTAGACCTCGCCCTCGGCGACCTTGATGGAGATCCGGTCCACCGCAGTCAACGAGCCAAAGGCCTTGGTCAGTTCGGCGGCATCGACCGCCAGCACTTCGTTCATGCAGCGGCACCTTAGGGACGGCGCATGAAGCGAGCATGAAGCCCGCTGCGGCCTCCCCTGTGCTTGGTCGGACGAGCGGGCCGCCACCTCAGCGCAGAGGCCGTCCTTGACGTGGGGGCCAGTTTCGTTGCTCGTTTGCAGCGCTACCAGGCGCCGATGGTCTCAAGCAGGACGTGGAGGTCGTGGGCTGCTTCAGCGGTTGCCAGCATTGCGGATGCGAGGAGGGCCGCGGTTGCGGTGACCAGGGCCGGATGGCTGCCCAGGGGTGGCGCCAGGAGGGCGGCGACGCGGCGCGGCACCGGGCCCGCTTTGGCCAGCGGACCGCGTCGGCCCGCCCTCGCAAGTGGACTGCGGCGGCCGAGGATGCCGAGGGCTGCGTCTGCCGCCCGGACGAGGGCCGGCGCGCGGTGGGCGGCGAGGGCGGCCTTGCCGACGGTGCGGGCGACGCGGGTGCGGTCGCCGGTGACGGCGGCGGCGTTCTCGTCGGCCCAGCGTTCGATCGTGTAGATGACGGCGCCGGCGAGCGGGCGCAGCAGCGGGTTGGCGGCGGCGCCGAGTTGTGCGAGGGCTACGAAAACGTAGTGGTGGGCGTTCAGATGGGCCCGTTCGTGGGCGAGCAGGATGTCGTGGTCGGCCTGGTCCAGGGTGTGCAGCATGCCGGTGGAGACGACCACCCGTCCGGGGAGTCCGGGCAGCGCGTAGGCGTCGGGGACGTCGTCGTCGACGACGACCAGACCGTCGCGTGCGGGCATGCAGGCCGCGTCCACCGCAGCTGCGGCCAGGGTGCGCGCGCGGCGCCAGAGCATACGTGCGGCCATGAGTACGGCGCCGCCGAGCAGCAGCCCGGCGAGGAGGGCGATGGAGACCTGGGTGGGGTCGTCGTGCTGGGCGGTGTCGGTCGACCAATGGCCCGATTCGGCGAGTTGGGGGATGCGGATCAGTCCGGTGACGGCCAGCAGGCCCAGGGAGACGGTGCTCGCAGTGCCCAGGACCAGGGAGGAGGCGGTGAGCAGCCATGTGGCCAGGCGCGGTTCACAGCGCTCGGACAGCGGCCGGACGCCGAGCGAGGCGATCAACGAGAGCAGCAGCGGCAGGTAGACGGCGATGCGCATGCGGGCAGGCCTCTACTGGTCGGTGTCCGGGTCGGGGCCGAGCAGCTGGCGCAGCAGGTCGGCGTCCGTGTCGGACAGGCTGTCGGCGAAGCGGGCCAGAACGGCCTCGCGGTCGGGGCGCTCCTCCAGGACGGTGCGCATGCGGCGGGCGGCGAAGCCGGCCTCGTCGGTGACGGGTGTGTAGGCGTATGCCCTTCCGCGCGGCGTGCGGCTGAGCAGGCCCTTGGTGTGCATGCGGGTGAGGATCGTCACCACGCTGCTGTACGTCAGCTCGCCGCCGAGGTGGTCCGTCACCTCGCCCGGTGTCAGTGCTCCCTCGGCGCGCTGGAGCAGGCCGAGGATCTCCGCCTCGCGGACGCCGTTCGCCCGCTTCGGGCCCCGTTCTTGCGCATCGGCTGCCATGGGGTTTGTCGTTCTCCCGCTCGTCTTCTACAGTCGCGTAGAACTTCTACGGCCGTGTAAATGCTGTCGTCTCCTGAGTGTGCCATGCGTCCTTGCCCGCGGATAGGTCGCACTCTCCCCCTTGGCGGCGCACGGCAGGAAAGGACCTCGGGTGTTCCAGGCCCTCAATCCACTGGATGCCACCTCGCTGCTGACGGCGCTCGGCACCGCAGGCGTCTTCCTGGTGTTGTTCGCCGAGACCGGGCTGCTGATCGGATTCTTCCTGCCCGGCGACTCCCTGCTGTTCACGGCCGGGCTGCTGTGCGCGGGCACTGGCTCCGTCGGCGTGCATCTCACTCTCCCCGGAGTGCTGACCGCCGCCGTCTCCGGGGCACTGCTCGGCGCCCAGGTCGGCTATCTGCTCGGCCGCCGTGCCGGGCGGGCGCTCTTGGCTCGCACCCACGACCGGCACCTGATCGACGGTGCGGCTCGGGCCGAGGAGCTGCTCGCCCGCTATGGCCACGGCAAGGCCATCGTGCTCGCTCGCTTCATCCCGGTGGTGCGGACCGTGCTCAATCCGCTCGCCGGGGTCGCGGGGGTACCCCTGCGCGCCTTCACGCTCTGGCAGGTCACCGGCGGGCTGGTGTGGACGGTCGGCCTCGTCCTCGGCGGATACGCCCTCGGATCGAGCATCCCGAACGTCGACCATTACCTGCTCCCCCTGGTCGGCGTGGTCGTCGCGGTCTCCCTGCTGCCGCTGGTGCCGGAAGTGCTCCGCGCCCGTCGCGGCGGTGCCATGGACACGCTCCGCCGGTAACGGCTTCGCCGCATTCCCCACATCCTCACCCTCGCCTCGTCCACCGCAGAAAAGGATCCCCATGAGTGCCATCAGCATCGGCCAGGCCGTTGTCCTCGGAGTCGTCGAGGGGGTGACCGAGTTCCTGCCCGTCTCCTCCACCGGCCATCTGAAGATCACCGAGGGGCTGATGCGGATCCCGGTCGACGAACCCTCCGTCGTCGGCTTCACCGCCGTCATCCAGGTCGGCGCCATCGCCGCCGTACTCCTCTACTTCTTCAAGGACATCGTGCGGATCGTCTCCGCCTGGGGCCGCGGGATCCTCAACCGCGAGGAGCGGTACCACCACGACTACAAGTTCGCCTGGTGGGTCATCTACGCCACGATCCCGATCGTGGTCGTCGGTCTGGCCGCCAAGAAGCTCGTCGAGGGACCGCTGGGCTCGCTGTGGGTGGTGGCGGGTTCGCTGATCGTCGGCAGTGGCGTGATGTGGGTGGCCGACCAGATGGGCCGCCACAAGCGCGGCGAGGACGACACCAGCCTCAAGGACGCGATGCTGGTGGGCAGTGCGCAGATCCTCGCCCTGCTTTTCCCCGGCTTCTCCCGCTCGGGCGCCACGATGTCCACCGCGCTGATCCTCGACATCGACCGGGTCGCCGCCACCCGCCTCTCTTTCTTCCTCGGCATCCCGGCCCTGACCGGCGCCGGCCTGTACGAACTGAAGGACGCCGTGGGTGCCGGTGTGGGCGCGGCCCCGCTGGCCGTCGGCACTGCCGTCTCCTTTGCCGTCGCGTACGCCTCCATCGCCTGGCTGCTCAAGTTTGTCGCCAAGCACTCTTTCAACGCCTTCGTGATCTACCGGATCGTCGTCGGGGTGGGGCTGCTGGGTCTCCTGGCAACCGGAGTGCTCAGCGCCTGATCAGACAGACCGCACGGCAGCGGATGTAACGCCTGATACATTTCCCAGTGTGTCTGCTGTGTCGAACATGGAGTCGGCTAGTC
Source organism: Streptomyces sp. NPDC001222 (assembly GCF_042896945.1). Taxonomy (NCBI): domain Bacteria; kingdom Bacillati; phylum Actinomycetota; class Actinomycetes; order Kitasatosporales; family Streptomycetaceae; genus Streptomyces; species Streptomyces sp. NPDC001222. Next base: position 126,924 of record NZ_JBIAXT010000002.1, read on the forward strand.
GCTGGCTCGTACTCGTGATCAAGGTGCCGGCGGAACCGTCGCGGCACCGGGTGGCGGTCTGGCGTGAACTGCGCAAGATCGGCGCGCTCTCGCTCGGCCAGGGCATCTGGGCCGTACCGGACGTGCCGGTCTTCGCGGACGGCATCGCCCGTGCGATCGCGCTGACCGAAAAGGCGGACGGCCAGGCCGTGACCCTCAGCGCGGCCGGACGGGGTCCCGAGGACGCCGTCCGTTTCCAGGCGATGTTCACCGCCGCGCGGTCCGAGGACTGGTCGGAGTTCCTGGCCGACTGCGGCAAGTTCGAGGCGGAGTTGGCCAAGGAGATCCGCCACGCCAAGTTCACCCTGGCCGAGCTGGAAGAGGAGGAGCAGTCACTGGAACGGCTGCGGCGCTGGCACCGGGACCTGACCGCCCGCGACGTCTTCGGCTCACCGGAGGCGGCCGAAGCCGGCAAGCGGCTGAAGGAATGCGTCGCGGCCTGCGAGGACTACGCGGAACGTGTCTTCCGCGTCCTGCACGAAACACCGGGGGACGACCGATGACCCGGGCGACTCCGGTGCAGGCTGCGCCGCCCCGGCAAATGTGGCCGCTGTACGCGGCCGGATTCACCACCGCCTTCGGGGCGCACGGCATCGCCGCCAACCTCGGCGGCCACGCCCGGGGTGCGGTCACCTCGCTGCTGGTCCTCGGCGGCCTGCTCGCCCTGTACGACGGCGCCGAGGTACTCCTCAAGCCGGTGTTCGGCACCCTCGCCGACCGCGTCGGCGCCCGCCCGGTACTGCTCGGCGGACTCATAGCCTTCGCCGCAGCGTCCGCGCTGTACGTCGTCGCGGACAGTCCCGGCTGGCTGTGGGCCGCCCGACTCGGCCAGGGCGCCGCGGCCTCCGCCTTCTCGCCCTCCGCGTCCACGTTGGTGGCCCGCCTCAACCCGGCGGCCAAGCACGGCCGCTCCTTCGGCAGTTACGGCTTCCACAAGTCCATCGGCTACACCCTCGGCCCACTGCTCGGCGGTGTCCTGGTCTGGGCCGGTGGGCTGCGGCTGCTGTTCGCCGTCCTGGCGGTGCTGGGCGCGGCGGTCGCCGTATGGGCCGCGCTCGCTGTCCCCGTCCTACCACCACTGCCCAAGACCCGGCAGACGCTTCTGGACCTGGCCCGCCGACTGGCCGACCCGGCCTTCCTCACCCCGACAGGGGCCCTGGCCGCGGCGACCGCCGCCCTGTCGGTCGGTGTGGGCTTCCTTCCGGTCTCCGGCCGGGCCGCCGGTCTGGGCACGGTGGCCACCGGTGCCGCCGTGTCGGTGCTCGCCGCCTGCGCCGCGGTCGTCCAGCCGAAGGCCGGGCGCGCGCTGGACGACGGCCGTCTCACCACCCGCGGCGGTATCACGGCCGGTCTGCTGCTCACCGCCGCCGGCCTGGCCTGCGCCATACTGCCCGGCCTGATCGGCGTACTGTCCGCAGCCGCCCTGATCGGCGCCGGAACCGGACTGATCACCCCGCTCGGTTTTGCCGCCCTGGCCGTCGGCACTCCTGCGGAGCGTCTCGGTCAGACCATGGGCGCCGCCGAACTCGGCCGCGAACTCGGCGATGCGGGCGGCCCATTGCTCGTCGCGGCGGTCGCCTCCCTCACCACCCTCACCCACGGCTACGCCGCTCTCGGTGTCCTCCTCGCCCTCGGCCCACTGCTCACCTTCCTCAGGCGCCGCGCCGGGGGGTGAAACCTGCCCCGCAGGCGGCGCAGAGCGCGACGTCGGCGCCAAGTGCGACGCAGTCGGGGCAATGGAGGCGCCTGCGTCCGGTCTGTCCGTTGTCCGCTTCGGACTTCGGTCTGTCAGCACCACACGAAGATCAACGAGCGGGTCGCCGGGCTGGACGCCGGTGCCGACGACTACGTGGTCAAGCCGTCCGCCATGGAGGAGCTGCCGGCCAGGTTGCGCGCCATATCCCGGCGCCGCCCCGATCCGGCCGGCTCGAGGTCGGTGACCTCGTCCTCGATCCTGAACAGCAGCGCGCCTGGCGTACGGACGCCGAACCGGGGCTGACCCGGCGGGAGTTCACCGTGCTGCGGGTGCTCACGGAGATCGCGGGATGCGTCGTGTCGCGGCTCCGGCTGCTGGAGGAGGTGTGGGACGGCGAGGCCGACCTGCGCGGCTGTACGGCAACCACTGCACCACGCGTACAAGGCCCGCGGCCGGCCGCGGGTGCACTCTGCTGTCCGTTGCCCGGCTGGGACTGCAGTCGTCGCTGATTCGCCTTTCCGGGTACAGGCTCGGCTCAGGCGCCGGCGGCCGTGACGACGGCGTCCGTGGCGAAGCCGAGCAGGAGGCCGAGGAGGATGCACCAGGTGGTGAGTGTCTTCTGTCCCGTCTTGCGGGCGACGGCCAGCAGTTCGATGACAACGTAGAGGATGGATCCGGCGGCGAGGCCGAGGAAAGCGATGGACAGGGTGTCGTTGACCAGGTGCTGGCCGACGATCGTGCCGAGAAAGGTAGGGCCGCCGCCGATCAGGCCGAGCCACAGGAGGGTGAGCCAGGACGGGCGTTCGCCCTCGGCGGCCAAGGGGGCGACGATACCGAAGCCCTCGGTGGCGTTGTGCAGTCCGAACCCGATGATCAGCAGCACGGCGAGGGAGAGCTCACCCTTCGCGGCGGAGTTGCCGATGGCCAGGCCCTCGGCGAAGTTGTGCAGGCCGATGCCGGTGGCGATCATCAGCGCGAGCGAGCCCGCCTGACTGCGGGTCTTCGGGGCGAGTTCGGCGGTGGAGGCGGCGCCAGGCCCAACAGGTTGCGACTGGGCGGCACGTCGGCCGGCGATCCAGCCGTCATAGTGCACGAGCCCGGCCAAGCCGATCGCCAGACCGGCGGCAAGTGTGATCCCACCCGAGGCGACGGTTCCCCAGTCGTGCTTGCTCAGCGCCCCGTCGATCGGCTCCCACGCGTGGGTCAACACGTCCCACACGAGGAAGATCAGGATGCCTATGGCCACGGCGTTGAGCCCGGCCCTGAGACGGGGGGTGGGTGTGCGAAGGCGCCCTATGGGGAGGCCGAGATAGATGGTGAAGCCGGCTATGGCGCCGAGCAGGGCGATGTTCGCGCTGGACATGGGTGACTCTCCGGTCGGATGTGCACAGGAAGCACACAGAAGCTAAGCCAGGGAAGCCTTACCTAACAACCTGACGCACCCCGCTTCATGAAGACTTGGCCAAGTCATTGCGCATCGGCGCCGCGCGCCTGCTCCTGCGTCCTCCTGACCCACGGGGCGCATCCGGCACCGGCCCGCCGATCAAGCCGAGCTGGGCGTCTCGCCGGGTGCTGCGGACCGGGGCAGAAGGCCGTGGCCATCTATCCGGTGCTGCATCCCGCTTGCGGTTACCGACAGCCAGTCCTTCAGGGAGAGGCCGCCTTCGCCGCGCCATGCCGCCTCGGCCACCGCGTCGATGACGCTGCACGCCCAGAACACCCCGTCGTCAGCTCCGTGAACAGCGCCCCGTTCCGCGTCTTTCAATCCGCACCAGCCGCTGCGTCGAGCCGCGGAACGTCTGCCGCTCCTTCACCCGCATCGCCCGGTCCGCCAGCCTCCCCGTGATCCGTCTGCACGATACGCACCACGGCACCGCAACCCTCCTCACGGCCGCCGGAGTCGCACCCAGCCCGTGCTGGAGACGACGTCGCACAGACCACGGTCGACCCGCACGACACGACCGGGCAGCAGCCCCTGCTCGGCACAAGGAGCGAACTCGGCTTCCCAGCCCTCGTCCCAGCCGTAGACGGCCAGAGGGTGCGACGAAACCGAAGGAGAAGACAGAAACAAGGGGAACCCTTCACAAGGGCGGCCCCGGCCCCGCGCACGTGTGCGCCGTGAGAAAGGTCAGCCGGAGACCACGGAGGTGCAGTGGACGAACTTCTGGTTGCGGGCAGCGCCCGTCACAGAGACAGCCATCGGTCACACCTCCCGATCCACACTCAGCCGACACGGCGACCAACGGCCACCGCACGAAGCAGCCCTCACCCTGGAGCGACACACAACCGAGTGCCAGTCATTCACGCCCCCCGCCCACTCGGTGTCCGGCCTCGCGCCCCCGCGCGCCTCGGTGATCCACCGCGGCCCGCCGACCTGTGCTAGGGTTCGCCAGTTGCAGTTGTGGTACCCATGAACCTATGTGCGCCTGACGGGAATGTTTCTCCTTGAGGCGCATTATTTGTTTTCCGGCATCTCCGGATGGGGCCTCTGCCTACAGATACGGAGAAGGTCATGGCACAGGGAACCGTTAAGTGGTTCAACGCCGAAAAGGGTTTCGGCTTCATCCAGCAGGACGGCGGCGGCCCCGACGTTTTCGCCCACTACTCGAACATCGCGACCCAGGGCTTCCGTGAGCTCCAGGAGGGCCAGCGGGTCTCCTTCGACGTCACGCAGGGCCAGAAGGGCCCGCAGGCGGAGAACATCGTCCCCGCCTGATCGCCGGACGCGTATCCGCTCGCCGGGGTCCGCACCGCCATGGTGCGGACCTCGGTTTGTGCTGTTTTCAGGAAGGCAGACAACCGTATGTCCCGCAGGCCCCAGAAACCGAACCGGCGCGTTTCGTCACCCCCACCGTCCGCGTCGTCGCCACGGGATTTCCGGCTGCCGGAAAGCACGACACCCGCACTTCCCGCCGTCGAGGACTTCGCCGGTCTGGACATGCCCGCGGGTCTGCTGAAGACCCTCACCGCGCAAGGTGTCACCACGCCCTTCCCCATCCAGGCCGCCACGCTGCCCAACTCGCTCGCCGGCCGTGATCTGCTGGGACGGGGACGCACCGGCTCCGGCAAGACCCTCGCGTTCGGACTTGCGCTCCTGGCCCGTACGGCCGGGCTGCGCGCGGAGCCCAAGGCACCCCTGGCCCTCGTGCTGGTGCCCACCCGTGAGCTCGCCCAGCAGGTGACCGACGCGCTGACCCCGTACGCGACGGCGGTGAACCTGCGGCTCGCCACCGTGGTCGGCGGGCTGTCCATCACCAAGCAGGCCGCTACGCTCCGGCGCGGCGCCGAGGTGCTCGTGGCGACCCCCGGCCGGCTCAACGACCTCGTGGCACAGGGTGACTGTGTGCTCGGCGACGTACGTATCACGGTGCTGGACGAAGCCGACCAGATGACCGACATGGGCTTCCTGCCGCAGATCACCAAGCTGATCCAGCAGGTACGGCCCGACGGTCAGCGCATGCTCTTCTCGGCCACCCTGGACGGCAACATCGACCGCCTGGTGCAGCGGTTCCTCACCGACCCCGTGGTGCACTCCGTGGACCCGTCCGCGGGAGCGGTGCCCACCATGGAGCACCACGTGCTCCACGTCCTGGACGAGACCGACAAGAAGGCCGTCACCACGCGCATCGCCGCCCGCGACGGCCGGGTCATCCTGTTCCTCGACACCAAGAGGTCCGCCGACCGGCTCACCAAGCGGCTCCTGGCCGTAGGTGTCCGCGCGGCGGCGCTGCACGGAGGCCGCTCCCAGCCGCAGCGGAACCGCACCCTGGAACAGTTCAAGAACGGCCAGGTCACCGCGCTGGTCGCGACGAACGTCGCGGCGCGGGGCATACACATCGAGGACCTCGACCTCGTCGTGAACGTCGATCCCCCGACCGACCACAAGGACTACCTCCACCGGGGCGGACGCACGGCCCGCGCCGGCGGCTCCGGCAGCGTGGTCACGCTGGTCCTCCCCGACCAGAAGCGGGACGTCACCCGGCTCATGTCGGACGCGGGCATCCGCCCCCGAACGGCCCGCATCACGTCGAGCGACGCGGCACTGGCCACCATCACCGGCGCCCGCGAGCCGTCCGGCGTGCCTGTCACCATCGAGGTCCCCCAGCCGGCGACACCGACGGCGTCCCGCCCGGACCGGAAGGCCGACACCAAGTCCGGCAGCAGCCGCCGACGCCGAAACGGCGGGCGGCCCGGAGCCCCGACAGATGCCGCCACCAGGACGGCCGGCCGGGGCTCGGACCGCCGGACCCCCACCGGGGCGACCGCGTCCGGTGACACCTCCGCAACCAGCGGGCGCGGCTCCACCCGCCGTACGGGAGCCGCAGGGGCCACGAGAGGTGCCGCCGGCGCGGGCGGCCGCACCTCCGACCGCCGAGCCGCGGCCGGTGCGGCGACCGGGACCGCAGCCGGCACGGACACCCGCGGATCCCGCCGACGAGGGGCGACCGGCGGAGCCACGGGCGGCACCGCCGGCACCGGCGGCCGCACCTCCGACCGCCGAGGCGGCCGCCGCACCTCGGGCGCCTAGGTGTCCACCACCGCTGCCACACCGCACTCGGCGGCCACCCACCGATCAGCCGCGTAAACAACGCTCCAGGTCGATACATCTAGGGCCTGTCGTCGAACTCGCGTCGTCGCCGGGAAGGCGGCCCTACGGCGTCAGGTGCGTGCTCTGGGGGTACCCCCTGCTCGAAGAGTTTGGGGGGTGCCGGGCGGAAGCCCTCGTACTGGAGGTACGTGGGGTTTCGCCCGGTGCGGCGGTGGGGCTACCGCCCGTGCGAGCGAAGCCGAGCGTGGGGGAGCGTGCATGGCCTCGCGGGTCAGGCGGGAGTTCGACGACAGGCCCAGTGCCCCGGCCGGAATGGTTCAGGGCTCGGGATGCCCGGCCGGCCTTTCCGGACACAGCGCGTGGCGGCCCGTGCGGTGCCCTCGGACATACGGATGTCGTGCGCCGGCCGACGACACCGGAGGTCTCGAGCTGATCCGAGCACGGCGCTCCGCGCGGCGGCGTCGCCTTCGTTCTCCAGTCCCTCGGCCAGGCTCTCGTACCACCGCCTCCGCGACATCACATATCGAGGTGCGGTCCAGGTGATCCCGGTCGTCTGCGGTGTGCCCAGGGCGATCACATATTCAGGTGATGCTGGGGTTCGCCGCCTCAGGACACCATGTGGCTGTCTGCTGTCGGCGTCGACCCGGTCGGCCCCGGACGGACGCGCGCAGACAAGTCGTCAGGTGAGCACGATCGGACGGAGAATCATGTCCACAGACACTGCTGTCGGCTACGAGGTGTTCGTCGCCGACCCGCAACCGATGAACGTACCCGGACTGCTGCCCAACGGGGAACCTCGCCGCTACCAGCCCATCGCGGTCACTCTCGTCCACGGCCGGCAGGACGCCGTACTCGTCGACCCGCCCCTGACCACCGAACAGGCGGTGGCGGTCGGAGAATGGGTCGAGGCGGGCGGAAAGCGGCTGACGCACATCGTCGCGACCCACGGACACGGTGACCACTGGTTCACCGCCGACCTGCTCGCCCGACGCTTCGGCGCCCAGGTGATTGCCTCCGCCGCCACCATCGAGCAGATGCACAACAACGTGTCTGCCCGGGAGGCGCTTTGGGACGCGATGTGGCCGGGCCGGATTCCGCCGTCTCCTGTCACGGCCGTCACGGTGCCCGACAACCGCATCACCCTCGAAGGGCACGATCTCGACATCGTGGAAGTGGGGCACGCCGACAGCGACGACTGCACTGTGCTGCATGTGCCGGACCTCGATCTGGTGGTGGCCGGCGACGTGATCTACAACGGCGTGCACCTGTATCTCGGTGAGGCGGCCGACGGCAGTTTCGACGCCTGGCGGACGGCCATCGACACGGTCGCCGCGCTGGAACCCCGGCGCATCGTGGCAAGCCACCAGAACAAGAACCTCGATGACGACGCCGGACGGCTCATCGCCGAGACCCGCCAGTACCTCGATGTCGCCGAGGCCGAGTTGGCCGCGCACAAGACGCCGGTCGACTTCTTCCACGCGATGCTCGAACGCTGTCCCGAGCGTCTCGGGGCGACTGTTCTGTGGGTCAGCTCACGAGCACTGTATCTCGCGCGTGAGGGCGGCGACCCATGGCAGAACCTCTTGAAGGCCTGGCTGTGAAGACACTGCAGGCGGCTCAACCGTGCTCCGGGGAGCAGGCGTCGCGCACCCGGCGGTGCCCCTGGGGAAGGGGACTTCCCGGCGGGACGAAGGACCCGAGTCGTCCGAGGCTCAGCCGGTCGTCGAGCAGGTGGCGCCGTTCACCGTGAAGGCGTGTGGTTCGCCGTTGGTGCCGTTCCAGGTGGCGTTGAACCCCACGGCGAAGGTGCCGTTCGCGGCGACCTGCTTGTCGTAGTCGGCGGCGTGCGCGGTGACCTCGGAGCCGTCCTGGGTGTAGGTGCCGTCCCACATCTGGGTGATGTGCTGGCCGTCCCCGAAGGTCCAGTCGATGTGCCAGTCGTCGAGCGCCTTGGTCGAGGTGACCTTGACCGTGGCCTGGAAGCCCTGCGGCCACTCGCTGACGATGTCGTACTTCACCCGGCAGGTCGAGGGCGGCGGCGGGGCGGGGGCCGCCGACGCCGTGGTCGGGTCGGCCACCGGGCTGGTCGACTTCCCCTGGGGTTCGGTGTCGCGGTCACCGCTCTTGGGGGTGCTGCCCGAGTGGGCCGGGCGCGTGGCGTGGGACGCGCCGGTCGGCGTGTGGCCCGGGGTCGTGCCGAGGGCCGGCACGGACGGCGTGGCCGCGATCGCCCCCTCGGCCGGGTCGCCGCTCGCGCTCGCCCGCCCGCCCGAGTCGCCGAGTTGCATCAGCGAGACCGTCAGCGCCAGCGCGGACACGATCACGGCCGCGGCCAGGATCCCGGACCGGCCCATCCGGGGCCGCGCCACGGCAGCACCCACCGAGATGCCCCGGTCGGCGCCCGCGTCCGTACGTCCTCCGCTCAGTCCCGCCTCCGCGGCCCGGCGCCGCCTTTCCAGATAGGCGAGCCCGCCCCAGCCGATGACTCCGCTCGCCAGCGCGGCGGGCGTGCCACCGCCGTACAGCCGCAGACAGGCCGCGGCCTCCGCGCACTCCACGCAGGTGGCGAGGTGCCGTGAGAGGTCTTCGGGCGTGTCGGCACCCGGGGAGCGGGTGACCGCGTCGAGAAGCCGGGCATAGCTGCGGCAGTCCGTGCCCATCGGCGTGTCGAGATGGTTGCGCCGGCAGCGGTCCCGGAACAGCGCCCGCACCTGGATGACTTCCTGCGCGGCGGTCGCCGGATCCAGGCCGAGCCGGCGGGCCACGTCCAGCAGAGGCAGCGCCTCCACCTCCACGAGCCACAGCAGCGCCGCGTCCGGCTCCTGAAGGTCCTTCAGCCCACGCAGGGCCAGCGGGCGCGTCAGGGGCGGGCCGGTGTACCGGGCGGCCTTCGGGGAGTTCAGCCACAGGCGCAGATCCGGGTCGAGCAGATGTCCCTTGCCCTCGTCCTCCCAGGCGGCGGCGGTGCTGCGGACCGCGGTGAGCAGCATCGGGATCCGGGGCAGCCGCGGGGTGCGGCGTCCGCTGGTCCGCTCCTGGGTCTGGGCCTCACGTGCCTCGTGGATGCCGCGGCTGAACGCCTCGGTGGCCAGTTGCCGGCCGGCCGACGACCCGGAGGTGCACAGATCGGCGTACGACAGGACCGCGTCCCAGCACTCGGAGAACAGCGCCGCCTCGGCGGCGTCCTGAGGGGTCGGCAGGTCAGGCATGACGGGCTCCTGCATCAACTGCTTCCACAAGCAAAGCCAACGCACCTGAAATACAGGGGAGTTGGGGCCGTCTCACGGCAGGCCCAGAGCCTTTCACGCTTCCCGCACAACTGACAAGCGGCGTATTCAAATACCGTGGAAGGGCTTGCTTCCGCCGAGGGGTACGCGCACGGGCCCCGGCACGACTCAGCGTGCCGGGGCCCGTGATGCGTTTGTTACCCGTGTTACACGCGAGCGGGCTCCTCGGTGGTCTCCTGGGCCGGGAGGCTGTCCATGAAGGAGCTGACCGAGAACACCGCGCGGCCCGGTCCGGGCGGCCCGTAGCCGGGCGGGGAGGAGAGCCCGAAGTCGTCCATCGTGGCGCGGTAGGCCTCCAGCAGACGGATGTGGTACTCCAGCGGCGCGCCCTGCGGGTTGGCCTTGCCGAGCGGGGTCGTCGGCTCCGGACACCAGGTGGTGAAGCGGGGTGTGATGCCGTGCGACATGAAGAAGCGCAGGCCCTCCGTGGTGGAGGTGATCGCCTCGTCGACCGTGGTGAAGCCGAAGGGTTCGGCCATCTCCACGCCCGCCACGAAGTTGGGGATCACATTGCGCGCGCCGAACACGTCCGCGGAGTCCAGGATCCTCCGGTGCCACTCGTCCCGGTCGACGTACCGCTCCTTGCCCGGGCAGTACAGCTCGAACAGGCGCCGGTCCCACACCTCGAAGTTGGGGTGGTAGATCTGCACGCCGTAGTCCTTGAAGCGCTGTACGTCGTCCTTCGGCAGCGCCTGGGCGACGACCTTGCCGATCCAGCGGCCCGGGAAGCGCTCCTCGATGGCCTTGGCATAGTGCCCGTAGAAGTCGGCCTCGTCCCGGCCCGCGACCTTGGACGTGATCGCGCCGCCGGTGAGGGTGTAGGCGGTGGACGCCTTCTGGGTGTCGTACCGGTCGATGATCTCCAGCGCCTCGAGGACCTCCTCGACGTCCTTCACGCCGGTGTACGGGCGGCCGGCCGCCTTGTGCTGGCGCCAGTTGTGGTTGATGTCGCAGTACTGGCACTCCTCCTTGGCGCCGAAGTACTGGCAGACCCGGAAGACCGTGAGGTAGATGAGATAACCCCACTGGATGGTGGGGGCCACCTCCATCACGGACTTCCCGTTGGCGAGGGTGTGCCGGTAGTACTCGGGCATGGGCGGCACCCCGACGTCCGCGATCCGCCGTCCGTCGAGGTAGAGGCCGAGCAGCCCCTCCTCGTCGGCGGCCACCCGGTAGGGCGAGGACGGGTTGACGCGCACGGAGACGACGGTCCGGCGCAGGTCGTAGGGGCCGCCGGTGAGGATGATCTCCTCCGGCGGGCGGCGCAGCGCCGCCTCGCCCAGCTCGGGCAGGGTGCCGTGGTCGAAGGAGAAGATGAAGTACGACTTCGGCTTGACCTCGCCCTTCTCGTTGTCCGAGAGGGCGGACGCATCGAAGGCCACACCCCCGCGGAGCAGGTCCTCCTTGAAGACGGCTTCCCGCGGTACGTGCGGGAAGCGCTCCATCAGATCCTCGACCAGTTCGGTGCGGCTGCCCATCCCGTATCTCCTCCCGGCTCAGGCGTTCGACTCCTCACGGTATGCCCCCGCCTGCGCGTCAGCCGTGCCGGGTCCCCTCGCGCCGCGCGATGTGTCCTGGTACGGCGATGTCCGGCGGCAGCCGCGGGTCCGGCACGGGCGCGCCCCACAGCGAGGTGAGCGGCAGTTCACCGGCCCACCGGCCCAGCTCCGCGTCGGGCCCGTCGCCGTCGTCGGGCGCGCCGGTACGGATCTTGACCGAGGCCTCTTCGAGGGACAGGGCGAGCAGGGTGGTGGCGGCCAGCTCCTTGCGGTTCGGCTGCCGGGCGTACGACCACTGCCCCGGGGTCGCGTGCTCGGTGAGCCGGCGCAGTCCCGCCAGCTTCTCCTCGGGATCGGTGACGCGGCGGGGCACGCCGTGGATCACGGCGCTGCGGTAGTTCACCCCGTGCTCGAAGACGGACCGCGCGAGGACCAGCCCGTCGACGTGTGTGACGGTCACGCAGACGGGGGTGCCGCCGGTGAGACTGCGGCTGGCGACCGAGCCATGGAGGTAGAGCTGCTGCTCGTCGCGCCCGTAGACGGTGGGCACGACCAGCGGCCGGCCGTCGACGACCACGCCGAGGTGGCAGACGAACCCCGCGTCGAGGATCGCGTCGAGATCGGCCCGCCGGAGGCTGCCCTGGTCGCGCAGGCGGCGGTGCGTCGTCAGCTCGGTCTGCGGGAGGGCGGCGGAAAGCGGCGGAGGCTGCGTCATGACCAGCGAGGCTACCGATATAGGTTCGCCGGTGGATGCGGGGATGTGACGGCGGAGGTGGCAGATGCCACGGGGAGGGACGACGCGATGACCGAGAGCGTGACCAACTGGGCGGGCAACATCACCTACGCCGCCGAGGAACTGCACCGGCCGGGCTCGCTCGACGCACTCAGGGCGCTGGTCGCCGCGCACCCGAAGGTCCGGGTCCTGGGCAGTGGGCACTCCTTCAACGAGATCGCCGAACCGGGCCCCGACGGTCTGCTGGTCTCGCTGTCCGCGCTGCCGGGCGAGGTGGACGTGGACACCGTGGCCCGTACGGTACGGGTGGGCGGAGGCGTCCGGTACGCCGAACTGGCCCGGGTGGTGCACGAGCGCGGGCTCGCCCTGCACAACATGGCGTCCCTGCCGCACATCTCGGTGGCGGGTTCGGTGGCGACCGGCACGCACGGCTCGGGAGTCGCCAACGGCTCGCTCGCTTCGGCCGTGCGCGAGGTGGAGCTGATCACGGCGGACGGGTCGACGCTGCGCATCGGGCGTGGGGACCGCCGCTTCGACGGCGCGGTGACCGCGCTCGGGGCGCTCGGCGTGGTCAGCGCGCTCACCCTGGACCTGGAACCGGACTTCCGTGTCGAGCAGCATGTGTTCACCGAACTGCCGCTGGAGGGGCTGGACTTCGAGACCGTGGCGGCGACGGCGTACAGCGTCAGCCTGTTCACCGACTGGCGTGCTCCGGGATTCCGGCAGGTGTGGCTGAAGCGGCGCACCGACCAGCCGCTGCCGGACTTCCCCTGGGCCCGTCCGGCCACGGAGGCGATGCATCCGGTGCCTGGCATGCCCGCGGTCAACTGCACCCGGCAGTTCGGCGTCCCGGGGCCCTGGCACGAGAGGCTTCCGCACTTCCGGGCGGACTTCGTGCCGAGCAGCGGCGCCGAGTTGCAGTCGGAGTATCTGCTGCCGCGCCCGTACGCCCTTGAGGCGCTGCACGCCCTGGACGCGATCCGTACGACGGTGGCGCCCGTGCTGCAGACCTGTGAGGTACGTACGATCGCCGCCGACGCCCAGTGGCTGAGCCCCGCGTACGGGCGGGACTCGGTGGCGCTGCACTTCACCTGGGTCGAGGACACGGCGGCCGTGCTGCCGGTGGTGCGGCGGCTGGAGGAGGCGCTCGACCCGTTCGAGGCCCGCCCGCACTGGGGCAAGGTGTTCACCGTGCCCGCGCGGACGCTCCAAGCGCGCTACCCGCGGCTCGCCGACTTCGCGGCGCTCGCGGCGGAGCTGGATCCGGCGGGGAAGTTCCGCAACGCGTTCGTGGGGGACGTCCTGAAGGCCGCCGGGACGACGCCCTGAACGCGACCGCCGCTGCTCCTCGCTCCGGTCGCAGCACCAGGTTCTCCAGGTGACTGAGCCTCCTGCCTCGCCGCGGCCCGGGAGTCGTACGACACCGTCGCCGCCGATCACGCCGGCCCTCGTCGAGAATCCGTCGATGACAACGCGATCGGCGGCATCCTGGCGTACCACTCCACCCACCCCACGCCTGAGGAGCAACTGCCTGTCGGGTTCACCGAGTTCCACTCCACCCTGGCGCCCGGTGGCCATCTGATGCCGGCCGGCCACGCGGGAAACGGTGAGCGCCGGCGTCCGGCACACGCCTACGGTGGCCACCCCGTGTCCTTCGAGTCTCATCTGCTGCCCCCGGACCGGATCGCCGAACCGCTGAGCCAGGCCGGTCTCGTCGTCACCGCCCGGCTGATGCAGGCTCCCGGGGAAGGGGCCCCGCGGACGATCGCCGCCTCCATGGCCCACAAGCCTGCCGTCGAGCGGGCGGCTTGACTTCATCAGCCCCCAGCGACGTTCTGCCCTGCTTCGTAAAACCCCTTTCCTAACCCCTTGCAGAAAGCCTGCGGCGGTCATAGGCTCGCGCCGCGCCGAGGTTCGGGCGGAGGCGCAGGAAGCCGGAGGAGATGCTGAAGCGGGGGGACGTCGGATGAAGCCGGGCACGTCGCGCGACATTCGTACCGCGAACCGGTACGAGGTGCTGCGCCAGATCATCGCCCACTCGCCGACGTCCCGGCCTGAGCTGGCGGCCGCAACCGGGCTCAGTCTGCCCACGGTCGCCACGCTCGTCGGTGAACTGCTCGACCTCGGGTTGCTGACCGAGGTCGGTTTCGAGGAGTCGGCGGGCGGGCGACCGCGCGGTCTGGTCGCGGTCAATGCGTCGGGGGGCGCCCTGATCGGCGTCGACCTGGCGGAGACATACGTCCGCGTCGAGCTGTTCGACCTGGCGCTGAACGTACTGGCCCGTGCCGACGAGGACATGCCGCCCGGCCGGACCCGCCCCGACCAGGTCGTCGCCCAAGTGGCGGCGGCCGTGGACTCCGTGGTCGCGCGAGCCGGCGTGGAGGGCTCCCGGGTGCTGGGGACCGGCATCAGCGTGCCCGGCCAGGTCGACCGCGACCGGGGCGTGGCCGAGTACGCCGCGAACTGGGGCTGGCACGATGTGCCGCTGCTCGACCTGCTCGCCGAGCACATCACCCATCCCCTGTACCTGGACAACCCGCTGCGTGCCAGCGTGGTCGCCGAGCTGTGGTTCGGCGCGGCCCGTGGGCGCGAGGACGCCGTGGTCGTCAACCTGGGCACGGGCGTCGGTGCCGGGCTGGCGCTGGGCGGCCGACTGCACCGGGGGGTCAGCAACAGCGCGGGCGAATGGGGCCATACGACGCTGGTGCTCGACGGGCGGCCGTGCCACTGCGGCGACCGGGGCTGTGTGGAGGCCTACGTCGGGGCGCCCGGCATCATGCGGAACCTGCGGGAACTGAGCCCGAACAGCCCCCTGTTGCATCCCGGGGACCAGACCGCCACGATCGACTCCCTCGCCCGCGGGGCCGCCGACGGCGACCCTGTCGCGCTCGACGTCGTCCGCGCCACCGCCCGTCACCTGGGTCCCGCGATCGCCGATCTGGTCAATCTGCTCAACCCCGAGGTGGTGGTGCTCAGCAGCTGGGTCGCGGCGGCGCTCGGCGAACCACTGCTGACCGAGGTGCGCGCGGCCGTCGAACGGCACGCACTCAGACGCCCGTTCACCGTCACCGAGATCGTCCTGTCCCCGATCCCCACCGACCCGGTGTGCCTCGGCGCCGCGACCTTCGCCCTGGAAGGGGCGCTTCAGCCGGCCGGCCCCGGCCGGAGAACCGGCCCCGGACCCGGGCCGCGCACCGCTCCCGCGAAAAGCCGCACCTGATCCTGCCGTCGCCGTCTCGATCCCGCACCGCTGAGCTAGGAGAACGATGACCTTCCGCGCCTCCCCCGAGCTCTCGTCCTCTCCCTCCTCGACCTCGTCTTCCTCCTCAACCTCCACTGCCGTCGACTACGTCGAGGACGTCTCCCCGGGCAGCGGCAGCCTGCCGCCGCGCGCCTGGTACGCGTCCTCGGACGCTGCCTCCCTCTCCCTGAACGGCAGTTGGCGCTTCCGGCTGGCGCCGACGGCGGACGCCCACGACGACTCGTTCGCCGAGCCCGGTTACGACGCCGGCGACTGGGCGCAGGTCGCCGTGCCCGGCCACTGGGTGCTCCAGGGCGACGGCTCCTTCGGGTCCCCCATTTACACCAACCACCTCTACCCCTTCCCGGTCGACCCGCCCCGCGTCCCCACCGAGAACCCCACCGGCGACCATCTGCGCCTGTTCGACCTGCCGGACGACTGGCCGTCGGACGGCGGGACGGTGCTGCGCTTCGACGGCGTGGAGTCCTGCGCCCGGGTGTGGCTGAACGGCACCGACATCGGCGAGTTCAAGGGCTCCCGGCTGCCGCACGAGTTCGCCGTCGGGCATCTGCTCCGACCGCGCGGCAATGTGCTCGCGGTCCGCGTCCACCAGTGGTCCGCGGGCTCGTACCTGGAGGACCAGGACCAGTGGTGGCTGCCGGGCATCTTCCGGGACGTCACGCTGCTGCACCGCCCCGCTGGCGCCGTCCTCGACTTCTTCGTGCACTCCTCGTACGACCATCTGTCCGGCGAGGGCACGCTGAAGGTCGACTCGGACATGGACGGCCGGGTCACCGTGCCCGCGCTCGGTATCGATGTCGCCACCGGCGAGTCGGTGACCGTCCCCGTGGTGCCGTGGTCCGCGGAGGCCCCCGAGCTCTACGACGGCGTGCTGGCCACCGAGGGCGAGCGGGTGCCGCTGCGGATCGGCTTCCGCACGGTCGCGCTCCAGGACGGTCTGATCAAGGTCAACGGCAGGCCGGTACTCTTCAAGGGCGTCAACCGGCACGAGTGGCACCCCGAGAAGGGCCGCGCGCTCGATCCGGAGACCATGCGCGCGGACGTGCTGCTGATGAAGCGGCACAACATCAACGCCGTCCGCACCTCGCACTACCCGCCGCACCCCGCCTTCCTGGACCTCTGCGACGAGTTCGGCCTCTGGGTGATCGACGAGTGCGACCTGGAGACCCACGGCTTCACCGAACAGGCCTGGCGCGACAACCCGGTCGACGACGACCGTTGGACCCCGGCGCTCCTCGACCGCGCCGCCCGTATGGTCGAACGCGACAAGAACCACCCGTCGGTCGTCATCTGGTCCCTGGGCAACGAGGCCGGCACCGGGCGCGGGCTGACGGCGATGGCCGAGTGGATCCACGGCCGGGACGGCTCCCGGCTCGTGCACTACGAGGGCGACCGGACCTGCCGTGACACGGACATGTACTCGCGGATGTACGCCTTCCACGGCGAGGTGGAGAGGATCGGCCGGGGGCTGGACGGCGGCGGTCTCAAGCGGCGTGAACTCCCCTTCATCCTCTGCGAGTACGGGCACGCCATGGGCAACGGGCCCGGCGGGATCGCCGACTACCAGCGGCTCTTCGAGACGTACGACCGGCTCCAGGGCGGCTTCATCTGGGAGTGGATCGACCACGGCATCAAGGACGACCGGTACGGCTTCGCCTACGGCGGCGACTTCGGTGAGGAGCTGCACGACGGGAACTTCGTCTGCGACGGGCTGCTGTTCCCGGACCGCAGGCCCTCGCCGGGCCTGATCGAGTTCAAGAAGGTCGTCGAGCCGGTCCGGATCGAGGGCGAGGGCCGCAGCGGCACCGTGCGGATCCGCAACGGGCATGACGCCGTCGACCTCTCGGCCCTCGCCTTCGAGTGGTCCTTCCAGGCGGACGGCGAGACGGTCGCGTCGGGCGCGCTGTCGGTGCCGGTGCTCGCGCCGGGCGAGTCGGCGGACGTGAAGCTGCCGGAGCCGCCCGATGTGCGGGGAGCCGAGAGCCACTGGACGGTGCGGGCGGTCCTGGCCTCCGACACCGGATGGGCGCCGCAGGGGCACGAGGTGGCGTGGGGCCAGTTCCCCGTGACCCGGCGGCCGTCGGTACGGGTCGCCCCGGACCGCGCCCCCGTCGTCGCCGACGGCCGGATCACACTCGGTCCGGCCACCTTCGACGCCCGCACCGGCGCGCCGTTGACGATCGGCGAGGTGGACCTGACCGGTCTGCGCGTGGATGTGTGGCGGGCCCCCACCGACAACGACGACGGTGCCTCATGGCAGGGCGACCCCCGCTACGGTCTGCTGTGGCGGAAGCTCGGCCTGCACCGGATGCGACACCGGCTGGACGCCGTGGAGCCTGGCGACGACGCGTTGACCGTGCGGACGCGGTTGGCGCCCGCCGCCCGGGAGGTCGGCCTCGCCACGGTGTACCGCTGGACGTCCGACGGGGAGCGGCTGAGGCTGACCGTGTCCGTCGCGCCCGAGGGCGACTGGACGGTGCCGCTGCCCCGGCTCGGCATCCGGTTCGGGCTGCCGGGCTCGGTGGACCGCGTGCGGTGGTACGGCGGCGGCCCCGGCGAGGCGTACCCGGACACGAGGTCGGCCTCCCGGATCGGCCGCTGGGAGTCCACGGTCGACGAACTCCAGACGCCGTACGTCAAACCGCAGGAGAACGGCGCCCGGGCCGATGTCCGCTGGGCCGAGATCGGCGGTCTCAGGATCGAGGGTGACCCGGAGTTCTGGTTCAGCGCCCGGCGCTGGACGAACGAGGAGCTGGACGCGGCCGGGCACCTGACCGACCTCACGCCCGGCGACAGGGTGTGGGTGAACCTCGACCACGGCCAGCAGGGCATCGGCTCCCAGTCGTGCGGCCCGGGACCGCTGCCGCAGTACTTCCTGCGGGTCGAGCCCGCGGAGTTCTCCTTCGTGTTCGCACCGGCCGGCTGACGGTACGGGTACGCCGTCCGGCGGTCCGCCCGGCCCCGTCAGGCGGCCTCCCCGGCGGCCTCCGGGCGGCGTACCCGTACGGGTGTGAACACGGCGAGGACGGCGATGCCCACACAGCAGGCGCCGGCCACCGCGCCCACCGCCGCGGTGCCCTGGTGCTGTGCGGCCCAGGTGAGGACGGCCGCGCCGACGGGGGCGGCCGCGTAGTGGATCGTCCAGAACGTGGAGGTGACCCTGCCCAGCAGATGCTGGGGGGTCACCTCCTGGCGCAGGGACATGGAACAGGTTCCGGCGGTGGCGGCGGCCCCGAAGAAGGCTGCGGTCAGCAGGGCCACGGCCGGTACGGCGCGCGCCCAGCCGACAGCGCCGAGTGCCAGGCCGCAGACGGCGACCCCACCGATCCAGGTCGGCCCGAAGCCGAGCCCGTGGCGCACCCGGGCCACCAGCAGGGACCCGGCGATCGTGCCGAGCGCGCCGATCGCGAGCACGGTGCCGACCGCACCGTCGTTCTGGCCGAGATCGTGCTTGAGGTGGTAGATGATCAGGTCGTTCAGGCCCAGTTGAAGAAAGCTGAACAGGGACAGCAGCACGGTCAGGGTGCGCAGCACGGGGTGGTGCCACAGGAAGGACGCCCCGGTCAGCAGGTCCCGTCGCAGCCGCTGCCGGGACGCCGCAGGGTCGGGCGGGGCGGCCGGCCCGAAACGAACGAAGGCCAGGCAGAGCGCCGACACGCCGAAGCTCGCCGCGTCCACCGCGACGGCGGCGACCGGGCCGGCCCAGGCCGCCACGACGCCCGCCCCCACCGGGCCGACCACGCCGGCCGCCGCGGCGGTCGCGTTCAGCCGCCCGTTGGCCGCGGTGATCCGCTCACCGCCGACCAGTTGGCGTACGACGGTGACGTACGCGACGGCGAACACCATGCCGACGGCCTCGGCCAGTGGCAGCACGGCGTACAGCAGCCAGATCCGGGGCCCGGTGAGCCATACCAGCGGGATCAGCGCGTACAGCACCAATCGGACCAGGTCGCAGGCGACCAGCAGCCTTCTGCGGTCCAGCCGGTCGACCACCACTCCGGCGAAGACGCCGGTCAGCACCGCGGCCGCCCCGCCGGCCGCGGTCAGCAGCCCCATCCGGGCGACGGACCCGGTGGCCTCCAGCACCAGCAGCGGCAGCGCGATCAGGGCGAAGGAGTCACCGAGGACCGAGAGCGTCTGCGCGGCCCAGAAGATCCCGAAGTCCCTGCTCCCCCGCTGCGCTCGCGTCCGTCCCACCGGCCAGGTCCCCCACCCTCTGTGTCGCCGCCCCTGCCGCCCGGTACCACCGGCCGCACGGACCGTCCATGGGTATCACCGGGGAGCGGTCCGGCCAATCGAATTTCGGCCTGCGCACCCGCACCTGATCCCACATCGGTTTGTACGCGCACCTCGGCCGCGGACGCCTGCTGTCCTAGGTACGTTAGGCTCTGACCTAGGACCCCTGGGTCAGGAGCCGCCCCATGGCCCGTGCCGGGCTCACCGTCGAGCGGATCGTCGCGACGGCCGCCGATCTCGCGGACGAGGTCGGCTTCGACAAGCTCACCCTGTCGGCCGTGGCACGGCACTTCGGGGTGAAGGACGCGAGCCTGTACTCGCATGTCAGAGGCCTGGGCGAGCTGCGGACCCGCCTCGCGCTGCGGGCGAGCGAGGAGATGATCGACGGCATCGCGGCGGCCGTCGCCGGGCGGGCCGGCAAGGACGCGCTGGCCGCCTTCGCGGGCGCCTACCGGGAGTACGTACTCGCCCACCCGGGGCGGTACGCGGCCACCCAGATCCGGATCGACGACTCACTGCGCTCACTCGTCGCCGAGTCCGGCGCCCTGCGCCGCACCGCCGAGATCACCTACGGCATGCTCCGCGCCTACGGCCTCCACGAACCCGATCTCACCGACGCCGTCCGCCTGTTGCGCAGCACCTTCCACGGCTACTGCGCCCTGGAGGCCGCCGGCGGCTTCAACGACCCGAGGGACGTACAGGCGTCCTGGGACAAGGCCGTCGAGGCCCTGCACGCCGCGTTGGTGCACTGGCCCCGCCAGAAGGAGAAGACGGATGGCTGACCTCTGCTACGACATCCGGGGCGACGGCCCCGTGCTGCTGGTCGTTCCCGGCGGCGCGGGCACCCGACGGGGCTCGACCCACTGACGGCCGAGCTCGCCGGACACTGCACCGTGGTGACGTACGACCCCCTCGGGCCGGCCCACGGTCAGCTCGGCCTGCCTGTCGCGGAGCAGCGGGTGGAGGCGTGGAGCGAGGGCGCGCACCGTGTGCTCGACGAGGTGCTGCCGGACGGCGAGTCGGCGTACGTCCTCGGCTTCAGTTCGGGCGGTGTCGCGGTCCTCGATCTGCTCGCCCGGCATCCGGAGCGGCTGCGGCACGTCATCGCGCACGAGCCGCCGGTGGTGCGGGTCCTGCCGGACGCCGAGCGGCAGTCGGCGATGTTCGCGGAGGTGTACGGCACCTATCGCGCCGCCGGTCTCGCGGCGGCCGGAGCCCGCCTCGCCGCCGGTCTCGCGGGCACGCCCGCCACTTCGCCGGGAGTCGGGCGACCGCCCTCCCCCGAGGAGGAGCTGGGCAGCCCCATGGCCCTCTTTCTGACACGCGTCCTGACCCGGTTCACCGCGTACGCGCCGGACCTGGACGCCTTGAGGCCGGCCCCTCTGACGCTGGCGGCGGGGGTGGATTCGCGTGGCGGACTGCTGCACCGGACCGCCTCCGTGGCGGCCGAGCTGGCCGGGGGTCACTTCGCCGAGTTCCCCGGCGGGCACCTGGGGGCTGCCGAGCATCCCCGGGAGTTCGCGGCGAGCGTGCTGGAGGCGCTGCATCGCTGACGGGATGGGACCTGGGGCGCCCCGGTTCCGGTCGGGACGCCCCAGGGGCTCAACGGGCGGGGCGCACGGCCGGCGCGCTCACCCCGCGCGCCAGGGTCTCACGGTCAAGGTGAACGACCCTCCGGTATCAAATCCTGCGCCACCGGCGCGTCCCGCACCAGACCCACGTACCCCGTCACCCGGTGCGCCTCCCGTGGGAAACGGGAATGCGGCGCGTTCGAGATCCCGTACCGCATCTCTGGTTCCGAACATCGAAACGGTAGGTGTACGTCACCGGGAGGTCAACGGGTGGCCACTTGCTGACAGAAACCGCTTGCACAACAGGGACACCGGACCGCCAGGGCGTGCGACCAGCCTTGCCGAGCGCCCCTCCCCTGCACCGGCATGCCCCGTTCAGGAGGGTCCGATGCGGTGAGCCGGATCTTTGCGAGAGACTTTGGTTGTCACACGACAACTGAGTTAACCTGCGACGGATTTTCTCATCTCGCAGATTCTGTGAACTACCGAAGCGCGGGGGCGGAAACGGGTCCGTTCGCGGGCCCGGGCGCGGTTCCGAGTCCCCGGCGCGGGGACTCCTGGGGAGCGGAACGAGGGTGCGGCATGACGAGCAGGACAACCGGGACCGTGCAACGGACTCCGGGTGACCAGGAGCTGCGGCAACTGCTGGCCGGGCTGACCGCCGTCCGCGACGGCGACTTCGGCACACGGCTGCCGACCGACGGAGAGGGCCTGCTCGGCGACATCGCCACCGTCTTCAACGGGATGGTGGACCAGTTGTCCGTGTTCACCTCCGAGGTGACGCGGGTGGCGCGCGAGGTGGGCACCGAGGGCACGCTCGGCGGTCAGGCGGAGGTGCCCGGGGTCTCCGGCACCTGGGCCGATCTGACCGACTCCGTCAACGCCATGGCCGGCAATCTGACCACCCAGGTGCGGGACATCGCGCAGGTGGCGACGGCGGTGGCCAAGGGAGATCTGTCGCAGAAGATCGACGTGCCCGCGCGCGGCGAGATCCTCCAGCTCAAGGAGACCGTCAACACGATGGTCGACCAGCTCTCCGCCTTCGCCGACGAGGTCACCCGTGTCGCCCGCGAGGTGGGCAGCGAGGGACGGCTCGGCGGGCAGGCCCAGGTGCCCGGCGTCGGCGGTGTCTGGCGCGACCTGACCGACTCCGTCAACTTCATGGCCGGCAACCTCACCGCCCAGGTCCGCAACGTCGCCCAGGTGACGACCGCCGTAGCCGAGGGCGACCTCTCCCAGAAGATCACCGTCGACGCCCGCGGCGAGATCCTCGAACTCAAGAACACCATCAACACGATGGTCGACCAGCTCTCCGCCTTCGCCGACGAGGTCACCCGCGTCGCCCGCGAAGTGGGCACCGAGGGACGGCTCGGCGGACAGGCGGACGTCAAGGGCGTCAAGGGCACCTGGCGCGACCTGACCGACTCCGTCAACTTCATGGCCGGCAACCTCACCGCCCAGGTCCGCAACGTCGCCCAGGTGGCCACCGCGGTCGCCCAGGGCGACCTCTCGCAGACGATCACGGTCGACGCCCGCGGCGAGATCCTCGAACTCAAGAACACCATCAACACGATGGTCGACCAGCTCTCCGCCTTCGCCGACGAGGTCACCCGCGTCGCCCGCGAGGTCGGCACCGAGGGCAACCTCGGCGGACAGGCCATCGTCCGGGGCGTGTCGGGGACGTGGAAGGACCTGACGGACAACGTCAACGTGATGGCGTCCAACCTGACCGGTCAGGTCCGTTCCATCGCCCAGGTCGCCACCGCCGTGGCCCGCGGCGATCTCTCGCAGAAGATCACGGTCGAGGCGAAGGGCGAGGTCGCGGCCCTCGCGGACGTCATCAACACGATGGTCGACACGCTGTCCGCGTTCGCCGACGAGGTCACCCGTGTTGCCCGCGAGGTGGGTACCGAGGGGCGGCTCGGCGGACAGGCGCACGTACCCAACGTCGCGGGCACCTGGAAGGACCTCACCGACAACGTCAACTCGATGGCCAACAACCTCACCGGCCAGGTGCGCAACATCGCGCTGGTGACGACCGCGGTGGCCAACGGCGATCTGTCGAAGAAGATCGACGTGGACGCCCGGGGCGAGATCCTGGAGCTCAAGACCACCATCAACACGATGGTGGACCAGCTGTCGTCGTTCGCCGCCGAGGTCACCCGGGTGGCACGGGAGGTCGGCAGCGAGGGACGGCTCGGCGGACAGGCCGAGGTCGAGGGCGTCGAGGGCACGTGGAAGCGGCTGACCGAGAACGTCAACGAGCTGGCCGGGAACCTGACCCGGCAGGTCCGCGCGATCGCCGAGGTCGCGAGCGCGGTCGCGGAGGGCGATCTGACCCGCTCGATCAATGTGGAGGCCTCCGGCGAGGTCGCCGAGCTCAAGGACAACATCAACTCCATGGTCGAGTCCCTGCGCGAGACCACGCGGGCCAACCAGGAGCAGGACTGGCTCAAGACCAACCTCGCCCGCATCTCCGGGCTGATGCAGGGCCACCGGGAGCTGCCGGTCGTCGCCGAGCTGATCATGGACGAGCTGTCGCCCCTGGTGTCCGCCCAGTACGGCGCCTTCTACCTCGCGGAGGACACCGAACGCGGGCCCGAACTCCGGCTGGTGGGCTCCTACGGCTACCCCGACGACAAGGACCGCCCCACCCGTGTCCCCGTCGGCCGCTCACTGGTCGGCCAGGCCGCCCGCAACCGCCGCGCCATCAGCGTGGAGGAGCTTCCGCCGGGATACGTGACCATCTCCTCGGGGCTCGGTCAGGTGGTGCCGAGCGCCCTGGTGGTTCTGCCCATCGTGGTCGAGGACCAGGTGCTCGGTGTGATCGAGCTGGCCTCGGTCACCCGCTTCACCCAGATCCACCAGGACTTCCTGGGCCAGTTGATGCCGACCATCGGTGTCAACCTCAACACCATCGTCGCCAACGCCCGCACCGACGAGCTGCTGGAGGAGTCCCAGCGGCTGACCGCCGAACTCCAGGCCCGTTCCGAGGAGTTGCAGGTCCAGCAGGACGAACTGCAGCGCTCCAACGCCGAGCTGGAGGAGAAGGCGTCACTGCTGGCCTCGCAGAACCGCGACATCGAGGCCAAGAACCTCCAGATCGAACAGGCCCGGCAGGAACTGGAGACCCGCGCCCAGGAACTGGCGCTGGCCTCCAAGTACAAGTCGGAGTTCCTGGCCAACATGAGCCATGAGCTGCGCACCCCGCTGAACAGCCTGCTCATCCTGGCCCAGCTGCTCGCGCAGAACCCCTCGCGCAACCTCACCCCGAAGCAGGTCGAGTACGCGGGCATCATCCACTCCGCGGGCTCCGACCTGCTCCAGCTGATCAACGACATCCTCGATCTGTCGAAGGTCGAGGCGGGCAAGATGGACGTCAGCCCGGAGCGGGTCTCGCTACGGCAGCTGCTGGAGTACGTCGAGGCCACATTCCGTCCGATGACGACGCAGAAGAGCCTGGAGTTCACGGTCACCACGGCTCCGGGCGCCCCCGCCGACCTGCTCACCGACGACTCGCGGCTGCGTCAGATCCTGCGCAATCTGCTGTCGAACGCGGTCAAGTTCACCGAGCAGGGAAGCGTCGAGCTGCGGATCGAGCCGGCCGCCGGCAAGGAGGTACCCGAGGGGGTCGTCCGCGGCGGGACCGTCGTGGCCTTCCGGGTGAAGGACACCGGCATCGGCATCCCCCAGCAGCAACTGGAGACGATCTTCGGGGCGTTCCAGCAGGCGGACGGGACGACGAGCCGCAAGTACGGCGGCACCGGCCTCGGTCTGTCGATCACCCGGGAGATCGCCCATCTGCTCGGCGGTGCCGTCACGGTCGACAGCACGCCCGGGCAGGGCAGCACCTTCACCCTCTATCTGCCGGTGGCACGCGCCGACTTCGAGGAGCTGATGGACGGCGCCGGCCGGGCGTCGGAGCCAACCGGTCTCCTGGTGCCCGCCGAGGTGCTGCCCGCGCCGGGTCCGGACTCCTTCGTTCCGCCGGCGGTGCCGGGGCAGCGCAGGCGCCGGCTGCTGGTCGTCGAGGAGCGTCCGCGCGGTCTGCTGACCCTGGTCGCGGAGAGCGCGGTGGCGGACATCGCGCACGATCACGACAGCGGCGACACACGCGGGGCGATCGACATCATCACCGCCATCGGCGCGCAGGAGGCGGCGAGTGCGCTGGCCGCCGAGCCGTGCCACTGCGTCGTCCTCGAACTCGGCATGCCGGGCGAGGAGGCGTCGCGCTTCCTGGAGGCCCTGCGGGGCGACTCCGCGCTGGCGAGCGTCCCCGTGCTCGTGCACAGCGGCCACCGGGTGGACCTGTCCCAGGAGCATGCCCTGCAGTCCCGCTCGGGCGGCCGGACGCTGGACTTCCTGTCCAGCCTGGACGAGCTGCGCGAACACATCACCCTGCACCTGTCCGCCGAGGAACCGGGGGACGTGCTGTCCCTGGTCCGCGCCGAGGAACCGCAGCACACCGCCGCGCAGCCCGTGGACGACGCGTTCCTCGGCCGTACGGTGCTCGTGGTCGACGACGACGCGCGCAACCTCTTCGCGCTGAGCGGGATCCTGGAGCTGCACGGCTTCCGGGTGCTGCACGCGGAGAACGGCCGCAAGGGCATCGAGACGCTGCTCGCCCATCCCGACATCACGTTGGTCCTGATGGACGTGATGATGCCGGAGATGGACGGGTACGCCGCCACGGCCGAGATCCGCAGCATGCCGCGGTACGCGGAGCTGCCCATCATCGCCGTCACCGCGAAGGCGATGCCGGGCGACCAGGAGAAGAGCCTCGCGTCGGGGGCGAACGACTACGTCACCAAGCCCGTCGACACAGGCGATCTCATCGCCCGCGTCCGGCGCTGGCTGCCCGTCTGACCGCGGCGCCCGCCGTGCGCACCAGCCGACCGGGCGCCTGCCGGCGCCCTCCGTGTGGCGTCCCCGGACGTCCCAGCCGAGGAACGGGCCAACCGTGAGCAACCCCCAGCAGCCCCCCGAGCGAGCCGCCCCGAGCCCGGCCGGGACCCCGCAGTTCGGCGACGGTCGTATCGAGGCCGGGGCGTCCGGTGACATCGCGCAGGCCTCCGTCTCGCGGGTGGGGCGGCTGGCGGCCACCGTCGAGCGGCTGCGGCGCGAGGTGCTGGCCGCGCATGCCCAGGCCGACGGGCGGGCCCTGATCGAACTGGCCAAGGGCATCCTCGTCGAGCGGCTCGGCTGCGGCCCCGCACAGGCGGCCCGGCAACTCGCCGAGCTGACCGAGCAGGCGGGCGCGACCCCGCTGGAGTTCGCGGTCGAGGTCATCAACCAGGCCTCCCGCGACCGCCTCTCGGAGGTCACCTCCGCCTTCCTCGCCGGGACGACGGGCCCGGACGGTCAGGAGGAGGGCGCCGACGCCCCGGGCGCGTCCTCGGCCGTACGGCTGCGGGCCGCCGAGAGCGGGGCGCTGGCCGCCGACGACACCCAGGCCGTGGCCGACTCCCTGCTGGAGCACGCCCTGACCCCCCTCGGCGCGACGGCCGTGGCCATCTGGGCCGTGGGCTCGGACGGCTCGCTCACGCTGGCGGGCAGCTCGGGGTTCTCGGCGGCGGAGGCGGGCCGCTGGCGGTATGTGCCCCCGGGCGTGGCGACCGTGGCGCGTCGCGGTCTCGCCGAGCGTGCGGGGCAGTGGATCGTCTCCCTGTCCGCGACCGGTCTGCCCTCCGTCGGCCAGCACCACCACCCGGACGGCGGGAGGGTGGCCCTGCCCGCCGGTACCGGCGGACGCATCCACGGTGTGCTGGAGATCGCCTGGCCCGCCCCGCTGGAACCGCAGCCGCCGCAGATCGTCCGTCAGATCGAGGCCCTGGCCGAGCTGTGCGCGCACACCCTGGAGAACGGTACGCGGCGGCATCCCGACGGGGACGCGGGGCCCCGCGTGCTGCCGGACGCGGCGGAGCTGATGGACCTGGCGGACGGGCTGCACGACCCCGCTCTGGTACTGGTGCCGCAGCTCGGCCCCGACGGGGACCTGGTCGACTTCCGCATCCAGCACGTCAACAGCCGCTTCCTGGACCCCGCCGGCCGGCCGCGGGGCGTCGTGAGCGGTGCCCTGCTGCTGGAGGCGTACCCGATGGCCGCCGGGCGGAGCGAACTGTTCGACCGGATAGAGCGTGTCTACGCCACGGGCGAGCCCTTCCGCACCCACCGTATGCGGCTCACCGCGCTGGTGGGCGACGTCCCGCTGGCGGCGGTCGCCGACATCAGCATCAGCCGGCACGCCAACAGTGTGCTGCTCATCTGGCGCATCGAGGACGAGGCGGCCCGGCTGGCGAGCCTGCTTCAGCACGCCCAGCGCCTCGGCCGCATCGGCGGCTTCGAGGAGAACCTGCTCACCGGCGAGATCACCTGGAACGGGCAGCTCTTCGCCCTCTACGGCAAGCCCGCGTCGAGCCTGCCGGTGCCGCTGGAGGAGCTGCCCGCGCACGCCCACCCCGACGACGCCGTCGCCATCGGCAGGTTTCTGCGCACCCTGCTCCACGGCCGACGGCCGGCGTCCACGGCCTTCCGGCTGCAACGCCCCGACGGGGTGACACGGCACATCCGGGTGGTGGCCGAACCGGTCCTCGACTCCGACGGGCGGCTGTTCGTCGTACGGGGGGCCTATCAGGACATCTCCGCCCAGCACTGGACGGAGATGGCGCTCGCCGCGACCCGCGACCAGCTCGCGCACACCGAACAGCAGGCGAGTGAACGCAACCGGCTCACCTTGCAGTTGCAGCATGCCATCATGCCGCCGGCGCAGGCCCCGTTGGAGGCGGACGGCCTCCAGGTGGCGGTGCGCTACCGGCCCGCGGAGACCGAACAACTGGTGGGCGGCGACTGGTACGACGCATTCGTCCTGCCGTCCCGGCTGGTGCTGCTGTGCGTGGGCGACGTCGCCGGGCACGGCATCGAGGCGGCCACGAGCATGGTCGTCCTGCGCAACGCGCTGCGCGGGCTCGCCGTGACGGGCGCCGGACCGGGCCAGTTGCTGGCCTGGCTCAACATAGTGGCCCACCATCTGACCGGCGCCGTCACCGCCACGGCCGTCTGCGCCCTGTACGACCCCGGCCGGCACACCCTGCGCTGGGCCAGGGCGGGCCATCTGCCGCCCGTCCTGGTGCGCGGCGGCGAGACCGCGGCGCTGCCCCTGGTCAGGGGCATGCTGCTCGGGGCCGTACCGGAGGCGGTGTACGAGGAGCACGAGGTCCAACTGGCCGTCGACGACAGATTGTTGATGTACACGGACGGTCTGATCGAGCGCCGGGACCGTTCCGTTGAGGAGTCCCTCGCCCAGTTGCTGACCGCCGCGCGGCCGGTGCCCCCGACGCTGGACCAGCAGCTGGACCGCCTGCTCACCTACAGCAGGTCGGACACCGACGACGACACCTGCATCGTGGGCATCCGGGTCGTCTGAGGCAGGCCACGCCTGTCCCGGGGCGGGCGCATTCGACTAGCGTCGGGGCATGACCGGCAACACCACCCCCACCCTCGCCGAGGCGCTCGCCGCCGGGACGGTCGTCCTGGACGGCGGCTTGTCCAACCAGCTCGCGTCGGCCGGGCACGACCTGAGCGACGCGCTGTGGTCGGCGCGGCTGCTCGCGGAGCGGCCCGAGGCCATCACCGAGGCGCACCTCGCGTACTTCGAGGCGGGCGCGGACGTGGCGATCACCGCGAGCTACCAGGCGACCTTCGAGGGCTTCGCCCGGCGCGGCCTCGACCACGACCGCGCGGCCGGGCTGATCGCCCTGAGCGTCGGCCTCGCCCGCGAGGCGGCGACACGGGCGCGCGCCAAGGGCGTCAGCCGGCCGCTGTGGGTGGCGGCGTCCGTCGGCCCGTACGGGGCGATGCTCGCGGACGGCTCCGAGTACCGGGGCCGCTACGGCCTGACGGTCGCCGAGCTGGCGGACTTCCACCGTCCGCGCCTGGAGGTGCTGGCCGCGGCCGGGCCCGACGTGCTGGCCCTGGAGACGGTGCCCGACGCGGAGGAGGCCGAGGCCCTGCTTCGGGCGGTGCGCGGGCTCGGCGTTCCCGCCTGGCTGTCGTACACCGTCTCCGGCGACCGTACGCGCGCCGGGCAGCCGCTCCGGGAGGCGTTCGCCCTGGCCGCCGACGCGGACGAGGTGATCGCGGTGGGCGTGAACTGCTGCGCGCCCGAGGACGTCGAGGCCGCGGTGGAGACGGCCGCACGGGCGACCGGCAAGCCGGTGGTGGTCTACCCGAACAGCGGTGAGACGTGGGACGCCGGAGCCCGCGCCTGGGACGGCCGCAGCACGTTCAGCGCCACGGAGGTCACGCGCTGGCGCGCTGCCGGGGCCCGGCTGATCGGCGGTTGCTGCCGGGTGGGCCCGGAGGCGATCACGTCGATCGCGGACACGCTGGGGGCGGGTGCGGACACGGCGTCGGACTGAGCCTCGCCGTGTCCGCGTATCCGCTCGTCGCGGGTGGTGTCAGCCGCCATGGGGCCGGCCTCACCGCCGAGGGGCGGCCCCCGGTCGGCGCAGACGCCGTACGGCCGACAGCGGGGTCGCTCCCCTGAGGAGCGAGCCGCTCGCCAGGCCCGGTGCGCTGGCCACGGGCTCCGGGCGGGTGGCCGCCGCCTCCCACAGCGCCATCTCCGGGTCCCGGAGGCCATGGACCACCGGCTCCCCGTCGCCGCCGAAGACGCGCACGGGATGGGTGGCGTCCCAGGCCGACCAGCCCGGGGCGCCGTCCGCCGCGAAGCGCACCCACGCCGTGTGCATCTCGTGGGCGAGTTCCCGGGGCGCGCCGGGGCCGGCCAGTTTCGCGGACTCCGGCACCTCCGCGCTGTCGAACACGAAGCCGAGCTCCAGGGCGTGGCAGGCGCCGAGACCGGGCACCCGGGAGCGCCAGGCGAACTCGTAGACATGGCAGGGTGCGCGGTCGCCGCCGGTGCGGGAGCCGGCCAGCCGGTGCAGCGGATACCGCAGCAGATGGTCGGTGACCATCTGGCCCACCAGGTCGGAGGCCGGGGCGTCGGGACGGGCGGTGCGGTAGCCGCGCGGCACCTCGGGGCCGCAGTGGCAGCGGGCCATCGCCCCGGCGAGCGCCACCGCGCCCAGCCGGTCGATGCGTTCGGTCAGGCCGGTGGGCACGAGCCACAGCCGGTACTCCTCACTGGTCCAGCCGAGGAGCAGGGGTACCTCCCCGGCGGCGCCGTCGAGCAGCGCCTCCAGGGGGTCGCGCGGCACCAGGTCGCCGTCGACGACGATCCCGAAGGCGGGCCCGCCGAGGATCGGGCCGGCCCGGCGGCCCACCTCCGCCTGTGCCTCGACCAGCAGCCCGCGGTCCACCTCGGCGAACGCGGCCGCGGTGGCCGGCACCTTCAGCCGGGCCGCCATGCGCCGCACCAGGCGCCGCACCTTGTCCCGTTCCGTCGACTCGGGCGGCCCGCTCTGCAGCGCGGCCCGCTGGAACAGTCCCCGGGCGTGCGGACTCGCCAGCAGCGCGCCGATGCTGATGGCGCCCGCGGACTCGCCGAAGACGGTCACCCGGTCCGGATCCCCGCCGAACGCGGTGATCGCGTCGCGCACCCACTCCAGCGCGGCGAGTTGGTCGCGCAGTCCGGCGTTGGGCGGGGCGTCCGGGAACAGGCCGTATCCCTCCACTCCGAGGCGGTAGTTGAAGGAGACGAGGACGACCCCGTCGCGGGCGAAGGCGCTGCCGTCGTAGACGGGCACGGCGGAGGAGCCGCGGGTCAGGGCGCCGCCGTGGATCCACACCATGACCGGGAGACGGGCTGCCGGGTCCGGTGCCGGTGTCCACACATTGAGGTTGAGGCAGTCGTCGCCCGCGACCACGGGGTCGGCCAGATAGCGGGCGAACGCCGGTGAGTACGGCGGTTTCGGGGGCGTCGGCCCGAACGCGCCCGCGTCCCGCACGCCGTCCCAGGGCTCGGGCGCCACGGGTGGGCGGAAGCGACGCGGGCCGAAGGGCGGGGCGGCGAAGGGGATGCCCCGGAAGACGGCGATCCCGTGCTCGTACCGTCCGCGTACGGCGCCGTAGGGGGTGCGGACCACGGGGTCCGCCGTGTGCACCGGGTTCGTCCTCGCCTCGTCCGCACGCTCCATCCGGTCTCTCCTCATCGCCTGGGGCCCCGGCCACCCGACCTGCCTGGACGTGGCCGCCTGTCCGCGGACCGCCCGATCGCCCGGGAGCGGCCCGCCTCGTCGCATCTCATCTCTTCCCCGTCCGGCCCCCGCGCACGGCACGCCGCGCTACTGCACCCGGGCCACCCAGCGGATGCCGCCTAGGGGGTGTCGGACAATTCGCGCCGGATCAGCGCGCGCGGCGTCCGGCGCAGGAGGCACCTCCCAGCGGTAGCCGAGGGAGCATCACAAGGCGGAGGACCATCCGCGTACCGGACGTACTCGGGTGATCCGACAACGCGACGAGCTGCCGTGCCTGGGGGCACCTACCGGCCGCCCGGCTGGGCGAGTCGCGCGCCCGGCGGGAATTGTCGGACACCCCCTGGCAGATGGGCCCGGAAGACAGGGTCCGCGTAGGCCTCGGAGGCGTGGCCGAGCGCCGTGTGGAAGTCCCGTCCGGCGCCCTGTTCGCGGCACCGCACCAGCGGATGGTCGTCGCCCATCCCGCCGCCTTCGTACGAGGACTCGTCCGCGGCGGCGAGGACCCGCGCCGAACCGCGGGGGCTGGAGCGGAAGTCGTACCCCTCGTCCGTGAACTCCCGGACAGCGGGCAGGTGCGCGGTGGCCGGATGACCACGGTCCTCGATCAGCGCCCTGCCCGGCTGGTGGTCCGGGTGCCGCGCGAATCGGACGCCCAGCAGTTCGCCGTGGTACGGCCGGTCCTCCTCGGTGCAGGTGGCCGCGTGGACGCCGCCGAAGCCACCGCCGCCCTCCACATGGGCCGCCAGCCGGGCGCGCCCTCGGGTGTGAGGACCTCACCGCTGGTGGACAGGAAGACCACCGCCGCGTACCCGTCGAGGGGCGCCTCGAAGCGGGCGGGATCCTCGCCCGCGTCGAGGTCGAACCCGTGCGCGGCGCCGAGGACGCGTACGGCGGCGACGGCGTCCGGGATGGAGTCGTGGCGGTAGCCGGTGGTGCGGGTGCACACGAGAACGCGGAAGGACACGGCCCGAGCCCAGGAGTTCTCACTCCCCCGCGGTGTCGTCCTTCTTCCCGGGCTGGGGGGCCGCGCTGCGCGCATGCGTCCGCAGGCGTGAGGTCACGTCCTCGGGGGGCAGGAAGCGGGACCAGCGCTCCGGGAACTCGGAAGGCATGTCCGGGTCCTCGGGGTCGTCGGGATCGGTGGCGCGCGCCGCAGTGGCGCGGGCCACGTACTCGGCGGCCTGCTCCGCCCGCAGCCGCTCGTTCGCCTCGCGGGCCGCCGCCGTGGCCGCGGCGGGCCACACCCGGTCGATGGCCGCGTTGACGGCGGCGCCGACCAGCACGGCGAAGGCGGACACCCCGATCCACAGCAGCACGGCCACGGGCGCGGCGAGCGAGCCGTAGATCGTCGGCCCCTCGATCGTGTGGGTGAGGTAGATGCGCAGCAGGAAGCTGCCCAACACCCACATCGCGAGGGCGACCAGGGCGCCGGGCACGTCCTCCACCCATGCGGAACGCACCGGCACGGACACGTGGTAGAGGGTCGTCAGGAAGACGATCGACAGGACGATGACCACCGGCCAGTACAGGATCTGCACCACCGTCGTGGACCACGGCACGAGGTTCACCACGGCGTCCGGGCCGGCGACCATCAGCGGCAGTGCCACCGAGCCGATCAGCAGCGCCACGATGAACAGGAAGAACGACAGCAGCCGGGTCTTCACGATCCCCCGGGCACCGTCGAGCCCGTACATCACCGTGATCGTCTCGATGAAGACGTTCACCGCCCGGGACCCCGACCACAGGGCGAACAGGAACCCGATGGAGATGACGTCGGGCCGGCCGCCCTTCATCACGTCGTGCAGGATCGGCTGGGCGATCTCCGTGACGCCCTTGTCGGACAGGACCGTGCGGGACGCCTCCAGGAGGTTGCGCTCCAGGCTCTGGATGGTGTCGGCGCCGGTCCAGGCGTCCACGTAGCCGAGCAGCCCGATCAGGCTGAGCAGCAGCGGCGGCACGGACAGCAGCGTGAAGAACGCCGCCTCGGCCGCGAGTCCGAGGATGCGGTACTCCATGCACGAGTTGACCGTGTCCTTCAGCAGCAGCCAGGCGGTCCTGCGCTTGGAGACGTTCCGGTACAGGGCGCGCGCCCGGTGGAGACGTCCCGACGGCGGCTTTGGGGGTTCACTTGCTGCTGACTGCACGCCTTAACGGTATCCGCCGCCCGGGCCTGCCCTCATCCCCCGCCCGGGCCGCTTCCCGAGAGGAGCGGCCGCATGCCCGGGGATACGGGTGACCGAGGGGCGTACTCAGGGGTAAGTTCGCCCCATGGCAGCCACCACGCACACCGTGACCAACCAGGCTCCACCGCTGGTCGAGTACGACGTCTACACCGCCGATCGCGCCCTCGTGGAGGCCGTCGAGCGGCATCTTGACCCCGCGCTCCTCGACGAGGCCCGCGGCGAGTTGTCCGGGTTCGGGCGCAGTGCCGGTTCCACCCAGGTGCAGGAGTGGGGGGTCCAGGCCAACGAGAACCCGCCGAAGCTGCACACCCACGACCGCTACGGCAACCGGATCGACGAGGTCGAGTTCCACCCGGCCTGGCACCGGCTGCTCGGCAAGGGGGTCTCCGCGGGGCTGACCGCGGCCTGGGTGCGGCCGGGCGGTCATGTGCGGCGCGCGGCCGCGTTCACGGTCTGGTCGCAGGTCGAGGCGGGCAACGGCTGCCCGTTGTCCATGACGCACGCCGCGGTGCCGGCCCTGCGCACGGACCCGGCGCTCGCCGCCGAGTGGGAGCCCCGGCTGACCTCGCTGGTCTACGAGCAGGGTCTGCGGCCCGCCGCGCAGAAGGCCGGAGTGCTCTTCGGCATGGGGATGACGGAGAAGCAGGGCGGCAGCGACGTACGCGCGAACACGACCGAGGCCCGACCGCTCGCCGAGGACGGGACGTACGAGCTGCGGGGCCACAAGTGGTTCTGCTCGGCGCCCATGTCCGACGGGTTCCTGGTGCTGGCGCAGGCACCGGGAGGACTGACCTGCTTCCTCGTTCCGCGTGTGCTGGAGGACGGCACCCGGAACGTGTTCATGATCCAGCGGCTCAAGGACAAGCTGGGCAACCGGTCGAACGCCTCCAGCGAGGTGGAGTTCGACGGCACCTGGGCGCGCCGGGTCGGCGAGGAGGGGCGCGGGGTGCGGACCATCATCGAGATGGTCGCGGCCACGCGGCTCGACTGCGTCCTCGGCTCGACCGCGCTGATGCGTCAGGCTCTGGTCCAGGCGATCCACCACTGCGACTACCGGGAGGCGTTCGGCGGCAGGCTCGTCGACAAGCCGCTGATGCGCAACGTCCTGGCGGATCTGGCCCTGGAGTCGGAGGCGGCGACGACGCTGGCGCTGCGCCTGGCGGCGGCGTACGACGACGGAAGCGAGCAGGAGCGGGCGTTCCTGCGGCTCGCGGTGCCCGCCGCGAAGTACTGGGTGACCAAGCGCTGCACCCCGGTGGTGGTCGAGGCCTCCGAGTGCCTGGGCGGCAACGGCTACGTCGAGGAGTGGGGCATGCCCCGGCTGCTGCGGGAGTCGCCGCTGAACTCGATCTGGGAGGGCGCGGGCAATGTGCAGGCGCTCGACGTGCTGCGGGCCATGCAGCGCGAGCCGGGCTCCCTGAACGCCTTCCTCCAGGAGGTCGGCCGGGCCCGCGGCGCGGACCACCGGCTGGACGGCGCGATCAAGGACCTGCTCACCGAGCTCGCCGACCTGGAGGGCATCGAGGCGCGGGCGCGCCGGCTGGTGGAGCGGATGGCGCTGGTGCTCCAGGGATCGCTGCTCGTCCGGTACGCCCCGGCGGAGGTCGCCGATGCCTTCTGCGCCTCCCGGCTGGGCGGCGACTGGGGCACGGCCTTCGGCACGCTGCCGCACACGCTGGATCTGGCCACGGTGGTGGAGCGGGCGCGACCGGCTCTCTGACACCTACGGCGCACAACGGGACGTAGGAGCCTACGCGGGGGTGGTGCTGCGCCGACACGGCACCACCCCCGCTGGTCTGGCCCCCCAGAAGGAGCGCGGACGCCGCCGGAGCGACGTTGCACAAGTTTCAACCAGCCCGGGGATGTCCGCCAGGGTTGCAGAGGGTTGCAACTCACTGCCCACAAATGGCCGGAGTCCCCCCCTCCGCCGTGGGCAGAGGGCACTATGAGAACCACCGTCAACACGGATCCGGTCGATCCGGCCGGAAACAGCCGACGGGTGCGGCGGACGAGCCGCCGAGGCCGGGGCCGAGGGCGCACGGACGCCGGCGCGGGACGGACCGCGCACGGCAGGTTCTCGCCGCCGGCTCGGGCGACCCGCGGCGGACGGGCCGGCCAGCAGCGACAGGTCCTTGGGGGAGGTTCCAGTGGCGCAATCGGCGAACGACGTCACGCGGCTCGCCGTCGTGAATCCCGCGCAGGCGGCGCATGTACTGAGCGAGGTGCGCAGCGCGACGCTCTCGGGGCAGCGCGCCCCCGTCCCGCCGCGCCCGGTGATCGAGGCATCGTGGGGGCGAGCGCTGCGCGGCGGCGTCGACCCCGAGCACGACGTCCGGGCCCGACCGCTCAGCCATGACGAGATCGAGCGGCGGCGCCGCGACTCGCCGCTCCGTCAGGTGCTGCCCGTGCTGCGGGAGGGCCTGCTGTCGGTCGCGGACGTCGCGCACCACATCATGGTGGTCGCCGACGCGGACGGCCGGGTGCTGTGGCGCGAGGGCAGCCCCTCGGTCCTGCGCAAGGCGGACGGACTGGGTTTCGAGCCCGGCGCGGACTGGGGCGAGGGGGTCGTCGGCACCAACGGCGTGGGCACCCCGGCGGTGACCCGGCGCCCGGTGCAGGTGTTCGCGTCCGAGCACCTCGTACGCTCCCACGCCTCCTGGACGTGCACCGGCGCCCCGATCACGGATCCGCGCGACGGCCGGCTGATCGGCGTCGTGGACATCAGCGGCCCGCTGCGGACCATGCATC
The DNA here is from genome assembly GCF_042896945.1 of Streptomyces sp. NPDC001222. NCBI lineage: Bacteria > Bacillati > Actinomycetota > Actinomycetes > Kitasatosporales > Streptomycetaceae > Streptomyces > Streptomyces sp. NPDC001222. The sequence continues at coordinate 162,884 of NZ_JBIAXT010000002.1, forward strand.
CGGCGACGGTCGCCTGGGTGGACACGGTGGCCAAGCTCGCCGAGGCCCGGCTGCGGGAGCTGCATCTGACCTCGCTGGACCGGCTGCGCGCGGTGGCGGCGCCCTTGCTCGCCGGGCTCGGCGGCCGGGCGCTGGCGGTGGACAAGGACGGCTGGACGGCGGCGGTGACGGGGATGCCGTATGTGAGCCGGGTGGCCCTGCCCGTGTCGCTCGCCCCCGGCCGCTCCCTGCTGCCGGCGTTGGGGCCCTGCGCGGTGGAGCCGCTGCCGGACGGCTGGCTGATCCGCGCGGTCGACGCGCCCGCGCCGGAGCGCGCGAGCCGCGTGGTCCTGGATGTGGCGCACCCGCGCCGCTGGTCGGTGACGGTGTCGGGGGACACGGGTTCCTGGACCCATGAACTGAGCCCCCGGCACGCCGAGTTGCTGTACCTCCTCGCCCTCCACCGCACGGGCCGCTCGGCCGCCCACCTCTCCGCCGACCTGTTCGGCGACCCCGCTCGCACGGTGACGGTACGCGCGGAGATGTCCCGGGTCAGGCGGTACCTCGGGGCCTTTCTGGAACACCGGCCGTATCGTTTCCGTGACGCGGCGGAGGTCGAGGTGCTGCTTCCCGCCGACCCCACGGACCTGCTGCCGCACTCGGTGGCGCCGACGGTGGTGCGGGCCCGAAGCACCACCGCGTCACCGTGACACCGAGGCGGCCTGAGGCAGGCGGGAGTTTGACGACACCCCTAGCCCTCACGGTGGGGACATCCCCTTTTTTCCCGGGTCTTCGACCGGTGCAGCGTCCGTCTGCCGTAGCATCCCCTTCACAGGCCACCCCACCCGCTCCTCCCGTCAACGTCCGGATCATGAGGAGCAGTTGGCCTACGCCGGGAGGTCGTATGAAGCACCGTGGCAGACACCGCCGCAGGCGCCGGGGCCGTGCGCTGCGGGCCACGCTCGCCGGAACCGCACTGGCGCTCACCGCCGCTGCCACGCTGATCAGCACCTCCCAGGCCGCGGGCGGGGACAACCCCGGGGGCCTGACCCGGGTCACCACCGCTGCGGAGACCGCCGGGCTCCGCCTCCACGAGAACCTCACCGACCCGCGCACACTCGACTCGCTCACCCGTGCGATGGGCGGCCGCGTGGGCGTCCACGACGTCCTTCAGGCCGCCGACCACCCGATGCACGACCGGTCCGCGTGCGACGCCGCCGAGACGGCCGCGCTGCCGGTGAAGCCGACGGCCACGCGCGCGTACTGCTGGGACAACGGGGACGCGACAACCCCCCAGTGGCTCCCCCGGTCCGTCACCACCTCCGGGGACGCCGACGACGACGGCCGCTGGGGTGCCGACCGGGTCGTCCTGTCCGGCTGGACGCACGACGACCGCCACGCCGGGAGCCGCTCCCCGACCGCCGACCGGGGCCTCGCCCGAGTCGCCTTCATCGACGCGAACGATCCGGCCCGCCTCGCCTACCGCTGGGTCCTGCTGGTCGCCCCGCGCGCCGACGGCAAGGGCTTCGAAGCCGTACGCACCCGCCTGTCCGGGATGGTGTGGTACCGGGACAAGCTGATCGTCACCGCCCGCGACTCCCTGCTCGTCTTCGACCTCCAGCGCATCCTGAAGGCGGACGTCGACAGTGACGCCATCGGCCGGGTCAAGGGCGGCTACTCGGCGCACGGCTACCGGTTCGTACTGCCCGAGATCGGCTCCTACCGCCTGACGGGCGGCCCCTGTTCGACGGCCGACGACCGCAGGGTCCCCTGCTTCTCCGCGCTCTCCCTGGACCGCACCTCGACCCCGGACAGCCTGGTGGCGAGCGAGTGGTTCCCGCCCGGCGGCACCAACCGGCCGGCCCGCCTGTGGCGCTACGCCTACAGCACCGCCCCCGGCCGCACCGGACTGCTGGCCACGGACGCGCACGGAGACGTCCGGGCGGCCGAGACCTACGAGACCGACGCGGCCGGGGTCCAGGGCGTGCTGTCGCACAAGCGCCCGGGAGCGGCCCGGCCGGACTGGTACGTCGACCGCGCGCCCACCGTCGGCGGCCGGCACGGAACGCTCTGGCGGCAGACCGCCTCCGGCGCGAAGGCGACCACCTGTGCGGCGGACGAGACCCATGCCTGCTGGGGCCGGCACACCACGTCCCTGTCGTACTGGCAGCAGACGGGCGAACTGTGGACGCTGACGGAGGGCGCGGTCGGCGAGGACGACGACTCGGGTACGGGCTCGGCCGACGGACGGGTGCTGTACGCGGTGCCGCTGGACTCCGTCGACGACGCGCTGGAGTAGCGGACGCACGACCGGCCGGACCGACGACACACCGGAACAGCGAACGCGGACCGGCCGGAGTCCGGGGGCGGACCCCCCTCGTCGGGTCTCGTGTCCCCATGATTCCCTGACCGCATGAGCACCCTCACCGTGACCACGTGGTCCCTGGAACAGACCTCCCCGGCCGATCTGCGGCCCGCCACGGCCCCCGAGGGCGATGTCCGGATCGTCCGCGCGGAGGTGCCCTCGCCGGAGTTCAGCCGCTTCCTGTACGCGTCGGTCGGCGGCGACATCCGCTGGACCGACCGGCTGGGCTGGACCTACGCGCGGTGGCAGGAGTACCTGGTGCGGCCGGGCGTGGAGACCTGGGTCGCCTACGACCGGGGCACACCGGCCGGGTATGTCGAGCTGGACCCGGTGGAGGAGGGGGTCGTGGAGATCGCCTACTTCGGCCTGGTCCCGGCCTTCCGCGGGCGGCGGATCGGGGGGCACCTGCTGTCGTACGGCACCGCGCGCGCCTGGGACCTCGCGGACCGCTGGCCGGAGCGCGTGCCGACGAAGCGGGTGTGGCTGCACACGTGCAGCAAGGACGGCGAACACGCGATGGACAACTACCAGCGCCGGGGCTTCCGGCTCTTCGACACCAAGGTCGAGGAGGAGCCCGACGCGCCCACCCCTGGGCCCTGGACTGGGGCCTACCCGGCCTGACCTGCATCCACACGGCGGGTCCCGCCATGTGACCAAGGACACCTCTGTCCCGCATCTCGGGACAGGGGTGTCCACATGACGGACGGATCTGGACTGGGTCCAATACGCCGTGCCACGCTTCCGTCATGTCTGGAACTGGAATCGCCTTGGTGAGTCGACGACACGTCGATCTCGGCCGCATGTCCAGCGCCATCTGTCCGGCGAGCTGAGACTCCAGCCAGTTCCCTTTTTCTTCTCTTCCTCACCCTCGCGCAGAGCCGCGCACTCGTGACATGCGCCTGTAAACGCAGGTAAGAGCCGCTGCCCCCGTCTGTCCGAAGGACGTACTCACCATGGCCGCCACCCCTCAGAATTCCGCCACGCCCCGCCGCAAGGTGAGCCGTCACCGTGGTGAGGGTCAGTGGGCGGTAGGTCACTTCACCCCGCTCAACGGCAATGAACAGTTCAAGAAGGACGACGACGGTCTCAATGTGCGGACACGCATTGAGACGATCTACTCCCGGCGCGGCTTCGACTCCATCGACCCCAGCGATCTGCGCGGCCGGATGCGCTGGTGGGGTCTGTACACCCAGCGCAAGCCCGGGATCGACGGCGGGAAGACCGCCGTCCTGGAGCCGGAGGAGCTGGACGACAGGCACTTCATGCTCCGCGTCCGCATCGACGGCGGCCGGCTGACGATCCAGCAGCTGCGCGTCATCGGTGAGGTCTCGCAGGAGTTCGCCCGCGGCACCGCCGACATCACCGACCGCCAGAACGTCCAGTACCACTGGATCCGGATCGAGGACGTCCCCGAGATCTGGAACCGTCTGGAGGCCGTCGGACTGTCCACCACCGAGGCCTGCGGTGACACGCCCCGCGTCATCCTCGGCTCGCCCGTCGCCGGGATCGCCGAGGACGAGATCGTCGACGGCACCCCGGCCATCGAGGAGATCCACCGCCGGGTCATCGGCAACAAGGCGTACTCGAACCTGCCGCGCAAGTTCAAGACCGCGATCTCGGGATCGCCGCTGCTCGACGTGGCGCACGAGATCAACGACGTCGCCTTCGTCGGCGTGGTCCACCCGGAGCACGGGCCCGGCTTCGACGTGTGGGTCGGCGGCGGTCTGTCCACCAACCCGAAGATCGGGCAGCGGCTCGGCGCCTGGGTGCCGCTGGACGAGGTGCCGGACGTCCACGAGGGCGTCATCTCGATCTTCCGTGACTACGGCTACCGCCGGCTGCGCAACCGCGCCCGGCTGAAGTTCCTGGTCGCCGACTGGGGCGTGGAGAAGTTCCGTCAGGTGCTGGAGGACGAGTACCTGAAGCGGAAGCTGACCGACGGCCCGGCACCCGCGCAGCCCGTTGAGCGCTGGCGCGACCACGTCGGGGTGCACCGGCAGAAGGACGGCCGCTACTACGTCGGGTTCGCGCCGCGGGTGGGCCGGGTGGACGGGACGACGCTGACGAAGATCGCGGACCTCGCCGAGGCACACGGCTCCGGCCGGGTCCGGACGACCGCCGAGCAGAAGATGATCGTGCTCGACGTCGAGCAGGACCAGATCGACTCGCTGGTCGAGGGTCTGGAGGCGCTCGACCTCAGGGTGCAGCCGTCCTCGTTCCGGCGCGGCACCATGGCCTGCACCGGCATCGAGTTCTGCAAGCTCGCCATCGTCGAGACCAAGGCGCGCGGTTCCGCGCTGATCGACGAACTGGAGCGCCGCATCCCGGACTTCGACGAGCCGCTCACCATCAACATCAACGGCTGCCCGAACGCCTGCGCGCGTATCCAGGTGGCGGACATCGGTCTCAAGGGCCAGCTGGTCCTTAACGACAACGGCGAGCAGGTCGAGGGCTACCAGGTGCACCTGGGCGGCGCGCTCGGCCTGGAGGCCGGCTTCGGCCGCAAGGTCCGCGGTCTGAAGGTCACCTCCGACGAACTGCCGGACTACATCGAGCGGGTGCTCAAGCGCTTCCAGGCGGAGCGTGAGGACGGCGAGCGGTTCGCGACCTGGGCGGCCCGGGCTTCCGAGGAGGCGCTGTCGTGAGCGAGCGAGCGGCCCCCTTCTACTGCCCCTACTGCGGCGACGAGGATCTTCGTCCGAGCGAACAGGGACATGGGGCCTGGGAATGCGCGGCGTGCAATCGAGCCTTCCAGCTGAAGTTCCTGGGCCTGCTGGCCCGGGGACTCCAACGAGCCGACAGCGGAGGGGACGGGACATGACGACGACTCAGCAAGAGTGCGACACCGACGAGTTGAAGGCGCTCGCCGAGCAGGCGGGCCGCGATCTGGAGGACGCCTCCGCACTGGAGATCCTCACGTGGGCGGCCGAGACGTTCGGCAAGCGCTTCTGCGTGACCTCCTCGATGGAGGACGCGGTGGTGGCCCACCTCGCCTCCCGCGCGATGCCGGGTGTGGATGTCGTGTTCCTCGACACCGGCTACCACTTCCCGGAGACCATCGGCACCCGCGACGCGGTCGAGGCCGTGATGGACGTCAACGTCATCACGCTCACCCCGCGGCAGACGGTCGCCGAGCAGGACGCCGAGTACGGGCCCCGGCTGCACGACCGGGATCCCGACCTGTGCTGCAGGCTGCGCAAGGTCCAGCCCCTGGAGGAAGGCCTCACGGGGTATGACGCCTGGGCGACCGGACTGCGCCGCGACGAGTCCCCCACCCGGGCGAACACCCCGGTCGTCGGCTGGGACGAGAAACGGCAGAAGGTCAAGGTCTCGCCGATCGCCCGCTGGACCCAGGAGGACGTGGAGGCGTACATCGCCGAACACGGCGTCCTCACCAACCCGTTGCTGATGGACGGCTATGCCTCCGTGGGCTGCGCCCCCTGCACCCGCCGGGTCCTGGCGGGCGAGGACGCGCGCGCCGGGCGCTGGGCGGGCCGCGCCAAGACCGAGTGCGGGCTGCACGGCTGACCATGACCCAGCATTCCACGAACGTTCCGACAACCAGGGAGACTCCCGTGACAACCGGAGCCACCGTCTGGCTCACGGGTCTGCCGAGCGCCGGCAAGACCACGATCGCCTACGAGCTGGCCGGCCGGCTGCGCGAGGAGGGCCACCGGGTCGAGGTGCTCGACGGCGACGAGATCCGCGAGTTCATCTCCGCGGGCCTCGGCTTCAGCCGCGCGGACCGGCACACGAACGTGCAGCGCATCGGCTTTCTCGCGGATCTGCTCGCCCGGAACGGCGTCAAGGCGCTGGTCCCGGTGATCGCGCCGTACGCGGACAGCCGCGAGGCGGTGCGCAAGCGCCACCAGGAGAGCGGGGCGGCGTACGTCGAGGTGCATGTGGCGACGCCTCTGGAGGTGTGCTCCGTACGCGATGTGAAGGGCCTGTACGCCAAGCAGGCCGCCGGCGAACTGACCGGCCTGACGGGGGTCGACGACCCGTACGAGGAGCCCGAGTCCCCCGATCTGCGGATCGAGTCCCAGAACCAGACCGTGCAGGAGTCGGCGGCCGCGGTGCACGCGCTGCTGAGCGAAAGGGGGCTGGCATGACGGCCACCGTCGCCTCGACCACCGAGGGCACGGACAGCCCGTACGCCCTGTCCCATCTGGACGCGCTGGAGTCCGAGGCCGTCCATATCTTCCGTGAGGTGGCGGGCGAGTTCGAGCGGCCGGTGATCCTGTTCTCCGGCGGCAAGGACTCCATCGTGATGCTGCACCTGGCGCTGAAGGCGTTCACGCCCGCGCCGGTGCCGTTCTCGCTGCTGCACGTGGACACCGGGCACAACTTCCCCGAGGTGCTGGAGTACCGCGACCGCGCCGTCGCGCGGCACGGACTGCGGCTGCATGTGGCCTCCGTGCAGGACTACATCGACCGCGGGGTGCTCAAGGAGCGCCCCGACGGCACCCGTAATCCCCTGCAGACCCTGCCCCTGACGGAGAAGATCCAGGCGGAGCGGTTCGACGCCGTCTTCGGCGGCGGCCGCCGGGACGAGGAGAAGGCCCGCGCCAAGGAGCGCGTCTTCTCGCTGCGCGACGAGTTCTCCCAGTGGGACCCGCGCCGCCAGCGCCCCGAGCTGTGGCAGCTCTACAACGGCCGCCACGCGGCCGGCGAACACGTCCGGGTGTTCCCCCTGTCCAACTGGACCGAACTGGACGTGTGGCAGTACATCGCCCGCGAGGGCATCGAACTGCCCGAGATCTACTTCGCCCACGAGCGCGACGTCTTCCAGCGCGGCGGCATGTGGCTGACCGCGGGCGACTGGGGCGGGCCCAAGGAGAGCGAGACGGTCGAGCGGCGCCTGGTGCGCTACCGGACCGTCGGTGACATGTCCTGCACCGGTGCCGTCGACTCGGACGCGGTGACCCTGGAGCAGGTGATCGCCGAGATCGCCGCCTCCCGGCTCACCGAGCGCGGCGCCACCCGCGCCGACGACAAGCTGTCCGAGGCCGCCATGGAGGACCGCAAGCGCGAGGGGTACTTCTAGCCATGACCACGACCACGGAACTCTCCGCCACCACCCTCCTGCGGTTCGCCACCGCCGGCTCGGTCGACGACGGCAAGTCCACGCTCGTCGGACGGCTGCTGCACGACTCCAAGTCGGTGCTCGCCGACCAGCTGGAGGCCGTGGAGCGCGCCTCGGCGAGCCGCGGCAAGGAAGGCCCGGACCTCGCGCTGCTGACCGACGGCCTGCGCGCCGAACGCGAGCAGGGCATCACCATCGACGTGGCGTACCGTTACTTCGCCACGCCCCGCCGACGGTTCATCCTCGCCGACACCCCCGGCCATGTGCAGTACACGCGGAACATGGTCACCGGCGCCTCCACCGCCGAGCTGACGGTGGTCCTGGTCGACGCGCGCAACGGCGTCGTCGAGCAGACCCGCCGCCACGCCGCGATCGCCGCCCTGCTGCGCGTCCCGCACGTGGTCCTCGCCGTGAACAAGATGGACCTCGTGGACTACCAGGAGTCCGTGTTCGCGGCGATCGCCAAGGAGTTCACGGCGTACGCGACCGAGCTGGGCGTCCCCGAGGTCACCGCGATCCCGATCTCGGCGCTGGCCGGTGACAACGTGGTGGAGCCGTCCGCGAACATGGACTGGTACGGCGGCCCCACCGTCCTGGAGCACCTGGAGACGGTCCCGGTCAGCCACGACCTGGCGCACTGCCACGCGCGGCTGCCCGTGCAGTACGTGATCCGCCCGCAGAGCACCGAGCACCCCGACTACCGGGGCTACGCGGGCCAGATCGCGGCCGGCACCTTCCGCGTCGGCGAGCAGGTCACCGTGCTGCCCTCCGGCCGGACCACGAAGGTCTCCGGGATCGACCTGCTCGGCAGGCCGGTCGACGTGGCGTGGACCCCGCAGTCGGTGACCCTCCTGCTGGAGGACGACATCGACATCTCCCGCGGTGACCTGATCGTGCCGAGCAAGGACGCGCCGGCGACCACCCAGGACATCGAGGCGACGGTCTGCCATGTCGCGGACCAGGCGCTGACCGTCGGCCACCGGGTGCTGCTCAAGCACGGCACCCGCACGGTCAAGGCGGTCGTCAAGGACATCCCGTCCCGCCTCACCCTGGACGACCTGTCCCTGCACCCGCACCCGGGTCAGCTCGTCGCCAACGACATCGGCCGGGTGAAGATCCGTACCGCGGAGCCGCTGCCGGTGGACGCGTACGCGGACTCCCGCCGCACCGGATCGTTCATCCTGATCGACCCGGCCGACGGCACCACGCTCACCGCGGGCATGGTCGGCGAGTCGTTCGCCGCGCCCGAGCCGGTGAAGGACGACGCCGACGGCGACGGGTGGGACTTCTGATCATGACCACCACCTGCTTCTACTCGATGTTCGCGAAGGAGGGCGGCCGCGTCGGCAGCGGTGCCCTCGGGAGCGGGCAGGGCGGAGTGGCGCGATGTGCGCGATGACGTACGCGCACTGCCTGCGCGCCCTGTCCCCCCACCTGACGTCCCAGCAGCGACGAAGACCTTTAGCCGAACTCCCGGCCACGACCTGAGAGACCGTGACCGCCGGGCCAACGAGAGGACAGCCTCCCGTGCCTGCCAACCGCTCACTGCTTCGCGGCGCGACAGCCGCACTCGCCGCCCTTCCCCTCCTCACCCTCGCCGCCTGCGGCTACGGGTCCGAGGCCAAGGACGGCTCCGCCAGCCAGAAGATCGCCGCCGGAGCCAAGAAGATCGACGGTCTCGACTCCGTGAAGATCGGCTACTTCGGCAACCTCACCCATGCGACCGCACTCGTCGGCGTCCAGAAAGGCTTCTTCCAGAAGTCGCTCGGCGGCACGCAGGCCAAGTACCAGATCTTCAACGCCGGTCCCTCCGAGATCGAGGCCCTCAACTCCGGTGCCATCGACATCGGCTGGATCGGCCCCTCCCCGGCGATCAACGGCTACACCAAGTCCGACGGCAAGAGTCTGCGCATCATCGGCGGTTCGGCGTCCGGCGGGGTGAAGCTCGTCGTCGACCCGAAGAAGATCAAGTCGCTGAAGGACGTCAAGGGCAAGAACATCGCGACGCCTCAGCTCGGCAACACGCAGGACGTGGCCTTCCTCAACTGGGTCGCGGAGCAGGGCTGGAAGGTCGACCCGGAGAGCGGCAAGGGCGATGTCTCGGTGGTCCGCACCGACAACAAGGTCACCCCTGACGCCTTCAAGTCCGGCTCGATCGACGGCGCCTGGGTGCCCGAGCCGACCGCGTCCAAGCTGGTCGCGGAGGGCGGCAAGGTCCTGCTGGACGAGTCGTCGCTGTGGCCCGGCAACAAGTTCGTGATCACGAACATCATCGTGTCGCAGAAGTTCCTCACGGAGCACCCGAAGGCCGTGGAGGCGGTGCTCAAGGCGTCGGTCGACACCAACAAGTGGATCAATGCCAACCCGGACGAGGCCAAGGCCGCGGCGAACAAGCAGCTGGAGGCGGACTCCGGCAAGGCCCTGCCGGCGAACGTGCTGGACCCGGCGTGGAAGTCGATCCAGATCACCGACGACCCGCTGGCCTCGACCCTGAACACCGAGGCGCAGCACGCGGTCAAGTCCGGTCTGCTGAAGGACCCGAAGCTGGACGGCATCTACGACCTGACCCTGCTGAACACGGTCCTCAAGGACGAGGGCGAGAGCGCCGTCGACGACGCCGGCCTCGGCGCCAAGTAAGCCCGGTCCCGAAGAGTTCCCAGGAGGTGACGACCATGGCCACCGCTCTCGCCAAGGCCGCCGAAGGCGCCGCGTCGGTGGAGCACGCCGCGCGCATCGAGCATGTCTCGAAGTCCTTCGCCGGGCCCGCCGGACAGCAGCTCGTCCTCGACGACATCACCCTGGATGTCGCCCCGGGTGAGTTCGTCACCCTCCTGGGGGCCTCGGGCTGCGGCAAGTCCACCCTGCTCAACCTGGTCGCGGGGCTCGACGAGCCCTCCGCGGGCAGCATCACCACCCAGGGGCGCCCGGCCCTGATGTTCCAGGAACACGCCCTGTTCCCCTGGCTGACCGCGGGCAAGAACATAGAACTCGCCCTGAAGCTCCGGGGCGTTCCGAAGAGCGAACGGCGCGGCAAGGCCGAGGAGCTGCTCGAACTCGTCCGTCTCCAGGGCTCGTACGGAAAGCGGGTGCACGAGCTGTCCGGCGGTATGCGCCAGCGTGTCGCCATGGCCCGCGCCCTGGCGCAGGACAGCCAACTGCTGCTGATGGACGAGCCGTTCGCGGCGCTCGACGCGATCACCCGGGACGTGCTGCACGACGAGCTGACCCGGATCTGGGCGGAGACGGGCCTGTCCGTGCTGTTCGTCACGCACAACGTGCGTGAGGCGGTGCGGCTGGCGCAACGCGTCGTGCTGCTGTCCTCGCGTCCGGGCCGGGTGGCGCGGGAGTGGACGGTCGGCATTCCGCAGCCGCGCCGTATCGAGGACGCCCCGGTGGCGGAACTGTCCGTCGAGATCACCGAAGTACTGCGTGGGGAGATCCGCCGTCATGGCCAGCACTGAGACCACCGACCCGACGGCGGACTCCTCCGTCAGGGACAGCGCCGGGCTGGGCGGCCTGGAGGCGGGCCTCGACGCCCTGGAGGTCTCCGCCACCGGCCGGACGCCCTTCCGGCAGACCTTCGTCAACAAGATCCTGCCGCCGCTCCTCGCGATCGCGTTCGTGGTGCTGGTCTGGCAGGCACTGGTCTCCTTCAAGGTCGTCGACGATCCGACCAAGCTGCCGTCCCCCGGTGACGTGTGGGGCGAGGTGGAGGACGCCTGGCTCCAGGGCAAGCTGCTCGGCTACATCTGGACCAGCGTCTCGCGCGGTCTGCTGGGCTTCCTGTTCGCCCTCGCGATCGGCACCCCGCTGGGCCTGCTGGTGGCCCGTGTGAAGTTCGTGCGCGCGGCCATCGGCCCGATCCTGTCCGGCCTCCAGTCGCTCCCGTCGGTGGCCTGGGTGCCGCCGGCGGTGATCTGGCTGGGCCTGAACAACTCGATGATGTACGCGGTGATCCTGCTCGGTGCCGTGCCGTCGATCGCCAACGGCCTGGTGTCGGGGGTCGACCAGGTGCCGCCGCTCTTCCTGCGGGCGGGCCGGACGATGGGTGCGACCGGGCTCAGGGGCACCTGGCACATCGTCATGCCCGCCGCGCTGCCGGGCTATCTGGCGGGTCTGAAGCAGGGCTGGGCCTTCTCCTGGCGCTCGCTGATGGCGGCGGAGATCATCGCCTCCTCGCCCGACCTCGGCATCGGACTGGGCGCGCTGCTGGAGAACGGCCGCAACGCCAGTTCCATGTCCATGGTCTTCGAGGCCGTCATCCTGATCCTGATCGTCGGTATCGCGATCGACCTGCTGATCTTCAGTCCGCTGGAGCGGTGGGTGCTGCGCAGTCGCGGTCTTCTCGTCAAGGGCTGACATCCCATGCATCCGAAGCCGGTCCGCCCCGTCCTGGTGGTCGTCGCCCACGGCAGCCGCGATCCGCGGCACGCCGCGACGGTGCACGCCCTCGTACGGCGGGTACGGTCGCTGCGGCCCGGGTTGCGTGTGGAGACCGGCTTCCTGGACTTCAACGTCCCCTCCGTGCGGGGGGTCCTGGAGTCGCTGGCGGCCGAGGGAGTACGCGACGTGGTGGCGCTCCCCCTGCTGCTGACGCGGGCGTTCCATGCGAAGGCGGACATCCCGGCGGTCCTGCGGGAGGCTCCGCCCGGGCTGCGGATCCGGCAGGCGGAGGTGCTCGGACCCTCGCCGCTGCTGCTCGACGCGCTGGAGCGGCGGCTGTACGAGGCGGGGCTGACCCCCGCCGACAAGTCCTCGACCGGGGTCGTGCTGGCCTCGGCGGGGTCGACGGACCCGGAGGCGATCGCAGTGATCGCTGACATCGCGCGGGAGTGGCGGCACACCGGTTGGTGCGCCGTGCGGCCTGCGTTCGCCTCCGCATCCTTGCCCCGCACCGAGGACGCGGTGCGGGAACTGCGGGCGGCGGGCTGCGCACGGGTGGCCGTGGCGCCGTACGTCCTGGCCCCGGGCTTTCTGCCGGACCGCATCGCCCGGGGCGCCGCCGAGGCGGACGTGCTGGCCGATGTCCTGGGACCCGCGCCGGAGGTGGCCGACGTGGTGCTGGAACGCTACGACGAGGCCCGGCTGCCGCTGCTGACGGCCCTCGGGGCCTGAGACACGGACACGCCACGGGCGCCCACCGCCCGTGGGCGCCCGTGGGCGGTCAGCCGGTGCCCGCGGGAGAGGTGCGGGTGGTCACGGCGCGGTCCGCGCCGTCACCGTCGCCGCCGGGCCGGTGCCCGCGGCCGTCACCGCGGCGACCGTGACCGTGTACGAGGTGCCGGGCCGCAGACCGCCGATCACCCGGAACATGCCCTTGGCGGACGGCTGGGTGACCAGGACGTCCCGGCCCGTCACCTCGATCGGGTCGCGGCCGTCGGAGACCGTCACCCGGTAGCCGATCACCTTGGCGTCGCCGGTCGCGGTCGGCGGGGTCCAGGCGAGGGTGGCCGCCGTGGACTGGGTCCGCAGCTTCGGACCCGTCGGCGCCGCGGGCGGCGCGGTGGCGGCGGTGGGGGTCAGCGGGAGCGAGGCCAGGGACGGGGCGCTGGTGCCGTGGGCATTGGCCGCGGTGACCGTCACCGTGAACGGGCCGCCGCTGGAGGGCAGTCCGCCGATCCGGACGAGCGCGGTGCGCCGGAAGTCCGCGGCGGTGACCGACTGTTCGCCGACCTGCCGGCCGGTGGTGTCGTGGACGCGGACGGTGTAGCCCGTCACCGGTGAACTCCCCTCGACGAAGCTCGGGTTGAAGGTGACGTACAAGGCGTCCGCGCCCGCCGTGCTCGTGCCGACGCGGGAGGGCGCGTCGGGGGCGGAGGCTCCGCCGGCCTCCCGGTGGAGCAGTCCGCGGTAGGCCGGTTCGAGACCCGCGCCCGCGACGATCTCGGACGGGACGTCCGACAGCGCCGTCATGATCTTGTTCCCGGTCGTCACCAGGCCCTTGTTGTCGCTGTCGGCCGTGCCCTCCTCCCACCAGTTGTCCTTGACCAGGGTCGGGTCGTTGCTGCCCAGGTCGTCGCGGTAGTCGGTGTGGCGGGAGGCGACGTTGGCGTACGAGGCGTGGAACAGGACGTTGCCCTGGACCGTCTCGTAGGTGCAGCCGTTGTCGGTGTAGACGCTTTTGCCGAGGCCCCACTGGTCGTGGATGACATTGCCGGTGACCTGTTCTCCGTCGGCCATCGACGTGCCGGTCAGGCCCTGGGTGTAGATGCCGCCGCCGTCGTCGAGCATCTGCATGTAGTCGTGGATCAGGTTGTCGCGGACCGCGTTGTCGTGGCTGGGGTTCGGGGTCGCCGGGTCGCCGATCTTGTCGGGCCAGCCGCCCCAGCCCATCGAGACGGCGCTGTAGCCGACATGGTCGATCTGGTTGTGGGCGATGGTGTCGTGCTCGGTGTAGCCGTTGAGGATCGCCACGCCGCCGTGGTACTCACGGGGCAGGCCGTAGAGGTGATTGTCGGTCACCTGGACGCCCGAGACGGGGGTTTGACCGTCCACGCCGCCGATCTCCAGGCCGTTGCCGGAGATGTCGGTGAAGACGCTGCCGCTGACGGTGGAGTCCTCGCTGCCCGCCCCGAGGTCGAGTCCGGAGGCGCCGAGATGGGCGAAGACGTCGTCGGCGAAGGCGATGCGCTGCCCGTAGGTGAAGGACACGTTGCCGGGCATCTTCGTCCAGGAGGCGAACGGGCAGGTGCCGCCGTCGACGTAGTGGCACAGCCCCTGGGTGGCCCAGCCGCGGTCGCCGGTGAGGGTGTAGCCGGCCTGGATCTCGGAGAAGCCCTCGGGACCGGACGGGGTCAGCCAGGTCGCGTAGCTGAACCGCAGTCCGCGCAGGACGATGTCGTGCACGGGCGCGTCGGCGGTGCCCCGGCCGTCGACCAGCTTCTCGGCGGCGGGCGCCTCGACGTCGGCCCGGCCGAGGTTCTCGCCCTTGCGCGGCAGGTAGTAGACGCGGTGGGCACCGCGGTCGAGGTACCACTCGCCGGGCTGGTCGAGGAGTTCGTAGGCGTTCTCGACGTAGGTCGCCTTGCCGCTGTTGGTGAGCCGGCCCGGCCCGACCATGCTGACCGTGCGACCGGGGATGTCCGGGAACTCGACCCGCTTGTTGGAGTTGTCCCAGCACGGCTGGGCCATGGTGATGGTGGTGCCCTCGGCGGAGGCGATACGGCAGCGGGGCTCGGTCCACTGGCCGAGGCCGTTGCGCTCGATGTTCCACAGCGCCTCGCCGCAGGTGTAGACGAACTCGGCGTCGGAGGGTCGCTTCCAGCGGGCGATGGTGTCGGAGGACGCCGTGTAGCCGGTCGCCGTCTGGGTCAGGGTCACCGGGACGGCGCCCCGGGCCCGCTGGGCGCGCACCCCGTCGACGTACAACTGCCGTGTGTCGGTGAGCCCTTGGGGTGCGGGCGCGGACCAGAGGCCCGGCCGGCCCCGGACCGGCCGCCAGCCGGTGACCCGGCGGCCGCCGCTCACGACGGTGTCGCCCGTGCCCTGCCAGATGACGCGGTGGCCATGGGTACCGGAGTCACGGGCGTCCAGGACGAGGGGGTCCGTCAGTCGGTAGGTACCCGACGCGAGATGGACCGTCAGATCGGCCCGCAGATCCGCGACGCGTGGGCGGGCCAGATCGCGGGCGCGTTCCAGGGTACGGACCGGGTGGCGGGCGGTGCCGTCGGCGTGGTCGTTCCCGGACGGGGACACATAGACGTCCGGGGACGCGGGCCGGTCCTGGGCGACGGCGCCCGGGACGCCGGCGGCCAGGATCGCGCAGACAAGGGTGACGAGGGCGGCTCTTCGGTGCATGGGCATGGAACCCTCCCGTGGGCTTAACCTGTACCCAACGGCGGGAAAGGTAGGAGCACTTGAGCGACTCAGTCAATTGAAGTGACGTATCTTGCCGAAAGAGGTCCCTACTGGGGGCTACCCGTACTCAGATTCATCCGAGCAGTGGTCACATCTCTGACTGAGTCCTGGAAGGGCGTTCAGAGTTCCGGCGCATACCGGTCGGCCAGGGCGGCCACGGTCTCGGCGAGGGCCCGGCGCAGCTCCGGCGGGCCGAGCACTTCGGCCTCCGCACCGAGCCGGAGCAGATCACCCACGGCCACCGCCTGGGCCTCGACCGGCAGTTCCACCTGGACCCAGCCCTCGTGGTCCGGCGCTCCGGCGGTTTCGAGGGCCTGTCTGCCGGCCGTGCCGAACTGCATGGGCAGCAGCCGCTGTGCGCGGGGAGAGAGCCGTACCCGCGCGATTCCCTGGTGGCACGCGTCCTCCAGGCGCCGGGAGGACTCCGCCCAGTAGGCGGCCAGCTCGAACGCGGGCGGGCGGGCGAAGACCTCGTCCGTGATCTCCACCGCCAGGAACCTCGATATCCGGTAGGTCCGCAGCGCCTCGTCCACGAGCGCCACCAGGTACCAGATGCCGCCCTTGAGGACGACGCCGAGCGGGCGCAGCTCCCGGTGGACCTCGCCGCGCCAGCGCCGGTAGTGGGCGCGCAGCACACGCTGTTCCCACACCGCCTGTGCGACCGGCGCCAGATGCGGGACCGGGTCGGCGTCCCGGAACCAGGCCGGCGCGTCGAGATGGAACCGCTCCTCGACAAGCCGGGTGCGCGCGGCCGGTTCGGCGGGCAGGGCGGCCCTGAGCTTCAGCTGAGCGGTCGCCAGCACCGGCCCCAGACCGAGATCCCGCGCCGGGCCGGGTGCCCCGGCGAGGAAGAGGGCGCCGGCCTCGGCGTCGGTGAGCCCGGTCAGCCGTGTGCGGTATCCGTCCATCAGCCGGTAGCCGCCGGCGGGTCCGCGGTCGGCGCGCACCGGTACGCCCGAGACGATGAGCGCCTCGATGTCGCGGTAGACCGTGCGGACCGACACCTCCAGCTCGGCGGCGAGGTCCGGCGCGGTCATCCGTCCGCGGTTCTGCAACAGCAGGAGCAGCGAGAGAAGCCGGTCGGCACGCATGGGGGCCATTGTGCCGCCGTACCTGACAGAAGGTGTCAGGTACGGCGGTCAGGCTGGTCACCGCACCGCTGACCCCTCGGCGGCCGACCGAAAGGATCCCCATGCCCGCGCACATCACCGGCCACATCACCTCCGCCGACTGGAAGGAGCTCCCGGCCGGGCCGGCCGGGACGACGCCGAGGCTCGCCCGCGCCTCCGTGACCAACACCTTCAGCGGCGGCATCGAGGCGGACGGCACGACCTGCGAGTACACCATCGTCCACGGCACCGAGAAGACCGGCGGTTTCACCGGCATGGAGCTGCTGGCCGGGCGGCTGGAGGGACGGGAGGGCAGCTTCGTCGTGGAGCAGCGCGGCACCTTCGCGGCCGACGGCACCGTGCACAGCACCTTCGAGGTGGTGCCGGGGACGGGCACCGGCGAACTGACCGGTCTCACCGGCACCGGCGCCTTCACCTACGCACCGGGCGAGTCGTCCTTCCCCTACACCTTCGACTACGACCTCGGCTGATCCTCGGCGGTCCGGTCCGCGCCGGTGGCCCGGACCGCCTGCTCCGCCTCCTCGGCGCGTCGCACCAGCTCCGCCACCGGCAGCGACCCGGCCAGCCGCCGATCACGCGCGAACGTGGTCGCGAGCTGTTGCAGCAGCTCGTTCAGGGGCGTGGGTACGCCGTGCAGCCGGCCGAGGAGCACGATCTCGCCGTTGAGGTAGTCGGCCTCGATCGTGCCGGTGCCGCGGGTGAGCGACTGCCAGGAGGAGCCACCGCCCCGCACGGCCCCGTCGAGCGGCACCAGACGTATCTTGTCCCCGCGTGCCTCCTTCTGTTCCGTCGTGCTCGCGTTCGGGATCCCGGCGGCCCTGAACACCGACTCGCCCTCGGCGCGTACCCGTTCCAGCAGCCGCTGCGCCTCCTCGTCGGCCAGGGGCCCGCTCACCGCCTCGACGGCGTTGGCGAGGTTGGCCAGCAGCTTGGCGTACTGCCAGCGCGCCACATCCGGCACGACGGGTGCCTCGAACCGGGCGCTCTCCAGATCGGCGGCGATGCGGCGGACGGTGTCATCGGTGCCGTGGGGGTGGCGGCCGAGGTGCAGGATGCCGGTGAGGGGGGTGCCCGCCGCGGAGACCACGCCCGGTTCCACATAGGTGCACGGCAGCCAGACGCAGACCCCGTACACCCGGCGAAAGCGGCGCAGGGCGATCCGGGGGCTCTCCACCCCGTTCTGCAGACAGACCACGGGCAGGTCCGCGGCGGCCGTGCCGCCGCCCGCGACGGGCGCCGGGCCCCAGGTGTCCAGGGCGCCCTCGCTGTCCTGGGTCTTGACCGTCAGCATGAGCACGTCGTCCGGACGCAACTCGCCCAGTGCGTCGGGCCCGTCGACGACCGGCAGCCGGTGGATCCGCTCGCCCTCCGGGCCGTGGAAGCGCAGTCCGTGCTCCCTCAGCGCGGTGAGCTGCGCGCCGCGCGCGACCAGGACCACGTCGTGCCCCGCCTCGGCGAGCCGGGCGCCGATGGTCCCGCCGACCGCCCCTGCTCCGATGATGATGTAGCGCATGCCAACGAGCCTCGCACATGCCCCGGTTGCCCTCTCCCCGGGGCCGGACGTGCCTGCGGGGCTCGCCGGAGGTCATTCTCCGGTCGCGGTCATCTCGACCAGCTTGACGACGGTGTTCCAGTTCCGGGTGGTGGCGATCAGGCCCTTGGCCAGCCGGGGCCTGGCGAGGTGCTCGGCGAGCTTGGAGCGGCCGAGTCCGTCGGGAGCGTAGAGATAGAGGGCGCGGTCGCCCAGCCGGAACTCCTCGGGCAGATACACGGCCGGGTCGATCTCGGCGAACCGCTCGGCGTCGACCGGCTCCGAGAAGTACGTGAGATGCAGCTGCCTGCCCTCCAGCCGGTCCGCGGGGAACGGACAGGCGTCGCGCACGGACGCCAGATAGGCGTGGTCGCGCACGATCACATCGACGGAGAAACCGAATCGTTTCTCGATCGCCCCGCCGAGCTCCGCGGCGAGAAACTCCTCGCCACCGTGGTCGCAGGAGAAGACGGCCTGGCCGCTCTGGAGATAGGTACGGGCGCCGGCGTAGCCGAGACCCTCCATCAGGGTACGCAGTTCGGCCATCGGAACCTTCTTGCTGCCGCCCACGTTGATCCCGCGCAGCAGCGCCGCGTACGTCGTCGTCATCCGCACACCCTACGGCCGCACGGACCCTGATGCCGGTCCCCCGAGAACCCCGAACAGGTGTAAGGGGCGCCCTCCTCCCCGATGGTGAGACGACGGTGTCCGAGGGGAGGAGCCGGACGGTGCGCGGTTCACCGGCCAGCACGAGGTGAGGCTCCCCCGCCCGCCCCTACCGTCGAAGCGAACGGTGACGGCAGGGAGCCGGCACGTGCACACGAGGGGGGCACGCCCGTCATGGGGAACGGAGACACACGGGTGCGGGGCATCGCCGCGCGGGCCGGCGGCTGGAGCGCCCGGCACCGTTGGGCTGCCGTCGGCATCTGGGTACTGTTCGTCGTCCTGGCGATGGCCGTCGGCTCGGCGGCCGGCCGCGTCGACGTCAAGGACAGCGACCAGATGGGGGGCGAGACACACACCGCCGCACAGATCATCCAAGACGCGGGCATCGAGCAGCCGGCCGGTGAGACCGTCCTGATCCAGGCCGAGGACGGCCGGACCACCACCACGGACCCGGCGTTCCGCTCCGCCGTCACCGCGGTCGTACGGGCCGTCGAGGGCACCGGGCGGGTGACGGACGTGATGTCTCCGTACGACACCAGGACCATCTCCCGGGACGGCCGCAGCGCGCTGGTGCGGTTCGACATGCGCGGGGACGCGGACACCGCGGGCGACCGGGTCGAGCCGGTGCTGAAGGCCGTCGCCGGGGTCCAGAAGGAGCACGGCGGGCTGCGGATCGAGGAGATCGGCGGCGCCAGTATGCAGAAGACGTTCTCCGACGCGTTCGGGGACGACTTCAAGCAGGCCGAGTACTCCGCGGTGCCGGTGGCGCTCGGGATCCTGCTCATCGCGTTCGGTGCGCTGGTCGCCGCGCTGCTCCCGGTGGGACTGGCCATCACCGCGATCATGGCGACGATGGGTCTGATGGGCATCGTCAGCCATCTGCAGCCGATGAGTGACACCGCCAACTCCGTGATGCTGCTGGTGGGCATGGCCGTCGGCGTCGACTACTGCCTGTTCTATCTGCGGCGCGAGCGTGAGGAGCGGGCGGCCGGCCGGGACCCGGGCACCGCGCTGCGGATCGCGGCCGCGACCAGCGGGCGCGCCGTCATCGTCTCCGGTGTCACCGTGTGTGTCGCCATGGCGGGCATGCTCTTCACGGGGATCGCCACCTTCGAGGCGATGGGCCTGGCCTCTCTGATGGTGGTGGCGGTGGCCATGGTCGGTTCGGTGACCGTGCTGCCCGCGCTGCTGTCCCTGCTCGGCGCACGGGTGGAGAAGGGGCGTCTTCCGTTCCTGCACCCGGACCGCCGGCGCCGTGCCGGCGCCCGTTCCTCCGCCGAGGGCAGCCGGCTGTGGGCCGCCGTGCTCAAGGTCGTCCTCGCCCGGCCCGCCGTCTCGCTGGTGGTCGCGGCGGGCGCCCTGCTGGCGGTCGCGGCGCCCGCGCTCGGCATGAAGACCCAGAACCTGACCATGGACCAGGAGTTCGGCGACAAGCTGCCGATCGTGGCCACGTACAACCGGGTCAACGACGCCTTCCCCGGCGGCTCCGAGCCCGCTCAGGTCGTCGTCCGGGCCAAGGACATCAACGCCCCCGACGTGAAGGCGGCGCTCGCCGACTTCCGGGCGCAGGCGATCAGTTCGGGCGCCTCGCGGGGCCCGGTGGACATCAGGCTGCACGACGCGCAGAACGTGGCCGTGGTCTCCGTCCCGCTGGTCGGCGGCTCGGACCTGGACCGGGCGGGCAAGAGCCTGGAACTGCTGCGCGACAAGGTGCGGCCGGACACCCTCGGCAAGGTCGACGGCGTACAGGCGCCGATCACCGGGCAGGTCGCGGGCTCGCACGACTTCAACGACCAGCTCGTCGGCTCGGTGGTCCCGGTCTTCGCGTTCGTCGTGGTCTTCGCCTTCCTGCTGATGCTCGTGTCCTTCCGCTCGCTGACGGTCGCGATCACCTCGATCGTGCTCAACCTGCTGTCGGTCGGGGCGGCGTACGGCATCCTGGTCGCCGTCTTCCAGCACGGCTGGGGCGCGTCGCTGGTGGGCGCCCATGGCGTGGGCGCGATCGTGACCTGGCTGCCGCTGTTCCTCTTCGTCATCCTGTTCGGGCTCTCGATGGACTACCACGTGTTCGTGGTCTCCCGGATCCGCGAGGCGCGGCTGCGCGGCCGTTCCACGAAGGAGGCCATCACGCACGGCGTGGTGACCACGGCGGGGGTCGTCACCAGCGCCGCGGTCATCATGGTGGCCGTCTTCGCGATCTTCGGCACGCTGTCGATGCAGTCCATGAAGCAGATGGGCGTGGGCCTCGCCGCCGCGGTGCTCATCGACGCGACCGTCATCCGGGGCGTGCTGCTCCCGGCGATGATGGCCCTGCTCGGCGAGCGCAACTGGTATCTGCCGAAGTGGCTGCACCGGCTGCCCGACCTGACGCACGACGAGTCGGCCCTGGCGTCCCCGCCGCCCCGGCCTCCGGCGCCGGAGGGGGAGAAGGCAGGCGTCTGATCCCTGCCGGTGAGCACACCGCGGGCCTGCGTGGCCGGGATGCACGTCCCGGCCACGCTGTCGTTGCACCGGCCCCCGGCGGCGGGACCTGGCCCGTGCCCCGCGGACACGGTGCGACCTGGGGGAATGCGACACTGACGGGCGGACGGCCGGGGAGACGCCCGGGGCATGCACTCCGGGGCGTGTTGCTCGGGAACGGGCTCGGCGGCCGCTCACGAGGACATCGAGGACCGCGTCGAGGCACGGAGGCGAACATGGACGAGGCGAAGGCGCGCGACCTGCTGGCGGCGGCAGGCGTACTGCCCGGGCGGGCCGGGGACGCACGGCTGCTCGCCCTGGGCGAGAACGCGGTGTTCGCCGCCGGTGACCTGGTGGTCAAGGTGGGCCGCGACGCCGAACTCCTCGACCGCGCCCGGCGGGAGCTGGACGCCGCCGTCTGGCTCGCCGAGGAGGGCGTCCCCGCCGTGCGGGCCGCCGAGCCCCGGCCGCTCCTCGTGGACGGCCACCCGGTGACGGTGTGGCACCGGCTGCCCGATCCCGTACGCCCCGCCGAGCCGCGGGACCTGGCCGAACTGCTGCGGATCGTGCACGCACTCCCCTCCCCCTCCTTCGCACTGCCGCCCCGCGATCTGCTGGGCGGTGTGGAGCGCTGGCTGCGGCTGGCGGGCGACGCGATCGACCCCGCGGACGCGGCGTATCTGCGCGAGCGCCGGGACGGGTTCGCCACCGCGGCGGCGGCCCTGACACCGCATCTGCCGCCGGGCCCGATCCACGGGGACGCGCTGCCCCGCAATGTGCACATCGGCCCGGACGGACCGGTCCTGGTGGACCTGGAGACCTTCGCCGCGGATCTGCGCGAGCACGACCTGGTGGTCATGGCCCTGTCCCGCGACCGCTACGGGCTGCCCGCCGAGGCCTACGACTCCTTCACCCGGGCCTATGGCTGGGACGTGCGCGCCTGGGAGGGCTGCTCCGTGCTGCGCGGCGCGCGCGAGACCGCCAGCTGCGCCTGGGTCGCACAGCACGCGCCGAGCAACCCCAGGGCACTCGCCGAGTTCGAGCGGCGGGTGGCGTCCCTGCGGGACGGGGACGAGACCGTCCGCTGGTATCCCTTCTGAGCCCTGCCCCTTGATCCCGCGAGGCCCGGTCAGACCGTGTGCTGCGCCGCCTCCCGCAGCGGCCACGCGCCGTCCACCACGGCCTCCGTGTCGCCCTTGCGGCGCAGAAACGCCTGGAAGTCCGCCGCCCAGTCCGCGTGCCACTCGATCTGGCGGCGGTGCAGCTCCGCCGGGCCGAGCCCCGCGATCTTCGGGTGGCGGCCGGCTATCGCGCGGGCGAGCCTGGCCGCGGCCAGGGCGTCCGCGGCGGCGTTGTGCGCCGAGTCCAGCGGGACGCCGTACTCCTCGCAGACCGCCTGAAGGGTGCGTTTGCCCCGGCGGTAGCGGTCGGCCCGGCGGTCGATGGTGTACGGGTCGATGACGGGCGCGGGCTCCGGGCCGCCGAGCCGCTCGCTCAGTGAGGGCAGTCCGTACCGGTGCAGCTCGGCCGTGAGCAGGGTCAGGTCGAAGGAAGCGTTGTACGCGACGACCGGGACGCCCGTCTTCCAGTACCCCGTGAGGACGTCGGCGATCGCGTCCGCGACCCGGTCGGCCGGGCTGCCCTCGGCGGCCGCCCGCTCATTGCTGACCCCGTGCACCGCCACAGCGTCCGCCGGGATCTCCACACCGGGATCGGCCAGCCATTCGCGGCGGCCCAGCGGCTCCCCGTCCTTGACCTCGATCACCGCCCCCGTGACGATGCGCGCCTCATACGGATCCGTCCCGGTCGTCTCCAGGTCGAATCCGATGAGCAGCTCTCGGTGCCAGGCCATGGCGGCCCCCCTTCTCAGTGGTGCTTTCCCCCAGTGGTCTCCACCTTCGCATGCGCCACTGACAATCCGGGGAGCGTGCTCCGCTCGGCCCCCGGCCGGCATCCACTTCGGGACAGTTCAGGACACGGGTCGCGAATCGGCCCAAGCTTGTTCGAACTCCTCGCGATAGGTCGGGAAGAGACCACCCTCGACGGCCTCGTCCGACTTGACGACCCGGCTGCCGTTGCGCAGCACCAGCACCGGTGCCTCCATACCGCGGCTGCGCCGCAGATAGGACTGCACCACCGCGACCCCGTCGGAGCCGTCCCCGTCCACCAGGTACGCGGTGAAGCGGGGGGTCTCGTCGAAGACCTGGATCTCGAAGGCGCCCGGGTCGCGGAGCCGGGCGCGTACCCGGCGCATGTGCAGGATGTTCATCTCGACGGCCCGGCTCAGCTCGCCCTTCTTGATGCCCAGTTCCCGCTCGCGCCGTTTGACGGCGCTGGAGGCCGGATTGAGGAACAGCAGACGCAGCCGGGCTCCCGACTCCGCGAGGCGCACCAGCCGGCGCCCGGAGAAGTTCTGCACGAGCAGATTGAGGCCGATGCCGATGGCGTCGAGGCGGCGGGCGCCGCCGAAGATGTCCTCGGCGGGGAACTGCCGCAGCAGCCGTACCCGGTCGGGGTGGACGGCGACCACGTCCGCGTACCGGTCGCCCACCAGGTCCTCGACCGCGTCCACGGGCAGCCGGCGCGCGGAGGGCACGTCGCCGCCCGCGCCGAGGATCTCCAGCAGCCGGGCGGAGGCGCGCTCGGCCTGGGCGAGCACCGTCTCCGACAGGGCCCGGTTGCGCGAGACCACGTTCCGGGTCACTTCGAGCTCGTCCAGGGCGAGTTCGACGTCACGGCGCTCGTCTATGTACGGCTCGAAGCACGGCCAGTGCTGCACCATCAGCTCGCGCAGCTGCGGCAGCGTCAGAAAGCTGAGCACGTTGTCGTCGGCGGGGTCGAGCAGATACCCCTTCCGGCGGCTGACCTCGCGGACGGCGACCGCGCGCTGCACCCACTCCTGGCCGGCCGGCCCGGCCGCGGCGACCACCCAGTCGTCGCCGTGGACGGGTTCGTAGATGGGACGGAGGACAGCGGCCACGACCGCGCGCAGCCGCTGTTCGACCAGATTCAGCCAGATGTAGGCGCGGCCGGCCCGCTGGGCGCGGGTCCGCACCTCGCGCCATGCCTCGGCGTTCCAGTCCAGTTCCGGTCCGATGGATCCCATCTCCATCGGCCGTGCCAGGGACACCGCCCCGGGCGGGACATCCGTGGAGTTTCCCTCGTGACCCTCGTCACCAGGGGGCAGCTCCAGCCCTCCCGAGCCCACCCGCGCACCGCCTTCCGCTCCCCCGAGCCACCTCAGGGGCCAGGCCCCAGCCAACGATCAAGGAAGAGTACTCCGGGAGAGCAGCGAGATGCAGCCGGATGCACAGGGTCGTTTCTCAACTACCGAATCGTGCATGCCCGTTCTGGCCCGCCAGGGCGGGCGGAGTGAGGGGATTCATAGCCGTGACGTCGCGCGGAGCAATCGAGAAGCCTTGCCAGTGGACCGGCATGGGCTGCTGGTCCTCGTCACGCGCGATGTGGTGGAAGCCCACATTCACCCACACCACCGGGTGAGTGAGCGTCTGCCCGTTGACCCACTTGTCCACCGACTTGCCCGCCTGCGCACCGCAGTTGCCGAGGTTGTCACTGGCGAACTGCTCGCAGCCGTTGTACTCGGTGAAGTAGACGTCGTGGCGGGTGAAGTCGTGCCCGAGGTACTTGGTGCTGGCGCCGGGGACGAGTTCGTACGACCGTGCGTGGCCGTCCTTGTTCTTTCCGGTGTCGCTGACGACCCGCCACCAGCGCATGTTCCCGGCGTCGCCCGCGAGTTCCTTGGTGATCTTCGTGAGCGTGGTCCTGGCGGTCGGGGCCTGGCCACCGCGAGCCGGCGGGCTGACCTGGGAGTCGTACTGCTCGACGCGGTTCTTCGACGAGCCGTCGAGGCCGAAGTCGAGCCGCCAGAAGACGTTGTGGCTGTGACTGGTGGCGTACGCCCTGGCGCCCTTGCCGATCGGCCAGCCGCGGCCGTCACCGGCGTCGTAGTCGAACGGCGAAAGGCTGCCGGTCGCACCGATGTTCATGTCGATCGTGCCGTCGTCCTGGAAGCGCCACTCGGTGATGTACTCGTACCAGCCGACCTTGTTGACGGTGTAGACCAGCAGGTCCTTGCCCTGGGTCTGGTAGACCTTGTTCCCGGTGTCGCTCTGCATGCGATAGGCGTGGCCGCGTGAACGGGTGGTCGTGCACAGACCGTTGACGTTGGGGTGCCGCGGGTCCATGGCGGCCGGCACCTTGACCGGCTTGATGGTGCCGCCGGGGCACTCGGCGGGCGTCATGGCGGACAGGCCCTGTGCGAAGCCGGCCCCCGTCAGATCGCTGTACTCGACCGAGCCGTCGTCGTAGGGCACGTCGATCTGGGCGAGCCGGGCACTGTTGAGGACCTTGATCGGGCGGGCCTCGCCGGGCGGCTGGTAGGAGACGTGCTCCAGGACGAGGCCGGCGTAGGTGTCGTAGCGCCAGCACATCCGCCAGGTGGTGCCGGTGGAGAGCTTCTGCTCGATCCGGTACGCCGCACCGCACTCGGCGGCCGGCTGGGCCGCGGCACGAGGCTGCTGGGCGACGGCCGGTGCGGCAGCCGTGCCCCCGAAAGCCAGCCCGGCCGCCACCAGGCCGGTCAGGGCCCCCCTGCGGGCGCGGCTGTTTCTGTTCACGCGCATGACGAAGAGACTCCTCTTGCACACATCGCACAAAGCGAGAAGGACGGAGATGAGAGATGAGGACGGCGGGACGGCGCGCCCGCGGTCCCGGAGGACGTGCTGTCCGGCGCGCGGGGGACGCGTGGCTCAGGCGAGCCTGCCGACCTTGCGGTTGCTCAGGTCGACCACGAAGGAACGGCTGTCGATCCAGGCACCGTTCGGGATCTTCGGAAGGAGCCGCACACAGCGGTGCCGGCCGCACTGGTCGAGGACGGACGGCTGGGCTCCCGGGACCGCCCGGTAGACGATGCTGGTGAGCGTCAGCTGATCCGGGGAGGTGAGGTCCTTGCCGGTGGCGTCCTTGTAGTCGGCCCTCAGGCCCGCGCCGAGCGGGTCAGCGATCAACAGCTCGGCCGCCTCGGCGTTCTCCTCGGGGCCGAGCGGCGGCTGCACTCCGTGCCGGGTGCCGGTCCGCTCGACCTTCCCGGTGTCCAGGTTGACGGTCTTGGAGATGACGCTGTCGTCCTTGTAGTCGTAGAACGTCACGTCCGCGCGGCGTGGCGCGTGGGGATCGTCCACGTGGTCCGGGTCCGGCTCGGCGACGTCGACGCTCAGCCGCTGCAGACCTTTCCTGCCCTCGACGTCCTCGCCGGCCGTGAACTGCTGACGGGTCAGCGCGATGGTCTCGACGCGCTTGATCTCGTCGTCGGTCAGCGGGTCGTCGCCCGTGCCCTTCGCCCCCTCGGCGGGTGCCTGCTCGACGACGCCGGGCGCCACCGCCTGCTGTCCCTGTCCCCCGTCCTGACGGGCGGCCACCGCGCCGCCCCGGCCTCCGGACTCCTCGGCCGCCACCGAGCCCGGAAGCGTGATCCCGACCATCACTGCGGTCCCCGTCACCGCGATGGCCGTACCCGCCACCACCTTGCCCAGATGGCGGCGCACTATTCTGCGCACATTTCCCCCTACCCCCCTGTGTCACGGAGGTGGTTTGAGCCCCACCGGTTCGGCATACGCGGTCGCACGAGCGGTTGCGCTCTGACACGTATGCACTGGTCGGCTGTTAAGAGGGGCATAAGTCGTAGGGGGTTCCCCGACTTTCGGGGAAGACTCGGCTTCAGGGCGCCCCTCGGGGCCGGGACAACTGGGAGAGTCGTATCCATGCAGGTCTGGCCTGGAGAGGCATATCCGCTCGGCGCCACCTATGACGGCGCAGGGACCAACTTCGCGGTCTTCTCGGAGACCGCCGACCGGATCGAGCTGTGTCTGCTGCACGACGACGGTTCGGAGACGGCGGTGGAGCTGCGGGAGACCGACGCGTTCGTACGGCACGCGTATCTGCCCGGGGTGATGCCGGGGCAGCGGTACGGGTTCCGGGTGCACGGCCCGTACGCCCCCGAGCGCGGGCTGCGCTGCAACTCGGCGAAGCTGCTGCTCGACCCGTACGCGCGTGCCGTCAGCGGCAGCGTGACCTGGGGCGAGGAGGTGTACGGCTATCCCTTCGGCTCCCCCGACAAGCGCAACGACCTCGACTCGGCGCCCCACACCATGGCGTCCGTGGTGATCAACCCCTACTTCGACTGGGGCGACGACCGCCGCCCGCACACGGAGTACCACCGCACGGTGATCTACGAGGCCCATGTGAAGGGCCTGACGATGCGCCATCCGGCACTGCCCGACGAACTGCGCGGCACCTATGCGGCACTTGCCCATCCGGCCATCATCGAACATCTGACCGAGCTGGGCGTCACCGCACTGGAGCTGATGCCCGTACACCAGTTCGTCAACGATCACCGTCTGGTGGACATGGGCCTCGCCAACTACTGGGGCTACAACACCATCGGCTTCTTCGCCCCGCACAACGCCTACGCCTCCTGGGGCGACCGCGGCCAGCAGGTCCTGGAGTTCAAGTCGGCCGTGCGCGCGCTGCACGAGGCCGGCATCGAGGTCATCCTCGACGTCGTCTACAACCACACCGCCGAGGGCAACCACCTCGGCCCGACGCTCTCCTTCCGGGGCATCGACAACCCCTCGTACTACCGGCTGACGGACGATCCCCGCTACTACATGGACACGACGGGGACCGGCAATTCCCTGCTCATGCGCTCCCCGCACGTGCTCCAACTGATCATGGACTCGCTGCGCTACTGGGTCACCGAGATGCATGTGGACGGCTTCCGCTTCGATCTGGCGGCGACGCTCGCCCGGCAGTTCCACGAGGTCGACCGGCTGTCGTCGTTCTTCGACCTGGTCCAGCAGGACCCGGTGGTCTCCCAGGTGAAGCTGATCGCCGAACCCTGGGACGTGGGCGAGGGCGGCTACCAGGTGGGCAACTTCCCCGCCCTGTGGACCGAGTGGAACGGCAAGTACCGCGACACCGTGCGGGATCTGTGGCGCGGCGAGCCCCGCACGCTCGCGGAGTTCGCCTCCCGGCTGACCGGCTCCTCGGACCTCTACCAGGACGACGGCCGCCGGCCGCTCGCCTCGATCAACTTCGTGACCTGCCACGACGGCTTCACACTGCACGACCTCGTCGCGTACAACGACAAGCACAACGAGGCCAACGGCGAGGACAACCGCGACGGGGAGAGCTACAACCGGTCCTGGAACTGCGGGGCCGAGGGCGAGAGCGACGACCCGGCGGTGCTGGAGCTGCGGGACCGGCAGATGCGGAACTTCATCGCGACGCTGATGCTCTCCCAGGGCGTGCCGATGCTCAGCCACGGCGACGAGTACGCGCGGACCCAGCAGGGCAACAACAACGCCTACTGCCAGGACAACGAGCTGTCCTGGGTGGAGTGGCCCGAGGACGGCGGCGGGGCGCTGCTGGAGTTCACGCGCGCGATGGTGTGGCTGCGCCGGGACCACCCCGTCTTCCGCCGGCGCCGCTTCTTCCACGGCCGCCCGGTGCAGGGCACCCACGACGAACTGTCCGACATCGCCTGGTTCACCCCGGGGGGCCAGGAGATGACCCAGCGGGACTGGACGTCGGCGCAGGCGAGCGCGCTGACCGTGTTCCTGAACGGCAACGCGATCTCCGAGCCCGACACGCGCGGTGAGCGGATCACCGACGACTCCTTCCTGCTGCTGTTCAACGCCTCGCCGAAGCCACTGGAGTTCGTGGTGCCCGTCGACCACGGGCGTCAGTGGCAGGTGGTCGTCGACACCTCCGTCCCGGAGGGGGTGACGCCGGGCACCGGCGACAAGGTCGCGGCGGGGGGCCGGCTGACCCTGGTGGACCGGAGCCTGGTGGTGCTGCAGCGGCCCGCCTGAGCGAGCCGGGGCGGCACCCGGCGGCGCGTTTCCGGCACGAAAGCCGGCGGGGCGGGTACGTAGGTCTGCATGACACCTGAGCGCCCCGTCCCGCCGGTGCCCACCGCCACCTACCGACTCCAGCTGCAGCCGGAGTTCCCGTTCGGCGCGGCCGAGGCGGCCGTGCCGTATCTGGCCGCACTCGGCGTCTCGCATCTGCATCT
This sequence comes from Streptomyces sp. NPDC001222, assembly GCF_042896945.1. Lineage (NCBI taxonomy): Bacteria > Bacillati > Actinomycetota > Actinomycetes > Kitasatosporales > Streptomycetaceae > Streptomyces > Streptomyces sp. NPDC001222. The sequence goes on from NZ_JBIAXT010000002.1 coordinate 192,053, forward strand.
GTCTCCCGTCCTGGAGGCCGTCCCCGGGTCGACGCACGGCTACGACGTCGTCGACCACGCGCGCGTACGCGAGGAACTCGGCGGCGAGGCGGGGCTGCGCGCCCTGGCCCGCACCGCCCGGGAGCACGGGCTCGGTCTGGTCGTGGACATCGTGCCCAACCACATGGCCGCCGCCCCGCGCCACAACCGTGCCCTCTGGGAGGTGCTGCGCGAGGGGCCCGGATCGCCGTACGCGCGCTGGTTCGACATCGACTGGGAGGCAGGAGGCGGGCAGCTGCTGCTGCCGGTGCTCGGGCGCCGGCTCGGCGAGGAGATCGGGCAGCTTAAGGTCGACGGGGACGTGCTGCGCCACCAGGACCAGGTGTTCCCGCTGCGCGAGGGCACCAAGGCGCTGCCGCTGCCGCAGTTGCTCGACGCGCAGTGGTACCGCCCGGTGTGGTGGCGGCTGGCCCGGACGGAGCTGAACTACCGGCGGTTCTTCACCATCTCCGAGCTGATCGGCGTGCGGGTGGAGGACCCGGAGGTCTTCACGGCGACCCACGCGACGCTGCTGCGGCTGCTCGGCGAGGGGGTGATCGACGGTCTGCGCGTGGACCACCCGGACGGACTGGCCGACCCCGAGGGGTATCTGCGCCGTCTGCACGAGGCCACCGGCGGGCGCTGGACCGTGGTGGAGAAGATCCTCGCCGCCCACGAGCGCCTGCCCGCCGCCTGGCCGGTCGCGGGCACCACCGGATACGACGCCCTGCACCGGCTGGACGGGCTGTTCACGGACCCCGCGGGCGCCGCGGACCTGCTCGGCCACTACCGGCGGTTCGCGGCCCCGCCGGGCGACCGCGGCGGGCACTGGGCCTCCACCGTGCGCCACGCCGCGTACCGGGTGGTCACCCATGAGCTGGCGGCCGAGGTGGACCGTCTCACCCGCCTGGCGAGTCGTCTGTGCGAGACCTCCCCCGACCCGGCGCTGCACGACCACGCGCCGTGGGCCCTGCGCACCGCGCTGTGCGAACTCCTCGTCCGCCTGGAGGTGTACCGGCCGTACACCCCCGAGGACGCCGCCGCGGTCCTCACCGAGGAGGCCGCCGCCGAGGCACGCGCGGCCTTCACCGTGCCCGAGGAGGCGCACGCGGTGCCCGTCGTGCGGGACCTCGCGCTCGGACGCGCCGGGGACGGGCCCCGCCACGCCGAGTTCCGGGCCCGGTTCGCCCAGACGGCGTCGGCGCTGCGCGCCAAGTCCGTGGAGGACACGGCGTTCTACCGCTATGTGCCGTTGCTGTCGGCGAACGAGGTGGGCGGCGATCCCGGCGCCCCGGCCGTCGCCCCGGAGGACTTCCACGCGTACTGCGCGCGCGTGCAGCGCGAGTGGCCCGCCACCGGGACGGCACTGTCGACGCACGACACCAAGCGCAGCGCGGACGTTCGGGCCGCCGTGTCCGTGCTCACCCAGTGCCCGGAGCGCTGGGCCGACGTGCTGGCCGAGGTGACCCGCGCGGGCGACCCCGGGCCCGATCCGCACCTGGTGTGGGTCGCCTGGCAGACGCTGTTCGGACTCGGGCAGGCCGACCCGGAACGCCTGGGCGGGGCGCTGCTGAAGCACGTACGGGAGGCGGGGCTGCACACCACCTGGACCGAGCAGGACCCGGCCTACGAGGAGGCCGTGGCGGCGTTCGTCGCCCAGGGGGTGTGCGGAGCACCGGGGCGGCTCGTGACACAGGCACGGGACGCGCTGGCGCCGCACATCCGGGTGAACGTCCTCGGGGCCGCGCTGATCCAGCTGACGATGCCGGGCGTGCCGGACCTCTACCAGGGCACGGAGGGCGAGTACCGGACGCTGGTCGACCCGGACAACCGGCGGCCGTTCGCGCCGCAAGAGGCGCCCTCGGAGAAGGCGGACCTGACCGGGGCGGCGCTGCGGCTGCGCGGCCGCCGCCCGGAGGTCTTCGGCGCGTCGGGCACGTACACACCGCTCGCGGCCGAGGGCCCGGCCGCCGCGCACTGGGTGGCGTTCGTACGGTCCGGGGAGGTGCTCACGGCGGTCACCCGGCTGTCGCTGCGGCTCGCGGAGACCGGCGGCTGGCGCGACACGTCCCTCACGCTGCCGCCCGGCCGGTGGGTGGATGTACTCGCCCCCGAGCGCCGGTTCGAGGGGCACACGCGCGTGGCGGAGCTCTTCGCGCGGCTGCCGGTGGCGTTGCTGGAGCGGGTCACCGGGGAGTGAGGACAGGCATCCGACGCCCCGCGCGCGTGCCGTGACGCCGGGCACGCGCGCGGGGTGCGGCTCAGTGCCGTAGGTCCGCACCCGGCCGGTGCGGGACGCCCGGGGTCGACCGGTGCGGTACGCCGGCCGGATCCGCCCGGTCCGCGATCGCGAACACCGCTCCGGTCCTCGCCTGCAGCTCGCACGCGTTGGCGAAGGTGTGGCTGTACTCCACCTGGCGCTCGTCCCACTCACCGCGCGCGGTCACCGTGACGGGGGCGTAGAGCATCGGGCAGAACGAGTGGCCGGGCGGGATACGGGCGATGTCCCCCTGCACCGCCCGGAGTTCCGCGCAGGCCTCGGCCGCGCGGGAGTACCCCCGGGGCGGGTCGCACAGCAGCAGCGTGCCGTTGATCTCCCGGGAACGCTCGTCGCCGTGGGTGACGGTGAGATAGAGCCAGTTGCCGGTGGCGGCCGGGCGGGGAGCGGCCTGGGCCGGCGTCATGGGGAGCAGGGCCGCCGCGGCGATCAGGACGCCGCGCAGGGCCAGGGTGGTCTTCGTCGTCATTCCGTATGCATCGGCACCGCGGCCTGCTGGCCCCAGCCGGACTCACCCGAACGGGAGCGCACGGGCGCCTCCCGCCCGGCCAGCTCGACGGCGGCGAGCACCACGCGCGTCTGGTACTCGGCCTGCCGGGCGACCGGGATCCAGCGCGCCCCGTAGCCGTCGCGGTAGTCGGCGCACCAGTCGTCGATGAGCCCGTCGAGTTCCGGCAGCACCCCGGCCGCCTCGCGCCCGGCGGCCCGGGCGAGTTGGTGGAGCAGTCCGGCGGTGCGCAGCGCGACACGGCGCCCGGAGATGCCGAGGGCGGTCAGCCGGGCGGTGTCGAGCGCGGGCAGCGTACGCCGGCCGACGGCGTGGACGTCCGGGTCCCAGGAGTCCGCGAGTCCGGGGCCGACCAGTAAATAGTCGTCCACCGGGGCGAGCAGTCGGTCGGCGTCCGGGACGGCGGCCAGCCGGGGGCGGATCCGGTCCAGGAGTCCCGCCAGCAGCCCGGTGTCGTGGCGCAGGGTGGCGCTGACGGCGCGGAGCACCGCCTCGGGGTCAGGGGGCGGCGAGGCGTCCTCCACGGCCCTCACACCCCACATGGGAGCCTCCACGACCGCCGTGACGGTGCCGTAGCGATGCGGGTGGAACCAGGTCGACTCGACCGCGGCCTCCGTGATCGCCGCGGCCAGATCGCCGCGCCGGGGTGGCGGGATGCGGTACACGGCGGGCCCGAGGGTCGGCCAGTACAGGGTGTCGTAGGGGCCGAGTTCGCGCGGGATGCCGAGGCGGGCCGCGCACTGGGCGACGCGCTGGGCCATGCCCGGCAGATCGTGGGTCAGCTCGACGAATCCGCCGCCGACGTCGACACCGTGCAGGGAGCACTGGAAGAAGGGCCGCAACTCGTCCTGGAGGTCGAGCAGGGCGCGGGTCTCGGGCAGGGCGGCGCGCTCCGCGCCGTCGGGCAGCCACTCGGGCTGCTCCAGGAAGCCGGGCCGGAAGAAGTTCCGGAAGTAGCGGCCGAGGGTGTACGGGCCCGAAATCCAGCCCTCGTTGCGGCGCGCGCCGTCGGGGTCGAGGCAGAGCAGCAGGTTCCAGGTGGTCTCGGCGCCCAGACGGGGGTCGGCGAGCACCCGCTCGGCCAGGCGCAGGGCGGTGGCTCCCCCGACGGGTTCGTTGGCGTGGGGTCCGGCGACGACGAGGGTGTGGCGGTCGCCGTGGCCGACGGACAGCAGCCACAGGGGGGTGCCGCCCCGGGAGGTCCCGACGCGGCGCAGCCGGGCGTCGCGGGGGCGGCGGGCGGCGAGCGCGGCCGCGTGGGCGCCGAGTTCGTCCACGCTGGGGTAGCGGAGGAGTGGCGACAGGGCACACCTCCACTGTGTGGTGCCGTCGGTTCACCTGATGTGCACGGCGTACGCACAGTCAGTCACGGCCCGGGAGCTACGTCAACACCACGGCGGGTACGCGCGCGGGGCGGGACACGGGACGGCACTCCGACGGCGGAACGGGCCGCGGCGCGGCCCGGCGGGACGCGCTCCGGGGCGGCACGGCGGCCGCCTACTGCGCGGACAGCCGGAAGATCATCGACCCGAAGCTCACCTGGTCGCCGTCCCGTACGACCGCGGCGCCGATCACCCGGCGGCCGTTGACAGAGGTGCCGTTGGTCGAGCCGAGGTCGCGCAGCACCCACAGGCCGCCCTGGTGCCGGAGTTCGGCGTGCACCCGGGAGACCGTCTCGTGGCTGAGCCGGAGGCCGCTCGCGGGGTCACGGCCGATCCGCAGCGGATAGGGGTTGCCCGGCTGGGGCAGCAGCAGCTTCGGCAGCCGCTCGGCCTGCCAGGCCCGGCGCAGCCGCACGGTGAAGCCGGAGACCGCCTCGACGGCCCCGAAGACATGACGCGACCAGTGCTTCTCGGAGGTCAGGTCGGCCGTGAGCGCGGCCAGTTCCTGCGGCTCCCGGGCGACCAGCGCCAGCTCCATCCGCCGCATGAACGTGTCGTGCGACAGCCGCCCCATGGCGACGCCGTCACTGAGCACCTTCAGCGCCCTGTCACGTTCGGCGTCCGACAGCCGAGCGGGGTAGGTATGGAACTCGAAGGACGACGTCACGGAGGTGATTGTCGGTCAGTCGGCCCGCACTGTCCAGGAGACGACTGAACGACCGCCGGCGCCGACGGGGTCCTTCGGGCGTGTCAAAAGGGTGGATCCGGCGGCCGATTGATCTCGTATGAAGCACCATGGACGCGCTACATCACGATGAGCAGACGAGGGGGAACCGTCCGTGCAGTTCGAGGTGTGGGCACCACAGGCAGCCCGGGTGACGCTCCGGTGCGGGGACGCCACGCGCGCGTTGGCGCGCGATCCGGAGCGGTCGGGGTGGTGGACCGGTGAGGCGGAGGCCGGGGACGGCACCCGGTACGGGTTCGCGCTGGACGACGGCCCGGTGCTGCCCGATCCCCGGTCGCGCCGCCAGCCGGACGGTCCGGACGGGCTGAGCGCGTTGGTCGACCAGGGGCGGTACGAATGGCGTTCGAGGTGGGCGGGGCGCGGCCTGCCCGGTGCGGTGCTGTACGAGCTGCATGTGGGGACGTTCACCCCCGAGGGCACGCTGGACGCGGCGGCGCAGCGGCTGGAGCATCTGGTGGAACTGGGCGTCACCCATGTCGAGTTGATGCCGCTGTGCCCGTTCCCGGGTCGGCACGGGTGGGGGTACGAGGGCGTCAGTCTCTGGGCGGTGCACGAGCCGTACGGCGGGCCGGAGGCGCTGAAACGGTTCGTCGACCGGGCCCATGAACTCGGCCTCGGGGTGGTGCTGGACGTGGTCCACAACCACCTCGGTCCCTCCGGCAACCACCTGCCCGCGTTCGGCCCGTACTTCACGGAGACGTATCACACGCCCTGGGGCGCCGCGGTGAACCTGGACGCGCCGGGCTCGGACGAGGTGCGCGCGTATCTCATCGGCAGCGCGCTGGCCTGGCTGCGTGACTACCGGCTCGACGGGCTGCGCCTGGACGCGGTGCACGCGCTCCACGACACCCGCGCGCTGCACTTTCTGGAGGAGCTGTCGTCGGAGGTGGACGCGCTGGCCGCCGAGACCGGCCGGCCGCTGTTCCTGATCGGCGAGTCGGACCTCGGCGACCCGCGGGTCATCACCCCGCGCACGGAGCACGGGCTCGGGCTGCACGCCCAGTGGAACGACGACTTCCATCACGCGCTGCACACCGCGCTGACCGGAGAGTCCCAGGGCTACTACGAGGACTTCGCCCGGGCGCCCCTCGCGGCCTTCGCCAAGACCCTGACGGGCGGCTTCTTCCACGACGGCACCTACTCGACGTTCCGCGGCCGGCGGCACGGACGCCCGCTGGACCGTTCACGGCTGTCCGCCCACCGCCTGCTCGGCTATTCCCAGACCCACGACCAGATCGGCAACCGCGCCCTCGGGGACCGGCTCTCCGCGTCCCTCTCCCCCGGGCTGCTGGCGTGCGCGGCGGCACTGGTGCTCACCGCCCCCTTCACCCCGATGCTGTTCATGGGCGAGGAGTGGGCCGCGGGGACGCCCTGGCAGTTCTTCACCGACCACACCGATCCCGAGCTGGCGGAGGCCGTACGGCAGGGCAGACGCCGGGAGTTCGCGGCCCACGGCTGGGCGGAGGAGGACGTGCCGGACCCCCAGGACCCGGCGACCCGCGACCGCTCCTGCCTCGACTGGTCCGAGCCGGCGAGCGAGCCCCACGCGCGCGTGCTGGCCTGGTACCGCGAGCTGATCGCGCTGCGCCACGCCCAGCCCGATCTGATGGACCCCGACCTGGAGGGAGTGAAGGTCGCCTACGACGAGGACGCCCGCTGGTTCGCCTTCCGCCGCGGTGACGTACGGGTCGCCGTGAACCTCGCCGAGGAACCCGCCCGGATCCACCTCGGTCTGCCGCACGCGCGCGTACTGGCCGCGTGGGAACCGGTGCAGCCGCCGGACGAGGAGGGCGTGCTGCATCTGCCCGGCGAGTCGTGCGTGGTGCTGACGCAGGCGTGACGGGACGTCGGGGCCCCGGTGCGGGCAAGGCGCCCGGGGTCCCTACGTTGCGTCGTCGTCCGGGAGTTCGGTGATCCGCTCCAGCAGGATCGCCTCCCAGGCGCGTCGCAGTCGTGCGCGCAGGACGGGCGGCGGGGTGCGGTCGCGGCCTTCGAGTCCGTCGGCGAGACGGATGAGCGTGTCGCAACGGGCGAGCCAGAGGCCGCGCAGACAGGGGCGGGGGCCGTAGCCCGCCAGGGTCGCGGCGCGCACCGCCGCGGGCGCGCCGACGGCGACCGCCAGGGAGGCGATGTCCTCGGCCGGGTCGCCGACGACCGCCTCGGTCCAGCCGAGGACGCCGCGCACCCGCCCCTCGCCGCTCACCACGAGGTGGTCGCCGCCGAGGTTGTGGTGGACCAGGACGGCGGCGCCGGGCTGAGGGACCAGTTGGCGGCCTGCGGGCGCGGTGAGCTGGGCGAGGCGCGCGGGATCGAACTCGTCGTCCTTGGCGAGGCGGTCGGCGGCGCTCGCGGCGGCGGTCCGGAGCGCCTCCAGGGAGCGAGGCGGGACCCGGGGCACGCCGAGGGACTCGGCCTGACGTACCGGTACCTCGCGCAACCCGGTGAGCAGCGTCGCGAGGTCCGCCTCGCCGAGCGCGGAGACGTCCGGTGCCTCGCCGGTGGTGCCGGGCAGCCGGGTGTCGAGGGTGTAGCCGAGGCCGGCGGCCCACTCTCCGTGCGCGACACTCGTCGGCACGGCGACCCCGGTGTGCGGCCGCACCAGGGTGCGCAGCCGCAGTTCGCGCCGCTGGCGCGCGGCGGCGTCGCGGTCGGTGGCCAGCCGCAGCACATGGCGGGTGCCGACCCACCAGGTGGAGTGCCCCGGGCCCTCGGCGGCGGGTGTCACCTCCGGTCCGCCCTGGTCGGGGAGCAGGGTGCGGACCAGTCGGCGGACGGTCTCCGCCGTCGGTCTCGGTGCCTGGGTCATGATCGCGCCGTTGTCGTCTCGGGGGCGTGCTGGGGACTCCTGGTGCCGGGCGGCCGGCCCCTCTGCGCTAGTCGACCAACGCCATCTCCCTGGAGGTGTCGTTGAGACGGCGTCCGCCGTTCTCGGTCACCGTCACGATGTCCTCGATCCGGACGCCGAAGCGGCCCGGCAGATAGACGCCGGGCTCCACGGAGAAGCACATGCCGGGGACGAGGGGCTGTTCCTCGCCCTCGATCATGTACGGCGGCTCGTGGGTGGTGACGCCGATGCCGTGCCCGGTGCGGTGGATGAAGTACTCGCCGTACCCCGCGTCGGCGATGACCGCGCGGGCCGCCCGGTCCACGTCCTGGCACGCGGCACCCGGCCGGACCGCGCGGAAGCCCGCCTCCTGGGCCGCGCGCACCAGGTCGTGCACCGTGCGCTCCTCGTCGGTCGGTTCGCCCACGTGGACGGTGCGGGAGGTGTCCGAGCCGTAGCCGTGCTTGAGGCCGCCGAAGTCAAGGACGACCATGTCGCCGCGCTGGATGACGCGCTCACCGGCCTCGTGGTGCGGGTTGGCGCCGTTGGGACCGGAGGCGACGATGGTGAAGTCGACCTGTGTGTGCCCGAACTGCCGCAGCAGATCGGCGAGATCCCCGGCGACCTCCCGCTCCCGGCGTGCCGCGAAGGGGACCTTCCTGATCTCCTCGTAGGCCGCGTCCGCGGCGGCTCCGGCGGCCGCCAGCCGGTCGAGTTCGGCGGCGTCCTTGACGGCCCGCAGCATCGGCAGGGCGCGGGTGAGGGCGATGTGCCCGGCGTCCGGGAGGCGCTCACGCAGGCCGAGCAGATGCAGGGCCCAGGCGTTGTCGCTGATGCCGTAGCGGCCGTCGGGTCGCAGCGCGCCGGCGGCGGCCGCGTACGGGTCGTGGCCGTCCGTCCAGTCGCGCAGCGTCAGCGCGGGCGCGCCGGCCGCCTCCGCCGCGTCGGGCGCCTCCAGGGTGGGCACGACGAGAACGGGGTCGTGTCCGGCCCGCAGCACCAGCAGCGTGAGGCGTTCGGTCTCCACCGGCCGGTACCCGGTCAGCCACACCAGGTCGGGTCCGGGCGCGATCAGCAGCCCGGCGAGGCCGGCCGCGTCGGCGGCCTCCGCGGCGCGCCGCATTCGGGCCGCGTAGTCACCGGCGGTGAAGGGCGCGGGTCCGCCTGTGTCGGGCTGCGCTGGCGTGCCGGTCATCCTTGTCCTCCGCGGGTCCGGATCCTCCCAGGGGCTACGGGCAGCATCCTGCCCTTCCACCGGGACGGATGCGAGCCCATTGCGACCATGGCGGCCGTGCGGCGGCGCTACGGCTCAGGTGAGGACCCCGGGCGTCGCGGTCAGGTGGGCACGGGTGCCGTCGGGACGGCGGACGGTGAGGGTGACGGCGGTGCCGGGGCGGACGGCGGCGATCGCCCTCGCGAGGTCGGCGGCCGAGCCCAGGCGCGTCCCGTCGAGCGCGAGCACGACATCGCCGCGCGCGAGCCCGGCCGAGTGGCCGGCGCCCGGGACATGCACGCCGACCAGCAGGGCACCGCCGCCCCCGGCGTCGACGGCCTCGACGCCGAGGGTGGCCCGTGGGGGCGCCGGTGCGGGGTCCCCACCTCTGCCGCGGGCCGCGGCGGAGGTGGTGTGCGCCGGGGCGTGCCCGGTGCTCCGCGACCGGCCGCCGGCGACCGAGGGGGTGAACCGCCCGGCCGCCACCGCATGCCGCTTCAGCTGCGCGAACCGGCCTATGCCGGTCACCGTGGCGCCCACCGTGCCGAGCCCCACCCCGGACAGCACCATGAACGTCCCGGCGACCAGGACGCACAGCACGATCGTCAGGCCTCCGCCCCGCCGTGCAGGGGGCGGACGCCGCGCGGGGCCGGACGGCGTCCGCCCCTCTCCGGTCCTCCGGCCCGGCGCCGGGTCGGGGGGCGACGCGGCCTGGTCCATGGATCACCTCCTGTTCGTACCGCCTCGGCTCCGCCCGGCACACATGTGGTCAACGGGGCACCGGCTCGGGCCGCAGACTGACGGCCGAGGCCAGGTCCGGGACGAACCCGTGGGTGCGCCGGGCCAGGTCGGCGGCGCCGTAACGGCGACAGCAGCGGTGCCAGTTCAGGATGCCGGACATGTAGTTCTGCAGATCCACGACATAGCCGTCCATGACGGCCCTGGCCTTCCTCGAGAGGTCGAAGTCGTCGTAGAGCACCGGGATCTCGCGCTCGGCGACATGCTGGAACTGCCGCATGCGCTGGGTCATCAGGTCGCCCACGATCCGCACGGCCGTCGGGTAGTCGCAGCCGAAGAAGTTCTGCACGACGAGCACGGCGTTGTGGATCTCGCCCTCGTACTGGATCTCCTTCTGGTACGAGAAGACGTCGTTGATCAGCATCGCGTAGTCGATGGCCGCGTTCTCCAGGGCGCGGACCGTGCCGCTGCGGTACACCTCGGGCGGCACCTCGGGGCCGTGGCCCATACGGCACAGGTTCTTGGTGAGGTCGGCGCCGAAGGTCGCGCGGCGCATCTCCAGATAGTCGACGGGGTCCGGGATGCGGTTCTGGAGCTGGTTGGACAGCTCCCACAGCCAGCTCTCGGTCATCGTGTCCACGGCGGCGCGCAGGGTGCTTCGCTGGTCGAGGGTCATGCCGGCGGTGGTGCGCGCCCACAGGTCGATCAGACCGCGCTCCAGGCCGCCCGCCGCCACCGGGAGTTCCTCCCCGTCGAGCGGCATGCACGACGACAGCCGCGCGGTGCACGCGCGCGCCGCCGCGAGGTCGCGCCGGAGACCGAAGACCAGCGGGTAGTAGTCGTCGCCGTAGGTGCCCCAGGCGAGCCACGCGGAGCTGAGGTCCAGCGCCTCGGGGGTGGCGTCCGGGTCAAGACCGGCCGCGCACAGCGGAAGGTCGTAGGCGAGGAGTTTGTCCTCGTCCCAGACGCCCTCCTGGAGGATGCCCGCCCGGTGCGCCCAAGCGGTGAGTCTGTCGCGGGCCCCGTCCAGGTGCGGGCTGAGCGCCAGCTCGTAGGGCATGTGGAAGTCGGGGAGCAGGGAGGGGCCGACCTGCTGGAAGGGAACGTGAGTGTAAGGACGCATTCTCCCCGACTGCCCGTAGGGCGTGGGAGGTGTCCTCATCGCGCCGGCGAGCAGTGCGCGTACGTCGGCGGCGGACGTGCCGAGGCCGGTCGGTCCGGGGCGCTGCCCGGTGCGGACCTCCTTGTTCATGTAGCGGCTGGACCGCATGTGCCACTCGTGGCCGCCGGACTGCCAGTCCTGAAGTCCCTTGGCGTACGCGCCGATCGCGGCGACCTCGTCCGGGGTGAGGCCCTTGTCCAGGGCGAGGGCGGGCACCTCGGTGAGCGCGGTGTGCTCGAACTGGTGCAGCCGTGAGGTGAGGATGTCGTTGACGGTCTCCGCCGCCTCCTGCGTGGTGCAGCCGAAGAAGGTCTCCAGGACGAGGACGCCGTTGCTGAGTTCGCCCTCCTCCTCGACCTCGCGCTGGTAGGAGAACAGGTCGTTGCGCAGATGGACGCCGTCGGAGAACGTCTCCATCAGTACGCGCAGCGGGCGTGACTCGGACACGGCGGCGGGCACTTCGGCGGTCGCGAACTCGACCAGGCCCGCGGACCAGGGGGCGCCGCCGACCTTGCGGCGCATCTCGATGTACTCGACGGGATTGGAGATCCGTCCTTCGTTGATGTTGGACAGCTCCCACAGCGACTCGTTGAGCAGGTGCTCGGTCGCGACCGCGAACCGGCGCCGCCAGTCCGGGGACATCGACGGCACGGTGCGCGCCCACAGGTCGGCGAGTCCCGCCTCGACGGGGTTCTCCGGCTCGGGTACGGGGGTCGCCGGGTCCGTGGGCATGAACAGCGGCAGCCGGTCCAGGTGGGCCTTGCCGGCGTCGCGGTCCTGGGTCCGTTTGAAGGCCTCCAGGAAGTGGTCGTCGAAGAAGAACACCCAGACGTACCAGTCGGTGATGAGGGAGAGGGCCGGGCCGTCGCAGTCGGGATGGGTGTATGCGCACAGCAGCCCGTAGTCGTGCGCTTCGAGGTCGGTCTCCTCCCAGATGCCGGAGCCCTCCAGCATGCCCATGGCGCGGGCCCATTCCGTGGAGTGGGAGCGCGCCTCGTCGAGATGCGGATTCAGCCGCGCGGGATACGGCATGTAGAAGTGCGGGAGTTGGAACGGCTGCGTCATGGCCCGGCACTACCCGGCGGCTCAGCGGGCCATCCGTGTGACGGGAGGTGATCACACCATCGCGTGAATCGGGGGCACGGGCGCCCTCCACGGCCCAGACCTCGCGGACTTTCCGGCGCACAGGGACCTCACGCCCCCTTGCCGCCTCTTCTTCCCGGGGCCACGGTATGCGCATGACCTCCTTCGTGCTGCCTCATGAAGTGCACGGCGACGGCGCCCACAAGGTGTTCGCGGTGCACGGCTGGTTCGCCGACCGGTCCGCGTACGCGACCGTGCTGCCGGATCTGGACCGCGCCGCCTTCACCTACGCCCTGGTGGATCTGCGCGGGTACGGGGCGGCGCGGGACGCCTCCGGCGCGTTCGGCACCGCCGAGGCCGCCGCCGACCTCCTGGCGCTGGCGGACCGGCTGGGCTGGGAGCGGTTCTCCGTGATCGGGCACTCGATGGGCGGCGCGGTCGCACAGCGGCTGCTCGCGCTCGCCCCCGACCGTCTGCGCAGGATCGTCGGCGTCTCGCCCGTCCCGGCCTCCGGGATGGCATTGCCCGCCGACCAGTGGGAGCTGTTCGCGGGGGCCGCCCATCAGCCCGCGAACCGGCGCGTCATCCTCGACGTCACCACCGGCGGCCGGGCCCCGGCCGCCTGGCTGGACCGTATGGTCGCGCGATCGCTGGCGCACAGCGACGCGACGGCGTTCCGGGCGTGGCTGGACTCATGGGCCCGGGAGGACTTCCACGCCGAGGTCAAGGGGGCGACCGTGCCCGCGCTGGCCGTCACGGGCGCGCTCGACCCGGCGCTGACGACGGCGCTGCTGCGCGAGACGTGGCTGCGCTGGTACCCCGGCGGCGCACTGGTCGAACTGCCGGCGGCCGGCCACTACGCGATGGACGAGGCGCCCCTCGACCTGATCCGCACGGTGGAGGACTTCCTGCGGGCCGAGGACACCACGGCGTGAACGTACGGCAGGCGCCGCCCGTCCCCGATGTCTTCGACCCGCGGCGGTACGCCGACGGGGTGCCCCACGCGGCGTACCGGATCCTGCGCGAACACCATCCCGTCGCCTGGCAGGAGGAGCCCGAGGTGCTCGGCTGGCCGGCGGGGCCCGGCTTCTGGGCGGTGACCCGGCACGCGGACGTGGTGCGCGTGCTGAAGGACTCGGCGTCGTACTCCTCGTATCTCGGTGCCACCCAGATCCGTGACCCCGATCCGGCGGACCTGCCGTTCATCCGGCGGATGATGCTCAATCAGGATCCGCCCGCGCAGGGGCGGCTGAGGCGGCTGGTGAGCCGTGCGTTCACTCCGCGGCGTATCGAACGCTTCGCGACGGTCGCGCAGGCCCGGGCGCGGTCCCTGTTCGCCGAAGCGGTGGAGGGGGCGCGGGCCGGTGACGGCACCTGTGACGTCGTCGCCGCCGTCACCGACGACTACGCCGTCCGCAATCTGGGCGACCTGCTCGGGGTGCCGGAGTCCGACCGGGAACTGCTGCTGCGCTGGACCCAGCGGGTGATCGGCTACCAGGACCCGGACGAGGCGGGCGAGACACGGCTCGACGCCGGCGGCCGGCCCGTGGATCCGCGCTCGCCGGCCGCCCTGCGGGACATGTTCGGCTATGCGCAGGAGCTGGCCGCCCACAAGCGGGAGCACCCGGCCGACGACATCATGACCACGCTCGCCACGGACCCCGAACTCACCGGCCCCGAGCTGGAGATGTTCTTCTTCCTGCTGACGATCGCCGGCAACGACACGGTACGGTCCGCCGCCCCGGGCGGACTGCTGGCGCTGGCCGAGCACCCGGAGGCGTACGACGCGGTGCGGGAGCACCCCGGCCGGCTGCCGCTCGCAGTCGAGGAACTGCTGCGCTGGCATCCGCCCGTGCTCAGCTTCCGGCGGACCGCCGCCCGCGACACCGAGCTGGGTGGGCGGCGCATCCGCGCGGGCGACAAGGTGGTCGTCTTCCACGCCTCCGCCAACCGGGACGAGCGGGTCTTCACCGCGCCGAACCGGCTCGACCCGTTCCGGACGCCGAACCCGCACGTCTCCTTCGGGGACGGTCCCCATGTCTGCCTCGGCGCGCACTTCGCCCGGCTGCAGTTGCGGGTGCTCTACGAGGAGGCGCTGCGCGCCCTGCCCGCGCTCCGTCCGGCCGCGCCGCCGGAACGACTCGTCTCCAACTTCATCAACGGCGTCAAGTCGCTGGTGCTGCGGGTTGCTTGACGGCGGTCAGGGCCGGACCTGGACCAGCGCGTGCGTGCCGTTCGTGCGCCACCGCCGGCCCTCGGCGGCGACCAGGGCCTCCTCCGTGGCCGCGTCCAGGCCGACGATCACGTCGGACTTCAGGGTGCGCAGTGCCGCCACGGGGCCGGGGAAGTGGGCGGTGGTCTCCGCGAACGAGGTAGTCGGCGGATAGAGCCGGTCGCCCACCAGGCGGCGGTAGTTGAGGTCGCCCTTGAAGACGGTCAGGTCCGCCGCGGCGAACTGGGCACGCAGATCCTCCGGCATGTCCGCGTAGGGCAGCGGGGCGCAGGAGAAGGGGTGCGCCCTGACGTCGATACGGCCGTCGGCCAGCGCCGCCCACAGCCGCTCCCCGGCGTCGGCGGCCGCGCCCTTTGCCGCGGTCAGCCGGCGTACCGCGTCCACGACATCGGCCGTCGTGGCGTCGGAGATGTAGTAGGGGTACGGCTTCACCTGGAGCAGCGCCCGCCGGGTCCGCCCGTGGCGCAGCAGATGGTCGAGGAACAGCAGGTCCGGGATCAGCTCCCGGCCCGCGTTGTCGGCCACCAGGCAGACGGTGTCGACGGGCAGCAGGGTCCAGAGCGCTTCACTGTCGTCGGCGACGAGCTGGGAGACCGTCGTGGTGGCGCCGGGTACGGAGAGCCGGAAGCCGAGGTCCGCGCGGTTGCCCCAGAGCGAGCCGTGCAGCAGGGCCCGTGCCTGCTCCTGCTCGGGCTGTCCCGTCAGCCGGTCGAGTGCGGCCAGTTCCTCGTCCGTCTCCGGTGCGTCGAGTTCGGCGAGCTTGAAGGGGCGGAAGGGGTCGATGCCCTGCCAGGGGCCGGGGCCGAAGTAGCCCACGGCCTGGAGGAGATGGCGGTAGAAGTAGCTCTCGGACCACAGGAAGGGGACCTCGAACCAGGAGCGGCCGAGGTACCGGCGGGCGCCCCAGGCCGCCCACTGCTCGTCGGCTTCCGTGCCGAGCGGTTCGATGACGCCCTCGGTGGCGCTGGTCAGCAGCGCGTCGAGCGCCCGCCGCTGACCGGGGTCGTAGGGGAAGGCGTCCCGTACCGCGCGGATGAGGGCGGGGTGGCGCGCGGCGAGCACACCGTGCGCGAAGGAACCCGGCTCGTCGGCGAGGATCACGGGGGCGTCAGGCATGGTCGGGGCTTCCTCCAGGGCCGGCCGGGACGCCGGGCGGAAGCTCCACGTCCGCGAACTGTTCCTCGAGCTGCTGTCCGTAGCCGGCCTCGGTCCACACCAGCTTCTTGAACTGCTCCGGCGTCAGCCGACCCTGCCATGGAGTGCCGCCGGGACAGAACACCGACGCGCATCCGGCGCAGTAGTACGCCGATCGCCACAGCGCGTCGGCGTGGGGCGCGCCGGCCGCCACGAGGGCCCGCTCGCGGGCCTCGCTCCGGACCACGAAGACCGTGCCGATGAGCACCAGCACGGCGAGCAGGGTGCCGCCCGCGGTGTAGAGCGGCTTGTGGCCGACGAAGCCCTCGGAGGCGAGGGCGACGCCGACACCGGCCATGAGCATGCCCTCCGCGAAGTGCAGCCGGCTGTCGGACCGCGAGGACACCTCCGGCGAGCGCGCCAGCCGGTCGGCCAGTCCCTCGCTCCGGGCCGTCTGCTCGGCGCAGACCTCCGGTACCGCTCGCGCCCCGGCCGAGTCGCAGCCCGGACATATCACCTCGACCGCCCCTGGGGCGCTCTCCGTTGCCATGGCCCTACGCTAACCGCCTCCGCGGTCCGGGTCCGACCGACCGGGGGTTCGGGGGCCGCTCCCGCCGTCGCTCGTCGCGGGCGGGGCGGGGACGCCGAAAGCGGGGGTGAACAGGCGTCGCCGTTTCCCCGTACCTCTTCATACGCCTTGCCGAACCCGATGCGCGCTGGAGAGACCGGATGACCGCACCCCGCACCGCCGCCGCGGCCGCCGTCGCCGTGGCGATCACGCTGCTGCCGGCGACCCCGGCCTTCGCCCACGGCGCACCCACCGACCCGGTCAGCCGGGTGTTCGCGTGCTCGCCCGACGGCGGCGGACGGCAGAGCACCGCCGCGTGCCGGGCGGCGATCACGGCGAACGGCGCGCCGTTCACGGCCTGGGACAACCTGCGGGTGCCGGATGTGAACGGCAGGGACCGGCAGGTGATCCCGGACGGCCGGCTGTGCAGCGGCGGACTGCCCGCCTACCGGGGCCTGGACCTGGCACGCGCCGACTGGCCCTCGACCCGGCTCACGCCCGGGGCCGCGCTGACGATGACATACAGCTCGACGATCCCGCACACGGGCACGTTCGAGCTGTACCTGACGAGGCAGGGGTACGACCCCACCAAGCCGCTGACCTGGGCCGATCTCCCTGCCAAGCCGTTCGCGGAGGTCAAGGACCCGCCGCTGCGAAACGGCGGGTACCGGATCGAGGCGACGCTCCCGGCGGACCGTTCGGGGCACCAGGTCCTGTACACGATCTGGCGGAACACGAGCACGACCGACACGTACTACTCGTGCTCGGACGTGATCTTCCCGGCGTCGGGCGGCTCGGACGCATCGGGCGCTGCGGGGGCCGACAAGAAGAAGGGCCCGTCGGAGACGTCCGGCACGCCGAGCACGCCCCGCCCGTCCCGGACCCCCGCGCCGGCCCCCGACGAACCGGCGGCCACCGTGTCCGGTGCTCCGGCGGCGGCCACCGTGCCCCGTGGCGGAAGCGGCGGCCCGTCCATGACGCTGCTCGCGGGCGGTGGCGCCGTGGTGCTCGCGGCGCTCGCCGGGGGCGCCACGCTGATGCTGCGCCGCCGGCGCGGGTGAGACGACCGCAAGGGCCGCCTCCGGTCCCACACGGACCGGGGGCGGCCTTTGAGCTCGGAGCGTCCGGTGCTGTGGCCGGAAGGTTCGCCGGAGAGGTTCGCCGGAAAGCTCGCGGCGTCCGATGCTGGGGTGCCCCCATGACTTTCAGACAGGGGGAGCCTCGCAAGGCGGAGCATCGTCCGCGTACTGGGCGTACGCGGACGATCCCGATGACGCGGCGAGGTGCCGTACCAGGCGTCGCGGGCCAGACGGGACTCTCGAAAGGCGCCCTAGTTGACGGTGACCGCCGGGCTGCCCGACTGGCTGGTGTCGGTGACCGGGGCGTACTTCGCCGTGAAGTAGCCGTTCGCGAAGCACAGGGACGAGCCGGAGGACTTCGTGAACTGCTGGTTGGTGAAGGCGAGGCTGTTGTCGGTGTTGTCCGTCTTACCGGTCAGGCCGGCGGCCTGGTAGACGCAGGTGATCGAGCCGAGCAGGGTGCGCAGCTTGACCGTGGTCTGGACGGTGGAGCCGGCGGCCGGGGTGACGTTGACCGTGCCGTCGGAGGAGACCGCCGTGGTGTAGGGCAGGTTGTCCACCGTGATGCTGGTGACGCCCAGGACACCGGTGACATTGCTGGTGCAGCTGCTGCTGGTGAAGGTGTGGCCGCTCAGCGACTCCGTGGCGGTGCCGGGCGCGGCGGGGTTGTCGGTGACGGTGGCGGTGAACGCGGACGAGGTGCAGGAGACGCCGCTGGTGCCGGTGGCGCTGGAGTAGAGCGTGGCGGTGGTGCCGTTGGCCAGCGAGGCGTTGAGCACGTCGCCGACGGCGACGGCGTTGCCCCCGGCGGTGAGCACCGCGCTGTCCGCGGAGGCGGGGGATGCCGCGACCACGGCGAGCGCCGCGGCGGCGCCGGTGAGGGCGAGGAGGGATCGAGTCGTACGCATGGGGGGTGCCTCTTCTCCGAAACGGGGAGGTGTGCGGGTGATGGGTGCCGTTGCCGGCCCGGTACGCCTTCTCCGTACGTGCCGGGCCGGCAGCGACCGTCGGCCACCGGCACGGACCGCGGCAGGGGTGAGCGGCCGTGCCGGTGTCGCGGGGGAGAAAGAACGGATCGCGGCCGGAAGGCGAAGGGATCCGCGCGTCGCACCGCACACGGATGGGGGTGTCGCGGACGTTCCGGGCGGACGGGGCCGGGAGAGCGACATGCGCGGTGCCACGGATCCGGCGCCACGGACCCGTAGGAAACAGTCGAAGTTTTAGACCTGATGAGGCGTCAACGTCAATAGGAAGTACGGGAGTTGGCGTGCCACGCGGTTACGGGCCAGGTGAGGACGGGTGGGCCGGGGCAAGGTCTGGAAACCCCTCCCGCGCAGGCGTCACACAATCGGCACTCTTCTGCCACAACTCCCTTGACCCTTCATGTAACCCCGGGTAACTTTCTCGCCGGTAACTGCCGCGCCACGAGAAAGCCCTTGCACACGACGGGATGTGTGAGGAGGCGTCGCGCGGCAGCCGCTGTCCGCGCCAGGACATCGCGCCGGTGAAGTCTTCCCCGCATTGCCTATGCCCAGGAGCAGACATGGCCTCGTCCCCGGATGCCACGGCGTCCCCCGATTCCACCCCGGAGCACCCGGAAAGCGGTTCCGCCACCGGGTCTCCCGCAAGACACGGGCGGGTCCGCCTGCGCCGCGCCGCGGTGATGGCGGTGCCTGCGACCGCGCTCGCGGCGGGTCTCGCGATCATGACCGCCCAGGGGGCGCTGGGCGTGCAGCTCTCGATCTCCGGCATGCCCTTCACGGTCACCGCCGACAGCCTGGACGGCACCGGCTTCGAGCAGTTCGGCAAACTCGACTACATGGCGGATGACAGCCCCAACGCCGGCGACACCGGCGGTCAGGTGCTGGTCGTCACCTCCGTGGTGAAGAACGCGACCCTCGCCAAGCTGTGCCAGAGCGTCGACCTGGGCGGGACCAACCTGTACATCACCGCGGGCGACGGCAAGGAGAAGGTGACCGCCACCGATCTGACCACCGACTCCACCGCGATGTCCGGCAACGCCGAGTTCCACAGCATCGAGATCGGCAACGACGCGAGCACCCTGGACAAGGGCGGCGTGCAGGGTGCCAAGGGCGTCTTCGGCCAGCAGGCCGACACCGTGCACATAGACAACCTGCGGCAGAACAACTACGCCACCACGGCCGGTGTGTTCAAGCTGCCCAACCTCCACCTCAGCTTCCACGACACGGGGTGCTGATGTCCGGCCGGGCGAGGTCCGCCTTCCGGCACTGGCGGGGGAACCGCCCCTTCTGGGGTGGGTTTCTGCTCGCGCTGGGCGGCGCGGAGATACTCCTCACCGAGAAGGCGCCGTTGAAGGTGATCACGCACATCGGCATCCAGGGTCTGGCGGGCTATCTGCTGCCGACGGTGATGCTGCTGTGCGGACTGCTGGTCCTCTTCAACCCCGCCCAGCGGCTCTTCTACTCGCTCGTCGGCATCCTGGTGTCCCTCGGCACCTGGCTCACGTCCAACCTCGGCGGGTTTCTGATCGGGCTGCTGCTGGGCGCGGCGGGCAGCTGTCTGGCGTTCGGCTGGCTGCCGGACCAGGAGCCACGTCGGCGCGTGCTGCGCCGCCGCCGGTCGGTGTCCCCCACCGCCGACTCGGCCGCGTCCTGAGCCCCCTCCCCCCACGGGGCCACGCCGGTTCACACCCGCCGGGGCCCCGGGGAGCCAGGCCCGAGTTCCGCGCATGCGCTCGGGGACGAGCCCTTCAGCGTTCGACCCTGGAGGTCACCGTGAAACGGGCGCCGTCCGGGTCCGCGAGCACCGCCTCCTCCGCGCCCGCCTCCCACTGAAGTACCTCGCCGCCGTGCGTGCGGGCGGTCCGTACACACGCGGCGACGTCGGCGACCGTGAAGTTCACCTGCCAGTGCGGGCGGATGGTGGGGTCCGGCGCCGACTCCACCGCCCCCGAGTGGATCCGCGCCACCACCACTTCCCCGCTGCGCAGCACGACCTCGTCACCGTCGTACTGCACCTCGCAGCAGCCCTGGCGCGAGGTGGCCCAGTCGAGGACCTCCCCGTAGAAGATGGCGGCGTCGAAGGCGTTGCGGGTGTGCAGCCTTATGAAGGTGGGGGCGGCCTCGTGCCACTTCTCCCAGTCCGTCACGAGCCGCCCCTCCCAGATGCCGAAGACGGCCCCGTCGCGGTCCGCGAGGAGGGCCGCCCGGCCCGGCGGCAGGGAGAGCGGGCCGACGGCCGTCGTGCCGCCGCGTTCTCGGCAGCGGGCAGCCACCTCGTCGGCGCTCTGGACCGCGAAGTACACGGTCCAGGCCACGGCCATCTGCCACATCGAGGCCACGGCCGCGATCCCGGCGACGGGCACGCCGTCCACCTGCGCGACCCGGAACCGGTCGCCGAGGCTGTTCGGCCGCCACTCCCAGCCGAACACGGCCCGGTAGAACTCCTCCGTGGTCTCGACGTCGCGCGTGGTCAGACTGACCCAGCACGGCGCGCCGAAGACCGTGTTGCCGGAGACTCCCCCCTTGCCGCTCGTCTCGTTCTTGGCCATGCCCACACACCGCCCGGTTTCGAGGGGGAGGCGCCGGCCACCTCTCCCGTCGCTCGCTCAGGGCATCCGGGTACCCTCGCGCCCCTGCAAGGATGCGCCACCGGCGGCCGGACGTCATCCGGAGGGGACCGGGCGGGGCGCCTGAGGCCCGGAACCGCCTCAGGCGCCGACCCCCGAGGACCAGTGCGGGACGCAGCCGGTCAGGCGGCAGGCAAGGAAGTACAAGGGGATGGGCGGTGTGTACGGAGAGTCATCGCCCGGGTGGTGGATCAGCAGCGGCCGGCCCGGCCGGGGGCCGCTCCAGGAGGGGTCGGTGAGCGGCGCGTCCGCCGCCGGGCCGGCGGAGGGCCCGAGGCGCGCTCCGACCGCGTAGGACGTCGACGGCGGCCAGGTGACTCCGATGTCCGAGCCCGCCGGGACGATCCACCACCAGCGGAGGTCGTCGGCGAAGACACAGCCGACGCGGGGCAGCGAGTTCATGATCTTCTCGCCGTGTTCCCGGGGGATGCCCACGGCGTCGTAGCCCAGGGCGGCGGTCAGCGCATCGGGCAGGACGAGCCGCCCGGAGGGGGCGGACGGCCGGTCGGGGGACGGATGCGGCGGCAGATCGCAGGCGTGCAGTCGGTTCATCGGGGGGAATCCTTGGTGCTCGTACGCCTCCGGGGCGGTGCGCCGGGGTGGAGGGGTCCGGGCCTGCTCCCCTCTCCCCACCGGTGCGCCCCGTCGGCTCGGTCGGCCGGGTGGGGGACGGGCCTGGGGGTGTCGGGCAATTCGCGCCGGATCAGCGCGCGGCGTCTGGCGCAGGGGGCACCTCCCAGCCGCCAGGCTGGGGGAGTCGCACGCACGGCGGGAATTGTCAGACCCCCTAGGGCTGCGGGTCGGTCGTGATCACCTCGCCGGGTTCCGGGGCCAGCTCGGCCCAGACGACGCGCCCGGACCCGTGCGGGGCGTCCCGCACGCCCCAGTCGCCGCTCAGCGCGCCGACCAGGACCAGCCCACGGCCGCCCTGGTCGTCGGGACCGGGGCAGCTCCGGGCGGGCACGGTGCCGCTGAGGCTCTGGTCCTCGACCTCGATGCGCAGCCGGTGGCCGTCGGTGCTCACCCGGCACAGGACACGTTCGCTCGCGGTGTGCAGCACCACGTTGGTGACGAGTTCGGAGACCACCAGGACCGCGTTGTCGCCCGTGCCCGCGCCGGTGCCCCACCGGCGGAGCAGCCCGCGGACACTGCTGCGGGCCGCGCCGACCGCGGACGGGACGGCCGGAAGGTCGAAGACACCCGGTCTACGGGGGGATGCGCCCGCGGGAAGGCGGGCGGAGGACTGGGGGAGGGAGGGCGGAGCCATCGCCGTACGCCTTTCGTCTGCCTGGGCACCCTGGCCGGTGCCTCGCCGCCGGACGCCCGGACGCGTGCCCCGTGTCCCTCGCTCCGCATATACCGACGCACAGCCCCGTCTCCCCCGACTGGGCTGCTCAGCCGCTCCGTTCAGCGGTCTCCGGCGACGGGAACACTCTGGCATCCGCCAACAGCGGCTCGCAACCGGCAAGTTGAAAATTGCAATTCAAGAGGTGCATGCTGCTTCGGTCGGCGGCTGATCGTGACGGACGGCGACCGTGCATCCCGTACGAGGGGGTAGGCATGACGGCGGAGACCGACTGGGGCGGCGCCCCCACCGTCCTGCGCATGATCCTCGGCCGGCAGCTGGAGGAGCTGCGGATCCGGGCCGGGCTGAGCTACGAGCAGGCCGGCGAGGCGATCGGCGTCAGCCACTCCACGATTCGCCGCATGGAGGCCGCCAGGGTGGCCCGGCTGCGGCTCGCCGACGCCGAGAAGCTGCTGCAGACGTACGGCGTCACGGACCGGCGGGAGATCGACACCTTTCTGAGGTCGGCCCGCGAGGCCAACAAACGCGGCTGGTGGCACACCTACCGCGATGTGCTCCCGGACTGGTTCGACGCGTATCTGAGCCTGGAGCAGGCGGCGCTGCAGATCCGGGCGTACGAGCCGGAGTTCGTGCCCGATCTGCTGCAGACCGAGGACTACGCGCGTGCCCAGCTGAGCGCCGCCGATCCGCATGCCCCGGCCGAGGCGACCGAGCGGCGGGTGGCGCTGCGCGTGCGGCGCCAGGAGCTGCTGGCACGGCCCGCGCCGCCGCGTGTGTGGGTCGTGCTGGACGAGACGGTGCTGCGCTGGCCGGTCGGCGGCGCGGAGGTGATGCGCGGTCAGATCGACCGTCTGAGCGCGGTGAACGCACTCCCCCATGTCACCGTGCAGATCATGCCGTTCGGCAACGGCCCGCACCCGGCCCTGCGCTCCGGTGCGTTCCACCTCTTCCGGTTCAGGGCGCCCGAGCTGCCGGACGTCGTGTATCTGAGCGGCCTCGTGGGCGCGATCTACCTCGACAAGACCGACGATGTCGTCGTCCACCGCGAGGCCCTGGACCGGCTGGGCGCGCAGGCAGCGCCCGCGAAGAAGACCGAGGCCGTCCTCGGCGCGATCCGCAAGGAGTGGTGAGGTGCAGCAGCCCTACGCAGCAGTGTGCCCTGCCACGCGCCCGGCGCCCTTGACCCCCACCACCCCCGACACAGGAGGCAGCGTTGTCCGACAACGGATGGCCGGCCGACCGCATCGACACCGAGAGCGCCCATTCGGCGCGTATCTACGACTACATCCTGGGCGGTAAGGACTACTACCCGGCCGACCGGGAGGCGGGCGACGCCATGACCCGGGAGTGGCCCGCGTTGCCCGTCCATATGCGGGCCAACCGCGACTGGATGAACCGGGCGGTGCGCCGGCTCGCGGAGCGGGAGGGGATCCGCCAGTTCCTGGACATCGGCACCGGCATCCCCACCTCCCCCAACCTCCACGAGATCGCCCAGTCGGTGGCCCCCGAGTCCCGGGTGGTCTACGTCGACAACGACCCGATCGTGCTCACCCTCTCCCAGGGCCTGCTGGCCAGCGCGCCCGAGGGAAGGACCGCGTACATCGAGGCCGACTTCCGTGACCCGGAGGCGATCCTCGGGGCCCCGGAGTTCCGCGAGACCCTCGACCTCACCCGGCCGGTCGCCCTCACGGTCATCGCCATCGTCCACTTCATGCTGGACGAGGACGACTCGGTGGGGATCGTACGGCGGTTGCTGGATCCGCTGCCGTCCGGCAGCCATCTGGCGATGACCATCGGCACGGCCGAGTTCGCGCCCCAGGAGGTGGGGCGGGTCGCCCGCGAGTACGCGGCGCGCAACATGCCGATGCGGCTGCGGACGATCGACGAGGCCCATGAGTTCTTCGAGGGACTGGAGTTGATGGAGCCCGGCATCGTGCAGGTGCACAAGTGGCATCCGGACGGCACGGGCGAGCAGGGCATCCGCGACGAGGACATCGCGATGTACGGAGCGATCGCCCGCAAGCCGTGAGTTCCGCGGCGGCCGCTACAACTCCGCCAGCTCAGACAGGAGATCCGCGGCCGCCGTCACATCCGCCGTCAGGGGCCGGTCCTCCGTGTCGTCGGGGAGCGCCGCCGCGGCGGATGTGAACGCGGGGACGTCCGGCGGGCCGGGGTGCAGGCGCAACGCCCGTACGGCCACGACCAGTTCGCAGGCCAGGACGGTGCGATAGGCATCGACCGCCCGCAGGGTCTGGCGAGCGGCCTGGGAGGCGAAGCTGGCCGCCTCCTCCAGGCCGTGCGAGAGGACCGCGTGGCCCGCGGAAGCCGGTGCCGCGCAGGCGCGCAGTTCGGCGAGCGCCGAGTTGGCGGTGTATTCGAGGATCATCGTGCCCGAGCTGCTCGCGGGCCCCGAGGCGAGGAACGCGGGCAGCCCGGTGAGGCCCGGCCGGCCGAGCGCGGTGAGCCGTGCGATGGACAGCCTGGCGGTGACCAGGAGGGCGAGGCACAGCCCGTCCAGGGCGAGACCCAGCGGCGCCACGAAGAAGCCGCCGTGGTGGTGGGCGGTGCCGTCCTCGCCGATCAGCGGGTTCTCCGAGGGGCAGTTGATCTCGACCTCGAGGATCCCGCCAGCCGGTCCGCGGCCTCCAGGGCCGGGCCGTGCACCTGGGGAAAGGCCCGGAAGCCGTACGGGTCCTGGATGCGCCCCGGCGCCCGTCCCGGCCGGTCGGGGGCGGCGAGCAGCCGGCGCACCTCCGCGGCGACACGGACCGCCCCCGGGTAGGGGCGCAGGGCGTGCACGGGAGCCGCGTACGCCTCCAGGGAGCCGGAGACCGCTGCCAGCGACAGGGCGGCCACCGCGTGCGTGGCACGCAGCAGCACCGTCAGCTCGTGGCAGGCCAGCGCGGACTGGCCGAGCGCCAGGGCGTTGCCGCTGAGCAGGGCGAGCGCGTCGCCGGGCCCCGGGGTCACGGGGACGGGCAGGCCGCCGGCCAGGTCGCCGAGCCAGGGGCGTTCGCCGATCAGGGTCAGCCCGGTCTGGGCGAGCGCCGTCAGATCGCCGGTGCCGATGCCGCCGTACTCGTTGACGGCGGGGTGCACACCGAGACGCAGCGCCTCGGTGAGCGCGCCGACGAAGGCGGGCTGTATGCCGGAGCCGCCCGCCAGCAGCTGGTTGGCGCGCACGGCGAGCATGGCCCGCACCTCACGGGCCGGGAGCAGGGCACCCGCCCCGCCCGCGTGGCTGCGCAGCACCCGAAGGCCATGGCCGGCCTCGTCGTGTGCCGCGACGGTCACCGAGCGGTGAGCGCCGACTCCGGTGCCCCGGCCGTACAGCCGGCCCGTGGCGGCGAGCCGCTGGGCCGTGCGCCAGGAGCGGCGGGCGCGCTCCAGCGCCTGGGGGGGCACGACGGGCTGGGCCGTGCGTCGGCGAGGCGGACCACCCCGCCGACGTCGAGGCCACTGCCGTCCAGGACGACGCGAGGGACGGTGTCCCCGGGGGGCGGGGGCACCCGCGTCGGTCCGTCCGCGGCAGTGTCCACGGCGGTGCGGTCAGTCCGCCTCGGGGGGCACGACGGGCTGGGCCGTGCCGTCGGCGAGGCGGACCACCCCGCCGACGTCGAGGCCACTGCCCTCCAGGACGACGCGAGGGACGGTGTCCCCGGGGGGCGGGGGCACCCGCGTCGGTCCGTCCGCGGCAGTGTCCACGGCGGTGCGGTCAGTCCAGGCCGGCCGACTTCAGCCAGGCCTTGGCGACGTCGAGCGGGTCCTTGTTGTCGAGCTGCACCTGGCTGTCCAGGTCGAGCAGGGCCGCGGTGTCGAGCTTGGCCGAGACCGCGTTGAGTGCCTCGACGCCCTTCTGGGACAGCCCCGACTTGTAGACCAGCGGCTGCACGTTCTCGAACCCGAAGAGGTTCTCCGTGTCCTGCAGGACGACGAACTTCTCCTTGGAGATGGTCGGGTCCGTGGTGAAGAGGTCCGCGGCCTGCACGGTGTTCTTCTGCAGCGCGGCCTGGGTCAGCGGGCCGCCCGCGTCGAGCGCCTTGAAGGACTTGAACTCCAGCCGGTAGACGTCCTTCAGGCCGACCAGGCCCTGGTGCCGGGTCTGGAACTCCGGCGAGGCGCCCATGACCAGGTCCTTGGCGACGCCCTTCAGGTCCGTGATGCTGGACTTGCCGGTGAGGTGGTACTTCTGTGCGGTGGCCGCGTTGACGGTGACCGAGTCCTTGTCCTGCGCGGGCGCCGGGTCGAGCAGCGTCAGCTTGGAGTCGAGCTTGGCGTTGATCGCGGCCGTGGTGGCGGCGACCGTCTTCGGGGCGGCGTTCTTGTCGAGGTAGGCCAGCAGGGCGCCGTTGTACTCGGGAAGGACCGTGAGGGAGCCGTTCTTGAGCAGGCCGTAGGTGGTCTCGCGACTGCCGATGTTGGGCTTGTAGCTGACCTTGACGCCCTTGGCCTTGAGTGCCTCGCCGTAGATGTCGGCGAGCAGGATGCTCTCGGCGAAGTTGTTGGAGCCGACGACGACACTGTCGCCGCCCGCCTGGCCGCCCCCGAGCGGGTCGCCGGACTTGTCGGAGGACGAGGAACACCCCGCGAGCAGTGCCGCCGTGGCGGCGAGGGCGACGGCGGCCGCGCCGGGGAGTCTCCTGCTGGACGTGCTGGCGTTCGCGGTAGAAGTCACGATTCCCGTTCCGGGCTCGGGGGTTGAGACAGGGCATGGCAGAGCTGTGCGGAGATGCGGGCACCGCACCCATCGATCCAATCCAGCCGGTTCTCGGTCAGTCAAGCTCATTCTGGTCACCGATTGGCCTCGAAGCGGGGCCAGTTGTGAATGACCGGTTGTGAAGGAGTGACGCACGCACCGGAACGGAACCAGGCGCTCTTTGTAATGGATTCTTGACGTAGGGCGATCGGCTGCGTGGCCTGTGGAGACGGTAGTCTCCGGACGTCGGCGACGGGCTGCGGTGCGGGCCGGCATCGGCGTTCCAGGCCGCCGCATACCGTTCCGTGTCGACCACGTCCGGTCCGATGGTGACCCGGGTCGACCGATCACTGTCACTTTCCTGTGCAATCCTCGCGCGCCTGAGCGGCCTTCGAAGGAGGCTTGGTGTCCACGAACGAGGTGGACGCGCCGGCCCGGCCGGCGCCGTCGTCGCCGCGGACCGGCATCCGCGCCTTCGCCGACCGATGGCCCTTCCGGCGCAAGCTCAACGTCCTCGTCGGCGTCCCGCTCGCGGTGGTCGCCGTACTGCTCGCCTACCTCATCACCGACCTGCTGCAGCAGTCGAGCAGCGCCGAGTCGGCGGCCCGGCTCGTCCGGGACAGCACCCAGGTCGCACGGCTCGTCGACCGGGTGGAGGCCGAGCACCAGCAGGCCGTCCTGCTCTCCGTGCGCTACGAGGCCACCTTCGACGGCGGCACCCCCTCCCTGTCCGCCTACCGCGACGCCCAGCGGGCCGTCGACGCCCAGATCCGTACCGTGCGCAGCACCTTCGGCGACCGGCTGCCGGCGACGGAGGACCAGGCCCTGAGGCAGGTCGAGGGCCTCACCAGCCTGCGGGAGAGCGTCGAGCAGAGCTATCTGGCCGCCGACAGCATCGACCCGGCCTACACCAACGCCGCCAAGGGCCTGATCGACGGACTCGCCCTGGAGCGCAACGCGGATCTCGCGACGAGCTTCACCGGCAATCTGCTCGACTCCCTGCTGCGCGCCGATGCCGCCCACGCGGCCTTCGAGACCGGCGTGTTCTCGGCGACGACCGGGGACGCCAACGCGCTCATCGAGTTCACGGGCGCGGTCGGCTCCCACGAGCTGTACACCTACCAGGCCGACCGCTTCGACCGGTTCGCCGCCGACGACCAGACGGACGAGCTGTCCGGCATGGAACACAACGCGGCCCAGCGGGAGATCACGCAGGCCTACGCCGAGCTCCAGATCGACCCCAGCGGGCTGCAGGCCGGCACGACGGCGCAGGTCCGGCAGACGTTCCAGAACGCGCTGGCCGACTACCCCGCCTTTCCGAAGCAGGCCGACAGCCGGCTCAGGATCACCGCCTCGCTCATCGAGCAGATCGCCGACCGGGCCGAGACCGCCTCGAACACCGCGCAGTGGCGGGCGGGACTGCTGCTCGACCTCGCGCTGATCGGCTTCGTCGTCTGGATCGCCTTCTCCGTGACGGTACGCCGCTCGGTGGTCCGCCCGGTGCAGGCCCTCACCGCCGCAGCGCATCAGGTCGCGGAGGTCGCCGGCCGCGAACTCGCCCGGGTGGCCGACGACGACGCCGAGGACGACGGCCCGTCCCGGCTGCGGGAGATGCCCGTCACCGCGCACGACGAGATCGGCGAACTCGCCGAGGCGTTCAACCATGTGCAGACCACCGCCGCCGCGCTGCTGGAACGCCAGGTGCTCAGCCGCCGCAACGTCGCCGAGATGTTCGGCAGCGTCGGCCGCCGCGTCAGCAACCTGACGACCCGCCAGCTGTCCCTGATCGACGCGGTGGAGCGCGGCGAGACCGATCCCGCGCTCCTGGAACGCCTCTACTCCATCGACCACATCGCCGTGCGCCTGCGCCGCAACGCCGACAGCCTGATGCTGCTCGCCGGCATCCGCGAGACGGTCCTGGACTCCGGCCCCACGGCGCTCACCAATGTCGTGCGCGCCGCTCTCGGCCAGATCGAGGGCTTCCAGCGGGTGCGGCTGCGGGCCGGGACCGATGTCATGGTGGAGCCCGACATCATCGGCGATCTGACCCTGATGGTCGCCGAACTCCTGGAGAACGCCGTCTCGTTCTCGCCCGCGGGCAGCCCCGTCGAGGTCACGGTGGCCGCGGGCGCCGAGGGCGCGGTGGTCTCGGTCGCCGACCACGGCCTGGGCATGAGCGCCGAGCGGCTGGCCGAGGAGAACGCCCGGCTGATCCGTCGCGAGCGCCTGGACGTCGTCCCGACCAAGGTGCTCGGCCTGTTCGTGGTGGGTACGCTGGCGCGCCGCTGGGAGGTCGGGGTCGTGCTGTCCCGTACGCCCGGCGGCGGTGTCACGGCGACGGTCGAGATCCCCTCGTCGCTGCTGCTGAGGATGAGCCCGGTGAGCGCCCCGACGGCCGCTCCCACCTCCGCACCGGTGCCCGCGTCCGCCGTGTCGGGGCCGGTGCCCGCGCGGGCCGCGATCGCGAAGGACGCGACGCCCGCGCGACGGACCGGCATCGTCGCCGGGGACGCCACAGCGCCGGGATCCGAGCCCGCCGTCGTGGACGGGACGGGGTCCCTGCCCCGGAGGGTCCCCCGCCGCGACGCCGACCCGGGCCCGGGCACGCCCCGGCCGCTGCGCCGTCGCGTCCGGGGTGCGACGCTGCGGACCACGGCCGATGCCGTCGAGCGGGCCGCACGGCAGGTCTCCCGGCCCACCGACGCGGAGGCCGTCCGCGCCGCGCTGGAGGAGTTCGAGGCCGCGGTGGAACGCGCGCACCGCGACAGCCCCGCCCCGGCCCGTGCGCACGGCACGCAGGACATGCACCACACGCAGGACCCGCACGATGAGAACCACCTCCCGGAAGGAGCGGAGCAGTGAGCGAGTCGACAGGTGACACCCCCGTAGGAGGCACCACGCCGGCCGACCTCCAGGCCGCCGCAGCCGACTTCACCTGGCTGCTCAACCGTTTCGCCACCGAGACCGCGGGCGTCGTCGACGCCATCGCGGTGTCCTCGGACGGACTGCTCATCGCCGTCTCCGAACTGCGCGAGCCGGCCGACTCGGAGCGGCTCGCCGCCATCGTCTCCGGCATCACCAGCCTGGCCGCCGGTGCCTCCGGCAACTACGGTCTGGGCGGTCTCAACAAGGTCATCATCGATCTGGAGGGCGGCCATGTGCTGGTCTCCGCCATCGGCAGCGGCGCCGTGCTCGGCGTGGTCACCGACAAGGAGGCCAAGCTGGGCAACGTCGCCTACGAGATGACCCTGTTCGCCAACCGGGCCGGTGCCGCGCTCAGCCCCCAGCTCGTGCTGGAACTGAAGAACAGCGTCGGCGCCGCGTCGACGGGGTGACCGGTCTGCGCCCGGTCGAGGAAGGAAGTAGCGCCCATGGCGGACGGCCGCACTGCGCACGGTGCCGGCGCGGAAGGCGAGCCGGGGCCCGTCGGTCCCGCCCCCGCCGTACGGCCGTTCCTGGTCACCGCCGGCCGGGTGGCGCCCACGGTGTCCGGCCGGCCGGTCCCCCTCGAGACCCAGGTGGTGGCCACCGCCGCCGGCCTTGAGGCACTCGATGGACTGTCGTTCGAGCAGCACGACATCGTGGCCGCGTGCAGACAGCCGCAGTCCATCGCGGAGATCGCGTCCCGGCTGCGGCTGCATCTGAACGTGGTCCGGGTGCTGGCCGAGGACCTGCGCGCCGCCGGGCAGTTGACGGTGCATGTGCCGCAGGCCGACGTCATCCACCACGCATCCGTTCTGCGCAGGGTTATCGATGGCCTCCGGGCCGTTCCCGACTCCCGGGGGGTACTCCGTGACACCGACTGAACCCGTCACCCGCGGTGCCGGGACGCAGACCGCCGTACGGCCGCCGCTCCCGGTCAAGATGGTGATAGCGGGCGGATTCGGGGTGGGCAAGACCACCGCCGTCGGGTCGATCTCCGAGATCGAGCCGCTCACCACCGAGGCGGCGATCACCGAGGTCGCCGCGGGCGTGGACGACCTCACGCACACCCCGCGCAAGACCACGACCACGGTCGCGATGGACTTCGGCTGCATCACCGTCGACCCGACCCTGAAGCTGTATCTGTTCGGCACGCCCGGCCAGGAGCGGTTCGGGTTCATGTGGGACGACATCGTGGAGGGCGCGGTCGGCGCGCTCGTCATCGTCGACACCCGCCGCCTCGACGACTGCTACGCGGCCGTGGACTACTTCGAGCACCGGCAGATCCCGTTCGCGGTCGCCCTCAACGCCTTCGACGGCAAGGTGGAGTACGACGTGGACGAGGTCCGCTGGGCGCTGGACGTCGCCGCGCACGTGCCGGTCGTCGTCTTCGACGCCCGGGAGCGCGGCTCGGTGCGGGACGCGCTGCTCGTCGTACTGGAACGGGCACTGGCCCTCACGGACGCCTGAGCAGGACGGACGAGGGCCCGGGGGGTGTCCCCGCCGGGCCCACGCGCGCGTCGTCAGGCGCCTCTGCGCACCCCGGGCGACACTGCGGTCCGCGCCACGGCCCAGAACCCACCGAGGGTCACCAGCGCCAGTACGGCCACCAGCGTGGCGCCGCCCACGACCTTCTCGTAGTCGCGCTGGTAGAGCCCGTCCACGATGTACCGGCCGAGGCCGCCGAGGCTGACGTACGCGGCGATGGTGGCCGTGGAGACGATCTGGATGGCCGCCGAGCGCAGACCGCTCAGGATCAGCGGCAGCGCGACGGGCACCTCGACCTGGAAGAGGATCCGCGGTTCGGTCATCCCCATGCCCCGCGCGGCGTCCACGGGCGACGGGTCGACGGAGCGCACGGCCTCGTAGGTGGTCACCAGGATCGGCGGCACGGCGAGCACGACCAGCGGGATCATCACGGGCAGCAGCCCGAACCCGAGCAGGATGAACATCAGCACCAGCAGGCCGAAGCTGGGGAGCGCCCGGGCGGCGGTGGCGATCAGGGCCAGCGTGTTGCCGCCGCGTCCCGTGTGGCCGGTGATCAGGCCGATCGGCAGCCCGATCGCGGCCGCGATGGCGAGCGCGATGAGCGAGTACCGGACGTGTTCGAGCAGACGGTGCGGGATGCCGTCGTAGCCGTGCCAGTGGGCGCTGTCGCTGAAGAAGGCGTTGACGAAGTGGAGTACGTTCACCGGACGGTCCCCTCCAGGGCGGGCAGGGCCGGTTCGGGCCGGGCCTCGGCGCCCTTCGCCCGCCCGCGGCCCGTGCCCCGCGGCATCCAGGGGGTCAGCAGGACGCGTACGAGGACCAGCAGGCCGTCGGCGAGGATGGCGAGGACCGCCGTGGTGAGCACGGAGTTCCAGGCCAGCTCGGGCCGGTGGTAGATGTTCGCGTCGTTCAGCAGGTTGCCCAGCGCGCCCTGGTTGCCGATCAGCATGCCGACGCTGACCAGGCTGATGCTGGACACGGTCGCCACCCTGAGGCCCGCGAGGATGGCGGGCACGGCGATCGGCAACTGCACCTGGACATAGCGGCGCAGCGGCCCGAAGCCCATGGCGGCGGCCGCGTCGAGGGTCTCCTGCGGCACCGAGCGCACGCCGTCGACGATCGCCGGGACCAGCACGACCAGGCTGTAGACGGCCAGCGGGATCATGACGGTCAGCTCGGTCTGGCCGGTGTAGTCGATGAGGACGACGAAGAACGCCAGCGACGGGATGGCGTACAGCACGGTCGTCACGCCGAGCACCGGCGGGTACAGCCAGCGGAACCGTACGCAGAGCTGGGCGATCGGGAGGGCCGCGACCAGACCGGCCAGGACGGGCAGCAGGGCCTCGCGCAGATGCAGCCCGATCAGGCCGAGCCAGCTGTGCTGGAGGTCGCTCGGGATGTCGAAGAACCGGTTCATCCGGCGGCCTTCTCCTTCCGCGTGTCCTCCCGCTCGTCGTCACGCTCGTCCACCGGCGCGCCCGCGGCGTGGGCGCTGCGGATGGCCTCGCCGACGGTCTGCTGCGAGACGACCCCGGCCACCCGGCCCTCGCCGTCCACGGCGACCGCCCAGCCGGTGGGCGAGAGCACGGCGCCGTCGAGCGCGGCGCGCAGCGAGTCCCTGCCATGGACGAACGGCCGCCCGTACGGCAGCAGTCGCTCGGGCGCGATGTCCCCCGCGACCAGCTTCTCCGGCTCGCTCCAGCCGAGCGGCCTGCCGTCGAGGTCGGTGACGAGAAGGTACGGCGCCTGCGAGGTGGCGCGGGAGGCGATCTGCTCGGCGGTGGAGTCGACGGCGACGATCGGGTTCTTCGTCAACTCCAGTTCGCCGGAGGTGAAGAAGGACAGCCGCCGGATGCCCCGGTCCGTGCCGAGGAAGTCCTCCACGAAGGAGTCGGCCGGGGCGGAGAGCAGTTCGGCGGGCGGAGCGAACTGCGCGAGCCGGCCACCGGTCCGCAGCACGGCGACCATCGTGCCGAGCCGGATCGCCTCGTCGATGTCATGGGTGACGAAGACGATGGTCTTGCCCAATTCGTCCTGAATCCGGAGGAGTTCCTCCTGGAGGCCCTTGCGCACGATCGGGTCGACGGCGGAGAACGGCTCGTCCATCAGCAGCACCGGCGGGTCCGCGGCGAGCGCCCGCGCCACGCCGACACGCTGCTGCTGCCCGCCGGAGAGCTGATAGGGGTACCGCTTGGCGAGCGAGGCGTCGAGGCCGACCCGTTCCATCAGCTCCCGGGCGCGCGTGCGGGCGCGGTCCTTGCTCCAGCCGAGCAGCCGGGGCACGGTCGCGATGTTGTCGACGATGGTGCGGTGCTGGAAGAGGCCCGCGTTCTGGATGACGTAACCCATGGATCGGCGCAGCGAGTTCACGGGTTGCCGGCCGATGTCGACGCCGTCGATGGTGATCGTGCCCTCGCTCGGCTCGACCATCCGGTTGATCATGCGGAGGGTCGTGGTCTTGCCGCAGCCGGAGGGACCGACGAGAACGGTGATCGAGCGGTCCGGTATCTCCAGGGACAGCCGGTCGACCGCCACCGTGCCGTCCGGGTACCGCTTGGTGACTGAATCTATCCGTATCAAAGCGCCGAATACCCTTCGGGTGTGGCAGGAGCGGCCCGATCCCCGGCCGATGTCGCACGGACCGTTGCGGGGAGAGTGTAGACGGCGAGTGTTGCGGCCCTATGGCGGGTGACCTGACGGTCGGCCCGAGCCCTACGCCGGGAAGGCCGCCGTCGCCGTCACCGTCAGGCCCACACCCTGAAGGCGCCGTCCACCCGGATCGCGTTCACGCCACTGACGTACCGCGCCCCGCAGCGGTCCTGGGGCAGCACGAGTTGGGGCCCCGCCCGGTCGAGCGGGGTGTCGTCGATGCTGCCCGCGAGCAGCACGGGCGCACGCCCGAAGTCGGGGTCGATCTCGGCCCAGGACAACAGCACATGATGACCGTCCGCGCCGGTCACCGCGATCAGGAAGCGGAGCCGGTCCTTGCGCCGCGCGGGGTCGAAGCCGGGGCCCGCGGCGGACAGCACGTCGTACAGCAGCGGGCCGGTGAACCGGTGTCGCCGTACGCCGCTGGTGGCGCACTCGAAGGTCACCCCTACCCGGTGCTGGGGCCAGGCGCCGAGGTCGCGCACGGTCAGCCGGACCGGACGCGCGAGGTCCCCGGTCAGCGCGAGCTGCGCCGCCGGTCCGGTGCCGACGGCCGGCCCCACGGGGGACGGGCTCACGGGTCACCACCTCCGTGGGCAACGCTACCCACGCGGTGACCCTCCACAAACGCATCCGCCCGCCGAGAAGCGGGAAGGCCCTGGCCCCTGCGAGAGGGGAAGGGCCTTCTGCCTCGCAGATACGACTGCGGCTCCCGGTGTCCGGGGGAGCCGCGAGCCGTCCGGTGTCAGCCCTCGTCGGGCTGCAGCCGCAGCGAGATCGAGTTGATGCAGTACCGCTGATCCGTCGGAGTCGGATAGCCCTCGCCCTCGAAGACATGCCCGAGGTGCGATCCGCAGCGGGCGCAGCGCACCTCGGTGCGGACCATCCCGTGCGAGCGGTCCTCGATCAGTTCCACCGCGTCGGTGTCCTTCGGGTCGTAGAAGGACGGCCAGCCGCAGTGGGACTCGAACTTCGTGCCCGAGGTGAAGAGTTCGGCACCGCAGGCCCGGCAGGAGTAGACGCCCTTGGTCTTGGTGTCGGTGTACTCACCGGTGAAGGCGGGCTCCGTCGCGGCCTGACGCAAGACCGCGTACTCGGACGGGTTGAGCTCCGCGCGCCACTGCTCGTCCGGCTTCTCGACGTCGTACGCCATGCTGTGTCAGCCCCTTACTTCGACAGACGATCCAGGATGTGCGGGCCGAGGTCGGTGACATCGCCCGCTCCCATGGTGAGAACCAGGTCGCCCGGCTTCACCATTCCCGCCACCGCCTCGGGGACCTCCGCCTTGTCGTGGACGGCCTGCACGTCGGCGCCCGCCGCCCGGGCCGCCGCGATGATCAGCTCGCTCGTCACGCCCGGGATGGGGTCCTCGCGGGCCGGGTAGACGTCCAGAACCACGGAGGCGTCCGCGAGGGCCAGCGCCTCGCCCATCTCCTTGCCCAGTTCCTGGGTGCGGGAGAAGAGGTGGGGCTGGAAGACGACCAGGATGCGGGAGCCGTCGGCCGCGGCCCGCATCGCCTCCAGATCCGCGGTCATCTCCGTGGGGTGGTGCGCGTAGGAGTCGATGACCTGGACGCCGGCCTCCTCGCCCTTGAGCTGGAGACGGCGCTTGACGCCCGTGTACGCGGCCAGGGCCGGGGCCAGCTCGGCCGCCGGGACCCCCAGCGCCACGCCCGCCGCCAGCGCCGCGACCGCGTTGTGCGCGTAGTGGCGGCCCGGGACGGAGACCGTGAAGGTCAGCTCAGTGCCCTCCAGGACCACCGTCACCCGGCTCTTCAGACCCTGCGGGACCACCGAGAGGATGCGTACGTCGGCGTCGTCCGACTCGCCGTACGTCACCGTCCGCACCGAGCCGTCCAGCCGTCGCGTGAGCTCACGCGCGCCCTCGTGGTCGGCGGTGATCACCAGTGTGCCGCCGGGCACGATCCTGCCCGCGAACGTCTGGAAGGACTCGTAGATCTCCTCCATGGACGCGTAGTTCGCGTGGTGGTCCAGCTCGACGTTGAGGACGATCGCGACGTCGGGCGCGTACTTGTGGAAGCTGCGGTCGCTCTCGTCGGCCTCGGCGACGAAGATGTCGCCCTCGCCGTGCAGCGCGTTGGAGCCGGGGGCGTCCAGGTCGCCGCCGATGGCGTACGACGGGGCGAGGCCGAGCTCGGTGAGGGACACCGCGAGCATCGACGTGGTGGTCGTCTTGCCGTGGGTGCCGGCGACCGCGATCGGGCGCAGGCCGTCCATCAGGCGGGCGAGCGCGTCCGAGCGGTGCACCACGGGGATGCCCAGCTCCGCCGCGCGCGCCAGCTCCGGGTTGTCGGCCCGGATCGCGGAGGAGACGACCACGCAGGTGGCGTCGTCGGCGAGATGCTCGGCGGCGTGCCCGATGTGCACGGTCACCCCCAGCGCCCGCAGGGCCTCGGCGGTCGCCGAGTCCTTGGCGTCGCTGCCCGCCACCCGGGCGCCGCGCTGCGCGAGGATCTTGGCGATGCCCGACATTCCGGCGCCGCCGATGCCGATGAAGTGCGGTCGGTCCATGGCGGTGGGAAGGCCCGGGGCCATATGCGTCTCCTGGAGTGGTACAGCGAACGTCGAGCGGCACACCACCCTAGTCCTATCGCGCGCGCGACGGTTTCTCCGCGCCGCTCACGCCTTGCTGTGCGAGAACAGCTTCAGCACCGGCACGCCCACCTTGTGCCGGGCCCTGGAAGCCCAGTCGCGGTGGAAGAACTCCTCCACGTAGTGCGGGTCGGTCAGCACGATCACCTCGTCCGCCTCGACCTCGTCGACCAGCTTCTTCAGCGCGTCCAGCGGATGGTCCTCGATGAGGCGGCCCTCCGCCTCGCTGCCGGTCGCCCGCAGCGCGGTCAGCGACACCTCCAGGGCCTGCTGCCCGAGGGCCGCGGCGTCCTTGCCCTCCGGGGTCTCCCGCTCGTGCGCGGCCTCGTCCAGCTCGCCGAGGGCGATGTCGTCGATGGCCCGCAGCAGGCGGTCGGCCTGGTCGCCGCGCGGCTGCAGCAGCACGCGGAACGCGACCGCCTCCTCACCGTGCAAGGTCGTGACGAACTCCACGTCGGCCGTCGTGAGGGCTTTCTCGATCATCAGTACGCTCGTGAACACGGCAGGCGCCCCTTCCTGTGAGGACCCCGCCGGGGGCCTCTGTCGTCCGTGGGCCGTAGAGGCCCTGCGGAAACCATCCTGCCCCGTGATCGCACAGGGTTTGCAAGATCTAGTCTGCCTGGGGAGGACAGCCGGGTCCGACCGGGGTCGTCGCCCGTCCGGCCGGAGCGGCTGGACGCCGTCAGGTCCTCCGGTAGCGGCTGAAGAGGAATCCCTCCTCCTCCAGCAGCGACACCAGCCCGAAGCGCTCGGGCACCGCCACCGACGGGCCCCCGGCGATGCGCTGCGCGTCACCCGCCGTGAGCATCGGGGAGACCGTCAGACACAGCTCGTCCAGGACGCCCGCGGCGATCAGCTGCCCGAGCAGACGGGGGCCGCCCTCGGTGAGCAGCCGGGTCATCCCGAGGTCCGCCAGGGCCCGTACGGCGCGGGCGGGGTCCACCCCCATGCCGTCCCCGGCGATCAGCACGCGGGCGCCCGCCCGCTCGGCCGCGGCCACCCGGTCCGGCGCCGCGGCGGCCCCGGTCAGCACCAGCGTGGGCACCAGCGGCGAGGTGAACAGCGGCCAGGAGAAGTCCAGGTCGAGACTCGCGCTGACCACGGCGATCGCGGGTGCGGCGGCCTGCCCGGCCGCCTCCCGGAGCCCCGCGAAGGCCGCACGCGCACGTGCCGGGCGATAGCCCTCCTGCCGTACCGTCTGGGCACCCACCAGCACGACGTCCGCCAGCCCCCGCAGCGTGCCGAAGATCCGCATGTCGGCGGCGTCCGAAATGGGCTGGGAGCGCCCGTCGTGCTGTGCGGCGCCGTCGAGGGTGCTGACCATGTTGGCGCGCAGCCAGGGCTCCCGGCCGCCGGGGCCGGGCTCGGGGTACGCGTACGCCGCGGCCAACTCCTGAAGGCTCCACTCCCGGTCGGCGGTGTCCGTGGCGGGCGGCCCGCCCGCCACGCCGGCCTCCACACCCCCGGGGGGTGTGCCGGCCGGTCCGGGCGCTGTCTCGTCGGTCACAGGGAACAGGCGTCGCATGACGTGCAGTGTGGCACGGCCTTTAGCATGGATAACCGTGTCCTCCTCCTCCGCCGCCTCCGGGATCGAACCGATAGCCGAAGCGGTCCCGTTGTCCCTGTGCGCCCGCGAGCCGCACGTCCCCGCCGACCGGCTCGTCGCCGAGATGGTGCCGCCCCCGCGCTTCGACTCGGTCCGCTTCTCGACGTACATCCCGGACCCGAACCAGCCCAGCCAGAGCGAGGCGGTGCGCGTCCTGGAGAGCTTCGCCACAGGTCTCGGCGGCCCGGCCGCACCCGCCAGGCGCTCGCTCTTCGGATTCGGCAGGGCGAAGGCCCCCAAGACCCCGACCGGCCCCCGCGGTGTCTACCTCGACGGCGGCTACGGCGTCGGCAAGACCCATCTGCTCGCCTCCCTGTGGCACGCCACCCCGGCCGAGCCCGCACTCAAGGCCTTCGGCACCTTCGTGGAGCTGACCAACCTGGTCGGCGCGCTCGGTTTCCAGCAGACGGTACGGACGCTCTCCGGGCACCGGCTGCTGTGCATCGACGAGTTCGAGCTCGACGACCCCGGTGACACCGTCCTCGTCTCCACCCTGCTCGGCAAGCTCGTCGAGGCGGGCGTCGCCCTCGCCGCCACCTCCAACACCCTGCCGGGCAAGCTCGGTGAGGGCCGGTTCGCCGCCGCCGACTTCCTGCGGGAGATCCAGGGTCTGTCCGCGCACTTCCGCGCGCTGCGCATCGACGGCGAGGACTACCGGCACCGCGGACTGCCCGAGGCCCCGGCTCCGTTCACCGAGGAGCAGGTCGCGAAGGCGGCGTACGCCACCGAGGGCGCCTCGCTCGACGCCTTCCCCGACCTCCTGGAGCACCTGGCCCGCGTCCACCCGAGCCGTTACGGGGCACTGACCGACGGGGTGAAGGCCGTCTGCCTGACCGATGTCGGGCCGGTGCCGGACCAGTCGACGGCGCTGCGGCTGGTCGTGCTCGCGGACCGGCTCTACGACCGGGAGGTGCCGGTGCTCGCCTCCGGGCTGCCGTTCGACCAGTTGTTCAGCGAGGAGATGCTGAAGGGCGGTTACCGCAAGAAGTACTTCCGCGCGATCTCCCGTCTCACCGCCCTCGCCCGTGACGCAGAGGGTCTCGTAAAGGCGTAACAGGCCCAAACGGTTGTGCGCCGTCGGCGCGTTCCGGCCATCCTCACCTCGTTTTTTGGGCTCTCCTTTACCTGAAACGTGAAGTTAACCCTGCAAACGAGTCGGCCGGGTTAACGTGTTGGTCACGTCATCAGTGACGCACGCACGCAGCGGGAAGGGGGGCGCATGGTTCGCGGCACGACGGTCCGGTGGGTGCTGACGGCGCTGTCCGCTCTCCTGCTCGCCCTGCAGCTCGTCGCGCCCACCCCCTCCTTCGCCTCCGCGCACCGGACCCAGCTGACCGCCGCCGGCTCCCCGGAGCCGGTCATGCACAAGCGCGCGGACGACTCGGACGAGGCCGTCCTGCGCGGCGGGACCCGGCACCCGGCGGTCCCGGCCGCCCCGCCGCGCACCCGCGACCGCCATCGCACGGCCGTGGAACCAGTGCCGGGGAACCCCGCGCCGGCGTCGTCGGAGTGCGACGCCCCGGCCGCCCGGCCCGCCGGGCGGCACATATCCAGACCCTCGATGGTTCACACTCCCGCGGCACTCCAGGTGTTCCGCTGCTGAGCCATCCGTCCGGTACGGACTGACAGCGCCATCCCCTCACCACGCCACGTTGGCCGAGCGCGTCGACGTGGGGCCATGTCGCCGTACCCGCATATGCCACGTTCTCGTACGCCGACGCGCCGAACGAAGCGCGCCAGGAGGAACTGACAATGCAACCCCTCATCGATCACGCCCGTGCGCACGGACAGCGCCCCGAGGAGTTCGCCCGGCTGGCCGAGGGCCAGTCCCCGCAGGTCCTGTTCATCACCTGCTCCGACTCCCGGGTCGTACCCGCGCTGATCACCGGAGCCCGGCCCGGTGAACTCTTCGAACTGCGCACCGCGGGCAACATCGTGCCCCCGTACGCCTCCGAGCATCCCACCAGCGAGGCGGCCACCATCGAGTACGCCGTGGAGGTGCTCGGCGTCAGGGACGTCGTCGTCTGCGGCCACTCCCACTGCGGTGCTGTCGGCGCGCTGGTGCGCGGCGACGACCTGACCGCCGTCCCCGCCGTGCGCGACTGGCTGGCGCACGCCGCGCCCGAACCGCGGGCGGCCGACGCTGAGGACCCGGCGGTCGCGGACGCCGTACAGAACCACGTGCTCGCGCAGTTGCTGCGCCTGCGGTCCTACCCGTGTGTGGAACAGCGGCTGACCGCGGGCCTGTTGCGCCTGCACGGCTGGTACTACGAGGTGCACACCGGAGCCGTGCACGAACACCGCAGCGCCACCGACACCTTCGAAGCCCTGTGAGCGGCCCGATGAGCAAATTCCCCTACCTCAGGCAGGACTTCACCGCCTCACTCGTGGTCTTCCTGGTCGCGCTCCCGCTGTGCGTGGGCGTGGCCGTCGCCTCCGGCGTGCCCGCCGAACTGGGCCTGATCACCGGCATCGTGGGCGGCCTGGTCACCGGAGTACTGCGCGGCAGCAGCCTCCAGGTGTCCGGGCCCGCGGCCGGGCTGACCGTGCTGGTCTTCGAGGCGGTACGGGAGTTCGGACTGCCGCAGCTCGGGGTGATCGTGCTCGCCACCGGCGTGCTCCAGCTGCTCATGGGCGCGCTGCGGCTCGGACGCTGGTTCCGCGCCATCTCGGTCTCCGTCGTGGAGGGCATGCTGGCCGGCATCGGCCTGGTGCTGATCGCGGGCCAGCTGTACTCCGTGCTCGGGGCGAAGGCCCCGGCCTCGGGCCCGGGCAAGATAGCCGGACTGCCCGGGGCACTGATCGACGCCGCGTCGAGCACCCGGGCGCCGGCCTCCCTGGCCCTCGGCGCGGGGACCATCGCCGTCCTCGTGCTGTGGAAGCATCTGCCGCGCGCGGTGCGCACGGTGCCCGGTCCGCTCGCCGCGGTCGGCCTCGCCACCCTCGCCGGCGTGGCCCTCGGACTGCCGGTGGCCACGGTCGAGGTGAAGGGGCTGCTCGGCTCGGTCCAGCCGCCCTCCCCGAGCGCCTTCGGCGAGCTGGCGAACCCGGGTCTGCTCGGCACGATCGTCGCGTTCACACTGATCGCGTCCGCCGAGTCCCTCTTCAGCGCCGCCGCGGTGGACCGGCTCCACGACGGTCCGCGCACGCAGTACAACCGGGAGTTGATGGCACAGGGCGCCGGCAACACGGTGTGCGGGCTGCTCGGGGCGCTGCCGATGACCGCGGTGATCGTGCGCAGCGCGGCCAATGTCCAGGCGGGGGCCCGCACCAAGGCGTCACGGGTGCTGCACGGAGTGTGGCTGCTGCTGTTCGCGGCGCTGCTGCCGTCCGCGCTGGCGTACATACCGATCCCGGCGCTGGCCGGTGTTCTCGTGTACTCCGGCGCCAAACTCGTCCCCGTACGGCCGCTCGTGGCCCTGTGGCGCGAGCACCGGGGCGAGGCGTTGATCCTGCTGGTCACCGCGGTGTCCATCGTGGCGATCAGCATGTTCGAGGGCGTGCTCATCGGGCTCGCGCTGGCCGTGCTGAAGACGGCGTGGGAGGCCTCGCACGTCCGGCTGGAGGTCATCGACAAGGGTGCGGGCCCCGTGCAGGCGTATCTGTCGGGCAATGCGACGTTCCTGCGGCTGCCGAAGATCCTCGACAGCCTGGAGGCGCTGCCGCAGGACCGGCCGGTGCAGCTCGATCTGGCCGGGCTGCATCATCTGGACCATGCCTGTCGTACGGCCCTGGAGAACTGGGCGGAACGGCACAGCGCGGCAGGGACGGAACCCGTCCGCTTGACGTCCGGCGGCTGACCCCAGGGCCGCTCCGGACCCCGACCCACGAGGGCCCGCCGGTGCCGCACCGGCGGGCCCTCGCTTCGTGGACCTCGACGGAATTATCGTGATTGTGAGGCAAGTGCGGATGCATCCGGATATGCCGGGTGCACAGGTTGCACCGGACCTCTCGGTGAGGAGGTCGTCATGCTCTCGGAGCTGGTGGGTGCGCTGGTCGGACTCGGCGCCGTGGGGCTCGTGTACGTGTCCGCGGCGGCCCGGGTGGTCAAGCAGTACGAGCGCGGGATCGTGTTCCGCTTCGGGCGGCTGCTCGGTCCGGCGAGGCCGCCCGGCTTCACCGTGATCGTTCCCTTCGTCGACCGGCTGCAGAAGGTCAACATGCAGATCGTGACGCTGCCGATCCCGGCGCAGGAGGGCATCACTCGGGACAATGTGACGGTACGCGTGGACGCCGTCGTCTACTTCAAGGTGATCGACCCGGCGAACGCGGTCATCCAGGTCGAGGACTACCGGTTCGCGGTCTCGCAGATGGCGCAGACCTCGCTGCGCTCGATCATCGGCAAGAGCGATCTGGACGATCTCCTGTCCAACCGGGAGAAGCTCAACCAGGGCCTGGAGCTGATGATCGACAGCCCGGCCGTGGGCTGGGGCGTGCAGATCGACCGGGTCGAGATCAAGGACGTGTCGCTGCCCGACACGATGAAGCGGTCGATGGCCCGTCAGGCGGAGGCGGACCGAGAGCGCCGGGCGCGCGTCATCAACGCGGACGCGGAACTCCAGGCGTCCAAGAAGCTGGCGGAGGCCGCCGGGGTGATGTCGCAGCAGCCCGCCGCGCTCCAGCTGCGGCTGCTGCAGACCGTGGTGGCGGTCGCGGCGGA
The DNA here is from genome assembly GCF_042896945.1 of Streptomyces sp. NPDC001222. Classification (NCBI taxonomy): domain Bacteria; kingdom Bacillati; phylum Actinomycetota; class Actinomycetes; order Kitasatosporales; family Streptomycetaceae; genus Streptomyces; species Streptomyces sp. NPDC001222. Next base: position 234,568 of record NZ_JBIAXT010000002.1, read on the forward strand.
GAAGAACTCCACGCTGGTCCTGCCGTTTCCGGTCGAGTTGCTGCGGTTCCTGGAGCGGGCGCAGGGCGCGACGGGGCAGGACGGGGCGCACTCGGCCCTCGACGCGCCGGAGCAGCCGGCCTCCGACGCTCCGGAACAGCCGGCCGAGAACCCGTCGGCGCCGGCGGACGGGACGGCACCGCAGCAGCCGGAGGCAGCCGCGGCGGAGGCGACCTCGGCGCCTGCGCACGGGCTCGCCCAGGTCCCCCTCGGCGAAGGTGCCTCGACCCCCTCGGGCGAGGCCCCTCCGGAGCTGTGGGCGGAGCCCCCGACCGAGGACGTGCCGTCGGCCCCCGCCCCCGCCTCGGCCAGCCGCGACAAGTGACCCTGCGCCGCCCGCCTCGGCCGGCTCCCTTCCGAGGGGTCGACCGAGCCGGGCGTCCGCTGCAGCCCAGCCAGGTGACTTCGCCGTCGTACCGGCCCGGCGCACCGGCGCCGGGACCGATCTCCTCGTAGGCGCGACCGTACGTTGGTGCGGTGATCTCTCCTGTACGACGGATCGCCGCCGTCTGGGCGTGCGGCGCCGTCCTGGCCGCCTGCGGAGCCCCGCAAGGCCTCGGACGGCCGTCGGCGCCGTCCTCGGCGTCGCCCTGGACGGCCGTTTCCGGGATGCCGCTGCCCGGGCCCGGGTCTCCCGGACTGACGCCGGTCTTCATGAGCGCGCGGACACAGAAGAAGACCGTCGCCCTCACCTTCGACGCGGACATGACCGCGGACGACGGGCCGCGGGCGGCGCACGGCGAGCACTTCGACAATCCCGAGCTGATCGAGGCGCTGCGCGAGCTGAAGGTGCCGGCCACCCTGTTCATGACCGGCCGATGGGCCGACCAGTACCCCGGAGAGGCCCGGGACATCGGCAGGGATCCGCTCTTCGAGGTCGCCAACCACTCCTACAGTCACTACTCGTTCACCGACAGTTGCTACGGGCTGCCGGTGCTGCCCGCGGCGAAGATGCGCGCGGACGTGGAGCGCGCCTTCACGGCGATCCGCAAGGCGGGCGTCGCCCGCCCGATGCGGTACTTCCGCTTTCCCGGCGGCTGCTACGACAACCGCGCCCTGCGCGCGCTCAGCCCGCTCGGGATCACCGCGATCCAATGGGACGTGGTCAGCGGGGACGCGCTCGCCGCGGACGCGGGCGCGGTGGCGCGACGGGTGCTGCGGGGGGTGCGGCCCGGCTCCGTGGTGATCATGCACTGCACGCGAAGCGCCGCGCCGGTGACCGAACCGGCGGTGCGCAAGCTGGTGCCCGAGCTGCGCAAACGGGGCTACCGCTTCGTCAAGGTCTCCGAGCTGGTCGGAGCGCCGAGCGGACGCCGGTAGGCCCAGGCGGCCGCCACCTGCGCCGGAGGACGACTCACCCGATGACCCGATCTTCCGTCCTGGCACACTTGCGTCGTGAGCAGTGACCAGACCCCCGCAACGTCGGCGGACTCCCCGCACGACGGCCAGGACAGCCCCTTCCGCTCCGAGCGCACCGCGCGCGACGAGGCTCCGCAGTTCGTCATGCCGCTGGTGGTGCGCATCGAGCGGGCCGCTCCCCCGGCGCGTACGGACGCGCTCGAGACCGCGGCGCGCGCCGTGCTCGTGATGCTCAGCGACGCGCGTTCGCTGGGCGAGGGCGAGTGGGCCCAGGCCATGCGGGACTGGCAGGACGCGCGGATCCGCAAGGTGGTGCGCCGGGCGCGCGGCGCGGAGTGGCTCCGGGCCGGGGCACTGCCCGGCATCACGATCACCGGCAAGTCCGCCGAGGTACGGGTCTTCCCGCCGGTACCACTGGACGGCTGGCCCAAGGACCTGGCCCGGCTCCAGGTCTCGGGCACGGACCTCGACGACCCGGAGCCGCCTCTCGAGCCGGAGCCGTCGACGCCGGTCCTGTGGCTGAACCCCGACCTGGAGATGTCCGCGGGCAAGGCGATGGCCCAGGCCGGTCACGGCGCGCAGCTCGCCTGGTGGGACCTGCCGGACGACGAGCGCGCCGCCTGGCGCGACGCCGGCTTCCCGCTCCAGGTCCGCACCGCTCCTCCGGCCCGCTGGGCCGAACTGACCGCGTCCGGGCTGCCGTTGGTGCGAGACGCCGGCTTCACGGAGATCGCCCCCGGCAGCTGCACGGTGGTGGCGGACCACCCGGCCCTGCACCGGCGCTGACCGCGCGCGGCGCGCGCCGTCCCTCCGATGCGGCACCGGGAACGCCTTGGTGACAGGATCGGCGTTATGGGCACCGAGACGGACTGGGTGTACCGGGTGTTCGAGCCGCACGGCTCGGAGGGATGGCGCCCCTACGGCAGCGACCCCGCACGGTGGCGGGGCACGATCAGCGCCGCCGACTCGAGCGAGGGCGCCCAGTACGCCGTCGCCCTCGTCGTCGCCGACCTGATGACCGAGTGGAAGGCGTGCGGCCAGCCCCGGGCCAAGCACGTACGGGTCTTCCTCTGGCGCGAGGAGGAGGGCGAGGCGGCGGACGCGGACATCATCGTGGAGGTCCGGCCGGACATCCACACCGTGTGACGGAGAGTGTCCGGTCCGCTTCTCCCACCCCATCCCGCGCCGGGGTCATCCGCGCGCCGCCTGGTATCGGTAGCAGGTCAGCCAGGTCGTGTCGATCTGGACGGAAGAGCCCCGGGCGGCGTAGTGACCGCCGAGGCTCGACTCGTTCTGGAGCACCCAGGGCGTGGCGTCGGGGTTGTCGCCCGACACTCCGCCGATCCTCCTGCCGTCCAGGTAGAAGGTGACGCCCGACGGGGTGATCTCGTAGGTGCTGGTGTGCCAGTCGGTCCAGCGGCCGAAGACGTCGGCGTTGTACTCGCGGAAGCCGTGGACGAAGGCACTGATCGGGTCGTAGGCGAAGTTCTCGCCTGCCTCGGGGAAGTCGATCTCGCTTCCGGCGTAGCGCAGATGTGCCATCTTGTAGCCGTCGAGTGTGCCGTGCACACGCCAGCGCTCGCTGAACTTGCCGTAGCGGATGTTCATACAGCCCAGCGGCACCGGCGCGGACACATGGTTGTCGCCGACCGGCGGCCGGTACATGCGCACGTGCAGCTGCCCGTCGCCGCTGGAGGACGGGCCGATCCAGGTGGTGTCGTCGGCGCGGTACTCGCCGCCGAAGGTGCGGGTGTTGCCGTTGGAGTGGTTCTTGGGGTTGGCCGTGTCGTACCAGCCGCGCGGATAGGCGCCGAACTGCTGGTAGACGGCGCCGAACATCCTGAGGCCCGCGCAGTGGAAGTCGCCGTCCCCGGCACAGCCGGTGAAGGCCCCGAGCGGCACGTACTGGCCGTTGAAGTCGTCGGCGAAGACCTGGCGGAAGGGCCCGCAGTCACCGTGGGGCATCGAGTCGCCCACGGTGTGACAGGCGTCCTGCGACGGCGCGGCCGCGTGCGCCGGGGCCACGCCGGGGGAGGTCACGAGGGCGGCCAGGACGAGAGCGACCGCACCGCGCCGGCGGTGCCTGTGGGGACGGGTGATCACGGTTCCTCCAGGTAGGGGTGGGCCTCGGCCGCGAGAGGCCGCATGGTCACCAGCAGCTCTTCCTGGGTGCCGCGTGCCGTAGTGCCCTCCGTTGGAGTGGAAGTGGGGGCGGGGGCTCGGAGAACGTCCGGCGGCGGGCGGCGAGCTGGGCGGCGGGCGCCGGGCGGAACCTCAAATGTTGCTCTGAAGGTCCTCGGGGAGGGTTCGGCCTCGGGGGCCGGGGCCATCACTCCGTCACACCGGCAGTGACGGTCGTCGACGGGGACGGGCGGGGCGGGGACGGGGCGGGAACCACGGGGCCGGCCGGGGGCGGCGGCCGGGCGAGAGCGCGCCGGGTGATCCATGGCGGAGGAGGGGACGATGGAGCGTCTGGGTACGGGCATCGGGTGGCGGCCGGAGATCGCCGACGCCGTGGAGCGGATGCCCGGCATCGACTGGGTCGAGACCGTGGCCGAGAACGTGTGCGCCGGTCACCTCCCCGAGTCGCTGGTGCGTCTGCGCGAGCGCGGGGTCACCGTCGTCCCGCACGGTGTCTCCCTCGGTCTCGGCGGCGCGGACCGCCCCGACGAGGCACGGCTGGTCGCGCTCGCGGAGTGCGCGGGGGCCCTGGGCTCGCCGCTGGTCACCGAGCACATCGCGTTCGTACGGGCCGGCGGGCCGCTGACCGCCTCGCGGGCGCTGGAGGCGGGCCATCTGCTCCCGGTCCCGCGCACGCGCGACGCGCTGGACATCCTGTGCGAGAACGTGCGCATCGCCCAGGACGCGCTTCCGGTGCCGCTCGCCGTGGAGAACATCGCGGCGCTGATCTCCTGGCCGGGCGAGGAGATGACCGAGGGACAGTTTCTGTACGACCTGGCCGACCGTACCGGCGTACGACTCCTGATCGACGTCGCCAATCTGCACACCAACCATGTCAACCGGGGCGAGGACCCGGCCAAGGCGCTGGACGAGCTGCCCGTCGAGGCCATCGCGTACGTCCATGTCGCGGGCGGCTTCGAACGCGACGGCGTCTGGCACGACAGCCACGCCCACCCGGTGCCGCAACCGGTGCTCGACATCCTGGCCGACCTCGCGTCCCGCGCCACCCCGCCCGGGGTACTTCTGGAGCGCGACGACGACTTCCCCGAACAGGGCGAACTGGAGCGGGAGTTGTCCGCCATCCGGCGGACGGTCGAGAAGGCGGGAACCCGGTCGGCGGGCCAGACGGGTACGGACGAGTCGGCGAGGGACACGGGACCGGGCAAGTCGGCAGCACGCCTGGGCCCGGGATCCGGCCGTGAAGGAGACGGTGGCGGTCGTGGTGGCGCCGCCGCGCGTGAGCGGCTCGCGCTCGCGCAGGCCGCGCTGCTGTCCTGCCTTGTCGCCGGCACTCCCGTGCCCGAGGGATTCGACCGGGTACGGCTCGGGGTGCAGGCGCGCGCCCTGGCCGCCAAGCGGGCCGGTGTCGTCGCGAAGGTCGCGCCCGAACTGCCGGTGATCCTCGGGGAGGCGTACCGGCGGGTCTTCCTGGACTACGCCCAGAGCCGTCCGATGACCGGGGGCTACCGGCGCGACGCCCTCGACTTCGCCGAGCACCTGCTGCGGACCGGGCTCCCCGAGGACGAGGGGGCGCGGCGACGGCTGCGCGACTGGTGGCTGGAGCGCTCGGGGCCCACCCCGCCGTCCCGGCATCCCGCGGCCCGGCTGGCGCGGGCCGCCCGCCGGGCACTGCTGCGGCACCGAGTCTCCCGAGTCGTACGACTCACGGGCCCCGGCTCGGTGTCACCCCGGCCCCGATAGCACTCCCGACCGCACGCCGCTGCCGCCCGCCACGTCCAGTCCGCCTCCCCCCGTGACGGGCTGACGCGCCGGGCACCCCGGGGTGCCCGGCGCGGTTGCGCCGCGGTCAGGCGAGACCGGCGACCAGCTCGGCCACCGACTTGCGGCGGCCGGTGAAGAAGGGGATCTCCTCGCGGACGTGCATCCGGGCCTCGGAGCCGCGCAGATGGCGCATGAGGTCGACGATGCGATGCAGCTCGTCGGCCTCGAAGGCGAGGACCCACTCGTAGTCGCCGAGGGAGAACGAGGCGACCGTGTTGGCGCGCACGTCCGGGTAGCCGCGGGCCATCTTGCCGTGGTCCGCGAGCATCCGGCGGCGGTCCTCGTCCGGCAGCAGGTACCAGTCGTACGAGCGCACGAACGGGTAGACGCTCACATAGTTGCGCGGCGTCTCGTCGGCGAGGAACGCCGGGATGTGCGAACGGTTGAACTCGGCGGGGCGGTGCAGCGCCATGTTCGACCAGACCGGGGTGAGGGCGCGGCCCAGCTTCGTGCGGCGGAAGAGGTTGTACGCATCCTGCAACTGGTCGCTGGTCTCCGCGTGCCACCAGATCATGAGGTCGGCATCGGCGCGCAGGCCCGACAGGTCGTACGTACCGCGGATGGTCACGTCCTTCGCGGCGAGCTGGTCGAACAGCTCCTGGACCTCGTCGGCGTACCCGGCGCGGTCCTCGGGCAGCACGTCCTTCAGCTTGAAGACGGACCACAGCGTGTAACGGATGACCTCGTTGAGGTCCTTGGCCAGCTTGCCCTTGTTCGGGATCCTGCCGGACTCGGTGGTGGGGGCGTCGTCACTCATGTGCCTATTCTCCCGCTCCGCCGTGGAGGCTCTGCACCGGGTTGGCGGTGAGCTCCTGCACGCCGCGCAGATCGCCGCCCAGCTGGTCGACGGCCGCGTACGCGCTCGCGATGCAGGCGGGGATGCCGACCCCGTCGTACGCCGCACCGCAGACGGCCAGTCCCGGGAGCTTCGCGACGTACTCGCGGACGCGGGCCACGCGCGCGTGGTGGCCGACGGGGTACTGGGGCAGGCCGTCGGTCCAGCGGGTGACGCGGGTCTCCACCGGGGTGGCGTCCAGACCGGTCGCCTCCCACAGGTCGCTGCGCGAGACGGCCACCAGGTCGGCGTCCTCGTGATCGAGGATCTCGGTCTCCCCGTACCGCCCGACGGACGTCCTCAGGACGAGCAGGTCGGGGTTCTCGTCGGCGATCCAGCCCCACTTCCGGGAGGCGAAGGTCGACGCCTTGATCGTGCGTCCGTCGACCGGCGGCACCAGGAAGCCGCTGCCGTCGGGAAGGTCGGCGTCGGCGCGGCGGTAGGCGAGGGTGACCAGGGCCATGGAGGCGTACTCGACGGCGCGCAGTTCGGCGGCGGCCTCGGGGGACGCGGTGCGCAGCAGGCGGGCGGCCTGCGGGGCGGGGGTGGCGACGACCACCGCGTCCGCCTCGTACAGACGGTCCTCGACCAGGACCTGCCAGCCCTCGCCGGTGCGGTGCAGCCGGTCCACGACGGAATTCAGCAGGATCTCGCCGCCCCTGGCCCGGACCGACTCCGCGACGGCCTGCGGAAGCCGGCCGACGCCACCCTCGATGCCCATGAACACCGGGCCCGCCTGCACGGCCGCGGCGGTCTTCGCCTGGATGTCGCGGACGGCTTCCGTCAGCGAGTCGTGGGACTGCGCCGCCTGGAAGAGCTGCGGTACCGCCGAGCGCATCGAGATGCGGTACGCGTCGCCCGCGTACACCCCGCCCAGCAGGGGTTCCACCAGGCGGTCGACGACCTCGCGGCCGAGGCGGTCCGCCACGTACTCCCCGACCGCGACGTCGTCGCCGACCTCCGTGCGCGGCAGGTGTGCGTCCTCCTCGATGCGGCGCAGGCCCTCGTCGGAGAGGAGGCCGAGGAGCGCGGACGCGGTGCCGGGGACGCCCATGACATGGCCCTTGGGCATCGGCCGCAGGGCGCCGCGGGTCCAGATCGAGGCGGTCGCCGTGGCCGGCGGCCGGAGCCGGTCCCCGAGGCCCACCGCACGGGCCAGCGCCACCGCCTCGGGGCGCCGGGCCAGCATCGACTCGGCCCCGAGGTCGACCCGCACGCCCGCGATCTCGCCGGGCAGCAGCTTGCCGCCGAGCCGGTCCGACGCCTCCAGGACCGTCACCCGCGCGCCCCGGTCCAGCAGCCGGTGGGCGGCGGCCAGCCCCGCGATCCCGCCTCCGATGACGACGACGTGCCCCGCGTCCGCGCGGGCGTGCAGTGCGCTCATGTCCCCCAGCCTCTCAGACACCACCGACGGCCCCGCAGGGGCCAGGTGTTCCCGTGGGGCCTGATCGTCACCGCACCGGGGCCGGATCCGGATCCGGCCAAAGGTGCCGTGTCCTCGTAGCGTGTTCGCATGAGCATGAGCCGTACGAAAGAGCGCCTCGTCGTCATCGGCGGCGATGCGGCGGGCATGTCCGCCGCATCGCAGGCACGCCGCCTCAGGGGTCCCGACCGGTTGGAGATCGTGGCGTTCGAGCGCGGCCACTTCTCCTCGTACTCGGCGTGCGGCATCCCGTACTGGGTGGGCGGCGATGTCGACTCCCGGGACCGGCTGATCGCCCGTACGCCTGAGGAGCACCGCGCACGCGCCATCGATCTGCGGATGCGGACGGAGGTCACCGAGATCGATGTCGCTCGGGGCCGGGTACGCGCGCGGGACGTCGATTCCGGGGCCGAGTCGTGGACGTCGTACGACAAGCTCGTGATCGGGACCGGCGCCCGCCCGATCCGTCCCGATCTGCCCGGCGCCGACGCGCCCGGGGTGCACGGGGTGCAGACACTCGACGACGGCCAGGCCCTGCTGGACTCGCTCGCCGCCACGCCGGGGCGTCGCGCGGTGGTCGTCGGCGCGGGTTACATCGGCGTGGAGATGGCCGAGGCGATGATCAACCGCGGTTACGAGGTCACCGTCGTCAACCGTGGCAGCCAGCCCATGGCGACCCTCGACCCGGACATGGGCCGGCTGGTGAACCGTGCCATGGAGGGACTGGGGATCACCATGGTGAACGACGCCGAGGTCACCAAGATCCTCACGGGAGACGGCGCGGGACGCCGGGTGCGGGCGGTCGGCACGGACGCGGCCGAGTACCCGGCCGACGTGGTGATCCTCGGGATCGGCGTACGCCCGGAGACGGCGCTCGCGCAGGCGGCCGGTCTGCCGCTCGGCGCGCACGGCGGGCTGCTCACCGATCTGGCGATGCGGGTGCGCGGCCACGAGAACATCTGGGCGGGCGGCGACTGTGTGGAGGTGCTCGACCTGGTCTCGGGGCGGATGCGGCACATCGCGCTCGGCACCCATGCCAACAAGCACGGCCAGGTCATCGGCACCAATGTGGGCGGGGGTTACGCCACGTTCCCGGGCGTGGTCGGCACGGCCGTGAGCAAGGTCTGCGACCTGGAGATCGCGCGCACCGGGCTGCGGGAGAAGGACGCGCGGCGGGCCGGGCTGCAGTACGAGACGGTCGTCATCGAGTCGACCAGCCGCGCCGGCTACTACCCCGACGCCGCCCCCATGACCGTCAAGATGCTCGCCGAGCGTCGTACGGGGCGGCTGCTCGGAGTCCAGATCGTCGGCCGGGAGGGCGCGGCCAAACGCGTCGACATCGCGGCGGTGGCGCTGACGGCACAGCTGACTGTGGAGGAGATGACGGCCCTCGACCTGGGCTACGCGCCGCCGTTCTCCCCGGTGTGGGACCCGGTCCTGGTGGCCGCGCGCAAGGCGGCCGCGGCGGTGGCCGAGGTGCCCCGGTAGGGGCGGGAGACCGCGCGACCGGCGGCCACCGGTCGCGGTTCCCGTCCGGTCAGGCCGTCTCGTGCTGGCCGACCCCGTTGATCCGCTCGATCGCCTGCCGGGCCTGCTCGGCCGGCGGGCGCGGCGGCAGCGAGGACACGGACGCGCTGGAGGTCACTGCGGCCGGCTGGGGCTGCACGGCGGGCTTGGCGTGCGCGGCGCCGGCCCGGGTGGAGCGCAGCCGGTGGCTGACGGCCTCGTCGAGGGTCACGGGACGCTGCATCTGGGACGCCAGCCGCCCGGCCTCCTGGCCCAGCCGGGCCACGTCCTCCCAGGGCAGACGGATCACGAGCGCCAGCTCGGCCTCACCGTCTGGCAGGGCGTGTATCGGAGGAGTAACTCGGTCGTTCATCGCCTGTTCCTCACGTCGTCCCCGCGACACGCCTTCCCCGCACCGCGGGCGGTTGAGGAGACATACGCACGGCCGGAGCACCGTGTTCACCGGTTCGCCGGTCGTATCCCGGGCACTACTTGCTTGTGGTCATTCCTGTTCATGACGTCAACCCGGTGCGACGCACGCCCTATGTGACATACGCGCTGATCGCCGCCAACTTCGTCGTCTTCCTGTTCACCCCCGGCATAGCGAGTTCGGTGGCGGGCCAGAGCGACCTGTCCCAGCTGTGTCATCTCCAGGCGTTCCTGGACCACTACGCGGCGGTGCCACGGGAGTTGATCCACGATCAACTGCCACGACTCGTGCCCACGGGCGCGACGGGCGTCGGCCCGCACGGCCCGGGCTGCGTGGTGGCCCCGCCGGGCTATCACAAGTCGCCGCCGGCGTCCGTCTTCACGTCGATGTTCCTGCACGGCAGCTGGCTTCATCTGCTGGGCAACATGCTGTTCCTGCTGATCTTCGGCAACAACATCGAGGACCGCCTGGGCCACATCCGCTTCGCGCTCTTCTACGTGGCGTGCGGCTACGCGGCCGGCTACGGCTTCGCCCTTCTCAACGACACCTCGGGCGACCCGCTGATCGGCGCGTCCGGTGCGATCGCGGGCGTGCTCGGCGCGTATCTGGTGCTGTATCCGCGGGTCAGGGTCTGGATCCTGGTCCCGTTCCTGCTCTTCCTGCCGCTGCGGCTGCCCGCGTGGATCGTGCTGGGCTTCTGGTTCGTGCTGCAGGCGTTCTACTCGTCCGGCCAGGGCGTCTCCAGCGCCGGCACCGTGGCGTACGCGGCCCACGTGGTGGGCTTCCTCGTCGGCATGATCCTGGCCTGGCCGCTGCGCTCGGGCACCCCGGCGCCGCCCGAGCCGCGCGGCCTGAGCTGGGGCAGGCAGGCGCGGCCCGGGTGGTGAACGGGCGGGCGGGGGACGGTCAGCGGGCCGTCTGCGTGTGGACGTACTCCACGAGCCGGGTGAGGGCGTCGGGGTCGGTGGACGGCATCACGCCGTGGCCGAGGTTGAAGACATGGCCCTCGAGGCCCGCGGCGGCGTCCAGCACCTCCCGGGTCTTCGCCTCGACGGCCTCCGTCGGGGCGAAGAGGATCGCCGGGTCGAGGTTGCCCTGGAGGGCCTTGCCGGGGCCGACGCGGCGGGCCGCCTCGTCGAGCGGGACGCGCCAGTCGACACCGACGACGTCCGCGCCGGCCTCGCCCATGAGGCCGAGCAGCTCACCGGTGCCGACACCGAAGTGGATTCGGGGCACGCCGTACCCCTCGACGGCGCGGAAGACCTTGGCCGAGGCGGGCAGCACCGAGCGGCGGTAGTCCACGGGGGCGAGGGCGCCGGCCCAGGAGTCGAAGAGCTGGACGGCCGAGGCGCCCGCTTCGATCTGGACCTTCAGGAAGGCGGCCGTGACCTCCGCGAGCCGGTCCAGCAGGTCGGCCCACAGCTGCGGGTCGCCGTGCATGAGCGCCTTGGTGTGCTCGTACGTCCGGGAGGGGCCGCCCTCGATGAGGTAGCTCGCGAGGGTGAAGGGGGCGCCCGCGAAGCCGATCAGCGGGGTCGCGCCCAGTTCGCCGGTGAGCATCCCGATGGCCTCCGTGACGTACGAGACGTCCTCGGGGGTCAGATCGCGCAGCTGGGCCAGGTCGGCGCGGGTGCGGATCGGATGCGCGACGACGGGGCCGACGCCCGGCTTGATGTCGAGGTCGACACCGATCGCCTTGAGCGGGACGACGATGTCGCTGAAGTAGATCGCCGCGTCCACGCCGTGCCGGCGGACCGGCTGGAGCGTGATCTCCGTGACCAGCTCGGGCCGCATGCAGGACTCCAGCATGGGGATGCCCTCGCGCACCTTGCGGTACTCGGGCAACGAGCGCCCCGCCTGTCGCATGAACCACACCGGCGTGTGCGGCACGGGCTCGCGCCTGCACGCCTTCAGGAAGGCGGAGTCGTACGTCGCTGTCGGCTGGCCCGTCGCGGGGCGGTCATTGGCACTCACCCGAAAAGTCTCGCACGCCGCACCGACGTCCCTGTCCCGGGTCGGCGGCACCCAGCAGGGGGCCCGCCCGCACCGGGGCGCGGAGCTGTCGGACCTCGCACCCGGCGCGCGGTGGTGCCCCGGCGCCGACCCGCCCCTGTCCCGGGTCGGCGGCGCCCAGGAGGGGGCCCGCCCGCACCGGGGCGCGGGGCTGTCGGACCTCGCACCCGGCGCGCGGTGGTGCCCCGGCGCCGACCCGCCCCTGTCCCGGGTCGGCGGCACCCAGCAGGGGGCCCGCCCGCACCGGGGCGCGGAGCTGTCGGACCTCGCACCCGGCGCGCGGTGGTGCCCCGGCGCCGACGGCCGCAACCACACCGCGCCGTTCCCCGCCAAACCGCCGTCGGCTTCGGGTGTCTCTCCCTGCGAACGCGCTTTCTTCCCCTTACTCTTCCCCGCATGGCTGCGGCTCAGGGACGACTGACGGACGGCGCTGGCGGAACGGACGACGCGCAGGAGGAGGACCCGGATGGGAGGGATAAGGCTCCGGCGCCCTTCCGTGCCGCCGTCGACGCGCTGAGGACCGCGCGCCTTCGGGCCGAGATCGAGGTCGAGCCAACGCGCCCGCCGCAGCGGCTGGCGCCGTTCTCCTATGCCCTGGAGGCAGCGGTCGTCCAGGAGGACGAGGATCTGGCCGACGGGCGTCTCGTCCTGCTCCACGACCCCGCCGGGCACGAGGCGTGGCAGGGCACCTTCCGTCTGGTCACCCTGGTGCGCGCGGAACTCGAACCGGAGATGGCCGCGGATCCCCTGCTGCCCGAGGTGTCCTGGTCCTGGCTGACCGGCGCCCTGCAATCCCGCGGGCTGTCGTACGGCGAGCCGAGCGGCACCGTCACGCGCGCGAGTTCGCACTACTTCGGGGGGCTCGCCGCCCGGCCGGCCGCCTCGCAGATCGAGATCCGCGCCTCCTGGACACCGCGTGAGGGTCTCGGCGGCGTTCCGGACACCGCCGCCCATCTGGCCTCCTGGTGCGAGCTGCTGGCACAGGTGGCGGGTCTGCCCCCGGCGGCCCCGGGGGACGGGTCGGTGGTGTCGCTGCCGCAGCGACGGGGGCCGCAGCCTCGCTGACGCCCCGGCGACGAGTGCAGTGGAGGTCACACGCGCGTAGGCCTCGATCTTGTCAACCCCGACTTGACCATCCTTGCCGTCTCTTTGTCGATACGACCACTTTCGGCCCCCTATCCATAAAGTACCGAACCCTTTCGATCTTCCCTTGATCGCTCGCGCATCCGAATTGCCCGGATTGTTACTCACCAAATCGTGATCATTCTCTAAAGGAGCACGGGTTTGATGCCGAAGACGACTGTGACCTTGAAAGCACGGTTCGTCCCGGCTTCATCCCCAGAGCCGGCCCCGTCCCGCACCCCCAGGAGGCCTGGTGTCCGTTCTCCTCGAGCAGCCCGCAAGCCTGGTCGCCTACCGCCCGAACAAGCCGACCGCCATGGTGGTCGTCGCCGACCCTCGGGTCCGTTCCACCGTCACCCGCCATCTCTGGGCGCTCGGAGTGCGCGACGTCATCGAGGCGTCGTCGATCGCGGAGGCCCGCCCCCGTATCGGCAACCCGCGTGACATCTGCGTCGCCGACGTCCACCTCCCCGACGGCTCCGGCCTCACCCTCCTGTCGGAGACCCGAGCCGCGGGCTGGCCCAACGGTCTCGCCCTGTCCGCCGCCGACGACATCGGCGCGGTCCGCAACGCCCTCGCGGGCGGTGTGAAGGGCTACGTCGTCACCGGTACGCGCACGAACGTCGGGCTCCCCACCCGGCCCGGCGCCGCCCCCATCGGCGCCGCGGCCGCGCGTCTGCACCGCCGCCCCCCGGGTGCCCCGAGCCACCCGGGCGGCTACCGCGAGCTGTCCGGCCGCGAGGTCGAGGTGCTGCGCCTCGTCGCCGAGGGCCAGTCGAACAAGGCGATCGGCGTCTCCATGGGCCTGTCCGCGCTGACCGTCAAGAGTCATCTCGCCCGCATCGCCCGCAAGCTGGGCACCGGCGACCGCGCCGGAATGGTGGCGGTGGCCCTGCGCACCGGCATCATCCACTGACCCGCCCCCGACCCCCCGTCCCCGCACCCCACACCCCGGCCGTGCCGACACCGAGCCGCCGCCGACACGAATCCGGATCACCGACCATCCCCTGGACGCACCCGCCCCGCGCCGCCCGCGAGCACGGGAAGAGCACGCCACCATGTCTCACACGTGACTGGTTTACGCCCCTCCGGCGCCCGACGACGGAACGTTCCGTCGTCGGGCGCCGTCCACGCACGGATACCCTTGACAGGTGACCGACGCCCAAGAGACCGCAGCAGACAGCCCACTGCGAACCACCGGAGGCGCCCCTCCGGACGATGTCGAAGCAGCGCCGATCCCTTTGCTGGAGCCGCGCGACGGCATTCCGCCCGTGATCGCCGACGAGGCCTCGCTCGCCGAGGTGATCGCCGCGTTCGCCGCCGGCAGCGGCCCCGTCGCCGTCGACGCCGAACGCGCGTCCGGCTACCGGTACGGCCAGCGCGCCTATCTGGTCCAGCTGCGCCGCGAGGGCGCGGGCACGGCACTGATCGACCCGGTGGCCTGCCCCGATCTGTCGGGCCTGGGCGAGGCGCTCGCCGGTGTGGAGTGGGTGCTGCACGCCGCCACCCAGGACCTGCCCTGTCTGCGCGAGATAGGCATGGTGCCCACGCGCCTGTTCGACACCGAGCTGGCGGGGCGCCTCGCCGGGTATCCGCGGGTGGGCCTCGGCGCCATGGTGGAGAGCGTCCTGGGCTTCGTCCTGGAGAAGGGGCACTCGGCCGTCGACTGGTCGACCCGGCCGCTGCCCGAGCCGTGGCTGCGCTACGCCGCCCTCGACGTGGAGCTGCTCGTCGACCTGCGGGACGCCCTGGAGAAGGAGCTGGACCGGCAGGGCAAGCTGGACTGGGCCCAGCAGGAGTTCCAGGCGATCGCCTCCGCGCCGCCCGCCGAGCCGCGCAGGGATCCCTGGCGCCGTACGTCCGGGATGCACAAGGTGCGCCGCCGCCGGCAGATGGCGGCCGTCCGCGAGCTGTGGCAGACCCGGGACCGGATCGCCCAGCGCCGCGACGTCTCGCCGGGCAAGGTGATCGGGGACGCCTCGATCGTCGAGGCCGCGCTGGCTCTGCCGCCGAACGTGCACGCCCTGGCCTCGCTGAACGGTTTCGGTCACCGTATGGGCCGGCGCCAGCTGGAGCAGTGGCAGGCCGCGATCGACCGGGCGAGGGCACTGCCGGAGGCCGAGCTGCCGCAGCCCGGGCAGCCGGTGGCCGGTCCCCCGCCGCCGCGGGCCTGGGCCGACCGCGACCCGGCGGCCGCGGCCCGGCTGTCCGCCGCGCGCGCCGCGATCTCGACGCTCGCCGAGCAGCTCTCCATGCCGCAGGAGAACCTGATCTCTCCGGACGTCGTACGGCGCCTGTGCTGGGAGCCCCCGAAGCCGGTTGACGCCACGTCGGTCACGACCGTGCTCACCGGCTACGGCGCCCGGCCCTGGCAGGTCGAGCAGGTCACCCCGGCGCTGGTGACCGCGCTGTCCGTGAACGGCTGAGGCGACTGGGGCAAGACGCCCCCGGCCGAAGGACGCGGGCGCGGCCACGCGCCGCCCCGCCACCGTACGAACGCGGCCGCGACCCCGCACGCGACCGCCGGACCGGCATGAACGCGCCACCCTGTGGGCCCCCGGAAGCCCAGTGGTCGCGTCGGCATCACGCCAACCGGCCCCCCTCCAAAGCGCCCCCCTGCTCTCCACCCTCCTGCCCCTCTCCTCACTTTCCGCTCCGGCGCCGGCGGTGTGACCTTCACCGCTTGGCCCGGCGGGGGTGGGCAGCTTGGTTACCCACAAGTAGCATGGTGCTGAGCGCGCGCTCAGCGTGTCGCAGCAGTGCCATCCCGCACCCTGGAGGAGAGCCATCGTGCCTCGTACCGTCAGGGACGTCGTCTTCGTCGACGGCGTCCGCACCCCGTTCGGCAAGGCGGGCCCGAAGGGCATCTACCACGAGACCCGCGCCGACGACCTCGTCGTGAAGGCGATCCGGGAGCTGCTGCGCCGCAACCCGGGTCTCGACCCGAAGAAGATCGACGAGGTCGCCATCGCCGCGACCACCCAGATCGGCGACCAGGGCCTGACCCTCGGCCGCACCGCGGGCATCCTCGCGGGCCTGCCGACCTCGGTGCCCGGCTACTCCATCGACCGTATGTGCGCGGGCGCGCTGACGGCCGTGACGACCACGGCGGGCTCCATCGCGTTCGGCGCCTACGACGCCGTCATCGCCGGTGGTGTCGAGCACATGGGCCGCCACCCGATGGGCGAGGGCGTCGACCCGAACCCGCGGTTCGTGAGCGAGAAGCTGGTCGACGAGTCCGCGCTGTTCATGGGCATGACGGCGGAGAACCTGCACGACCGCTACCCGCACATCACCAAGCTTCGTGCCGACGAGTACGCGGTGCGCTCGCAGGAGAAGGCCGCCAAGGCGTACGCCAACGGCAAGATTCAGCAGGACCTGGTGCCGATCTCGGTCCGCCGCACCAGCCCCGAGGCCGGCGAGACGGGCTGGGGCCTGGTCACGGCCGACGAGCCGATGCGCCCGGGCACCACGCTGGAGAACCTGGCGAACCTCAAGACGCCCTTCCGCGTCCACGGCCGGGTCACCGCGGGCAACGCGGCCGGTCTGAACGACGGCGCCACCGCCTCGATCATCGCCTCCGAGGACTTCGCGCGCGAGAACGGCCTGCCCGTCAAGATGCGTCTGGTCTCCTACGCCTTCGCGGGCGTCGAGCCGGAGGTCATGGGTTACGGCCCGATCCCGGCGACGGAGAAGGCTCTCGCCAAGGCGGGTCTCTCCATCTCCGACATCGGCCTGTTCGAGATCAACGAGGCCTTCGCGGTGCAGGTCCTGGCCTTCCTGGACCACTACGGCATCGCGGACGACGACGAGCGCGTCAACCAGTACGGCGGCGCCATCGCCTTCGGTCACCCGCTCGCCTCCTCCGGCGTCCGTCTGATGACGCAGCTGGCCCGCCAGTTCGAGGAGCAGCCGCAGGTCCGTTACGGCCTCACCACCATGTGCGTCGGCTTCGGCATGGGCGCGACGGTCATCTGGGAGAACCCGCACTTCGAGGGGGACAAGTGAGCACCACCGCTGAGCTGCTGAAGGGTGCGGCCGAGCTGTTCCCCGGCGAGGTCGTCACGCAGGCGCACGTACGCCACTTCGACCTGCCGCTGAACGCCGGGCGCTTCGCCCTGATCACCCTCGACAACGGCCTGGACCACACCAAGCCGACCACCTTCGGCCCCCAGTCGCTCGCGAACCTCAACACCGCGATCGACCAGGTCGAGAAGGAGGCCGCGGACGGCGGCATCGTCGGTGTCGGCATCACCGGCAAGCCGTTCATCTTCGCGGTCGGCGCCGACCTCAAGGGCGTCGAGCTGCTGAAGCGGCACGAGGACGCGCTGGCCATCGGCCGGGGCGGCCACGAGGTCTTCAAGCGCCTGTCGAAGCTGGCCGTCCCGACGTTCGCGTACTACAACGGCGCGGCGATGGGCGGCGGCGTCGAGGTCGGCCTGCACTGCACCTACCGCACGGTGTCCGCGGCCCTCCCGGCGTTCTCCCTGCCCGAGGTGTTCCTCGGCCTCGTTCCGGGCTGGGGCGGCTGCGCCCTGCTGCCGAACCTGATCGGCGCCGACAAGGCCGTCTCGGTCATCATCGAGAACTCGCTCAACCAGAACAAGCAGCTCAAGGGCAAGCAGGTCTACGAACTGGGCATCGCCGACGCCCTGTTCGAGGGCGCCGACTTCCTGGAGCAGTCGCTGATCTGGACGGCGTCCGTCCTCAAGGGCGAGATCGAGATCGAGCGCCCGGTGATCGACCGCGGCGAGGCCTGGGACCAGGCGGTCGCCCGGGGCCGCTTCATCGCCGACAGCAAGGTGCACGGCGCGGCCCCGGCCGCCTACCGCGCGCTCGACATCATCGCCGCGGCCAAGAACGGCGACCTCCAGCAGGGCTACGACGCCGAGGACAAGGCGCTCGCGGACCTGATCATGGGCGGCGAACTGCGCTCCGGCATCTACGCGTTCAACCTCGTACAGAAGCGCGGCAAGCGTCCGGCGGGCGCCCCCGACAAGAGCCTGGCGCGTCCGGTCACCAAGGTGGGCGTGGTCGGCGCGGGTCTGATGGCCTCGCAGCTCGCCCTGCTCTTCCTGCGCCGCCTCGAGGTCCCGGTCGTCCTCACGGACATCGACCAGCAGCGCATCGACAAGGGTGTGGGCTACGTCCACGCCGAGATCGACAAGCTGCTCGCCAAGGGCCGCGTCAACCAGGACAAGGCCAACCGCCTCAAGGCGCTGGTCTCCGGTGTCCTGGACAAGGCCGAGGGCTTCGCGGACGCGGACTTCGTGATCGAGGCCGTGTTCGAGGAGATGTCGGTCAAGCAGCAGGTGTTCGCCGAGGTCGAGGCGGTCGCACCCGCGCACGCGATCCTCGCGACCAACACCTCCTCCCTCTCGGTCTCTGAGATGGCGTCGAAGCTGCAGCACCCCGAGCGGGTCGTCGGCTTCCACTTCTTCAACCCGGTCGCGGTGCTGCCGCTGCTGGAGATCGTCCGCGGCGAGAAGACCGACGAGGCGTCGCTCGCCACGGCGTTCGCCGTCGCCAAGAAGCTGAAGAAGACCGCGGTTCTGGTCAAGGACGCCCCGGCGTTCGTCGTGAACCGCATCCTCACCCGCTTCATGGGCGAGATCCAGAACGTCATCGACGAGGGCACCCCGGTCGAGGTCGCGGAGAAGGCGGTCGAGCCGCTGGGCCTGCCGATGTCCCCGCTGGTGCTGCTGGAGCTGGTCGGCCCGGCGATCGGTCTGCATGTCTCGGAGACCCTCAACAAGGCGTTCCCGGACCGCTTCACGGTCTCCGCGAACCTCAAGGCGGTCGTCGAGGCGGGCAAGCGCGGCTTCTACGTCTACGACAGCGGCAAGCCGGAGCTGGACCCGGAGGTCGCCGCGCTGCTGAAGCAGGGCGACTCGGTGCTGACCGAGGAGCAGGTCCGCGTCCGGGTGCTGGACGCGGTCACGCAGGAGATCGGTCTGATGCTCGACGAGGGCGTCGTGGCCGAGGCCCAGGACATCGACCTGTGCCTGATCACGGGCGCCGGCTGGCCCTTCCACCTGGGCGGCATCACGCCGTACCTGGACCGCGAGGGTGTCTCCGAGCGCGTGAACGGCAAGAGGTTCCTGGAGCAGGGCCTGGCGTCGGTCCCGGCGTAACCGCCGTAGCCGATCCCGCCGGCAACCGCCGTACATGACAAGGGCCTCCGCATCGTGCGGAGGCCCTTCGTCGTGCGCGGCGGGACCGGCGGCCGGGTCAGCCGGTGATCTGCCAGGGGCCGAACTCCGGCGAGCCGGGGGCGGTCTGGCGGGCGACGGCCAGCCGGCCGTCCGCGCCGAGGACCGCGATGGTGGCGCGGCCCAGCGCGTCGAAGGCGGCCGCGGGCGCGTGCGCGATCGTGCCGCCCAGGACGGTCGTGGGCAGCTCCCGCCAGGACTCGTCGCCGGGCAGGAAGCGGTACGCCACCCCGCCCAGGTCGCCTCGGGTGGCGACGAGGGTGCCCGCCTCGGGCGACGGTCCCGCCGCGAGGGCGATCGCGCCGAAGCCGCCGCGGCCCCCGATCGAGGCCGCCGGCTGGGCCCACCGGCCTCCGGGGGCGTCCTCCCGCGCCATCAGCAGACGGCCCGATCCGGGCCGCCGGTAGACCGTCATGACCTGTCCGCCCGGCTGGACGACGGCCGCGGCGGGGCCGGCCGGCACGGTGAGCCGGAAGCGGGGTGCCCGGCTGGGCGGTGTGTCGAGGTTGCTCTGCGACCAGTGGAAGACGCCCTCGCGGCTGGCGGCGAACACCTCCACATGGCCGTTCGGTGCCGTGAGCGCGGTGAGCCCCTCCTGGAGTTCATGGCCGCGCAGGTCGGTCCACTCGCCCCAGGAGCCGTCGGCCTCCTGGACACGGCTGTGCAGTCCCTGGCCGGCGTTGCGCACGAAGAGGTGCAGCCGGCCTCTGCCGTCCCTGGTCACGGCGGGTGCGCCGAGGTGGCGGTCGCGCTGCGGGTCGCCCGTGGAGGGGTTGCCCAGGGTGATCCAGCCGGGGAACACCCCGTCCGGCTCGGACTGTTCGAGCAGCACGATCTCGCGGGCGTTGCCGCCGTCCGCGGCAAGACGGGACAGACGCAGGGCGAAGATCTGCCAGCGGCCGTCCGGGCTGAGGCTCACCGCGAGGTTCGGTGCGAGCGGGCCGCCGCCGAGGAAGAAGGGGCCGCGCCACTGGTCGGCGCCGGGCTGGGCCTCCAGCCATACCGCGGCCTGCTGGTTGACCACGGCGAAGGCCGCCAGCCGGCCCCGCCGGTCGGCGAGCAGCCAGTTCGTCCCGGACGGATGGCGTGGTGCGGTGCTCTGCACCCAGCCCGTGCGCCGGGCGTTCAGACCGACCGCGTAGTCGCCGCTGCCGGCGGGGTCCCCGCCGTCGTACCCGTCCGCGGCGCCGTAGACATTGAGGAAGTACTCCTTCAGGGAGACGGCCTGCGGGCTGAGGTTGTGCGGCCAGCGTTCGTTGTAGTAGCCGCGGTACGCCTCCACCGTGAAGGTGCGGTTCTCCGCCGGGCCCTGGTAGCGGTCCAGGGCGAGCCAGGAGAACAGGGCGGCGGCGGTGTGGTCGCAGTGGTCCGACAGGTCGCCGTGGTCGTGCCGCTGCGGGAACTTCTCGTCGTGCACCAGCCGGTCGGGATCCGGGTCCATGGTGCGCACCAGCGTCGGCCGGACGATCCCCATGATCTGGACCAGCGTGTCCACCAGACCGGCCCGGGTGTACGGGAGTGTCTCGGGCACGAGGCCGCCGCTGACCGCGAGCGTCGGGACCTGATCGGCCTCCTCGTGCCAGAGCGCGTGCAGGCTGCGCGGCGGCCCCTCCGGCGTGCCGTGCTGGCGGACGTTGAGGAAGATCAGCGTCACCCAGGGCGCGTCGGCGAGGGAGTACACCTCGGCGAGCGCCCCGCCCGCCGTGGACAGGGTCCCCGGGTTCCAGGCGGCCGTGCGGTCGCCGGACACCATGGCGGCGTAGGCGGCCTTGATGCCGTTCTGGCGTGCCTTGCCGTACGCGGCGCGGTCCTCGGCGACCGGTTCCAGCTGCCACGGCCGGGGGTTGCGCCCGTGCGCGTCGCCGCTCGTGAGATACACGGTGGTGGTGGGGGTCCCGGCCTTCAGACCCTGGAAGGTCGCGGGGTTCATGAAGTACAGGTCGTCGTCCGGATGGGCCACGATCTGCAGGACGGATGCGGGACTGTTCACGTGGTTGCTCCTCCTGACGGCGCGAACGGCGGGGACGGCATGGTCACAGCGGCCATCCCGGCAGATAGCCCGCGTGGGCGCGCTGGTTGCGCGTTGATCCGGTCTCGAACTGGCTCGGCACCGGGAAGTAGCTCGGCAGGAAGGCGGCGAGGATCGCGTCCTGCTCGTCCTCCGGGACATCGCCGTCGTGGTAGTCGTTGAGGCAGAACACGTCGTGCGGGCGCACGGTGAGGATCCGGTTCAGCCGGGCGGCGTGCTCGCTCAGGCCGACGTTGACGAATCCGCACGAGATGCTGCCGGGCACACTGCGCAGGGTGTGGAAGCCGAAGTAGTGGTGCAGCGACGAGGCGACGGACAGGTCGTTGTGGCTGCGCAGCCGGCTGGCCGCGGTGGCCGCCACCGCCTGCTGGTAGCGGTGCTCGATGTCCGCGAGGACACCGCGCCGCAGCGGGTGCGGCGCGTGCAGGAACGAGTGCACCAGCGTCTGCCCGAAGTCTTGCTCGATCAGGGCCCGGTTGTTCTTCGCGGCGCTGACGTTGAACTCGTCCTCGGCCGACCCGGGTGCCATCGGCACGGCCGTCGGCGACATGAAGTGCTTGGCCTGGCCGTTGCCGAGGAAGAACATGTCGGGGCGCACGGTCCGGCCGATGAACACATCGTCGTTGAAGTAGAGGAAGTGCTCGGCCAGCCCCTCGATGTGGTGCAGCTGACTCTCGATGGCGTGCGAGTTGTAGGTGGGCAGCACACCCCGGTCGCGGAAGATCTCGGCGTGGTCCACGACCCGCACCCGCGGATGGCCGAGGTCCAGCCAGTGCGGCACCTGTTGGTCGGTGACGAGGTAGATGTTGCGGATCCACGGGGCGTACATGTCGATGGACCGCAGGGAGTAGCGCAGTTCGTCGCGGTCCCGGAAGCGGGCGGCGCTCGTGGCCGCGTCCTCGGTCCGAAGTCCCATGGCGGCCAGGACCGCGTTCTTGCGTTCCAGCCACGCCATGTCGGCGCCGTCGACCCAGGTGTAGACGGCGTCGACGGGGAAGGTGATGTCTCCGTGCAGCGCCCGCCCGAAGGCGTCGATCGTCGGGTAGGGGCGGCCGCCCAGGGTGAGGGTGCCGCGCCGCATGGCGCTGTTCGGGACCCGGTCGCCGATCAGCGTGCGCGCGGGCGCCTTGAGATGGTTCTCGTCCTCCGGGTCGGTGTCCCAGAAGGAGATGGTGCAGCCGTAGACGGCACCGAGGCGCAGCAGACGCGAGTGCGAGACCACGTTCTGGTACACCCGGACCCCCGAGGACGGGGTGTCGGCGTACGGGGCCGCGAGGCCGGCGAGGACGGTCGCCACCGTCTTCTGCCCCTCGTTGAGCACCGCGGCGTACACGGCCTCCTCGGCGTACCGGTCGGCGAGAGCCTTGAAGACCGCCTCCTTGTGTACCGCGTGGACGGCGACCGTGTGCCGCACGAGGTTGTCGCGGACCACGAGATAGGGGATGTCCGCGCCTTCGAGGGCGCCCGCGGCCAGGGTCAGGTTCTGCTGGACGACGTCCCAGGGCGACTCCCAGTCGAGCAGCCGGCACAGCTGGCCGCCGTCGTGCACCAAGCGGTCGCCGCGCTTGAGCAGCCGCTCCTCCAGCGTGCGCTGGTCGGAGGTGCGCACGGTGGTGGCGGGGGCGGGGGACGCGGCGGGCAGGGTGCCGTCGTGGCCGCTGTAGAAGGCGTGCACGGCCTGCCGCTCCGCCTTGGCCGCGGCGCGGCGGCCGCTGTCGCGCTCGGCGGCTAGTTCGTGGAAGACGCGTTCCCACTGCGCGGTGACGACGGTGGGCGAGAAGCGGTTGACGGACGCGAGCGCCGCGGCGCCCATCCGCTCCCGCAGTTCGGTGTTCTCGATCAGCAGGAGCAGGGCCGAGGCCAGGGCGTCGGTGTCGCCGGGCGGTACGAGGATTCCGGTCTGCCCGTCGATGACCACTTCGCGCGGGCCGTTGGGCGAGTCGTAGGAGACCACCGGGACGCCCGCCGCATGGGCCTCGGCGAGCACCAGGCCGAAGGCCTCGTTGCGGGAGGTCAGGGTGGCTATGCTGGCCTTGGCCCATTCCTCCGCCAGGTGGCGGGAGTTGCCGTTGAGCTGGACGCAGTCGTGCAGTCCGAGCATGTCGATCTGCCGGCGCAGGGCGCCGCTGAGCGGTCCGTCGCCGAAGATCCGCAGCTGCCAGTCCGGGTGGTGCCGGGCCACGGTCGCCCAGGCGGTGACGGCGTGGTCGATCTGCTTCTCCGCCACGAGCCGGCCGGCGATCACCACGGTCCGGGTCCGCAGGGTCGAGCGGGGACGGAAGCCGCCGGGCAGGGCGTTGGGCACCACTTCCAGGCGGGGGGCGGCGGGGCCGAGAGTCTCCGCGAACCACTCGCGGGTGCGTTCGCTGAGCACGGCGAGCGCGTCCAGCCGGGAGGCGTAGCGGCGCAGCGGCTCCCCGCTGGTGCCGCGCAGTTCCGAGACCCGGTGCTCCTGGTGGACGGTGATCACATGGGCCGGGGCGAGCCGGACGGCGAGGGCCATCAGGGCGGGGGTCGTCGTGACCAGGACGTCGGTGTCGGTGCCCTGGAGGGCGAGTTCGAGTTCCACGTCGGACAGCCGGTTGAAGGCCGACTCCCAGGACCGGTCGACGATCTGGCTGGGCTGGGCGGCGAGACCCGCCCACACCGAGTCGTCGACGCCGGTCGGGCGCAGCGGACGGGGGGTGCGCGCGGTGAGGTCCACGAGGTAGTCCACGCGGACCCGTTCGTCGGGGGTGAAGAACTGCGCCGCTCTGCTCTTGAAGACGCTGAGCACCCGGACGTCGTGCCGGGCGGCCAGCTCCGACGCCTGGTTGAACACGGCGCGTTCGGTTCCGCCCACGGCGTCGGCCGTGGTCAGCAAAAACGTGATCTTCATCTGTCGGTTCAGCCTGCCTCGGGCATGCGCGTGCAGGTGACCCGGAGATTTCCTGCGGGGGTGTAACGCGGTTGGACGATCACGGGCGAGTGGCCCCGGGGAGTGATGGCGAGGCCGCGCATGGCGAAGACGCGCAGCGGGTTGCGTACGTCGTGCAGCCGCCGTCCTAGGCGCAGGGACCGGCCGGTGGCGTCGCGGAGCACGATGTCCCAGTGCTCGGGCCGGGTACCACGGGGCGTCATCTGCCCCAGGGGTACGCCGACCCGGAAGCGGTCCGGTCCGAGGGTCTCGACGGCGTGCTCGATCCTGCGTCCCGAGGCGACGAACTCCGCCCACGGTCCGTGCACGGACGTGCCGAACACCCGGAAGTCCACGGTGACGCCCGCATGGGTCAGCCGCACCTTGGTCACCTCGACGGCGGCGCGGGCGGCCGTGCTCACCACCCGGGCGCTGCCGCGCACGGAGCGTCCGAGCCGGTGGCGTTCCCCGGTCACCGGGGAGGCCTCCATGGGCTTGGTCGGCCCCTCGTACGGAACCGGGGGCTCCAGCAGGAGCAGCGACAGCGTGCGGGACCGGCGCCCCGAGTACAGCTTCAGCCGCAGGCGCCAGCGCCCGGTGCCGACGGGCACCCCGCCGACTTCCGCGCCCAGCAGGACCGCCGCGTCGACCAGGGCCTCGCCGGACGGTCCCTCGTGGACCCGTGCCTCACAGGGGTACCGGCGGCGGCCGCGACGCACGATGATCTCCGCCCGGTCCGGCAGGCCCGCGGAGGGCGGCAGTTGGGCGTGCAGGTTCACGGTCTGGCCGTCGAGGATGGCGGCATAGCGCAGATGCGCGGTGCGCCCGCGGCGCAGCGGCACGAACAGGCGCAGCATGAGCCAGGTGCGCAGGGCGGCGGCACGGGCACGCAGTCGGCGGCGCGGGCCGCCCGCCGCGCCACCCTCGGTGGCACGGCCGGTGGGTCGAGGAGTCATGAGCCGGCGCGTCCCAGCTCGGCGACGCGCCCCGGACGACGGGGGGCCACGATGCCGGAGGCCGTCTCGTAGGGGCTCGCCACCGGGAAGTAGGCGTTCAGGAAGTTCTCGACCATACGGCTCTGGGCCTCGGGGTCGGCGGCGGTGACCGTGTCGTTCATGCAGAAGGTGTCGAAGTTGCGGCGGGCCAGCAGGGTGTCGAGCCGCCGCTGCGCCACTGCGTCGGCGAGGTCGACGTAGACGTAGCGGATGTCCCCGACGGTGGCCCGGGCCGAGTGGTAGGCGTAGTAGTGGTGCAGCGAGGAGGCGATGGGGACGTCGCCCGGCGACCGGAAGCGGGAGTGCTGGGTCACCCGGTGCGCCTTGTCGTAGATCTGCTCGATCTCCGCGAGCACACTGCGCCGCAGGGCGTGCGGGGTGTGCTTCATCTTCTGGGAGATGACGGTGCCGAACTGCTGGGCGATGAGTCCGCGGCTGTTCTTGCCGGCCGCGTTCACGGGCAGGTCCTCGGTGCTCGCCCGGCCGGACGGGATCAGGGCCTTGGACTGAAAGAACTTGGTCAGGCCATTGGGGTGGAAGAACTGCCCCGGCTGCACGGGCCGTCCGAAGAACACGTCGTCGTTCAGGTAGAGGAAGTGCTCCGCGAGGTCGGGGATGTGGTGCAGCTGGCTCTCGATCGCGTGGGAGTTGAACGTCGGCAGCGCGGCCGGGTCGGAGAAGATCTCCCGGTGGTCCACGACCCGCAGCCCGGGGAAGTCGGTGTTCAGCCAGGCCGGTGTCTGACCGGCCGTGACGAGGAAGATGTTGCGCACCCACGGGGCGTACTGGTGCAGGGAGCGCAGTGAGTACAGCAGTTCGTCGCGGCTGGTGTAGCGCGCGTCGTTCGCCGCCTGCTCGTGCAGTACGTCCCCCCGGGCGCCGGTGAGCCGGCCGCGTGCGGTGTCCCTGCTCGCCCGCCATGCGGGGTCGGAGTCGTCCACCCAGGTGTAGACCACGTCGATCGGGAAGAGATGGTCGTCGGGCAGGGCGGCGACGAACTCGGGCAGGGTGCGGGCGTGGCCGGTGGTGTACACGGCGGGCACGGCACTGAAGCGTTTCTGCTCGGCCCAGCAGCGACCCGCGTCCATCGGCACCTCGGTCACCACGCGATTGGGCCGCGGCGCGACGAGCCGGCCGTCCTGTTCGGCCCAGAACTCGATGTCACAGCCGGACTCACGGCCGAACACCAGGTGCCCGCTGGGGTCGCAGACGTTCCACGCGACGCGCAGCACGTGCTGCGCGCGCAGGGCACGCCAGCTCGCGGCGGACGCGCCGGGACGCATCTGCCCCGGGGAGACCGTGCCGACGTACCCCGGGCTCTCCGCGCACAGCAGCCGCAGCAACTCCTCCACCTCGGCCCGCTGCCCGGCCGGGACGGCCACGCAGGGAGTCGGCGACGCGGTACCGCGTACGCAGAAGTAGTCGATCCCGGCCTCGCCCAGGACGGACACGAGGATGTGGAGGTTGCGCGCCCGGGCGGCCCAGGCGGTGGCCCCCGGCACCTCCATGGCACGGACGTGTTTCCCGGCCACCCGCACGACACGGATCTGGCCCGCGGAGGTGTGCTTGCCTGCCTTGCGCTGACCGCCCAGCGCCCGGACCACGACGGCGGATCGCACGGCGTCGGCCGAGGCCAGGGAGCGCTTCACCGAGGCGCGCAGCGGGACCGGTACCCGGCGCACGATCCGGCGGCGCGCCCCCACCGGCACCAAAGATCGATATGTCGACACGAGGGCGCTGGCCTCTGGATTGTTGAGGCTCACCTGAGTTCCGCACCATCCACTTCGAAACCGGGACACACCGCCCGGCCGTTCGTCGGCGACACCGCCGCCCCCCACCTTCGCCACGCGTACGCCGGCCCACCGCCCCCGGCGGCACTTCCGGCTCCCCTCCCCTGCCGGTGACCACACCCCCTGCTGCGGTGTCCACCGGGACCGATCGACGCACCTCCCCCTTAACCCACAGACCACTTTCTGCTTACCTGCGCCTTACCGATCGGACAGAATGTTTACATCTGTTCCTCAAACTGTCCAGAAGTAATCGGTTTCTGGCGGAGCCTCTGTCGCCAACGCCACATCCATCGACACCTTGTGGAGGTTCCACGAAGACGCCCGAGGTGGCGTCCCCCGGCCCGCCGCGCGCCATGTCGCGTCAGACCCGCACCCAGTCCCCGAACATGAGCCCGGGTCCGGGCGCCTGCCGGGCCACACGGAGGGTGCCGTCCGGCTCGAAGGCCGCCAGCACCACACGGCCGTACGCGTCCCGCGCGAGGGCGGGCGCGCCGAGACAGGGCATCCCCGTGTCCGTCCACCACAGCCCCGCCGACTCGGCCTCCGTACCGCACACGCCGACCAGAACACCGCCGTCCGCGCCCCGGTGCGCGAGCACCGTGCAGTCGTAGCCGTCGAGGAGGGCGCGCAGTACGGCGTTGGCCCCGTCACCGGGGGCGCCGCCCAACGGCACGGGCCAGCCGCCGGGCCGATGGCAGACCAGGCCGGAACCGGCCGGATCGGTCCAGTAGTGGGTCAGCCGGCCGGGGGCGGTCTCCACCGCGGCGACGGACCCGGGCAGCGGGGCCGGGCGAATGTCGTGGGACCGCTGCGGTGCACCACCGGTCTCCGGCCGGACCCAGTGCAGTGCCACACCGCCGGCGGGAGCGAACACCTCGACCCCGCCGCTCGACGTGGCAGTCGCGAGCAGTCCGTCCTGCACGTCGGTGCCCCGCAGATCGGCCCAGGGTTCCCAGCCGCCGCCCCGCCCCTCACGGCGCATCATGAGCCCGCCGCCCGCGTTCCGTACGAAGACATGGACCGCGCCGGAGGTGTCCACAGCGGCCGCCGGCACACCGAGGCGCCGGGCCTTGTCCGGCTCGCGGTGCGGATTGCCGAGGGAACGCCACTCCGTGACCGGACGACCCGTCTGGTACTGGATCGCGTGCGCGATGTCCACGTCCGCCCGGCCGTCCGGCTGCCACCGCTCCCGTCGGCCCACGAAGTGGACGTAGGTGTCCGCGCCCTGGGCGATCGTGAGATGCGTGAGGTCGGCGACCGGGAAGAAGTCGGGCGCGGACCAGTCGGGTCCGCCGGGCCGGGTCTCGGTCCAGCGCAGCAGTCCGCCCTCGCAGGAGGCATAGGCGGTGAGCCTGCCGTCCTTGCCGTGCACCAGCCACGAACCGGCGGCGGTGCCGGTCACGGCGGATGACGCCGCACCCGCCGCCACCGCGGGGGTGCGGCGTCGCTGCGCGCTGCGCACGGACCGGCCCCGCATGACCATGACGGACTCCTTGCAGAACACGCCCGGCCTCGGCCCGGGAACCCGGAATTCACGTGGAATTCTCACATCATATGCATAGGGCATACGCTCCCCCCGGCTCGGACCGAGGGCCCGGCGCCTCCTCCCGGGCGGCGCCAAGACGGCGTCGGGGAACATGACGAACCATCACCGCAGGTCGTGTGATTCGGATCACCGTCGTACAACGCCCGGGGCGGGTGACCGGTCTGTCCGATCACCCGAGCACTCCTTGCCCGGCCGAGAGAAGACGAGGACACCGATCCGATGACGACCCCAGCCGCCGAGAGCCCGCGCGGATCGCGCCGCGCCTCCAAGGCCGACAAGCCCCGCCGCCGCAAGGGCCGATGGGTCCTGCTCTCGCTGGCCGTGCTCGTCGTGGCCGCGGGCGGCACCGGCTACTGGCTCTACAGCGGTCTCGACAACAACATCCAGGGTGTCGACATCGACAGGGCACTAGGCGACGACCGGCCGGAGAAACTGCCCACTTCGGGACAGAACATCCTCGTCCTGGGCTCCGACTCACGGGCCGGCGCCAACGCCGCCCTCCACACCGGCAATGTCTCCGGGGCGCGTTCCGACACGGCGCTGGTGATGCACATACCCGACGGCCGCACCAAGGCCGTCGCGGTCAGCATCCCCCGCGACACCCTGGTCACGCGCCCCGAGTGCACCAAGTCCGACGGCACCCAGGTGCCCTCGGCGAAGCGCGTCATGTTCAACTCCATCTACTCCCAGGTTGGTCCGGCCTGTGTGGTCAAGACCGTGGAGCAGATGTCCGGGGTGCGCATGGATCACTACGTCGAGATCGACTTCGCCGGTTTCAAGGGGCTGGTGGACGCGATAGGCGGGGTCACCGTCACCGTCGACCAGGACATCCACGACAGGTCCAGCGGTCTGAACATCACCGCGGGCACGCACCGGCTGAACGGCACGCAGTCACTGGAGTTCGTCCGCACCCGGCACGGCATCGGGGACGGCAGCGACCTCGGCCGCATCGGGCTCCAACAGCAGTTCATGCTGGCGCTGTTGAGCGAGATCAAGAAGCAGGACCTGCTGGGCAGCCCGACGAAGGCCTACAAGGTCGCCGACAGCCTGACCTCGGCACTGACCACCGACTCGGGGCTCGCCTCCCTGACCAAACTGGCGGAGTTCAGCCGCAGCATGAACGGGGTGGACCCGTCCACCATGGAGACGATCATGCTTCCGGTGGCGTACGACAAGGTCGACCCCAACCGGGTGGTCGCCGCCCAACCGCAGGCGGGCACGCTGTGGAAGGCGATCCGTACCGACTCGGCCATCCCGGCGTGGGCGAAGAAGTCCCCGGCCACCGGCGGCTCCTGACGAGTGCTCGCCGGGGAGGGGCGCCCCCGGCGAGTCGTCACACCGACTGCCAGGCCGCCAGCGCCAGCCCAGGCTCGTCCTTCTGGCGGGCCACGCCGAGTTCACCGTCCGGGGTCAGGCTCGCGGCCGTCACCCGTCCCTCGGCGTCCTCGGCCAGCGCGACCCACGTGCCCACCGGCAGCTGCGGGCCCGACTCGCTCCACCACAGGCCGGCCGACTCCTGTTCGGTGGGGCAGGCCGCGAGCACGACCCGCCCGGAGTCCGAACGCTGGGCGAGGAGCGTGCTGTCGTAACCGTCGACGGCGCAGCGCAGTGCCGCCACCGGGCCCGCTCCCGCGGTGCGCAGCAGCGGGAGCGGGTCGCCGCCCGGACGCCAGGCGTGCAGCATGCCCTCGGGGTCCGCGAAGAACAGCGTGGTGTGCTCCTTGGAGGTGGGCAGGGCGGTCAACGTGCCCGGCCGCACGGCCACCTCCAGCGCCTCGTCGGGGACCAGGGCCCCGCCGGGCTCCTCCTGGCGCCAGCGCAGAATGCCCTCCGACGTGGTGGCGTACAGCTCGACGCGCCCCGATCCCCCGGCCACGGCGGCGAGTTCCTCGTGCGCGCCCGGACCTCCGATGTCGCGCCAGGGGCCCCAGCCGCCGTGCTCCTTCTGGGCGAGCATGCTGACGCCCCCGGCCTTGTTGCGCGTGAAGACATGGGCGCGGCCCTCGGCGTCCACCGCCACCGCCGGCAACCCGGTGCGGTCGCCCTTCTTGTCCGGGTGGCCGATCGGGGTCCAGTCGAGCGCGGACAGATGCGGACGGAAGTGGGTGGAGTGGACGAGCCCCGACTCGCCCGGGACCGTGGGGCGCCATGCGACGAGGTGGGCATACCCGTCGGCGCCCTGGCCGAGCCCCAGTTGGGGGTGGAGTCGCTGGTCCCCGCCGACCTTCCGCGGGGGCGTCCAGGGAAGACCCGGTCGGTGTTCGGCCCGGCACCACACCGCTTCGTTCCGCGAGGCGTAGGTGCTCAGGCTGCCGTTCCGACCGCGGAGCAGCCAGGAGCCGTTCAGAGTACGGACCGTTGACACTCCCCCACTCTAACCGGGCTGGTGGCGCAGGCTTGTGCGAGGCTGTGGGCATGAGCGCCCTGCCCCTGGTGATCGTCGACGCCGCGAACGTCGTCGGATCCGTGCCCGACGGCTGGTGGCGGGACCGGCGCGGCGCCGCGGAGCGGCTGCGGGACCGCCTGGTGGGATACGCCGAGAGGGGGCTGCCCGGCCACCCCGGCCCGGTGGAGCTGGTGCTCGTGGTCGAGGGCGCGGCACGCGGGGTGGAGTCCGTGCCGGGCGTACGGGTGGAGGCGGCGTCCGGCAGCGGTGACGACCGCATCGTCGAACTGGTGGAGGCGGCCGGGGACCGTCCCGTCCTGGTCGTCACCGCGGACCGGGAGCTGCGCCGCCGGGTCGGCGAGCGGGGTGCGGAGGTCACGGGCCCCCGGTCGGTGCGCGATCCGGAGCCACCGGCGGATCCGCGCTGAAGAGGGGTCACGGCGTCGCGTCGCCCGACCGCCCGGCCGCCCGCTGCTCCTCGCCCACCCGGCTGTGCGTGCGGCCGTAGAGGAAGTACACGAGGAAGCCGACCCCCAGCCAGACGGCGAACCGCAGCCAGGTCTTGGCGGGCAGGTTCAGCATCAGCCACAGCGAGGCGCACACCGAGAGAGCCGGCACCATCGGCACGAACGGGGTGCGGAAGGCGCGGTGCAGATCGGGGCGGGTGCGGCGCAGGACGACCACGCCGATCGCGACGACGACGAAGGCGAAGAGCGTACCGATGTTGACGAGTTCGGCGAGTTCGCTGAGGCTGGTGAAGCCCGCGACGACGGCGATGACCACGCCGAGCAGGACGGTCGGCCGGTGCGGGGTCTTGAAGCGCGGGTGCACCCGGGAGAAGAACCGGGGCAGCAGTCCGTCCCGGCTCATCGCGAAGAAGACCCGGGTCTGGCCGAGGAGCAGGATCAGACAGACCGTGGTCAGGCCGACGGCGGCACCGAAGCTGATCACTCCCGCGTACCAGGGGTGTCCGATGCTCTTGAAGGCGTCGGCGAGCGGCGCGTCGACGGACAGGTCGTTGTAGTACTGCATCCCGGTGACGACGATCGACACCGCCACGTACAGCATGGTGCAGATCAGCAGGGAGCCGAGGATGCCGCGGGGCATGTCGCGCTGCGGGTTGCGGGTCTCCTCGGCCGTCGTCGCCACGATGTCGAAGCCGATGAAGGCGAAGAAGACGACGGACGCAGCGGTGAAGATCCCGAGCACTCCGAAGTTGGAGGGCACCCACCCGGCGACGAGCTGGATGAGCGGTGCCTTGAGGCTGCCGGCCGCCGGTACGGGCTCGGGCTTCGGGACGAACGGCTTGTAGTTGGCGGTGTCGATGAAGAAGGCACCCGCGACGATCACGATCAGCACGACGGCGACCTTGACGGCGACGACGAGCCGGGTCACCCGGGCCGACAGCCTCATCCCTATGACGAGGATGGCGGTGAGCAGCAGGACGAGCCCGGCGGCGAGGATGTCGAAGCCGAACCCGCCGGCCCCCTCGCGGCCGCTCAGCGACGGGGGCAGATGCAGGCCCGCGTTGTCGAGCAGGGAGCGGATGTACCCGGACCAGCCGACGGCGACCACCGACGTGCCCAGCGCGAACTCCAGGACCAGGTCCCAGCCGATGATCCAGGCGGGCAGCTCGCCTAGGGTGGCGTACGAGAACGTGTAGGCGGATCCCGCGACCGGGACCGTCGAGGCGAACTCGGCGTAGCAGAGCGCGGCGAGCGCGCAGACGACGGCGGCCACGACGAAGGACAGCGAGACGGACGGTCCCGCGTTCTCCTTGGCGACCTTGCCGGTGAGCACGAAGATGCCGGTGCCGATGATGACCCCGACGCCGAACACGGTCAGATCCAGCGCGGAGAGGGTCTTCTTGAGCGCATGCTCCGGCTCCTCCGTGTCCTGGATCGACCGCTCGATGTTCTTGGTCCGGAAGAGGGTGCTGCCCACGGCGTACCTCCCACGCTTGTCGTCCTCGACATGATCGAGAGGGGGCGTAGTGCGTATGCCCCGAAAGGGTGGGATTCACGCAAATGGGCCGGTCCCGCCACCGTAAAGGATGGCGGAACCGGCCCATGCCGATCGGGGGGAGGGTCAGTCCCGGGCGGACTCCACCGAGTCCACGGCCCGCGCGGCGGCCGTACCGTCGGCGGAGGTCCCGCCGTTCGAGCGGAGCGGGGAGTGGGGAAGACCGTCGAGCTTGGCGACGAGCCCGGTGACCTGGCGGGCGATGTCCGGCGCGGTCAGGCCGATCTCCGCCATGACCTCCTTGCGGGAGGCGTGGTCGAGGAAGCGCGGCGGGACACCGAAGTCGCGCAGCGGCACATCGACGCCCGCGTCGCGCAGGGCCTGCGCGACCGCCGAACCGACACCGCCGACACGCGAGTTGTCCTCGACGGTGACGACCACCCGGTGCTGCTCGGCGAGCGGGGCGAGCGCCTCGTCGACGGGCTTGACCCAGCGGGGGTCGACGACGGTGGTGGAGATGCCCTGCTTCTTGAGCAGGTCGGCGATCTCCAGGCACATGGGCGCGAGCGCGCCGACGGACACCAGCAGCACGTCCGGCACCGGGGCGTCGGCCTTGCGCAGCACGTCCATCCCGCCGACCTTGCCCACCGCGGGGACCGCCGGGCCGACGACGCCCTTGGAGTAGCGCAGCACGGTCGGCGCGTCGTCGACCTCCACGGCCTCGCGCAGCTGGGCCCGCAGCTGCTCGGCGTCGCGCGGGGCGGCGATCCTGAGGCCGGGAACGACCTGGAGCATCGACATGTCCCACATGCCGTTGTGCGAGGCGCCGTCGTCGCCGGTCACGCCGGCCCGGTCCAGCACGAAGGTCACTCCGCACCTGTGCAGGGCGACGTCCATGAGGACCTGATCGAAGGCGCGGTTGAGGAAGGTCGCGTACACCGCGAAGACCGGGTGCAGTCCGCCGGTGGCGAGGCCGGCCGCGGAGACCGCGCCGTGCTGCTCGGCGATGCCGACGTCGTAGATCCGGTTCGGGAAGGCCTCCGCGAACTTCTTCAGGCCCACGGGGTGGAGCATCGCCGCGGTGATGGCGACGATGTCCTTGCGCTCGTGGCCGAGCTTGACCATCTCGTCGCCGAAGACCGACGTCCAGCTGGCCGCGGCGGCCTTGATGGGCAGGCCGGTGTCGGGGTGGATGGGACCGATGCCGTGGAAGCGGTCGGCCTCGTCCTGCTCGGCGGGCTTGTAGCCGCGGCCCTTCTCGGTGATGCAGTGCACGATGACCGGGCCGCCGAACCGCTTGGCGCGGGCGAGGGCGGACTCCAGGGCCTCGATGTTGTGGCCGTCGATCGGGCCGACGTACTTCAGGCCCAGGTCCTCGAACATGCCCTGCGGGGCGATGAAGTCCTTCAGCCCCTTCTTGGCGCCGTGCAGGGTCTCGTAGAGGGGCTTGCCGACGACGGGGGTGCGCTCCAGCACCTCCCTGGTGCGGGTCAGGAACTTCTCGTAGCCGTCGGTGGTGCGCAGAGTGGCCAGATGGTTGGCGAGCCCGCCGATCGTCGGGGAGTACGAGCGCTCGTTGTCGTTGACGACGATGACCAGGGGGCGGTCCTTGGCGTCCGCGATGTTGTTGAGCGCCTCCCAGGCCATGCCGCCGGTCAGCGCACCGTCACCGATGACGGCGACGACATGGCTGTCCCGCTCCAGCAGCTCGTTGGCCTTCGCGAGGCCGTCGGCCCAGCCGAGGACCGTGGAGGCGTGCGAGTTCTCGATGATGTCGTGCTCGGACTCGGCGCGCGAGGGGTAGCCGGACAGACCGCCCTTGCTGCGCAGCTTCGAGAAGTCCTGGCGGCCGGTGAGCAGCTTGTGCACATAGGCCTGGTGACCGGTGTCGAAGAGGACCTTGTCCTTGGGCGAGTCGAAGACGCGGTGGAGGGCGATGGTGAGCTCGACCACACCGAGGTTGGGGCCGAGGTGGCCACCGGTCTTGGACACGGCGCCCACGAGGAAGGTCCGGATCTCCTCTGCCAGCTGGTCCAGCTCCTCCAAGCTGAACCGGTCCAGATCGCGCGGTCCCCTGATGCGGGTCAGCAGCGGCACCCGTGCCTCCTTGCAGTAGAGCTGAGTCGAGCTTTTGCTGGGCCTGTCGAGTCTAGTGTTCCGCCTGTGCGGATCATGAGCGGCCCTGGCGTTCGGGGGGTATCCGTGTTCGGCCGCAGCATGCCGCCGGGGCCGGGCAAAGCCGGACAAGACTGTGCCCGGCACCGCCATGGGTGCCGGGCACGGGCCGAAGGGGGACGGTCGCATCCCGCTCGCGGGGCGCCGCGCGCCCCGCGAGCGCGTGACTACGCGCGACCGGCCGACTTCTGCGTCTTGCGGGTGACCGCGTCGATGACGACGGTCGCCAGCAGAACACCACCGGTGATCATGTACTGGACCGGGGAGGCGATGCCCTCCAGGGCGAGGCCGTACTGGATCGAGACGATGACCAGCACACCGAGCAGCGCGTTCCAGGTGCGGCCACGGCCACCGAACAGCGACGTACCACCGATCACAGCGGCGGCGATCGCGTTCATCAGCAGGTCACCGGAACCGGCGCCCTGGTTGGCGGAGGCGATCTTCGAGGCGATGAACAGACCGCCGATCGCCGCGAAGGTGCCGGAGATCGCGAAGACCGAGATCCGGACCGCGGCCACGTTGATACCGGCACGGCGGGACGCCTCGACGCTGCCGCCGAGCGCGAACACCTTGCGGCCGTACGCGGTGCGGCGCAGCACGAAGTCCGTGACCAGCAGCACCGCGATGAAGATCACCACGGCGAGCGGCAGGCCCTTGTACTGGTTGTAGACGACGGCCACGGCGAAGGAGAGGATCGCCAGCAGCGCCGTCCGCAGGATCGTCTCGCTCAGCGGCCGGGACGGCACACCGGCGGCCTCGCGCCGCTTGTTGCCGAAGTAGGCGCTGAGGAAGTACAGCACGGTCACCGCGAACGCGAGCCCGTAGGCGGCGGCCACGTCGGAGAAGTAGTACGTCGTCAGCTTGGCGACCAGGCCGTCGCTGTTCAGGTTGATCGTGCCGCTGTCGCCCAGGATCTGGAGCATGAAGCCGTTCCAGAAGAGCAGACCGGCCAGGGTGACGGCGAACGCCGGCACACCGATCTTCGCGAAGACGAAGCCGTGGAGGGCTCCGGCGACCGCACCGGTGAGGACGGCCAGCACGAAGGCCAGCACCTCGTTCATGCCGTGCGTGATGTTCAGCACCGCGAAGGTGGCGCCCGCGACACCGGACACCGAGCCGACCGACAGGTCGATCTCACCGAGCAGCAGCACGAAGACGATACCGACGGCGATCATGCCCGTGCCGACCATGGCGACGGAGATGTCGGAGAGGTTGCCCGCGGTGAGGAAGTTCGAGTTCAGGCTCTGGAAGATGATCCAGATGATGGCCAGACCGACGACGACCGGGATCGCGCCCAGGTCGCCCGCCTTCATCTTGCGCTTGAACTCGCCGATGTAGCCCGCGAAGCCCTGTTCGCGCACCAGCAGCCGGGGGTCGATCGCGGTGACCGCCTTCGCGGCGGCCTCGGGGTTCTCCACGACCGATTCCTCGGGGGGTGTCGAGGTGTTGTCGATGCTCACTTCTTGATCTCCCCATTGCTGCGCGCCGCACGACGGGTCACGGCGTTGTCCGTGGCGCCGGTGATGGCGGAGATGATCTCTTCCTGCGAGGTCGACTTGACCTCGAAGATGCCGTTGTTGCGTCCGAGACGCAGCACCGCCACCTTGTCGGCGACGGCCTTCACATCGGCCATGTTGTGGCTGATGAGGATGACCGCGTGACCGCGCTCGCGCAGCCGCTCCACCAGGTCGAGGACCTGCGCGGTCTGCTCGACACCGAGGGCCGCGGTGGGCTCGTCGAGGATGACCAGCTTGGGCTCGCCGAGCATGGAACGGGCGATGGCCACGACCTGGCGCTGACCGCCGGAGAGCGAGGCGATCGGGATACGGACGCTCGGGATGCGGATGGACAGCTGGTCCAGCAGCTCACGCGAGCGCCGCTCCATCTCCACCTCGTCCAGCACACCGCGCCGGCGGATCTCCCGGCCCAGGTACAGGTTGCCGACGACGTCGATGTTGTCGCACAGCGCGAGGTCCTGGTAGACCGTCGCGATGCCCAGGTTCTGGGCGTCGTTCGGCTTGCCGATGTTGACGGTCTTGCCTTCCCATTCGATGACGCCCTCATCGATGGGGTGCACGCCGGCGATCGTCTTGACCAGCGTGGATTTTCCGGCGCCGTTGTCGCCCACGAGGGCGACCACCTCTCCGGCGTGGACCTCAAGCTCTACGTCGGTGAGCGCCTGAACGGCACCGAACCGCTTGGAGACCCCGCGCAACGCCAGCACGGGCGTAGCGGACACGTGAACCATCTCCTTCGCCGCCTGACCCGGCGGGAGGTTGTGCAGAAGTTTGGGGGGATGTTCCGTCCGGCGCCCCGCTACGAGCTTGCGGGGCTGGTGAGAGCGGGACGCCGGAGGAGCCTGCGTGTGCCCAGTCCCGTACGGGAATTCAAGGACGAATTCCCGTACGGGGAAAGGACTCGGGGTCGCTTACTTCAGACCGATCTTGTCGCAGGCGGCCTTGAACTGCGCGGTGCAGATGTCACCCGTGGTGTAGATACCGTCCTTGATGACGGTGTCCTTGATGTTGTCCTTGGTCAGCGACTGGACCGGGACCAGAACCGACGGAACCTGCTTGGTGGTCGGGCTGTCGACCTTGTCCTTGGCGATCGAGTCGAGCGACTTGCCCTGGGCGAGCGCGACGGCCATCTGCGCGGCGATGTCCGCCTCCTGCGGGTAGGACTTGTACACGCTCATGTACTGCTCACCCGTGACGATGCGCTGCACACCAGCGAGCTCCGCGTCCTGGCCGGTGACCGGGATGTTGGTCAGGCCGGCGGCCTTGAGGGCGGTGATGATACCGCCGGCCATGCCGTCGTTGGCGGAGTAGACGCCGATGATGTTCTTCTTGCCGAGGGCGGAGATGGCGCCCTCCATGTTGGTGTTGGCGTTCTCCGGCTTCCAGTCCTTGGTGTCGTACTCCTTGCCGACGTTCACCTTGCCGTCGAGCACCTCGTGGGCGCCCTTCTTGAACTGCGCGGCGTTCGGGTCGGTGACGGAGCCGTTCATCATGACGATCTTGCCGGACTTGGCCTTGGAGCCGAGCGCCTTGAGGAGGGCCTCGCCCTGGGTCTTGCCCACGGTCTCGTTGTCGAACGAGGTGTAGGCGCTGATCGGACCCTGCGCCAGTCGGTCGTAGGCGACGACCGGGATGCCGGCGTCCTTCGCCTTCTGGACCGAGCTCTTTATGGCCGCGGAGTCCACCGCGTCCACGATCAGCACGTCGACCTTGTTGGTGACCATGGTGTCGACCTGCTGGTTCTGCGTGGTGGCGTCCTGCTTGGCGTTGGCGTAGACCACCTCGCCCTTGCCGTTCGTGAGCTCCTTGACCTTCTTCTCGATCAAGGGGCGGTCGAACTTCTCGTAACGCGCGGTCTGGTTCTCGGGGAGAAGCAGACCCACCTTGATGGCGTCGCCCTTCTTGGCGCTCGGCGCGGACGAGGAGGAGCCGCCACCCGACTCCTTGGCGCTGCCACATGCGGCCAGAGAAACGGCCATGGCACCAGCAGCAACGGCGAAGGCCGCACGACGCATACGCGTGTTCACTTCAGAAACCTCCCTGACGAGGCCGCGTCGTTGCGGCCGAGGTGGCTGGAAGTCAACTCGGCCGCACGTGCGACGTCAAGAAGTAAATCCTTAACGAGATGGCAACGGTGCCATCCGTTCTCTAAGTGAAGGCAGGCGCGACGGCAGAAAGCGTGCCGTCCAAAAGGGTCGAATCGCCCATCTCGCTGAGCGCGAGAGCGAGCGCTCCGAGCACCTCGGCACGACCCCCGAGCGCCCCCGGGAGCACCGACAGCTGCCGTGCGGCGCTGGGGATCGCGTACCGGCCCACCGACTCCCTGATGGGCCCGAGAACCAGCTCTCCGGCCTCGGCGAGATCACCGCCCAGGACCACCCGGCTCGGGTTCAGCAGATTGCAGAGATTGGCGACCCCGCTGCCGATGTGGCGGCCGACGTCGGCGATCACCCGGCGGCAGCCCGGATCCCCGTCCCGTGCCAGCCTGACCACGCCTTCCATGGTCAGATCGGCCCCGTGGCTGGGCTGGAGCAGCGGCAGCACGTACCGCGCCGCCGTGAACGTCTCCAGGCAGCCGCGGTTGCCGCAGCGGCAGACGGGGCCGGATTCATCAAGGGTGATATGCCCGATTTCTCCGGCTGTACCGCCGGGCCCCCGGTAGATCGTCCCGTCGATCACCAGCCCGGCGCCGACACCGCTCGCGACCTTGATGTACGCGAGGTCCTTGACCCCCCGGCCGCTGCCCCAGACCAGTTCGCCGAGGGCGCCCAGGTTGGCGTCGTTGTCCACGTGCACCGGCACGCCGAGCCGCCCCCGCAGCTCCTCGGCGGGCCTGGCACCGGTCCAGCCCGGCAGGATGGCGGTGGAGCCGAGCGTGCCCGACTCGACATCGATGGGACCGGGCACACCGAGACCCACGCCGGCGATCTTCGACCGGTCCACCCCGGTCGCCGCGATCAGCCTACTGACCAGCTCTTCCGCCCGGTCGAAGCCCTGCGCGGCGGAGGCGTCCACATCCAGCGGCTCCGACTCCTCGGCCAGCACCTGATGGGCGAGGTTTCCTACCGCGACGCGCAAATGGGTGTGGCCGAAGTCGATGCCGATCACGATGCCGGCATCACCGCTCAGGGAGACGCTACGGGCCCGACGGCCGCCCGACGACGTGGGCGTGACCTCGACGGTTCCGCCGTCCTTGAGCTCCCGCACGATATTGGAGACCGTTGCCGCGGACAGGCCCGTCGTCCTCGCGATCTCCGCCTGTGTGAGGGATCCGGCCAGCCGCACGGCACGTACAACCCGCTCCAGGTTGGCTCGGTGCAGCGACGACTGCGACCCTGGAGTCTCCACGACGACCTCCTGAGCACGGGACCGCTTCGGTGAGGCCCCGCCTATGTCCAACTAGTGAACTCTAAGCTGAGCCGTTCGGGTTGCCTCCCGTCAAGAGGTTGAACCGCATCCGGGTCCTTGGGCACAATGCCGCGCGCCGCCCGGGAGCCCCGGGCGGCGCGCACCGGAATCGCCACGGAGAGTGACGAATCCTTGGGGTTACTTGAGCGTCGCCGAGGTCAGGCCCGCCTGCACCTGACGCTGGAAGGACAGATAGACCACCAGCATCGGGATCATCGCGATGGTCACGCCTGCGAACAGAACCGGCAGGTCGGAGGCGTATCCCTGCTGTTGCTGGAGCTGGATGAGGCCCTGGGTGAGCACATAGCGTTCGGGATCCGAACCGCTCTGCGGCTGCATCAGCACCGTCGGCAGGATGAACTGGTTCCACTGACCCAGCGTGTTGAAGATCCCGACGCTGACCAGACCCGGCTTCGCCATCGGCAGCATCACCTGGAAGAACGTCCGGGTGTGCGAGGCACCGTCCAGGACGGCCGCCTCGAAGACCGCCGTCGGCAGGGTCCGGAAGAAGGCGTGCATGAAGAACACCGTGAACGGCATCGAGTAGGCGATGTAGACCAGGATCAGACCCTGGTAGGTGTTCAGCATGTCCAGCCGTTTGACCATGAAGAACAGCGGGACCAGAGCCAGGAACACCGGGAACATCGCGCCCGCGACGAAGAAGTAGTACAGGAACCGGTTGCCCGGGAACGGGTAGCGGGCGAGCACGTACGCGGCCATCGAGCCGAACAGCATCGTCAGCGGCACGGAGAACACCAGCACGATCACGGTGTTCAGGAAGTAGTCGCCGATCCCCTTGTCCCAGGCGCGCCGGAACACGTCGAAGGACCAGTCGTGCGGCCAGCCGAAGGCCGAGCCGCCGATCTGGGCGTCGGTCTTGAAGGAGCTGAGCACCAGCCACAGCAGCGGCAGCACGATCAGCAGGGCCCACAGGGCGAGGAAGCCGTGCGAGAAGACGTTCAGGACCACGCCCTCGCTGCGCCGGTCGCCGGGGCGGAGGGGAACCTTGGCCGTGGACCGCTGGGCGGGCACGGCCGCGGTCTGCTGGATGGGTGCGCTCATCGTCGTCTCTCCCGCTCAGAACTCGATGCGCTCGCGGCGGGTGGCGCGCAGCGTGACCACGGACAGGACCAGGGTGAGCAGCAGCATGACGACGCCCATGGCGCAGGCATAGCCGCTCTTGCCGAAATAGAGGAAGTTGCGCATCATCACGGTCGACATGACGTCGCTGTGATGGTCGGGGCCGCCGCCGTAGGCGCCCATGTTCTGGGTCATGGACGAGACCAGGACGAACATGTCCATGGCCACGATGCCCAGATACACCCATGCGGTCTGCACGGTGTCCCACAGCAGCGGCAGCGTGATGCGGAAGAAGGACTGGGAGCGGTTCGCCCCGTCGATGAGCGCCGCCTCGTAGACGTCCTTCGGAATGGACTGCATGGCGGCCGAGAACAGCACCAGATAGAAGCCGACGCCGTGCCAGACCACGACCAGGATCAGGGCCCACAGCACCAGGTTGGGCTCGTTGAGCCATTCCACGGGATTGTCCGGGTCGACCAGGCTGAGTTTGATGAGGAAGCCGTTCAGCAGGCCGCCGCCGTCACTGCGGTAGACCCCGTTGAACAGCACCGCGAGAATCGCGAGTGACAGCACCTGGGGGAAGAAGTAGACGACCTTGTAGAACTTCGATCCGGCCACGCCCTGGACGCCGCCGGCCCGGCTGCGCCCGCCCGCGTTCACCATGAAGGCGAAGAACAGGGCGAGCAGAATGGTGATCACCGGGATGAAGACCAGAAACAGGATGTTGTGCCAGATGGCCTCCAGGAAGACATCGTCCTGGAGCAGCGCCCGGTAGTTGTCCAGGCCGACGAACTTGAAGGTCTGCGACTCGCCTTTCCAGTCGGTCAGCGAATAGCCGAACGTCTGGATGTACGGCCAGATGACGAAGATCAGATAGAGCGCCACGGGGACGAAGAGAAATCCCGCGACGAACCGGTACTGCCCTTTGCGCATGGCGTTCCTGCCCCTGGTGTGCCGTTCCGGGCCGGGAATCGATCCGATTCCCGGCCCGGAATCCGGTCGGTCGAGCGGGCCCCGGTCGCGATGGCCCGGCCGGCGGCGAGCCTCAGTCGTGGTGGTTCTTCTTGGAGGCCGGGTCCTTGGCCTGCTTGTCGACCGCGGCCTGACAGCGCTTCAGCCACTCCTTGGGCTGGATGCGCTTGGCCATCAGCTCGTTGGACGCGTTCTGGATGGCGGTGTCCAGCTCGCTGTACCAGTCCGGGTAGAGGAAGCGGAAGGTGTTGGTGCCCGCCGCCTTGGACGCCTCGACCGTGGACTGCGTACCCGGGCGCAGGGTCACACCGGTGTCGACACCGTCCTGGAGGATGGTGAGCGAGTTGGCCTGCTTGGCGAACAGCGTCGCCCACTCCTTGGAGAGCATGTGGCGCATGAACTCCTTGGCCGCCGGCAGGTTCTTGGCCTTCGCGGGGATGATGAAGGGCTCGCCGGAGCCGGCCCGGATCGCCTCGAAGGGCATCGCGCTGCCGGACAGCAGCGGCATCGGCAGGAACTTCATGTCGAAGTCCGTCGGCGTCTGCTTGAGCTGCTCGTTCTCCAGCCAGGAGCCGCAGGTGATGAAGGCGGCCTTGTACTGGTTCCAGCGGGTCTGCGACTCGGTGTGGGTCAGGCCGTTCGTACCGGGCATCAACAGGCCCTTCTCGACGACCTCGTAGATCGCCTCGATGCCGGCCTGCGCGGCGTCGGAGCCGACGAACGCCTTCGGGTCGAGGTTGTCGATCGCCTTGACGGCGTCGATGCCGCCCTTCTTGGCGATCATGTCCATGATGGCGACGTTGATGTAATAGGGGTACTTGCCCTGGTGGGCGAGGCCGCCGATGCCCTGCTTCTTGGCGTCCTGGCAGATGGTGAGGAAGTCGTCCCAGGTCTTGGGCGCCGTCCAGCCCTTCTCCTTGAAGAGCTTGCCGGAGTACCACAGACCCCACACCGTGTAGATGTAGTTGAGGGCGACGACCTTGCCCTCGTGGATGCCCGGGTCGAGGGTGCCGGGGATGAGGGTGTCGCGGACCTTCTTGCCGGGGTCGTCGACCGACGGCGCGTCGAGGACCTCCGCGAGGTCGAGGAGCTGGCCGTTCTTGTAGAGGACGTCGACCTTGATCTGCTGGGCGCCTGAGTCGTCCACGATGTCCGGCGGGTTGCCCGCGTTGAAGCGGGGCTGGAGCTTGCCCGTGATCTCCTGGGTGCCGGTGTGGGTCGAGGTGATGCCGAGCTTCTTCTGGTAGTCGGCCTCCCACGCCTTGGCGTAGTCGTCGCCGTAACCGCCCTTGAAGATGACGACGTCGAGCTTGCCGCCCTTCTCGGCGCCGAAGGGGTTCGTCTTCGACGTCTTGCCCTTGTTGTTGTCACTGGAACCGCCGCCCCCGCCACTGGCGCACGCGGACAGAAAGCCCATCGCGGGGACGGAGATCAGGCCGAGTGCGGCGGACCGCTTGATCAGGTCGCGGCGGCCGACGCCCCCGGATGTGTTCTCGCCGGAAGTGGATCCCATGCTCAAGTCCTCGCCTTCTCCAGGACTCAGGCGGTGAACCGGATCCTCCGGCACCGCGGTGATGGTGAAGCTGGGGTCGTGCATGAGGGATTCAGTGGGAGGGCGCGACAGCCCGTCGTGCCGAAAACGGTCCGCCACCTCCCGATTCCCCCCGGTCGTGCCTGTCCAGGGCTCGCCGTGGCGCTGGGCGACGGCTGCCCGAACGCCGACAGGTATAGTCCACTTCCCGCCAACTGAGCAAGATCGAATGCAAGGTTGACCGTCTGCTTTTCCGAAGTGAGACCTCGCGGAAATACGGGATGCCCGTATGTCACTCGCACGAGATATCCGCCGCAATGACCCCGAATGCCACACTCAACACCCTTGACATCACAAGCCACTTGGGCACCTACTGGTCCTTGCGCAGCAGAGTTGACAACGTTGTCCATATTTT
The DNA here is from genome assembly GCF_042896945.1 of Streptomyces sp. NPDC001222. Classification (NCBI taxonomy): domain Bacteria; kingdom Bacillati; phylum Actinomycetota; class Actinomycetes; order Kitasatosporales; family Streptomycetaceae; genus Streptomyces; species Streptomyces sp. NPDC001222. Next base: position 278,172 of record NZ_JBIAXT010000002.1, read on the forward strand.
CACAGCGCAGGGAGGGTGCTCGCGCATGCAGCACAGATCTCGGCACAGACGGGCTCGGTCGGCGGTCGTGGCAACGGCCGCCTTCGCTTTGGTGGCGGGCCTTCAGGGTGCGGCGGCGGCGCTGCCCCACCAAGACCCCGCCGAGGACCGGGAGTTCGCCTCCTCGTTCGAGGCAGGTGACCCGGCGCCGACGTGGCTGAACACCGTGGACACGGGAGCGGACGGCAGCAAGCGGGCGTCCGGCGTGGACGGCGGATACACCACGGGCATCCCCGGCAATGTGACCGACGAGGTCACCGATGTCCGCGCCAGCGCCGAGAACTCGGGCGCGGGCGAGGTCAAGGAGAACCTGATCGACGGCGAGCCCGGCACCAAGTGGCTCACGTTCGCGCCCACGGGCTGGGCCGAGTTCGACCTCGACGCGCCGACCAAGCTGGTCACCTACGCGCTCACCTCGGCCAACGACTACGCCGAGCGGGACCCCGCCGACTGGACCCTCCAGGGCTCCACGGACGGCAAGGACTGGAAGACCCTCGACACCCGCACCGGCGAATCGTTCGACCAGCGTTTCCAGACCAAGTCGTACGACCTCGCGGAGCCCGCCGAGTACTCCCACTTCCGGCTCGACATCACCAAGAACCACGGCGCGGACATCCTCCAGCTCGCCGATGTGCAGTTCTCCACCGGCAGGACCACCGAGCCGACGCCCAAGGACATGCGCACCCTGGTGGACCGGGGCCCGATCGGCTCCCCCACCGCCAAGGCGGGCGCCGGCTTCACGGGCCGCCGGGCCCTGCGGTACGCGGGAACCCACACGACGGACGGGCGGGCCTACTCGTACAACAAGGTCTTCGACGTGAACGTGCGCGTCGAGCCGAACACCCGGTTGTCGTACCGGATCTTCCCCTCGATGGCGGACAAGGACCGGGACTACGACGCCACGAACACCTCCGTCGACCTCGCCTTCACCGACGGCACCTATCTCAGCGGGCTCGGCGCGCTCGACGAGCACGGCTTCCCGCTGACGCCGCAGGGGCAGGGCGCCTCCAAGGTGCTGTACGTCAACCAGTGGAACGACGTGGCCTCGCGGATCGGCTCGGTCGCCGCGGGCAAGACCGTGGACCGGATCCTGGTGGCGTACGACTCACCGAAGGGTCCGTCGAAGTTCCGGGGCTGGCTGGACGACATCGCCCTGAAGGTGGCGCCGCCGGAGAAGCCCGAGGCCCATCTGTCCGACTACGCGCTCACCACCCGCGGCACCAACTCCAGCGGCTCCTTCTCGCGGGGCAACACCTTCCCGGCGGCCGCCCTGCCGCACGGCTTCAACTTCTGGACGCCGGTGACCAACGCGGGTTCGCTGAACTGGCTGTACGACTATGCCCGGGCGAACAACGCGGACAACCTGCCGACCATCGAGGCGTTCAGCGCGAGCCATGAGCCGAGCCCCTGGATGGGTGACCGGCAGACGTTCCAGGTGATGCCCTCGACCGCCGCCGGCACCCCGGACACCGGCCGCGCCGCGCGGGCGCTGGCGTTCCGGCACGAGAAGGAGACGGCGCGCCCGTACTACTACGGGGTGACCTTCGAGAACGGGCTCAAGGCGGAGATGGCCCCGACGGACCACGCGGCGGCGCTCCGGTTCACCTATCCGGGCGACAACGCGAGCGTGATCTTCGACAATGTGACCGAGCAGGCCGGGCTGACCCTCGACAAGGACAAGGGGATCGTCACTGGGTTCTCCGATGTGAAGTCCGGGCTGTCGACGGGAGCGACGCGCCTGTTCGTCTACGGCGTCTTCGACGCGCCCGTGACGGAGGTTGCGACCTCGGGGGTGAAGGGGTATCTGCGTCTGCGCCCCGGCGGGGACCACACGGTGACCCTGCGCCTGGCCACCTCGCTGATCAGCATCGACCAGGCGAAGGACAACCTGCGCCAGGAGATCCCCGACGGCACCTCGTTCGACACGGTGAAGGCTCGGGCGCAGCGCGCCTGGGACAAGCTGTTCGGCACGATCGAGGTCGAGGGCGCCAGTCCCGACCAGCTGACGACGCTCTACTCCTCGATGTACCGGCTGTATCTGTACCCCAACTCCGGCTACGAGAAGGTGGGTTCGGGCTACCAGTACGCTTCCCCGTTCTCCCCGATGACAGGTCAGGACACCCCCACGCACACCGGGGCGAAGATCGTCGACGGCAAGGTGTACGTCAACAACGGCTTCTGGGACACCTACCGGACGACCTGGCCGGCGTACTCCTTCTTCACCCCGAAGCAGGCCGGTGAACTGGTCGACGGCTTCGTCCAGCAGTACAAGGACGGCGGCTGGACCTCCCGGTGGTCCTCGCCGGGCTACGCGGACCTGATGACGGGCACCTCCTCGGACGTGGCGTTCGCGGACGCCTATGTGAAGGGCGTGAAGTTCGACGCGGAGGCCGCCTACGACGCGGCGGTGAAGAACGCGACGGTCGCCCCGCCCGCGTCCGGCGTCGGCCGCAAGGGCATGACGACCTCGCCGTTCCTCGGCTACACCAGCACCAGCACCGGTGAGGGCCTGTCCTGGGCGATGGAGGGCTATGTCAACGACTACGGCATCGCGAAGATGGGCGAGGCGCTGTACAAGAAGACAGGCAAGGAGCGCTACCAGGAGGAGTCGCAGTACTTCCTGAACCGCGCCCGGGACTATGTCGACCTCTTCGACCCGAAGGCCGGCTTCTTCCAGGGCCGCGACGCGCAGGGCAACTGGCGGGTGGACTCGTCGAAGTACGACCCGCGGGTGTGGGGCTACGACTACACCGAGACCAACGGCTGGGGCTACGCCTTCACGGCCCCGCAGGACAGCCGGGGCCTGGCGAACCTGTACGGCGGCCGCGCCGAACTGGGCGACAGGCTGGACAAGTTCTTCACGACGCCGGAGACGGCCTCGCCGGAGTTCGTCGGCTCGTACGGCGGGATCATCCATGAGATGACGGAGGCGCGGGACGTCCGGATGGGCATGTACGGGCACTCCAACCAGGTCGCGCACCATGTGATCTACATGTACGACGCGGCGGGCCGCCCCTGGGAGGCCCAGGCGAAGGTCCGCGAGGTGCTCTCCCGGCTGTACAACGGAAGCGAGATCGGGCAGGGCTACCACGGTGACGAGGACAACGGCGAGCAGTCGGCCTGGTACGTGTTCTCGGCGCTGGGCTTCTATCCGCTGGTGATGGGCAGCGGTGAGTACGCCATCGGATCGCCGCTGTTCAAGAAGGCCACCGTGCATCTGGAGAACGGCCGGGACCTGGTCATCAACGCCCCCAGGAACAGCACGCGCAACGTGTACATCCAGGGGCTGAAGGTAAACGGCCGCCCGTGGACGTCGACGGCGCTGCCGCACTCCCTGCTGTCCCGGGGCGGAGTGCTGGACTTCGACATGGGTCCGCGGCCGTCGTCCTGGGGCAGCGGGAAGAACGCGGCCCCCGTGTCGATCACCCAGGACGACAAGGTGCCCTCGCCGCGTACCGACGTACTCAAGGGCGACGGCCCGCTCTTCGACAACACCTCGCTGACGGAGGCGGCGGTGACGAGCGTGGATCTGCCGGTGGCGAGTCCCACCAAGGCGGTGCAGTACACGCTGACTTCCCCGGCGGACCACACGAAGGCCCCGACGGGCTGGACCCTGCAGGGCTCGGCGGACGGCACCCGATGGACCACCCTCGACCAGCGCTCGGACCAGGCCTTCTCCTGGGACCGGCAGACCAGGGCGTTCTCGATCCCGCACCCGGGCTCGTACGCGCACTACCGGCTCGTCCTGAACACCGCGTCGACGCTGGCGGAGGTGGAGCTGCTCTCCTGACCCGCCCGTGAGAGACAGGGGCGGGCACGGAGTCTTCTCCGCGCCCGCCCCGTCGTCGTACGGGCCTGCTCGGCATCGTGAGCTGTCTCGTGGGCCGCACGCGCCGGCGCAGAGCGCCCCCCGAACATCCCCGGTACCGGCGAACGCTCTTGACATCGTTGTCCGTTCGGACGGTACAGTCATGTACAGACCATCCCGACAACGTTGTCGTCTCCACCGGTCGTCACAAGCCATGTCCCACCCGGTACGGCCCACTCCCCCCTTCCCGGCCGGGCCGGCTCGCGGACCGGGTGGCACGCTCACCGCCCACCCGGTCCGCCCGGAGTTGTCTCCCGTTCCCCGCGCCGCCGACATCTGCGGCGCCCATGGCATCCATGCCGCCATGGCACCCTCGCACCCGACACGTCACCCGTGGGGGCGGTGTTGGCCGCACCAGGGCGCGAACGGGGCAACCCCAGTGCTCTCGTGGTCATCTACCTGTACGAACGCAATGACCTGGGAGAGGGCGGGCTGTGCACGGTTCCGGTGCGGACGGTGGCCACGAGAGGGGCACCGCCGGTCCCTGGTGGGCGCCCGCCGTGGCGAATCTGCTGATCGGACTGGTCGCGATACTGCCCGGCCTGTGCGTACGGTGGCTGCTCGCCCGATACGCGGTGATCCACTGCGCCGGCGGATTCGGCTGCGCCGGCAAGTCGCCGGACAACACGCTCGGCATGACGCTGGGCGCGGTCCTGGGCGGCGGGTTCGTCCTCGGCATGGTGCTGGTGGTGGACATCCTCATGCCCTGGCAGGAGGGCCGGCCGGTGCATGTGTGGCTCGGCATGGCGACCCTGGTCCCCGCACCGTTCGCAATCGCTCAGGCCGCGGGGTGGATTTAGAGCGTGTCGCCCGACTTCGGCATCGGCCGGGGTTTCCGTTGAAGCTCGTAGACTCTCGGCGTGGCATTCATGAGCACCCCCCACTGCTGCTTCCTGTGATCGGAAGGCATTGAGGGCGATGTCGGACGGCGTCGCCCTCCTCGGTGTGCCTGCTGCGTGAACACCGCTTCCGGTGCCGCCCGTATCGAGGTGGCCGGACTCCGGGCCCGCTCCTTCGCGAGGCGGCCTTCAGAGCGTGGGCAGGCACGGCCCCTTCCCTTCACTGCCGCCAGGAGTGCCTTGTGCCCGTGTCGCCTTTCCTCGCCCTCGAACCGTTCCTCGATCTGCTGCGCTGTCCGACGTGCGGGGCCCGTCTCCACTCCCACCGCGCCTCGCTGCGCTGCCCAGTGGGCCACACCTACGACATCGCCCGCCACGGCTACGCCAGCCTCCTGACGGGCACCCGTGCCGTCAGCGGCGACGACGCGGCCATGGTCCGAGCGCGGGACCGGTTCCTGTCCACCGGCAGGTACCGGCTCATCCGCCAGGCCGTGGTCCGCCTGGCGGCCGACGCCGCACCCGACCGTTGCACGGTCGTGGATGTCGGGTGCGGCACCGGCTACTACCTCGCCGGCGTACTCGACCGGATGCCCGGCGCCCGTGGTCTGGGCCTGGACACCTCTGTGCGCGCTCTACGTTCAGCGACCCGGGCGCATGACCGAGCCGCCGCGGTGACCTGGGACGTGTTCCGCCCCTTCCCGCTGGCCGAGGGGGCGGCCGACGTCCTGCTGAACGTGTTCGCCCCGCGCAACCCGTCCCAGTTCCACCGTGTGCTGCGCCCGACCGGCCGACTGGTCGTGGCGCGCCCCACGGGGAGGCACCTGGCCGAGTTGCGCGGTCAGGTGCCCACGATGCTCACGGTCGACCCGGCCAAGGAACGGCGCCTGCACCAGGCCCTGGACCCCTACTTCGAGGCCGCCGGCAGCCGGAGGGTCGAGTACACCACGTGCTTGACCGGGCCCGAGGCCCTCGACCTGATAGCGATGACGCCGAGCGCACACCACCTGAACCGCGCCGACCCGGCCGATGGATGTCGCCTCCTGCCCGGCCCGGTCACCGTCTCCGTCCTGGTCACCGCCTACCGGCCTCGGTGACCACGAGCGGGCCCGGCGCCAGCCGCTCCGGCAGCGGACCGGTGCCGGGCCCGCGAGACCCCGGTCCGGGCCGGCGCCGGTCGGGCACACGGCGAGGGCCGCACCCCCGCCGGGCGGGGGTGCGGCCCTCGACTGCCGTGCCTGAGCGCCTACTTGCGGATCAGGTTGCGCAGCACGTACTGCATGATGCCGCCGTTGCGGTAGTAGTCGGCCTCACCGGGGGTGTCGATGCGGACGACCGCGTCGAACTCGACACCGCCGTCGGTGGTGACCTTGACCGTGCGCGGCGTGGTGCCCTCGTTCAGCTCGGTGACACCCGCGATGGAGAAGGTCTCCTCGCCGGTCAGACCGAGGGACTCGGCGGACTGGCCCTCCGGGAACTGCAGCGGCAGCACGCCCATGCCGATCAGGTTCGAGCGGTGGATGCGCTCGTAGGACTCGGCGATGACGGCCTTGACGCCGAGCAGCGCGGTGCCCTTCGCGGCCCAGTCGCGGGACGAGCCGGAGCCGTACTCCTTGCCGGCCAGGACGACCAGCGGGATGCCCTGCTCGATGTAGTTGCGCGAGGCGTCGTAGATGAACGACACCGGCGCGTCGGCCTGGGTGAAGTCGCGGGTGTAGCCGCCCTCGGTGCCCGGCGCGATCTGGTTGCGCAGGCGGATGTTGGCGAACGTACCGCGGATCATGACCTCGTGGTTGCCGCGGCGCGAGCCGTAGCTGTTGAAGTCACGACGCTCCACACCGTGCTCGGTGAGGTACTTGCCGGCCGGGGTGTCGGCCTTGATCGCACCGGCCGGGGAGATGTGGTCGGTGGTGACCGAGTCGCCCAGCTTCGCGAGGACGCGGGCACCGGCGATGTCGGTGACCGGGGCCGGCTCCATCTGCATGCCCTCGAAGTACGGGGGCTTGCGGACGTACGTCGACTCGGCGTCCCACTCGAAGGTGTTGCCGGTCGGGATCGGCAGGGACTGCCACTGGGCGTCGCCCGCGAAGACGTCCTGGTAGGACTTGTTGAACATGTCCTCGCCGATGGCGTTGGCGACGACGTCGTTCACCTCGGCCTCGGTCGGCCAGATGTCCTTCAGGTGGACCGGGTTGCCGTCCTGGTCGGTGCCCAGGGCGTCCCTGGTGATGTCCACCTTCATGGAGCCGGCGAGGGCGTACGCGACGACCAGCGGCGGGGACGCCAGGTAGTTCATCTTGACGTCGGGGTTGATCCGGCCCTCGAAGTTCCGGTTGCCGGAGAGGACCGAGGTGACCGCGAGGTCGTGGTCGTTGACGGCCTTGGAGACCTCCTCCGGCAGCGGGCCGGAGTTGCCGATGCAGGTGGTGCAGCCGTAACCGACCAGGTTGAAGCCGACCTTGTCGAGATACGGGGTCAGGCCCGCCTTCTCGAAGTAGTCGGTGACGACCTTGGAACCCGGGGCGAGGGTGGTCTTGACCCAGGGCTTGCGGGTCAGGCCCTTCTCGACCGCCTTCTTGGCCACCAGCGCGGCAGCGACCATGACGTACGGGTTGGAGGTGTTGGTGCAGGAGGTGATGGCCGCGACGGTGACCGCGCCGTGGTCGAGCGTGTAGCTCGTGCCGTCGGGGGCGGTGACCTGGACCGGGTTGGACGGGGCGCCGTTGGGGCGGAGGGCCGGGGCGTCCGAGGCCGGGAAGGACTCGACGCCGGCCTCGTCCACGACGTCCACGTAGTTGCGGACATCCTGCTTGAACTGCTCGGCGGCGTTCGCGAGGACGATACGGTCCTGCGGACGCTTCGGGCCGGCGATCGACGGGACGACCGTCGACAGGTCCAGCTCCAGCTTCTCGGAGAAGTCGGGCTCGGCCTTCGGGTCCAGCCAGAGGCCCTGCTCCTTGGCGTAGGCCTCGACGAGCGCGACCTGCTGGTCGCTGCGGCCGGTCAGGCGCAGGTAGTTCAGGGTCTCGTCGTCGATCGGGAAGATCGCGGCGGTGGAGCCGAACTCCGGCGACATGTTGCCGATGGTGGCGCGGTTGGCGAGGCTCGTGGCCGCCACACCCTCGCCGTAGAACTCGACGAACTTGCCGACCACACCGTGCTTGCGGAGCATCTCGGTGATGGTGAGCACCAGGTCGGTGGCGGTGGTGCCGGGCTTGAGCTCACCGGTCAGCTTGAAGCCGACGACGCGCGGGATGAGCATGGAGACCGGCTGGCCGAGCATGGCGGCCTCGGCCTCGATGCCGCCGACGCCCCAGCCGAGGACGCCGAGGCCGTTGACCATGGTGGTGTGGGAGTCGGTGCCGACCAGGGTGTCGGGGTAGGCCTGGCCGTTGCGCACCATGACCGTGCGGGCCAGGTGCTCGATGTTCACCTGGTGGACGATGCCGGTGCCCGGCGGGACGACCTTGAACTCGTCGAAGGCGGTCTGGCCCCAGCGCAGGAACTGGTAGCGCTCCTTGTTGCGGCCGTACTCCAGCTCGACGTTCTGCTTGAAGGCTTCGTTCGTGCCGAACTTGTCGGCGATGACGGAGTGGTCGATGACCAGCTCGGCCGGGGCCAGCGGGTTGATCTTCGCCGGGTCGCCGCCCAGCTCCTTCACGGCCTCGCGCATGGTGGCGAGGTCCACGACGCAGGGAACACCCGTGAAGTCCTGCATGATCACGCGGGCCGGCGTGAACTGGATCTCCTGCGACGGCTGGGCCTGGGAGTCCCAGTCGCCGAGGGCACGGATGTGGTCGGCGGTGATGTTGGCGCCGTCCTCGGTGCGGAGCAGGTTCTCCAGCAGGACCTTGAGGCTGTACGGAAGGCGGGCCGAGCCCTCCACCTTGTTCAGCCGGAAGATCTCGTACGACTCGTCGCCCACCTGCAGCGTGCTGCGGGCGTCGAAGCTGTTCGCCGACACGACAGTCTCCTTCATTGATGTGCGCGTACCACCGCAATGCTGCCGCCACGACAGCTGGACCGATCCGCTGAGGTAAGGCTAAGTTAGGTAACCCTTACTGGAGCGTCGGCTGTGGTGCGCTTCGGCAGATATCTCGATGTCGAGATAACTCTAGTACATGGGTGCGGCTCGGTCATGCCGGAGCCACCCCCGGGGCCCCGGAAGGCCCCCCGGGGTCCGGAAGATCCCCCCAGGGGCCCTCCATGCACCCCTCCACTCACCCCGCCTGTCATCAATCGGCCGAGCCGGGGTATCCGAGTGAGCCGGGACATCCGACCCGGGTCGGGCGAGCGAGAAAAGGAGGCATCTGCATGCCACTCACGTTCCGCAAGAGCTTCCGGATCCTTCCGGGGGTGCGCCTGAACATCAACAGGCACTCCTGGTCCCTCACCACCGGAGGCCACCACGGGCCGCGCCACACGCACAGCAGTACCGGACGTCGTACGATATCGATGGATTTGCCGGGACCTTTCGGCTGGCGTCGAACCCGTTCCACCAGGCGCCGTTGATGAAGCATCACCCGAATGGACCCCCCAAGAGGCGCCATCTCATATCTGAGATAACCTCAGTCACATGTCAGACGACTACCTCGTACGTATCGGCAGGCTCATCCGTGACGCCCGGCAGCACCGCGGCTGGACTCAGGCGCAGCTCGCCGAGGCGCTCGGCACCAGTCAGAGCGCCGTCAACCGGATCGAGCGCGGCAACCAGAACCTCAGCCTTGAGATGATCGCCAGGATCGGCGAGGCCCTGGACAGCGAAATCGTGTCCCTGGGCTATGCGGGTCCCATGCATCTGCGGGTGGTCGGCGGCCGTCGGCTCTCGGGCGCCATCGACGTCAAGACAAGCAAGAACGCCTGCGTGGCCCTGCTGTGCGCCTCGCTGCTGAACAAGGGGCGCACCGTGTTGCGCCGGGTCGCCCGCATCGAGGAGGTGTACCGCCTCCTGGAGGTGCTGGCCTCGATCGGCGTCCGCACCCGGTGGATCAACGAGGGGATCGATCTGGAGATCGTGCCGCCCGCGGACCTCGACCTGGAGGCCATCGACGCCGAGGCCGCCCGCCGCACGCGGTCCATCATCATGTTCCTCGGGCCGCTGCTGCACCGTATGGACCGCTTCAGGCTGCCGTACGCGGGCGGCTGCGACCTCGGTACGCGTACCGTCGAGCCGCACATGATCGCCCTGCGCCGGTTCGGGCTGGACGTCACCGCCACCGAGGGGCACTACCACGCGGTGGTGGACCGGACCGTCGCCCCCGGCCGCCCGATCGTGCTGACCGAGCGCGGCGACACCGTGACCGAGAACGCGCTGCTGGCCGCCGCCCGCCACGACGGGGTCACGGTCATCCGCAACGCGTCCTCCAACTACATGGTCCAGGACCTGTGCTTCTTCCTGGAGGCACTCGGCGTCGCGGTCGAGGGCATCGGCACCACCACGCTCACGGTGCACGGTGTGCCCAACATCGACGTCGACGTCGACTACTCCCCCTCCGAGGACCCGGTCGAGGCGATGAGCCTGCTGGCCGCCGCGGTCGTCACCGAGTCCGAACTGACCGTGCGCCGCGTGCCGATCGAGTTCCTGGAGATCGAGCTGGCGGTGCTGGAGGAGATGGGGCTCGACCACGACCGCAGCCCCGAGTACGTGGCGGACAACGGCCGCACGCGGCTGGTCGACCTCACCGTACGGCCCTCCAAGCTGGAGGCGCCGATCGACAAGATCCACCCGATGCCGTTCCCCGGCCTGAACATCGACAACGTCCCGTTCTTCGCGGCCATCGCGGCCGCCGCGCAGGGCAAGACGCTGATCCACGACTGGGTGTACGACAACCGGGCCATCTACCTCACCGACCTCAACCGGCTCGGCGGACGGCTGCAACTCCTCGACCCGCACCGCGTCCTGGTGGAGGGCCCGACCCGCTGGCGCGCCGCCGAGATGATGTGCCCGCCGGCCCTGCGGCCCGCCGTGGTGGTCCTGCTGGCGATGATGGCGGCCGAGGGCACCTCGGTGCTGCGCAACGTCTACGTCATCAACCGCGGCTACGAGGACCTCGCCGAACGACTCAACTCGGTCGGCGCACAGATCGAGACGTTCCGGGACATCTGAAGGTCCTCGGAAAAGACGCCGTCATACCCCTTCTGACCTGCGTAAACGCGAGGCAAGAGGGGGCGTGGCGGTGCCTCTGGGACTTTTCTGGGACTTTTGATCGGAACCGAAGGTGTCTATCTTGTGGGCCGGAGCGAGTCCGGAAAAAGGACCAGGTCAGGACCTTTTCCCGGCTCACTGCCCCGCGTGCGGGCGCCCAGAGCGTCAGACGAGCGTCATGACCGGCAGCCCACGCCTCTGCTCGGGGCAGAACACGCTGCCACAACCATGCTCACCCGGCACGGGCCCGCACTGTTCGCTCCAGACACCGGCTCGCACATCATGGCCCGCACCACATCCCGGCCGTCATAATGGAGTCATGTCCTCCAGCTCACAGCACCCCGCCCCCGCGCCGATGGACCTCTCTGGCACGGACGTCGAGGACCTCGCGCTGTACCGGGAGAAGTTCCGGCGCCGTCTGCCGGAGTCGCTGGAGGAGTTGCACGGCCCCGCCCAGGGGGTCGTGGAGCTGCCGTTGCACATGGCCTGGTCCGGGATGACCTCGTACGACCTGGACAAGCCGCGCCAGCGCATGGGCCTGTACCGCACCGTGCTGCACGAGGGCCTGCGCGACGACCTGCCCCGCTACCTCAACCAGGGCCTGCTCCTCCAGCTGTGGCCGGTGCTGCGCACACTCGTCGGCCGCACCGTGCGCTCCGTGTGGGAGGACGCCTTCCCCCAGCTCGCCTCCCGCACCCGGGCAGCCGCGTGACGGACATGCCGGAGCTGCACACGCGGCTCCTGGCGGATGTGATCGCGCTCGGCTCGCCGTATCCCCTGGTTCTCACCGGTGGGTACGCCGTGCGGGCGCACCGCCTCGTCAACCGCCCCAGCCAGGACCTCGATGTCGCCACCGAGAACCCGGCGCCCATGGCCGACATCGCGGCAACGCTCCGCGCCGGCCTGGAAGCCCGCGGCTGGAAGGTGCACGCGCTGGAGACCGCCCCGCTGTCCGCCCGCTTCACCGTGACCGACCCTGCCACCGGGCAGGACTGCGAAGTCGACATCCTCAAGGAGATCTTCTGGCGGCCGGTCGCCCAGAGCCCGTACGGGCCCGTCCTCGCGGAGGAGGACGTGATCGGGACCAAGGTCCGCGCCCTCGCCGACCGCGGAGCGCCCCGCGACCTGATCGACGTGTTCGCAGCCTCCCGCCGCTGGACCAATGTCGAGCTCGAGGAGTTCGGCCGCCGCCACGCCCGCGGCCGCTTCGAGCGCGAGGATCTGCAGTCGAACCTCACGGGCGCCGAGTGGACCGACGACGAAGCCTTCGCCGCCTATGGGCTCGATGACGCCGCCATCACCGCTCTCCGCGCTTGGGCCTTGGAGTGGGCCGACGACCTCGCGGCCCGTCTCCTCGAAGAGGCCGATAATCCGGACATCGACTGATCACATCCGGACGAGACCGCATCTGCCAGCGGCCAGAGCAAGAGAGCAAGGAATGAGTACGCGGGAAAGCAATCGGTCGCGGGCTTGTCCGACGACAAGCCCGCCGGGCAGGCCCTCGGTGTGCATCTGCCGGAGGCCGCCGCCCAGCCAGGCGCTCTGGCGGCGTACGGCCCGTTAGTTCTCGGCGCTGCTCTGATCCGCCCCGAGCAGCCGGATGTGACGCCACACGTTCGCGTGGCTGCGCTGCGCCGCGCGTACCCAGGAAGGAACAGAGTGCCAGTCGACGGCTACCTCGCGTTCGCCCCAGGCCACCTGCATGATCCGGCGATCAGCGGCGAAGTCCTCGACGAGGTCGCGGCGCAGGAAGAGCAGGTGGCCTCGCCAGGGCTTGTCCACGCGGAAGACTGCGGAGGCGCGCCGACCGTCCAGACCCACGAGGTCCACACTGCCGGGCAGTTGGCGCAGGTCGAATCGGGCGGCGAAGTCAAACGATGGCACGTCGTAGCTCCCGCCGAGCCCGATCTCCGAAGTGCTGTCGGGGGCGAAATCCACGGCGACCTGGCCGAACTCGATGCTGTCGTCCTGCCAATCGCGACGCAGCGCTCGGTGCGGGAGGGCGCCTGGGGCATCGTCGTCGAAGTTCAACTCGAATCGAGGGCTCCAGGGCATCTCAGCGGCCAGCACGTCGCGGACCGTCGGCAGCGGAGGGAAGAAGTGGTTTCCCAGATACTGACAGTCACTGGCGAGCCGCTCGGCGGGTTCCGCGTCCTCCGGCTCCAGCAGGAGGGTGCGGAAAAATCCGAAAACGGTCCGCCCGGCGTGGCGATGGTCCAGATACCCCTCGACTAGAAGCCAGCCGCCGTCCACTCCGTGGATTTCCATGGGTGACCAGAGCTCGTCCGGAACCGCCACCGTCCCCGAGGTGAGCCAGGTCTGGTCGTCGGTGGGCTCCACAGGCGCCCACAGTGGAAGGGGCATGGGCGCCGCCGGGGGCCTATCGGGAAAGGTCGGGTCGATGTCAGGCATCAAGCGTTCTGCGTCCCCGAAGGGAGCTGGTGCGCGGCCGATGTCCACGAGGCGACCGATCATCTCGTGGTAGGCGATCCAGCCGTACTTCTTACCGTACCGCTCCACCCTCCTTTTGGTGCTGTAAGGCCGTTCGGCGTTCGCGGCAATGGACTGGTCGACGCTGCCGAATTCCTTCTCACGCCAGCCCAGTCCCCAGACGCGGGCCATGACCTCGGCGCGGGCCCTGCGGTAGTCGGGGTGGTCGAAGTCGTAGTTGTCTCTGCCATTGATGGCAGCCCCGATGATGTAGTTCTCGAAGTCCATCCCGAAGGTGCGGTCGCACTCCTCGGCGTTGGGGTCGTCGTCCTCCATTACCTCGGCGGGCGCCACGACGGCGAACCTCGGCGCGAAGGCATCAACCCCGTCCGGGACGGCGGCTGGGTGGAGTGCGCCGGCGAATTCATAGGTGGCCCGTACATAGCCGCGCAGTTGCTCGTGCGAGGTGGGTGTGGTCCCGCCGTCGAGGAAGCGATCGCGCAGCTGCACCAGCCAATCCCGCAGCGCGCCTTCGAGCGGTCCGCCGGGATCGGGCATCTGGTGGGCGCTGGCGGCCCCGAACGCGGCGGCGACGAGGCGTTCGACGACGTAGGGGTCGTCGACATCGAGCATCCGAGCGGCGAGATCAAACAGCCGCTTGGGTTCCGGACGACCGTAGCGCTGGAGAGCTTTCGTCGCCAGGTCCCGCATGCTCGTGTCCGTGGAAGTCAGCAGCCAGGCAATAGCCTGCGCGTCCAGGTCGTCCCTCTCGGCGCGAATGCCGCTTCCGGTCCACCTGTCGATCGCTCGTTCCAGGTCTGCCGTGAGCCGGCCTGGAGCCCGGCCTCGAGCCCATTCGGTCCAGCGCAGGTCGCGTTGAGGGAGAGGCAGTTGGCGCAGGACCTGGTCGAGGAAAGCGGCGTTCAGGCGGTGCGGAGCGGACCTGCGGACCTCCCACAGACGGTCGAATGCGGACCTGCCCTTCCTCTTGCTGGGATGTCCGGTAACGAGCGCGGTTGCGAGCGCGTCGACAGTTTCGTCGTCGAGAAAGCCAGACTCGGTATTGAGTTCCTGGGCGAGCACCAACGAACGATGCTCATCCGGGGCGACGCGCCACAGGTGGTGTCTGGTGAAGCGGCGTGGCACCAGTGAGATGAGGCCGATGAGGATGTCCTCGCCGAGGGGGTGCGCATGGTCGCCCAGGAGAGACTGCCAGAGAGCCGCCTCCGCGAGCTGCTCGTTGACCTCCGCGTAGGGCATGCGCACCAGAATCGCGTCGGCAATCAGGTATCCGGCGAGGCGATCAAAAACGAAGCCGCACTCAGTGTCGTCGGAACCCCTAATCTCCTCGCGGAAGACCACTCCTTCCTCTACGAGGCGCCGGAACAGGCTTTCATCCCAGTTCGACTGGTCGGCGTCGAGGATTCTTCGCGCTTCGTCGAACGGAAGCCGACGGACGTTGTGCGTCCACATGTATCTCGCCAGAGCAGTGAGGCGGCGCTGGATCTGGTCGGCCGGCACCGGGATGCGGGCCGGGTCATGGGCCAGCCGCTCGACCACGCCCTCGCGGTACAGCTCGAAGACGCCGATGAGGGACTGAGGCAGCGCCTCCACGCCTACCGGCACTCGGCGGTCGTGATTCGCGGCCTCGCAGTACATGCGGACGAACAACGGGTTGTGGAACTCCCCGATCGGTAGCCAGGCATCGGCCGGGTTGATCAGGTAGTGGCGGAAGTAGATGCGGAGGATGTCATCGACTTCCGCGCGCTGCCACTCCAGTTCCAGAGGCACCGTGTCCTTCGGAAGAGCCTGGTCAGCGAGTGCTTCGCGGAGGGTGACGATCACCGCCACGTGAGGGTAACCGCCCAAGGCCGGTGCCAATCCGGCGAGCAGTGTCCTCCACTCCGAGGGCCGCTCGGCCTCGTTCAGGCCGTCGATGATCAACGGAATCCGGCAGCCGGCGCGGTTGCCGGCTGAGTTGAGCGCTTCCAGGAGGTCCTCGAAGTGGTCGACCTTCAGTCCGGGGATCCGTCGCGCGAGGTCGTCGAGGGTCCCGCCAGCGCGCAGGTTTCCGCCCTGGATGAAGACTCCTGCCGTGGGCTGGTCGTTCGGTGAGGTCATCTGCGCGGCGAGGTGCGTCTTGCCCTGTCCCGCGGCGGCGATGACGGCGAGTAGGGGGGCTTCGATGTCTGCCCGTGTGTCGTGCAGCCACTGGACGATGTCGCGGATCTCCGCGCCGAGGCCGGTGACCAGCAACGCCTCGGGCAGGCGTCGCTGCCTCAGTCTGAGCACCAGGCGTCGCAGCGTGCGGGGAGAGGTCGCGGGCGGCCGCTGTTCGGCGAGGCGCTCGCGAACCTCCCAGGGCCGGAGGCTCCTGCCGGCGTCAAGGACCTCCCGCAGGTCATCGACGAACCGGTCCAGGTCGTCGGCAATCTCGACGGCGCCTTGGCGGAAGGTGGTGTCGAGGCCGTTGAGGGCTGCGCGCAGTGCCTGGATCCGGGCTGCGATGTCGTCGGTGCGCTGCTGCAGCCACTCGAACGACGCCGGGCGCAACAAGGCCCGGTCGATGCGGTGCTCCACGTGGTGGGAGGTGTGCAGCCGTGGCGTCCACCGGGCCTCGACGGGCGCAACAGATCGCTTGTGGACTTGCGCCAGTACGTCTGCGGTGAGGGCGAGTTCACCGAAGAAGGTAGAGCGGAGCTCGTCATGTCCGGCGAGCTGGGCGTCGTAGTTCTCGGTGGACCAGAGTTTGACGCGGACACCCTGTCGACTGAGTCCGTTGATCCATTCCTCGTCCCCCTTGGCGGGCCGCTCTGGAAGACAGAGGACGAAGTCGGTCAGTCCGGCGACGTGCTCAATCGCCTTGGAGAGCGAGTCCTCGATCTGCGTGCGCTGGCCTGCGCTGAGCTCATTCTTGCTGTTGAGGATGAACCATTTGCACGACCACCCCCAGATCCGGCCGGGGTCGCCCAGAGCACCGGCATGGTCGACGTGCAGATAGAACTCGACGCCGGGCTGGTTGCGGCGCTCCCGCATCGTGCCCAGCGCACCATAGCGACGGGAGACGATGGCCCGCGTGAGCGCTTCGAAGTTCTGGTCGGCGGCGCCGGGCAAGCGTGCCAGATCAGTCAGATCCACCGTCGCTCCGGTTACTCGCATCCGACCGCGTGATCGCGTCCTCGTCCCATTCGTGGCGCGAGAAGACCTCGACCTTCGCGCCGTAATGGAGGAGCACCTTCAGGAATCCCTGGACATCGGACTCGTCGGTCCAGATCCGGACCGTCTCGCCTTCGCGGGTGACGCTGTGATCAAACGCGTAGTTGTCGACGTCGTACCGCCCCATGTCGTACAGCTTCATTTCGCGCAGTGCTTCCCCGAGTTCGGGAGGCATGCGCTCGTCAGAGCTCCGCCAGTCGTCGTCGGACCACGCGGCCTCGGCTAGCGCCTGCAGGGCCTCCATGCGCTCCTCCGCTGCCTTCGCGCCGGTGACCGTCTGGAATCGGCCGATCAGAACCAGGTCCATCGAGTGCTCCGAGCCGTATCCGTTCCAGATCCTCATCGTGCCTCCCTCAGCGCCTGCACGGCTTCCATGATGGAGCCCTCAACTGACACTCCCGTGGGCGCATACGCGTGGGGGCGCAGGACGCCAGTCGCGTCGACGTGCATGTGCGCGTCGAGGGGGTGCTCGCCTGGGACGGCCTCCGCGGTGGGCAGCGCGGCCTCTAGACCAGTACGGGAGATCGCAAGCCGAACCCCGGTCCTGGCGGTCGCGGCCCACTCGACGAGGCGCTGCGCCTCGGCGTCACTGATACCGGGGGTTGCCGCGGTCGGCTGCTCCGGCAGGAGCAGAAGTTCAGACGCGCCGACCTTGTCGGCGAACTCGGCGAGGTCATCCAGTTCGCCGACCGTGTTGGCATTGATGACGGCGTTGATGCCGAATGGGGCGAGGGAGCCGAGCAACCCGGCCGCCTGGACCACGGCCGCGAACGGTCGGCCGCGGAGCCGCTCGTAGGTGGCTCCAATCCCGTCGACTGACAGACGGACGAAGTGCACGGCTCCGCGCAGGGATTCGACGAGCTCGGGTGTGAGCCGGTGCCCATGGGTCGTGAAGGTCACCGCCATAGACGTGGACTGGGCTATGTTCGAACACAACTGGGCGAAGCGGCGGTACGCGGTCGGTTCCCCGCCTCCGAAACCGACACCGAGGCACCCGGCGGCATCGAGTTCGACCGCCCATGCCAGCACACGCTCCCTGCCGAGCGTGGCGGCGTGCTTGGGCGCGTAGCAGTAGGCACAGTGCAGCTCGCAGGCGTTGGTCAGCGCGACGGACAGGTACCGCGGAGCACGGGAGAACTGCTCAGCGGGAACAGGCACCTCGTCGAGCAGCACGTTCATCCCGGAGACGCGGTCGAACAGGTGAACACCGGCTGCGGACAGGCGAATCTTGCACCTCACCGACAATATGATGCCACCGCTGTCGGTGACGCCGGGGCCGGACTGGGCAAGCTCGTCGGCGTCGTGCGCGCACGCTGATTTCCCGACAATGCGAACAACCGGTTGGTGACTGGCGCCGGGGTCTCCTACAGCCGCTCGATGCCATGAACCGCGCGCGGTTGGCGAAGCGGCAGGCGTCCCTCGGCAACCAGGCGCTCGACCAACTCCAGTGCCTTGGCCTGTCGGACAGGAGTGACCAGTCGTTCGCGGTACGTCGAACTGCGCGTTCGGTCCGGAGCCGACCCGTCGCCTGCCGCCCTCCACCGGCGCCGGAGACCCGGCGGACCCGTCCGAGGTGCCGTCACCCGCGAACGCCGGGCCGTCCCAATGATGACCATGCCGAAGTACCACCGATGCACGGACACCAGCCCACACAGCACCCGCACACCAGCATAGAGTCGAAAGAGTGGCTCCTGACACGGGGAGTTCCCTGGGACTTTCCTGGGACTTCCAGCTGCATCAACGGGTACGTACACGAAACAGCTGAAAGGTCATTCCTGCAGGTCAGCAACCCACGACCATCCATCGTGGCAGGTCACGGGGCTGACTGGTCCCTTCCGGAACATCTGACCGGCGCGGTGTCGTGTCCCTTGAAGGCAAGGGGCACGACACCTCAACATGGCAGCTGACCTGCGGATACTCACCTTCACGACCCTCCACTGATCACTGCTGTTTTTCAGCACCTTGGGCAACGCACGTGCAAGATGATCTGGCATCGTTGACGGCACGTCAGAGATGCTTGAGTATCCGTCAGCTTCACGGAGAGCTGTCGCCGAAGTGGCCCTCCACACCGGTCTGCAGCGCGTCCTCGGCATCCCGGTGAAGAGGCTGCACGGCGTGCACGGCATGCGGGAATTCTTCCGCCAGGATCCGGTTGTAGCGCTCGACCTTGCCGTTGTGCCGTGGGGGGTACGGCGTGATCCGCTGGTGCCGGCCTCTTTCCTGACATCGACGTGGACCATGTGACCTGGTCGACGAGCAGTGATCCTTTGGGGTTCCCTGTTCCTCGCCCCGTTTGCGTCGACGAACCGGCGCCGGTTCAGCCCCAGCCGGGCCAGATGTCGGCTCACGGTCCGTCGGCTGATGGGTGTCCCGGCTCGTGTGAGCTCGAACGGGATGCGGGCTGCCGACCACTTGGGGGCGCGTCGGAGCACCCTCGACCTGGGCTACTACTCCGTCCGGGGTGGCCGTCGGTGGGTGTCGTGGCGGCGAGGAGCGGTCCAAGAGCCCGATCTCGCCGAATCTGCGATAGCGGTCCACCCACTTTGAGGCACAGGCCCGGGAGCTACCGATCCCAGCGACGACCTGAGCAATGGGGCGAGTTCGGCAGCGCTCGACGAGGCGGCGGCGCCCGTCAACGGACAACGGTGCGTTGCGGTGAGTCACGCGGCTCACCGCGCTCGTGGGTAGACGGGGCCCGCGGTGGCCAGCCTCGGCCGTGATAGGTGGGCGACGAGGAGGAGCAGGACGCCACAGGTGGCGACCAGGATCCAGCCCGGGCGGGACGCGTGTGCGAGCCCCGTCGGGCTGGTGGCCGTGACCAGGCCGCCGGCGAGAGCGATGCCGAGGGCGGAGCCGAGTTGCCGTGCGGTGGACGTGATCGCCCCGGCCACGCCGGCACGGGCGGGTGGCAGTCCATTGACCGCGGTGTTGGTGATCGGGGCGTTGGCGAAGCCGAACCCGATGCCGATGAGCGAGTATGCGGCCAGAAGCAGGAGCACGCTCGTGTGCGGGGTGAGCCGGACCAGGCAGAGCCCGCCGACCGTGATGAAACCGCCGGCAAGGAGCAGCGGCAGTCGCGGTCCCGTGCGGCCGACCATACGGCCGGACCAGGGGGCGCAGACGGTCGCTCCGACGGCCAAGGGCAAGGTCGCCACGCCGGCGGCCAGCGGCGTCCATTCCCGGGTGTGCTGCAGGTAGAGGGTGTTCAGCAGCAAAGTCATGTTCAGGGCGACGAAGGCCGCCACCGCGCCCACGACGGCACCGCTGAAGACCGGGCGCCCGAAAAGCCGCAGATCCATCAGCGGCTCGCGTCGGCGGGACTCGACCCACACGAATCCGGCGGTCGCCACGGCAGCCCATGCGTATCCCGCCAGCGCCTCAGGCGACGTCCAGCCGATGCGCGGCCCTTCGATCAGGAAGCCGACCACGACTGCAAGGACCATGGTCAGCAGGACCTGGCCGGGCAGGTCGAGCCGCCGCGCCCGCTGTGCCCGGGACTCCGGCACGAACACCGCACTGAGCAGCAGAGCGGCCGCGATGACCGGTGCGTTGATCCAGAACAGCGCCCGCCAGCCGAGCCCCGCGAGGAGCGCGCCGCCCGTGACGGGTCCGGCGGCCATGCTCAGCCCGAACACTGACGCCCAGATGCCGATCGCCTGCGCCCGCTCCTTCGGGTCTGGCATCGCGTTCACCACGATCGCGAGCGCCACGGGGCTGAGCATCGAGGCGCCGATGCCCTGCAGGGCGCGGGCCGCGATGAGTACGCCCGCCGACGGGGCGAGCGCGCAGACCAATGAAGCCGCGCCGAACACGGCCAGCCCGCACTGGAACACCCGGCGGCGTCCGAAGCGATCCGCCAGTGCGCCGGAGGAGATCAGGAGACTGGCCAGGACGAGGGTGTAGGCGTCCACGATCCATTCGAGACCGCGCGTGTCGACATCCAGTCCGCGCCCGATGGCCGGCAGACCGACATTGACGATGGTGGTGTCCAGGCCCACCAGGAACATGCTCAGGCAGCAGACGGCCAGTACCGTCCAGCGCCTGCGCGCACTCCGCATGGGTCGAACAGGGTGAGTCGTCGCGGTCAAGGTCCACCTCTGATGTCCGGGAACAATGCCCGGCAAGGATCGGACCGGACGACGACCACGGCCCATCAATTTTGCGAACACTGCAAAACTGGCTCCATGAACACAGGATCCAGGAACGCGGAGCTGGAGCAGATTCTCGACGGCATCGGGCCCCGCCTGCGCAGGCTGCGCCGGGAACGGGGACTCACTCTCGAGGCACTCGCGGCCACGACCGGGATCTCCGTCAGCACACTGTCCCGGGTGGAATCGGGCAAGCGGAGCCCGACTCTGGACCTGCTCATCCCGCTGGCCCGGGCGCACCACGTCGCACTCGACCAGCTGGTGGCGGCGCCGGCCAGCGGTGACCCTCGGGTGCACCTCCAGCCCCTTCACAAGGAGCGCGGGAGCGTCCTCGTGCCCCTGACGCAGTATCCGGGCCGAGTGCAGGTCTTCAAGCAGGTACTGGCACCCCGCCAGCCGGAACTGGTCACCCACGAGGGCTACGAATGGCTCTACGTCCTCGCCGGTCGGCTACGCCTCATCCTCGGGGCGCAGGACTTCACGCTGCGGCCCGGCGAAGTGGCCGAGTTCGACACCACCGAGCCCCACTGGTTCGGCCCCGCGGACACGAGCGCCGTGGAGATCCTGCACCTGTTCGGTCCACGAGGAGACCAAGCCGTCGTCCGCGCCAGACCGTCCACAACCGATCCCGCCCCGCCGACCGCCCCGAAACCACCGTCAACAACGTCATGACCCGCAACACCTGGAGGTCGTCGCCGTGCTCACGCCCCGGGCCCGCACCCTTCACCTGGGCACGGCGAACTACTGCTGGCTGAGGTCGACGGAGAGCATGCGATTGGCGATGCCCTCGTGCGCACTGGCGATTGCCTGATCCACCAGTTGTGTGACCTCGCCGGGCCTGTGGCCCGGGTGGCCAGCTCCACCCACAGGTTGCGGGCGTCGTTCGGGTCGCCCCCAAGCTACGCACATAGACCCATCACGTAAACATCTGGCCGCGTACGGTCGAGGAGGCCAGCCTGCGCCTGGATTGGGTGGGAATCGGCGAAGCGGCCCAGCACCCTACTAGCGACGCCATCCGCTCTGCCCCGAGATAGCGCGCTACCACGGCTCGACGCCTGCCCCAGCCCAAGCGCACGGTTTAGGACTCGTAGAAGCCCACTCCTCGGCGGCGACTCCCCGCGAGGTGCACACGGCGATCTGGAACAACATCAGCAGCCCATCGACCAAGTCGCTGCCGTCCCGCGCGGATCGCTCATACAGGGCCGTGAACATGGCCACAGCCTGTCTGGGCATGCTGGTAGGGCCCTGGCCGCCATGACGGCCAGGGCCCTACCAAAGGGTGTGCAGGTGCGGGCTCAGGTCACCATCGGTACCAGCGTCCTCGGCCGCCGCCGGCGGTAGTGGAGCGCATGACGAAGCCGAGCAGCCACAGCACCAGGACGGCGACCGCGACCCACCAAAGGACCTTTATGGCGAACCCGGCGCCGAAAAGGATCAGTGCCAGAAGCAGAACAAGCAGCAGGGGAACCATATTTATCAACCTCCTGCGCCGTCGTGTGCCCGGCGATTCTGCCTTCATTCCCCGCTGCCGCCTTGTTTGTGCAGGGAAAGCCGGGGCACGGGAGGACTACCGCGAACGCGGCACCCGGGCCACAAGGAGGCACATTCCATGACTGCCGGCGAGAAGGCCAGGGCGAAGACCGCACGGGCCGAGGGCAAGGTCGGAGAGGCCCTGGGCAGCGCCGTCGGCAACGACCGCATGGCCGCCGAAGGACAGACGGAAAAGAGCACGGGCGATGCACGCGCGCCCAGGGAAAAGACCAAGGACGCGCTCAAGCACTGACGCCGATCCTCTCCTCTATTCGAAGGACCTTTCCGCGCATGATGCGGGAAGGCCCTTCGAAGTGGACCAGCTTTTAGTACTCCAGCTGTCAGCAGCAGCGGTTCCGCAGGACGCCCCTTCTACTGCTTGCGTGCGCCTGCGTCATGCCCAGCACCAGCAGCGGCCAAGCCGTTCCTCGTCGCTGACGTGAGCGCATCGTCCTGTGTCAGGACTGGGTGGCGGTCTCGCAGTCGGGGTGGATGGGGAAGATCTGGTTGAGACCGACGATGCTCAGGATGCGCAGAGTGTGGGCGGGCACGGCAGCGAGTGCGATGTTCGCCCGGGCAGCGTGGGCGTGGTTGTGGGCGGTGATGAGGGCACTGAGGCCGCTGGAGTCGCAGGATTCCATACCGCTCAGGTCTAGGACGAGGCGCTGACCCGGTCGGAGGTCGATCGTGGGGATCAGTTCACGCAGTTCGGTGGCGCTGGCGTAGTCGAGTTCGCCGAAGATTTCCACGACGGGACCGGTGGCAGCGTCTCGGGCGGTGATCTTCAGTGGGCTCATGGGCTGTTTCTGGTCCTGGGGTCGGGGGCTGGGACGCCGAGGGCGAGCAGGGCGGTGTCGTCGTCGAGGCCGTCGCCGAAGCTGTTCAGCAGGCCGGTGAGTGCCTCGATCAGAACAGTCGGGGGCTTGCCTGCGTGGCCCGCGGCGAACGTGAGCAGGGCCTCGTCCCCGTACAGGCTGGTGCGGTCTTCGCCGGTGCGGGCCTCGGTGATGCCGTCGGTGTAGACCAGAAGGCTGTCGCCGGGGGCGAGGGTGGTGGTGGCGGTGGCGAAGCGTGCGGAGGGCAGGATGCCGACGAGGAGGCCCCCTGGGGTGGGCAGGAAGTCGGCTGTGCCGGCGGCACGTACGACGATGACCGGAGGGTGGCCGCCCGAGGCGAGACGGACGGCGACCTGCCCGGTGACGGGGTCGGGTTCGAGGATGCCGAAGATGGCAGTGCAGTAACGCGGGTCACCGCTGGCCGCGTAGCGCTCGTGGAGCACCTTGTTGAGGGTGGTCAGCGCGGAGACGGGGTCGGGGTCGTGCAGGGCGGCGGCGCGCAGGGTGTATCGAGTGAGTGACGTGACCGCGGCCGCCTGGGGGCCCTTGCCGCACACATCACCGAGGAAAAAGCCGAAGCGTCTGCCGTCGATGGGAAAGACGTCGTAGAAGTCGCCGCCGAGCCGGTCAGGATGGGCCGTGTGGTAGTAGGCAGCCGCGTCCACCCCTGGTACCGGCGGCAGGGTGTCAGGCAGCAGCGACTGCTGGAGCACGGCGAGGGCGTCCTGCAGCCGGGCCCGGTCCGCCTCCGCCTGCTTACGCGCCTCTTCGGCCGCCTTCCGGCCGCGCAGGAGTTCCTCTTCGTAGGCGCGGCGATCCCGCGCGTCGAAGACGGTGGTGCGGATCAGCACGGGCTCACCGGTATCGCCGTGCTTGACCACGGAGGAGACCAGCACCGGCATCCTGCCGGCGCCGGTCCGCTTGATCTCCAAGGCGATACCGCTGATCTCGCCCTGCATCCGCAGTAGCGGCGCGAAGTGAGTCTCGTGATACAACCTGCCGCCCACGGTCAGCAGGTCGGTGAAGCGCATCCGGCCCACCACCGCCTCCCGCTCAAGGCCGAGCCATCCGAGCAGTGTGGTGTTGAGCTTCGCGATGGTGCCGTCCATCAGTGTGGACAGGTAACCGCACGGCGCGCTCTCGTACAGCTCCTCCGCGCTGCCCTCCAGCAGGGCGGCGAACGCCGCACTGGAAGCTTTCTCGTCGTCGGCCTCGTGCGGATCGGAGTGCGCGCTGGTGCGGCACATCATCGCAGGTCCGCCAGGAAGCTCAGTATGGCCTCGTTGGTGGCTTCGGGCGCGGACAGGTGCGGGCAGTGCCCGGTCGCATCGAGGGTGACCAGTGTCGAGCCAGCAATCGCCTGGTGGACGAAGGCACCGACCTCCCGTGGAGCGATCGCATCCTCGGTGCACTCCAGCACCAGGGTCGGCACCCTCACGCTCTTCAGCTCGTCCCGCGAATCCGACAGGAACGTGGTCCGGGCAAAGACCCGCGCCATGTCCGGATCCGTGGCACAGAAGCTGTTCTTCAGTTCCTCGCCGAGTTCGGGCCGGTCCGAGTTTCCCATGATCACCGGCGCCAATGCCGCCGACCAGCCCAGATAGTTCGACTCGAGCGACGCCAGAAGCTCGTCGATGTCTTCGGCGCTGAAGCCGCCTTTGTAGCCGTCGTCGTCGATGTACCGCGGCGACGGAGCGACCATCACATGCGCCCCGATGCGCTCCGGAGCCATGTCGGCGGCCAAAACCCCGATCATCGCGCTGACCGAGTGGCCCACGAACACCGCGTCGCGCACGTCGACCGCCTCACACACCTCCATCACGTCCCGGGCATACCCGTCCAAGGAGGCGTAACGGCCCTCCGAGAACGCGGCCGCATCCGAGCGGCCCGCACCGACGTAGTCGAAGAGCACCACCCGGTAGTCCTCGACCAGGGCAGGCAGCATCAGCCGCCACATGTTCTGATCGCAGCCGAAACCATGAGCCAGCACCACGGTCCGCCCCTGAGGGTTACCGGTGACGGTGACGTTGTTCCTGCGAGCGATATCCATGCTCGGCAGTCTCTCAGGCCCCGCCCAGTGGTCCGATTTGGCCCCGAACCCTCCACATCCCGCTTGACGCCTTCACATGGCGGCCCGACGACCTCGTCCGCCCGTTCCAGGAGCGGGAGGTCCGTGCCGACCGGGAGACCCTCACCCTCGGCTACGCCGGCGTCCGCTCCAGCCTCCTGCTTCACGCGGAGGCCGCCGCCCGGCGCCACGGGCTGGAGACCCGCAGCATCCTGGGTGCCGCTGCCGGAGGGCGAAGGCATTGGCGGCCACGGGCTCGGCGGCCCCAAGGCGGCCTGCAACATTGCCCCGGTCGGCCAGTATCAGGCCCCCAGGAGTTGCTCTGATGGCGCTCTGTGAGGTGAGCCCGGCAACCTTGGGGTCGGGTCAGCCGGGGCGGTGGGTTCGGTACGGCGGGTCTGCTTCGCGGCGGGCTCCGGCGCGGGCGCTGGTTCCTCGGCCGGGACCGCCTGCGGCAGAGGACGCAGTTCCAGGTAGTGAGTAAGAAGAGCAACACGCGCAAGGGGTGCACGGCCGAGTTCAAGCGCGACGCGGTCGCGCTGGTCCACTCGTCGGGGAAGACGGTCACCGAGGTCGCCCGGGAGATCGGCGTGAGCCCGGCGCGACCTCCAGGACGCGCCCACGCCCGCTGACCACCCCGCGCTCGGACACCAGCCTGATGCACGTTCCGTCCCAGTATCAGGCTGTCCAGCTCAGCGGGGGGAACGTCATGGGCGCCCTTCCTCGGCCCCGGCCGGGGCCGAGGAAGGGCGCTTCATTGTCAGCATCGCCGACAACTGCTGACGGCTCAGCAGCGGGAGGCTACCGATCAGAAGGAGACGTAGACGCCAGCCTGGTGGTATTCGCCGGCGACTCCCAGGACCTCGTTCTTGACTGCGTCGACCTGAGCCAGGACAGCCGAGTCGCTGACTGCCGTGGGCCCGGCGATGACGCCGGCGTGCGGGCTGAGGCCGCCGGAGACGTTGTCGAGCTCAGCGTCGGAGATCTCAGTGGTCTGAACCTGGCGAGCGGAGTTCATGGTGAGGCTTCCCTTCGTATGAATGTCGTCAAGGGGGGCGGCTCATGTGGGGACAAACGGCGAGCCACGGTTGCAGGCGCGCAACGCTCCAGTTCCAGGAACCTCGGCGCGACCCGGCAGCGCAAAGGATGAAATCACGGAGGACGCCGAGCATCCAGTCGAACGGTGTTCCTGCCACGGCAGTTAGAGGCGCGGTCTTCGCATCCGTGCAGACACGACCACGATTTGGGGGCGGCTTCTCTACACACTGCATGGGCCTGAGGAAGGCTGGTGTCGCCTTAGTGGTTCCCAACTTGACGATCCGCATCAACCAGACGCCATCCGGCATGTTCTTGTGCAGATCCCGCGACTGAAGTGTTGTGACTGGGGCATTCGATGTGCAGATTCCCGGCATGGGGCATTCGGGACGCGCTGCATGTGCTTCCCTTCGGCTTCAGCGAAGACCAAAGGCCCTCAGGCCGCCACGGACAAAGGGCCGTCCAGACCGGTGAAGTGATCGAGTGCAGCGCAGGAGAGACCGCCTGGAACTTCGGCACCCACGGCGGACGTACCAGTGCCTTTGGGCACCCGTGGCCGATTCGTGACGCTGGCAAGTTCCGCAATCCACAAACCTTGGGAATCGGGTAGGAGTGCCAGGCGCGCCGAGCTGCACCACCGGACGTGCGTCCGGCGGTTCATCGCGCTGATCTCGTACGTTGCCAGGTCGACTTGACCATCTTCAGCGCCATCAGATGATCACCGTTCGGCTGTAGTCGAGACACGGGCGGAGCGAGCAATTGAGCATGCCGGTGCTTTGCAAGTGAGGATGGGCCCATGACGGTCGGTGGAGTTGCTGTACCGCATGAGGACGCAGGCGCGCTCGACAGGCCAAGGCTGTCGGCAGTACGTGAAACGGGTTGCCTCGTAGACCGGAAGAGGCGTGCAGGGGCAGACCCGTCACCGGGGGGAAACGGCCCTGCCCCTGCACGATGCCGCCCACGTACCTCCCCCCGGAGGCCAGGCGACGCGACCCACGTCCGGGGGCCACTTTCCCCAGCGCAAAGCGGGTTTCAAGTGTCACGGCCAATCACCTGCGGCCATGAGGTCAACACATCTGTGTGGTGCTGATCTCGTCAGCACCACTTATCGTTCACGAGGCCCCCGTGCGGGTGGGCATGAAAGGTCCGGCTGCGGACAGGCGAGGAATGTTTCGTGTGCGGTGGCTGAACTTTTCGCGCAGGTCCGGCATGCGCTGCCGTCTCCGGCTTGATGACCTACCTGGGATACACGGTCATAAGGACACCCAACGGCGACATCATCGTCCTGGTGAAAGCCGGCAATGGGGCTGGACGGGCATAGCGGCTGACATGCCTAGTTGAGCACCCACGGTCGGTCCCGCCACAGGATCCTCATCGACAGGTGCTGAACGCTGCTCATCCCGCTGGCCTATCACCTGATGCTGCCAAGCGCCAGACCGCAGATGGACGGACCTGGCATCTGCTCCGAGTGTGCGGCCGATCTCCATGCGAAGGTCAAACGCCGCAACCACAGGAGCAAAAACGGAAGGTTGGGGTTGACATGCTCTTGACGGTGGCGTGCGGCGGCTGCATGGTGGCAGCACTTCGAGCCTGACTCGAATTCAACTGCCATGCATTTCCCACACCTGTCCCGACCCGGCGGCCCGCCCCCGGGCGGCCGACCGTGCACACCCCCCACGAGTGCCCCATGAGTGCCCCACAACTTCCAGGAGGCGCGATGGAACAACGTTCCGCGCAAAGAGATGACCGCCCCTCTCCTCACATACGCCGTGCCCGGCGAGCGGCAGCCCTGCTGACCGGGCTCATCACTCTCGCATTCACCGTGCTGGCCGGAGGTGTGGTCGACGCCGGTGTCGCGCAGGCTGCGGTTTCTGCGCGGGCGGCCTCGTCGCCGGTGCTCGACTTCGGTTGCGCCCACCCCGCGCACGCGGGGCAGGCGCGCTGTTTCGGCGTGATGCGGGCGCACCGCACCTCGTCCGGCCTGCTGGCGCCGCTGACCACGGGGTCACCGACGACGGCCGGGTACGTGCCGTCGGACCTGCGTTCCGCATACAACCTCGGCGGGACGTCGGGCGGCGGCCGCACCGTGGCCATCGTCGACGCGTACGACGACCCGTCCGCCGAGGCGGACCTCGGCAAGTACCGCAGCGCATACGGACTGTCGGCCTGCACGACGGCGAACGGCTGCTTCCACAAAGTGAACCAGAACGGGCAGGCGTCGCCGCTGCCGTCCGCTGACGCCGGTTGGGCCGAGGAGATCAGCCTCGACCTCGACATGGTCTCGGCGACGTGCCCTGGCTGCCACATCCTGCTCGTCGAGGCCAACTCGGCCAACGCCAGTGACCTGATGAAGGCCGAGGACCGGGCCGCCGCCACCTCGGGAGTGGTCTCGATCTCCAACAGCTGGGGCGGCGCCGAGGACTCCACCATCACCTCGGACGACAGCCACTTCAACCATCCGGGGGTCGCCGCCACCGCCAGTTCCGGCGACTCCGGCTACGGGGTGTCGTGGCCGGCGTCCTCGCCCTACGTCACCGCCGTCGGCGGTACGTCACTCACCAAGGCGTCCAACTCCCGCGGTTGGAGCGAGACCGCCTGGGGTTCGGCCACCAGTACGAGCGGTGCGGGTTCCGGCTGCTCGGCGTACGAGGCGAAGCCCTCCTGGCAGCACGACACCGGTTGCGCGAAGCGTACGGTCGCGGACGTGTCCGCGGTCGCCGACCCGAACACCGGCGTCGCGGTCTACGACACGTACAACACGTGTGGCACCAGCTCCTACTGCGACCTGCTGATCTCGCTCGGAGCCGTCGCGGGCGCGGACGGCTGGGTCCAGGTGGGCGGCACGAGCGCCTCGTCGCCGATCATCGCGAGCGTGTACGCGCTGGCGGGGAACACCGCTTCCGTGACGGCCGGTTCGTACCCGTACAGCCACACCTCGGCGCTGAACGACGTCACGTCGGGCTCGAACGGATCGTGCGGAAGCTACCTCTGCACGGCCGGCACCGGATACGACGGACCGACCGGACTCGGCACTCCGAACGGCACCGGCGCCTTCTGACGCCCCGCGCCGTGCATCGGCCCCTGCCCGAACTGCGGGCGGGGGCCGACACCTTGGTGTGACAGGCGGTTCTCGGTCAGCGGTTCTCGAGGAGGGCGACCAAGGGTCGTCGACGAGGCCCTCGCCCGCATCACCAGCGACGAGGCTGGGCCGGCCTCAAACTGGATCGACCCGGAGGACAGGTCGGCACCTGCACGTCGAGGTTGGGCGCGGAGGCGACCGCGGCGCGGAAGGCGGTCGACGTTCGTCGATCAGTCGCAGCAGGCCGGTTGATTTGTGCCGAGCCCCGGACCGCGCTGTCTTACCTTCCGACTCCCGCGCATCGTCATCAGCGCCTTCGCTTCCACGAGAAGGGCCGCCTCTTCGAGTCGCACTGCGCTGATGGGCCGCGTGATCACTGACTGCAATCGCACTGTCGTTTTAGGGACTTTGCGGTGCTTTCTATGCGAATAGCCCGATTTACGTGTCGTGTGGTCATCGGTGAGCGAGAAGGCTGGACGGTGAGAGGGCGCACGAAGGTCGGAGCGGCTTTGGGCTGGAGTCTCGATGACCGGGTCAAGCGCCGCCGCCTGGGGCTTGGAGCACCAGTTCGGAAGACGCCGTATGCGGATGGCCGCTGACCTGGCGACTCCCTGACCTGGCGACTCCCTGCCCTGGTGCGGAGCGAGGTTGGCGTCGCTGTTCCCCGTGAGCCCCCGCTGCGTCGGGTCCGAACGGGCACGATGAACCTCTCGGTGCGAACCATGAGCGGAGTGGTCGCTGGGGTTTGCTGGTCCGATCAGTTGGGCTGTGAGAGGCATGGGCGGCTGGCGCCGGTCGGCGAGGTTGCTGCACTTCTCTGCTGTACTGCAACGCCTTCGGAAGCCGCTTCGATGCGACGGCCGGTCACGCTCAGCAGCCGCTGGACGGGTGAGTAGCTGGTGGCGCTGTCGCCTGGAGGGTCCAGCCGGGCGGCTCAACACCGGGTCCACCGAGCAGTTGTGCCGAGGCCTGGCCGCCTTCGGCCAACTTCTTGTGCCACGCCCACGTGCCCTGAGCGATCGAGCCGTCGAACGTCCAACCCAGACCCCGCATAGCGGCCTGCACATACGAAACTGTCGTAGGCACGGACCCGCCGCCGGTGAAGTCGACATTGACGGTCGCCTCATCCCAACCGTAGGTCGACCTGATTCCGTCGCACGAGTCCCATTGGGGCTCAACGCTCTGCTTCAACGTGACGTGCGCGCCCGGCGGTACCACGGACAGCACCGGCTGAATCGCGTTCATCCGTCGATGCCCTGGATCAGGGTCCCCGACTGGCGACGGAGTCCCGCTGCAGCCGGTCACTGCCATGACTGTTGCGACCACAGCCGCAGACACAACACCGTACGCGGAACGACGCTCGACCCCCCACATGAAGGCAATGCTCACAGGTAACCGCCCGCAAAGCCAGCAGGAAAATCGATGCCGCCATGGGCATGCCACCGACATCGGTCCCACTACGGCGGGTCGGGCCGCAAGTTACCCACCGAGGTCGGCGTAGCGACTTGGGCCGGGAGTTCGATGACCGAGTCAAGGCTGTGACCGCCCTCCACCAGTGAGGGCCGCACCTCGTCCCGGAGATCGTCTGTGCCTCGGCCGACGAAAGTCAGCCCGGAAGATCGCCGAAGCCATCCCTGTGCGATCGAGGGTTCTCGGGGGCCGACCCGCCCCGCTGACATCGCCGATGCCCTGACGGCCACCGACAAGGAAGAGGCGGGAACTGTCATCACCTACCTGTCTGCGGGTGGCCTGGTCTTCCCCGGCCAACTGCGTCGTGATCGTGGGCATGCCCATCGAGCGGCGCAGCGAGTGGTGAAGCTGCTGGGATGGGACTCCACGTGGTGGAGGAACATCGAACTATCGGATGCGGGCCATGGGCGGAACCCGGTATCTCGGTTCTCCTTCGACGGAGTGGTCGCAGGCACGGGCAACGAATTTGTCGTGGCCCTGCTCCAAGTCGGAGAAGACCGACGCGTGGCGCGTCACGGTTCTGAACACCGCTTCAGGGGTTCGATCGGGGCCCGCTTCGGCTGCGGTCGGCGACTGATGGGACGGCCGGACGGAGTCGCTGGCATACGTCCCCGTCCGGCGTCGTTGATGTCGGCCGTGGCTGTCAGAAGCCTTCTGATCCGTAGCTCTGTGGGGATCGGTCAATGGCGGCCATAGCGGTCGCTTCGATGGCGCCGAAGGACCCCGCCGGGCGATGACGGTTGCTGCAGTTGCTGTACTTCCGTGCTGTACCGGGCGCCGTAGCCACCCGCTCGCTCAAGGGTCCAGCCGGTGAAGTGGCGCGGCTGTCAGGGCTGGTAAACCTTCACCCAGCCTTCGAGCATGTGCCGGAGGGTGTCTTCGGGATGCTCGCGCGAGTTGCAGAGCGCCTGGGAACTGGACCACAGGGTGAGCGCTCCCAGACGGCGGTTCGGGAAGCGTTCGAGCATCGCGTTGAAGAAGTCGAGAGCGGTGTCGTGCTTCTCCAGGAGCTCGTCGGCGGCATCCAGGTATGCGCGGGTCTCGGTGAAGACGCGGGTGGCGTCGTCGTCGAGGGTCTTGTCCTTGTGCCCCGCGACGATCCAGCGCGGGTTCAGGGCCCCGACGGTCTCGATGGCCCGGCGCCAGGCGTCGCGCCCGCCGCCCATCGACTGGCCGAGCTACTGGTGGACGCCGTTGTAGAGGACGTCTCCGGCCACCACCAGATCGAGGTCGGGCACGTGCAGGACGGTGGTGTCGTCGCCGTCGCTGTGGCCGACCTCGACGATGACCAGCTCGTGCCCCTCGAGAGTGAACCCTGATGAACCAGCTGGCCTACGACGGCCGGGCCTCGCACCAAGCCCTGGCCGACGCCCTGTCCACCAGTGCCTCCACCGTCAAGCGGCGCATGGACCAGTTGACCCGGCTGGGCCTGCTGCGTCTGCGCTGCGACTTCGCCCGCCCGCTGGGCGGCTGGCCGGTCGGCGTCACCTTCTGGGCCACGGTCCCCACGGCTGACCTGGCGGACATCGGCCACGACCTGATCCGGCTGCCCCAGACCCGCAACTGCGCCGCGATCAGCGGCCCCCACAACCTCGTCCTGCAGGCCGCACTGCATTCCGTCGAAGACGTCCTCTACCTCGAGCACCAGATCGCCACCACCTGTCCCAGCCTCGAAATCGCCGACCGGGCGATCACCCTGCGATACGACAAGATCATGGGTCACGTCCTCGACCCCTACGGACGATCCGTCGGCGTTGTGCCACCCGACGTGTGGTCGGACCCCGCCGATGCGGCGCCCGGTCGCACCGACCGGCGGTGAAGGCGGCCGGTCTCCTCGGCTCTTCCGGAAGAAGCGCGGAGTCGACCTGGCCGCCGCCTTGTGAGAGCTCGCGCTGTCCGAGGCGGCCGGCGTGTTCCACCTCGCCGGGCCGGACGCCCTGAGCCGTCACGACCTCGGTGTGCTCGTCGCCCGGCGGGAAGCGCTTGACAGCACACGGCTTCCTGCCGGGCGACGAGCCGACACCTCACTGCCGGGGGCCCTCGACGTGCGCCTCGACAGTCGCGCCACACAGGAGCGACTGCGGACCCGGCTCCGCGGCGCACGCGAGTTCCTCCACCAGGACAGCCGACCGCCCTGCGTCGCCGTGTGTCAGGCGGACCGCAGCAGCTCGCGGAGTCCGGTGGTGTCGATGAGGTGGGCCCGGCTCGGGAACACCTTGTCGACCAGCACCTGGTGGGTCTCGGGGTCGGAGTCGGCTATGCCGTCGGTCAGTACGTAGACGCGGTAGTCGCGGTCGGCGGCGTCGATGAGGGTGGACAGGACGACGCCGCTGGTGCTGATCCCGGTGAGCACCAGGGTGTCGATGCCGCGGTCGCTCAGCTGCTGGTGGAGATCGGTGGTGGAGACCGAGCCGAAGCGGATCTTGCGTACGACGACGTCGCCCTCCTCGGGCGTGATGCGCTCGTCGATCTGGGTGGCCGGGTCCTCGTGGTGCAGCATCTTCGCCGCGGCGACGGCGCTGAAGGTCTTGTTGGTCTCGGGGATCGCGCTCCAGTCGTCCTCGGTGAAGGCGACGCGGACGTAGCCGATGGTGCCGCCGGCGGCGCGGACGTCGGCGATGGCGCCCTTGACCCGCTCGACGAGCGCGTCGGCGTCGGGGGCGAGGGGGACAATCCCGTTCTGGAAGTCCATGGCCAGCAGCGCGGTGCGCTCAGCGGTGATCGGGGGGAGGGTGGGGGTGCTCACTCGGGTTCTCCTCGGTGGCTTCTCGAGTTCAGCTCTCGAGTTCTGGCTTTGTTGTTGGATTTGTCTTGGTTGCCGGGTTGGTCGGGGGCTCGGAGGTATGGGTCTACCGGCTCGTGTCGCGGCCCATCAGACGGCGGTCCAGGACCGTCAGCAGCAGGACCGCCAGGCCCGCCACGACCAGGACCGTGCCGAGGGCGTGCAGGCCGTGGTCGCTCGCCCCGTCGCGGAAGACGATGCTGCCGATCACGGCGGAGGTGATGGTTCCGAGGTATCCGAAGGTCCGGAACAACCCGGAGGCCGTGCCGATCTGGTCGGGGGGTGCCGCGAGGTACAGGGCGGTCTGGTTCCCGATCGTGGTGGTGGCGGACGTGACGCCGAAGACCAGGGACACCAGCACGATCTCGATCTGCGCACTGTGCGAGGTGAGCAGCATGATCCCGGCGGAGCCGAGCAGCATGGTCACCGCCGAGGCGATCAGCGGTCCACGCACCAGGTTGCGGCTGGCGAGCGGCCGGGAGAGCAGCGCGGACACGGCGCCCATCGGCAGCAGCAGGAGGCCCGCCGTGACGGTGGACATCCCGTGCGCGGCCTCCATCCACTGAGTCATGCCGTACAACACGGTGTAGGCGCCGAGCAGGGTGAGCGCCTGACGCAGATAGGTGCGGGCGAGGGGGCCGTTGGCGGCGAGGCTGCGGAGGTCGAAGAAGGGCGCGGCCCTGCGTAGCTCCCATACGACCGTCGGCGCGCCGATCAGCACGGAGGCGGCGAGCGCGAGCCAGTCGGCATGCGGCAGGCCCATCAGAAAGATGACCAGCGCGCTCATCGACACCGCGAAGCCGAGGATGCCGGGCAGGTCGATCCGGTCGGCGACCTGACGAAAGCCGCTGCGCCCGCGGTCGAGCGCGGGATCCTCGGGCAGCCATCGCATGGCCGTCACCAGCGTGATCACGGTGACCGGGATGTTGATCAGGAAGGCCCAGCGCCAGCCAGCTGCGCCCACCAGCAGTCCGCCGATCGGCGGGCCGACGGCCGCGGTGGCCATGCCCGCGATCGCGATGCCGCCGAGCACCCCGCCCGGCGGAGCGTCGAGACCGGTCTCCTGGGCACGGCGCCGGATCATCACCATGGCGCAGGGGAAGCCGGCCGAGGTACCCATGCCGATCAGCGCCCGGGCCAGGGTCAGCATCGCCAGGTTCCGGCCGAGGCCGCCCACCAGGCCGCCCAGCAGCACCAGCACGATGCCGGAGAGGAAGATCCGGCGCGCGCCGAGCACCTCCGCCAGTTTGCCCGCGGTGGGCTGCGCGACGGCGCTCGCCAGGTAGAGCGAGGAGACCAGCACGGCGGTGCTGCCCACGGAGATGTGCAGTTCGCCGGCGATGGGCACCAGAGCGGTCGCGATGAGGGAACTGTTGATCGGGTTGAGGCTGGAGCCCACGTAGAGCGGGGTGGTGAACGTCCACGCGAAGGGCCTGCGCGTCAGACCGCGCGCCGTGGCGTCGGCCCGGCCGGTGGTGGCCTTCATATGCCGCCGTCGCTCAGGTCGGCCGCGGCGAGGCGCTCCAGCAGCTCGATGGCCTTCTCCACGTCCTTGCGCTCGTCCGGGGCGACGACCTGGTCGATGGCCCGCGCGAGGAAGGAGGCGCGTCCCGCGAGCAGATTGTCGATCAGTTCGGTCGCGGAGGGATCGGCCGTCATGAGCTTTCTCCGGCCGTCCTGCGGGTCGGGCTCGCTGTGGACGAGCCCGGCGGCCTTGAGCACCGCCAGGCTCTGCGCGATGGACTGCGGGCTGACGTGCTCCAGTGCGGCAAGCCGGGCCGCGGTGACCGGGCCCTCCCGCAGCACGCTGCCGAGCACGGTGAGCTGGGTGACGGTCAGACCGGTCGAATGCTGCCCCGATTCCGTGCGCAGGCGTGCGCGGAGTCGCTTCATCGCATCGTTGAGGCGCTGCGCGGTCACGGTGGACTGCTGCGGCCCGGGGTCCGTGTTCATGACCGCCACCCTAAAACTCGACAAGCAACTTTGCCAAGTTACTTGTCAAACTCCCCCGCGCAGGGCATGACGGTATGCCGGTTCCTCGCAGGTGACGATTACGGAAGCACCGCGAAGCCGTCGAGTTCCACGAGGGCCTCCTCGTCCCAGAGGCGCACCGCTCCCACGACGGCCATCGCGGGATAGGCGCGGCCCGCCAGTCGCCGCCAGATGCGGCCGAGTTCGGGGGCGCGGGCGCGGTAGTCGGCGACGTCGGTGGCGTAGACGGTGACACGGGCGAGGTCGCCGGGGGTGCCGCCGGCGGCGCGCAGGGCCGTGAGCAGATTGGTGAGCGCCCGCTCGAACTGCTCGGGGAGGTTGGAGCCGACGACCTTGCCGTCCGTGTCCAGGGCGGTCTGCCCGGCCAGGAACACCACCCGGGACCCGGTCGCGACCACCGCGTGGGAGAAGCCCGCCGGAGGGGACAGGTCGGGCGGGTTGATACGCGAGAGGTCGGGCGGGTTGCCGACCGACCTCTCGGGCGGGTCGGTGTGCTCGACGGTCACGGGGCCTCCACGGTGGCGTACAACTCCTTGGCGACGATGCCGCGTTGGACCTCGCTCGCACCCTCGTAGATCCGGGGCGCGCGCACCTCGCGGTACAGGTGCTCGAGGAGGTGGCCGCGGCGCAGGGCGCGGGCGCCGTGCAACTGGACGGCCGCGTCGACGACGTACTGCGCGGTCTCGGTGGCCAGCAGCTTCGCCATCGCGGCCCGTTTCGGGACGTCCGGGGCGCCTTCGTCGTACGCCGTCGCCGCCGCGTAGACCATGAGACGGGCCGCCTCCGTACGCAGGGCCATCTCGGCGACCTGGTGCGCGACAGCCTGGAGGTCCTTCAGTTTGCCGCCGAACGCGTCCCGCCGCGCCGTGTGCGCCAGGGTCGCGTCGAGGGCCGACTGCGCCATGCCGACCGCGAAGGCGCCGACG
Source organism: Streptomyces sp. NPDC001222 (assembly GCF_042896945.1). Taxonomy (NCBI): domain Bacteria; kingdom Bacillati; phylum Actinomycetota; class Actinomycetes; order Kitasatosporales; family Streptomycetaceae; genus Streptomyces; species Streptomyces sp. NPDC001222. The sequence goes on from NZ_JBIAXT010000002.1 coordinate 314,572, forward strand.
CTCGGCCGGAAGAGATTGAGAGTGCCCATGGCGACCCGGAAGCCCCGGCCGGGTTCCCCGAGGACGTCGTCGGCGGTCACGGGCACGGCGTCGAAGACCAGGGCGCCGACGGGGTGCGGCGAGAGCATCTCCAGCGGGGAGCCGGTCAGTCCGGGACGGTCGGCGGGGACGAGGAAGGCGGTCACGCCGCGCGCGCCCGCGCCGGGGGTGGTGCGGGCGAAGACGGTGTAGAAGTCGGCCTCGGGGGCGTTGGAGATCCAGCACTTCTCGCCCGTGAGCCGCCAGCCCCGCTCACCGTCACGCTCGGCGTGCACGGAACCGCTGTCGTCGGTTTCCGCGGCGCTGTCGCTGTTCCTGTTCGCGCCGTTCGCGGTGCCGTCCGGATCCGCGCGCAGGGCCAGCGCCGCGGCGTCCGAGCCCGCGTCCGGCTCGGTCAGGGCGAAGGCCGCCACCGTCGTCCCCGCACGGACACCGGGGAGCCAGCGGGCGCGCTGGTCCGGGGTGCCGTAGGCGTGCACAGGGTGGGCGCCGAGCCCCTGAAGGGCGAGGGCCGTCTCCGCCTCCGTGCAGGCATGGGCCAGCGACTCCCTCATCAGGCACAGCTCCAGCGCGCCCGAGGTGAACAGCCGGTCCAGCAGTCCGAGTCGGCCGAGCTCCGCGACGAGGTCCCGGTTGACGCGGCCCGGCTCACCCTTCTCCGCGAGCGGGCGCAGCCGCTGCTCGGCCAGGGTGCGCAGTTCCGTGCACCAGGCGGTTTGTGCCGGATCGAGCGAGAATGCGGTCATTGCCGGTCCCTCTCCCTGACGGCGCACCGGGGCGGGTGGGCTGCCCACCCGAGCGTATCGCGGACCGTTGACTGTCGTCACCAACACGATACGCTCGATGCGCGAGCCCACCACGACAAGGGGGCGAGACGCCATGGAAGCCAGGGAAGCCACGGACCCGAGGGACCCCGACAGCGCCCCGGACGCCGTCGGCACCACGGACACCTCCGGTATCGCGGAGACAACCGGCACGGCCCACGCGGCCGTCGGCACGACCAACCCGGTCGGCGCCCCCACCGCCCACCTGGACACCTTCTCCCGGGACCACCTGCCGCCGCCCGAGCAGTGGCCCGAACTCCGTTTCGACCTGCCCGAGCTCCAGTACCCCGAACGGCTCAACGCCGCCGTCGAGCTGCTGGCGGACACCGCCGCCGAGCGCCCCGCGTTCCGTACGGCGGACGGGGACGTGTGGACGTACGGTCAGCTCCGGGCCCGCGTCGACCGGATCGCGCACACGCTCACCGGCAGCCTCGGCGTCGTCCCCGGCAACCGCGTCCTGCTGCGCGGGCCCACCACTCCCTGGCTCGCCGCCTGCTGGCTCGCGGTGCTGAAGGCGGGCGCGGTCGCCGTCACCGTGCTCGCCCAGCAGCGTGCGCACGAGCTGCGCACCCTGTGCGAGATCGCGCGGGTCGGGCGCGCCCTGTGCGACGCCCGCGTCGTCGACGACCTGGTCAAGGCCGAGGTCCCCGGGCTGTGCATCACGCCCTACGGCGGTGACTCCCCCGACGATCTGCTGCGGCTGCCGGCGTCCGGGGAACCCTACTCACCGGTGGACACGGCGGCCGACGACGTGGCGCTGATCGCCTTCACCTCGGGCACCACGGGCCGCCCGAAGGGCTGTATCCACTTCCACCGCGATCTGCTCGCCATCGCGGACACCTTCTCCCGGCATGTGCTCCGGCCCCGCCCCGACGACGTCTTCGCGGGCAGTCCCCCGCTCGGGTTCACCTTCGGGCTCGGCGGGCTCGTCGTCTTTCCGCTGCGGGCCGGCGCGAGCGCCCTGCTGCTCGAGCAGGCGGGCCCCCGGCAGCTGCTGCCCGCGATCGCCGAGCACCGGGTCTCCGTGCTGTTCACCGCCCCGACCGCCTACCGCGCGATGCTCGACGAGCTGACCAGCGAGGACAGGGCCGACGGGCACGGCCGGCACGACATCGCGTCGCTGCGGCGGTGCGTGTCGGCCGGGGAGAACCTTCCCGCCGCCACCTGGCGGGCCTGGCACGAGCGCACGGGACTGCGCGTCATCAACGGCATCGGCGCGACCGAACTGCTGCACATCTTCATATCCGCCGCCGACGACGGGATCCGCCCGGGGACCACCGGAGTTCCCGTGCCGGGGTGGCAGGCCCGGGTGCAGGACGCGCACGGCACGCCCCTGCCCGACGGCGAGCCCGGGCTGCTCGCCGTGCGCGGCCCGGTCGGCTGCCGCTATCTCGCCGACCCCCGGCAGCGGGAGTACGTGCGGGACGGCTGGAACATCACGGGCGACACCTATGTCCGCGACCCCGACGGCTACTTCCGCTATGTGGCGCGCGCCGACGACATGATCATCTCGGCCGGGTACAACATCGCCGGGCCCGAGGTCGAGGAGGCGCTGCTGCGGCATCCGGACGTGGTCGAGACGGCGGTCGTCGGCCGGCCCGACGAGACGCGCGGGCAGGTGGTGGTGGCGTACACGGTCCTCCGGCCGGGGGCGCGGCGCGACCCGGAGGCGCTGCGCGCCTTTCTCAAGTCCGAGCTGGCGCCGTACAAGTGCCCACGCGAGTTCGTCTTCCTGGACGCGCTGCCCCGCACGGCGACGGGCAAGCTCCAGCGCTTCCGGCTGCGGACGGACAATCACCCGGTACCGCCACTTGGTGATCACGAGTGACGCGGACGTTCTAGAGTGATCATCGTGTCCGATCAGCACGCTCCCCGTTCCCTCATCGTGACGTTCTACGGTGCCTACGGCCGCTTCACAGCCGGACCGGTGCCGGTCGCCGAGCTGATCAGACTGCTCGCCGCGGTCGGGGTGGACGCGCCCTCCGTGCGCTCGTCGGTGTCCCGGCTCAAGCGGCGCGGGCTGCTGGTCCCCGCGCGCACGGCCGCGGGCGCGGCGGGGTACGCGCTGTCACCGGACGCCCTGCAACTGCTCGACGACGGCGACCGGCGCGTGTACGCGACGACGCCGCCCGACGACGGGGGCTGGGTGCTCGCGGTGTTCTCGGTACCGGAGTCGGAGCGGCAGAAGCGGCATCTGCTGCGCTCCCGGCTCGCCGGGCTCGGCTTCGGCACCGCGGCCCCGGGGGTGTGGATCGCTCCGGCCCGGCTGTACGAGGAGACCCGGCACACCCTGGAGCGGCTGCGCCTGGACCCGTATGTGGACCTCTTCCGCGGTGAGCACCTCGGTTTCACCCCGACCGCTCAGGCGGCGGCACGCTGGTGGGACCTGGCCGGGATCGCCAAGCAGCACGAGGCGTTCCTCGACCGTCACGCGCGGGTGCTGCACGACTGGGAGGCCCGCGGGGACACCCCGCCGGAGGAGGCCTACCGCGACTATCTGCTCGCCCTGGACTCCTGGCGTCATCTGCCGTACGTCGACCCCGGGTTGCCCACCGAGCTGCTCCCCGGGGACTGGCCGGGCACCCGCTCCGCCGCGGTCTTCCGCGCGCTGCACGAGCGGCTGCGGGACGCGGGAGCGGTCTTCGCGGGAGCCGGCCCGTAGGCATGACGCGGCGGTGCCGCGGGACGCGACGCTCGCTTCATCCACCGGGCGACCGGCTCCTCAACCACCCAAGGCCAGACGCGGCTTGGGCGCATCCGTGCGTCCCGTCTGCGGGCGGCGGCTGCCGGCGCGATAGGGCGCGGGCCATGCGACGGCCGGTCCGCTGTACCCCTGTTCGGCCGCCGCGTGCAGCGTCCAGTGCGGGTCGTACAGATGCGGTCTGGCGAGGGCGCACAGATCGGCGCGCCCGGCCAGGATCAGCGAGTTGACGTCGTCCCAGGACGAGATCGCGCCCACCGCGATCACCGGGATGCCCGTCTCCTGACGGATCCGGTCGGCGTACGGCGTCTGGTACGACCGTCCGAACTGCGGCTGCTCCTCGGCCACCACCTGGCCGGTCGACACATCGATCGCGTCGGCGCCGTGCGCGGCGAAGGCACGGGCGATCTCGACGGCCTCCTCGGCGGTGGTGCCGCCCTCGGCCCAGTCGGTCGCGGAGATCCGTACGGTCATGGGCCGTTCCTCGGGCCACACCGCGCGTACGGCGTCGAAGACCTCCAGCGGGAAGCGCAGCCGCCCGGCGAGGCTGCCGCCGTAGGCGTCGGTGCGCCGGTTGGTGAGGGGCGAGAGGAAGCCGGACAGCAGATAGCCGTGGGCGCAGTGCAGTTCGAGCAGATCGAAGCCGCTGCGGGCGGCCCGGCAGGCGGCGGACGCGAACTGTTCGCGGATGTCGGTCAGTTGGGCACGGGTCAGCTCGCGGGGCGTCTGGCTGCCGGTCTTGTACGGAAGCGGGGAGGCGGCCACCAGAGGCCAGTTGCCCTCGTCCAGCGGTTCGTCCATGCCCTCCCACATCAGCTTGGTCGAGCCCTTGCGGCCGCTGTGTCCGAGCTGCACGCCGATCGCGGTGCCCGGTGCCTGGGCGTGCACGAAGTCGGTGATCCGCCGCCAGGCCTCGGCCTGCCGCCCGGTGTAGAGACCGGCGCAGCCCGGGGTGATGCGCCCCTCGGCGCTCACACACACCATCTCGGTCATCACCAGGCCGGCCCCGCCGAGCGCCCGGGCGCCCAGGTGGACGAGGTGGAAGTCGCCGGGGACGCCGTCCACCGCCGAGTACATGTCCATCGGCGAGACGATGACCCGGTTGCGCAGGGTCAGACCGCGCAGCCGGAAGGGGGTGAACATGGGTGGGGTGCCGGGCGGGCAGCCGAACTCCTCCTCCACCGCCTCGGTGAAGCGCGCGTCACGCAGCCGCAGATTGTCGTGGGTGACCCGGCGGCTGCGGGTGAGCAGATTGAACGCGAACTGCCGGGCGGGCTGGTCGAGATGGAGCCGCAGGTCCTCGAACCACTCCAGGCTGGCCCGGGCCGCGCGCTGGGTGGAGGCGACGACCGGGCGCCGCTCCTCCTCGTAGGCGACGAGGGCGTCCCGCAGCGAGGTGTGCTCCTCCAGGCAGGCGGCCAGCGCCAGCGCGTCCTCCACCGCGAGTTTGGTGCCGGAGCCGATCGAGAAGTGGGCGGTGTGCGCGGCGTCGCCGAGAAGGACCAGGTTGTCGTGCGACCAGCGGGCGTTCACCACCGTGCGGAACGTCGTCCAGGTGGAGTTGTTGGAGCGCAGGGGCCGGCCGCCGAGCGCGTCCGTGAAGATCTTGGCGCAGCGCTCGATCGTCTCGGCGGTCTCCGACTCGTCGAACCCGGCGGCCCGCCACACCTCCTCCCGCATCTCGACGATGACGGTCGAGGCGTCGGCCGCGTACGGGTAGCCGTGCAGTTGCATCACGCCGTGTTCGGTCTCGGCGATCTCGAAGCGGAACGCGTCGAAGGCGAAGTCGGCGGCGAGCCAGATGTACCGGCAGCGATGCTCCTCGACGGTCGGCCGGAACACCTGCGCATAGGCCTCGCGGACGGTGCTGCGCACCCCGTCGGCGGCGATCACCAGGTCGTACGCCTTCATCAGCCGGGCCGGGTGCGGGGCCTCGGTGCTGAAGCGCAGCTCGATGCCGAGCGAGCGGCAGCGCTCGTGCAGGATCTGGAGCAGCCGCCGCCTGCCCAGTGCGGCGAAGCCGTGGCCGCCGGAGGTCTGGCGCACTCCCCGGTGCACGATGTCGATGTCGTCCCAGCGCACGAACTCGTCCTTCAGGGCCGCGTGCACCACGGGGTCGGCGTGCTCGATGCCGCCGAGGGTCTCGTCGGACAGCACGACACCGAAGCCGAAGGTGTCGTCGGGGGCGTTGCGCTCCCAGACGGTGACCTCCCGCGCCGGGTCCAGACGCTTGAGCAGGACGGCGGAGTACAGCCCGCCGGGCCCGCCGCCGACGACCGCGACGCGCAGAGGCCGGGGGGCCGTCGTCATGGCTACCTCCCCTGCCATTTCGGGGGCCGCTTCTCGGTGAAGGCCGCGTGGAACTCGGCGTAGTCCTCGCCGTTCATCAGCAGGGCCTGGGTGGAGGCGTCCAGTTCGACGGACGCGGCGAGCGGCATGTCCAGCTCGGCGGTGAGCAGCGCCTTCGTCTGCGCGTACGCCAGTGCCGGGCCGTCGGCGAGGCGGCGGGCCAGCGCCTGGGCGGCCTCGTCGGCGTGCCCCTCCTCGGTCAGCTCGCTGATGAGTCCGATCCGCTCGGCCTCGGGGGCCCGCACCGGCTCGCCGAGCATGAGCAGCCGGGTGGCGTGGCCGAGTCCGACGACTCTGGGGAGCAGATAGGCGGCACCCATGTCGCCGCCGGAGAGCCCGACCCGGGTGAAGAGGAACGCGAAGCGGGCGGAGGGGTCCGCCACCCGGAAGTCGGCGGCCAGCGCGAGCACCGCGCCCGCGCCCGCGGCCACTCCGTGCACGGCGGCGATCACCGGGAAGGGGCACTCCCGCACGGCCCGGACGACCTGCCCGGTCATGCGGTTGAAGTCGAGCAGCTGGGCGGTGTCCAGGGAGAGGGTGGCGCCGATGATCTCCTCGACGTCGCCGCCCGAGCAGAAGCCGCGTCCCTCGCCGGCCAGCACCAAGGCCCGCACGGACCTCTCCCGGGACAGCTGGGCGAGCAGATCACGCAGGTCGGCGTAGGCGCCGAAGGTGAGCGCGTTGAGTTTCTCGGGGCGGGCCAGGGTGACCGTGGCCACCCCGTCGGACTGGGTGTACCTGAGGTGACGCCACTCGGAGGTGTGGGCGGCGGAGCCGGTGAAGGGACTCATGACGTGCGGCCTCCTCGGTCGGGGGGCGGCTGTCCGCACTGCTGCTCTGTGATGAAGTTATCACCGATCGGTGACTGTCGTCACGAGTGCGCGATACCCCGAACGGGGAGACACAGGTCGTACGGCGCGCTGTGACAGCCGCCCGCAGGTCGTCACGCCTCGTCGACAACCGGGTAACGACGACCACCCGTGGGCGCGGCGGGACGTCATCCGGGGTACGCAGCCGGATACCGGGGCGGAAGAGCTCCGAACAAGATGGATCGGACTCACCTCTTGTCCGGAGCTCTCAGGTCCCGGGCGAAGCCCGCCGACCGCCCCGTAAGGGGCGCGCCGTACCATGCTGCCTCGTATCGAAAGCAGGACCGCCTGCGCCATGAACGGACCCGCCGTGTACGAACCCCCCGCCCCCGCCTCCTGGCGCGTCGCGCTGCCGCACACCGCCGCGGCGGTGCCGGTCGCCCGCGCCCTGGTCCGTACGGCTCTGGCGGAGCTGGAGCACCCGGCCGACAGCGACACCGCGGAACTGCTCACCGCGGAACTGGTGGCGAACGCCGTGGAGCACGCGGCGGGCGAGGGACCGATCGAGCTGGTCGTCGAGCTGATGCCGACCGGCTGCACGGTCGAGGTGCACGATCCGGACCCGGTGCCGCCCGGCGATCTGACCCGGCCCGCCCTGCCGCCCGCCGACCCCTGGCAGGAGCACGGGCGCGGGCTGCTGCTGATCCGCAGTCTCAGCTCGTCCTGCGGTCACCGCCCCACCGCGTCCGGCAAGGCGGTGTGGTTCAGACTGCCTGTGGTTCCGCGACAGCGTCGTCCGCGGTGACGGGTGCGCACACCAGCCGGGAGTGGCGGCGGCCGTAGAACGCGTAGACCAGGCAGCCGGCGGCCAGGAAGGCCGCGAACTGCATCCAGGTCGTCCAGCCGGTCTCGTACATGAGGTAGAGGCAGAAGCCCACGCCGAGCAGCGGCATCACGGGGTACAGCGGGACCCGGAAGGAGCGGGCGAGGCCGGGTTCGCGGCGGCGCAGCGCGATCACCGCGACATTGACCACGGCCATGGTGGCGAGGGTGCCGATGGTGCACAGGTTGACCACCGCGTCCAGCGAGGAGAAGGCCGCCGGGACGGCGAAGACGACCGCCACGATCAGGGTGCCGCTGACCGGGGTCGCGGTCTTCGGGGAGACCCGCTCGAACACGCGCGGGACGAGGCCGTCGCGGGACATCGACATCAGGATGCGGGTCTGGCCGTACATCACCGCGAGCACGACCGAGGCGATGGCGACGACCGCGCCGAAGGCGATGACACCGCCGCCGACCGTGGAGCCGGTGACCTGGTTGACGACGTACGACAGCGCCGCGGGCCGGCCGCCGACCCCGGGGCCGCCGATGGCGCCGATCGCGGCGAGCGCGACCGCGCAGTACAGCACGGTGACCAGGCCGATGCAGACGAGGATCGCGATGGGGATGTTCCGGCGGGGGTTCTTGGCCTCCTCGCCGGCGGTGGTGATCGCGTCGAAGCCGATGTACGAGAAGAACGCGGCCGTGGTGCCGGCGCCGATGCCGCCGAGGCCGGCGGGCGTGAACGGGGTCAGGTTGCCGTGCTTGAAGGCGGTGAAGCCGATGGCGCAGAAGGCGACGAGGATCGCGAGCTTGAGGACCGCCATGGCGGCGGTGGCCCGGGCGCTCTCGCGTACGCCGCGCACCAGGAGGACGGAGGCCAGGGCGATGACGATCACGGCGGGCAGGTTGATCACTCCGCCGTCGCCCGGCCCGGCGGACAGCGCCGCGGGCAGCTGCCATCCGGTGAGGCTGGCCAGCAGCTCGTTCACGTACTGGCTCCAGCCGACCGCGACGGCGGACACGGAGACGCCGTACTCCAGCAGCAGGCACCAGCCGACGAGGAACGCCGTGCCCTCGCCGAGGCCCGCGTAGGCGAAGGAGTACGAGGACCCGGAGACCGGGATGGCGCCGCCGAGCTCGGCGAACGCGAAGGCGGTGAAGACGCAGGTGAGGGCCGCGAGCAGGAAGGAGACCACGACCGCGGGCCCGGCCTGGGCGACCGAGTCGGACAGTCCGACGAAGATGCCGGTGCCGACGATCGCTCCGACGCCGAAGCAGACGAGCTGGAACAGGCCCATATGGCGCTTGAGGCCATGACCCGCGAGATCGGCGCCGGCCTCGGCGACGAGCAGCTCGGGTGACTTGATGCGGAAGGGGTTGGCGGGGCTGCCGGGCATGAAGGTGGTGCTCTTTTCCGTGGTGCGGGGCGACCGGGGGATGTCCCCTGGCCGGGCGAGGCCGAGAGCCTGCCGGGCGCTGTTTGGGGGAGGTCGCGTGACGAACCGCGGAAGGGGTGGTTCCGGGCTCGCCGAGGATCGTACGGGAAGGGTGCCGGGTTCCGCTGTGGCGGCGGGCACGCCGGTCAGGCGAGGGTGGCGACCAGGATGGCCTTGATCGTGTGCATCCGGTTCTCCGCCTCGTCGAAGACGACGGAGTGCGCGGACTCGAACACCTCGTCGGTGACCTCCAGCTCGGTCAGTCCGTGCCGCTCGTGGATCTCGCGCCCCACCTCGGTGCCGAGGTCGTGGAAGGCCGGCAGGCAGTGCAGGAACTTCACGTCGTCGTTGCCGGTGGCGCGGAGCACGTCCATGGTCACGGCGTACGGGCCGAGCAGCGCTATGCGCTCGTCCCAGACCTCCTTGGGCTCGCCCATCGACACCCATACGTCGGTGGCGACGAAGTCGGCGCCGCGCACGCCGTCCTTCACGTCCTCGGTGAGCGTGATCCGGGCGCCGGAGACGGCGGCGAGCCGCCGGGCCTCCTCGACCACCGTCCCGTCCGGCCACAGCGCCCGGGGGGCTACGACACGGACGTCCATGCCGAGCAGGGCGCCGGTGACGAGGTAGGAGTTGCCCATGTTGGAGCGGGCGTCGCCGAGGTAGGCGTAGGCGATGCCGGTCAGCGGCTTGGTGCAGTGCTCGGTCATGGTGAGCACGTCGGCGAGCATCTGGGTGGGGTGCCACTCGTCGGTGAGGCCGTTGTAGACGGGGACCCCCGCGTGGGCGGCCAGTTCCTCGACCACGCGCTGCCCGTGCCCCCGGTACTCGATGGCGTCGAACATCCGGCCGAGCACCCGGGCGGTGTCCTTGACCGACTCCTTGTGCCCGATCTGCGAGCCGGACGGGTCCAGACAGGTGGTGTGGGCGCCCTGGTCGGCGGCGGCGACCTCGAAGGCGCACCGGGTGCGGGTCGAGGTCTTCTCGAAGATCAGGGCGATGTTCCTGCCGCTCAGACGGCGCGTCTCGGTCCCGGCCTTCTTGGCCGCCTTGAGCTCGGCCGCCAGCTCCACCAGGAAGCGGAACTCCTCGGCCGTGAAGTCCAGCTCCTTGAGGAAGTGGCGGCCGGCGAGGGCGGTCGGGACTGTCGCCATGGGGCGCTCCAGGGGTTGCGAGAGGCAGGACGAACAAGAGGACGAATGGAAGTCTATACGACGCCCCACATTTATATACGGCTCTTGGCCCGCCCCGGCCGCTCCGGCCTCCTCAGACGCCGTCCCTCTCCACCGGGCAGCTCATACAGCGTGGCCCACCCCGGCCCCTGCCCAGCTCACTCCCCGGGATCTCGATCACTTCGATCCCCTGTTTGCGCAGATGGGTGTTGGTGGTCGAGTTCCGCTCATAGGCGATGACCACTCCCGGTTCGACGGCGAGGACATTACAGCCGTCGTCCCACTGCTCCCGCTCGGCCGCATGCACGTCCTGCGTCGGGGTCAGCACCCGGATCTCGCTCAGGCCCAGCGATGCGGCGATGGCCCGGTGCATGTGCTCCGGCGGATGGTCGGTGACCTTCAGCTCCTTGTCGCCGGCGCCGGGCTCGATGGTGTAGGAGCGGAGCATGCCGAGCCCCGCGTACTGGGTGAACGTGTCCGCGTCCACCATGCTCATCACGGTGTCGAGGTGCATGAGGGCGCGTTTCTTGGGCAGGTCGAGCGCGACGATGGAGCGCGCCGATCCCGCGGCGAAGAGCTTGGTCGCGAGCATCTCGACGGCCTGGGGCGTGGTCCGTTCGCTCATGCCGATGAGCACGGCGCCGTTGCCGATGACCAGCACGTCACCGCCCTCGATGGTGGAGGGGTAGTCGGCCTGCCCCTCGGACCAGAGATGGAAGGCCTCGTCACGGAACAGCGGATGATGCCGGTAGATCGCCTCGAAGTGGACGGTCTCCCGCTGCCGGGCGGGCCAGCGCATGGCGTTGATGGAGACACCGTCGTAGATCCAGGCGGAGGTGTCGCGGGTGAAGAGGTGGTTGGGAAGCGGGCGCAGCAGGAAGTCGTCCAGATCCATCACATGGAACCGCACGGACATCGGCTCCGGGTGGACCTCCAGGAACTCCCGCTTGGTCATGCCTCCGACGAGGGCCTCGCCCAGCTCGGCGGCGGGCATGGCCTCGAAGGCGGCGCGCAGATGGTCGGTGGCGAGCGGCCCGTACTCCTTCTCGTCGAAGACACGGTCCAGTACGAGAGCCCGGGCCGCGGGGATCTCCAGGACCTCGGTGAGCAGATCACCGAAGAGATGGACCTCCACCCCGCGGTCGCGCAGCACGTCGGCGAACCCGTCGTGCTCGGCGCGGGCCCGGCGCACCCACAGCACGTCGTCGAAGAGGAGCGCGTCCTTGTTGCTGGGCGTGAGCCGTTTCAGCTCGAGATCCGGCCGGTGGAGGATGACGCGGCGCAGACGCCCGGCCTCGGAGTCGACATGGAATCCCATGCCTCCATCCTGACCATTCGGGCGCGTGTTCACCCTTCGTTCCTGCAGAACCGGGCGGTTCGGTTCGCCCGGGCCGGACTTATTGATGTCGTCTACTTGACGATAAGCCGCCTCCTTGATTATCGTCCCCGTGACGAGAATTGGGTTGCGAACAAGGGGGCTGGGCACACATGGCCGACATCACCAGACGCTTCGGCTGGCGTCATCTCCGCGGGGCACCGACCGCGCACATCCGTCACCACCGGGCTGGCCGTCTGGTCCACGACGGGCCGGGGCTCAGCTTCTGGTACCGGTCGCTGACCGCCGCGCTCTCCGAGATCCCGGTGGAGGACCGCGAGCTGGCGATGACGTTCCGCGCCCGTACGTCCGACTTCCAGGACATCGCGGTGCAGGCCACCGTCACCTACCGGATCAGCGACCCGGGCGTCGCCGCCGAGCGGCTGGACTTCTCCGTCGATCCGGACACCGGAGTGTGGCGGGGCGCGCCGCTGGAACAGCTCTCCACGCTGCTGACGGAGGCGGCCCAGCAGCACGCCCTGGACGTCCTGGCCCGTACGCCGCTGTCGGCGGCCCTCGTCGACGGCGTCGCGGCGGTACGGGAGCGGGTCGCGGCCGGGCTCGCCGCCGAGCCCCGGCTGCCCGCGACGGGGATCGAGGTCGTCGCGGTCCGGGTGGTCGCGCTGCGGCCGGAGCCCGAGGTGGAGCGGGCGCTGCGCACTCCGGCGCGCGAGCGTATCCAGCAGGACGCGGACCGGGCGACGTACGAGCGCCGGGCCGTGGCCGTCGAGCGGGAACGTGCGATCGCCGAGAACGAGCTGGCCAGCCGGATCGAACTGGCCCGGCGCGAGGAGCAGTTGGTCGAGCAGCGGGGTACGAACGCACGGCGCGAGGCGGAGGAGCAGGCGGCGGCGGACGCGGTGCGCGCCGAGGCGGAGGCCGCGCGGACGGTACGGCTGGCGGACGCCGAGGCGCGGCGCACCGAGCGGCTCGCCGAGGCGGAGGCGGCGCGCTCCGTACGGCTCGCTCGTGCCGAGGCCGAGGGCGCGCGCGAGGTCGGCGAGGCGCGGGCCCAGGCGCAGGCGGCCTGGCTACGGGTGCACGCGGAGGTGGATGTCGCGACGCTGCACGCGCTGACCGGGACCCGGCTGGCCGAGAACCTGCCGCGCATCGACAGCGTCACGGTCTCGCCGGATGTGCTCACCGGGCTGCTGTCCCGGCTGGGCGGGTCCTCGGGAGAGCAGGCGTGAGTCTCGCCCCACGCGCCGTGCTGGTCCATCGCGCCACTGAGTACGAGGAGTTGGTGGCGCGGCACGGCACCCATGGGCAGGCCGCGTTCTTCCTGGCGTCCCGGGGGCGGTCGCTGGAGGAGGTGGCGGAGCGCCACCGGCGGGCACATCAGGCGCTGGCCGAGGTGGCGGCCGCGGTGCCGCTGACCTGGCGGCAGGCCCGGGTGGAACGGCGCGACCTGGACCGGTTCCTGTTCGCGCCCGAGGACGTGGTGGTCGTGGTCGGGCAGGACGGGCTGGTGGCGAACGTCGCCAAGTATCTCGCGGGCCAGCCGGTGGTGGGGATCGACACGGATCCCGGGCGCAACCCGGGCGTGCTGGTACGGCACCGGCCGCGGGACGCGGGCTCCCTGCTGCCCGCCGCCCTGGCCCGGGACGGCGGGGTCGACGAACTCACCATGGTCGAGGCCGTCGCCGACGACACACAGCGACTCGTCGCGCTCAACGAGATCTATCTCGGAGCCGCCGGTCACCAGACCGCCCGTTACCGCCTGGGCCTCGACGGCGACAGGGGTGTCGTCGAGGCCCAGGCCTCCTCCGGGGTGCTCGTGGGCACGGGCACCGGCGCCACCGGATGGCTTCGCTCGGTGTGGCAGGAACGCGGCAGCGCCCTCACGCTCCCCGGCGTCACGGAGCCACGCCTGCTGTGGTTCGTCCGCGAGGCCTGGCCGTCGCCGGCCACCGGGACGTCCCTGGTGGCCGGCGAACTCGCCCACTCCGCGCGGCTCCGGGTCACCGTGGAGTCGGACCGGCTGATCGCCTTCGGGGACGGCATGGAGAGCGACGCGGTGGAGCTGACGTGGGGGCAGACGGTGCGCGTGGGGGTGTGCGGGGAGCGGTTGCGGCTGGTGGGCTGACGACCGGTGGCCGTCGGCGGTACGGCGACGGGTGGGCCGACGACAGGCATGCGCCGGCCGCGCTCGTAGTCCCGTCCGTGGGCTGGACGTCGTCACGGTCGACGAGTCCGGTGATGCCCTCCATGTCGGCGCTGATGTAGATCCGCACAGTGCGTACTCCTCAGGCCTGCTCGTCCGCAGGCACGCCAGGCCCGAGGAGTACGGTTCCGTCACAGCCGGGGGTCCACCGGTTCCGACTCCAGGGCCAGCACCCCGAACACCGCCTCATGGACCCGCCACAGCGGCTCGCCCTCCGCGAGGCGCTCCAGGGCCTCCAGGCCGAGGGCGTACTCGCGCAGCGCGAGGGAGCGCTTGTGGTTCAGGAACCGGTTGCGCAGCCGGGCGAGGTTCTCCGGGCGGGTGTACTCGGGGCCGTAGATGATCCGGAGGTACTCACGGCCGCGGCACTTGACGCCCGGCTGCACCAGACGGCCGGCCGCACTCCTGACCACCGCCTCCACCGGCTTGACGACCATGCCCTCGCCGCCGCGCCCGGTCATCTCCAGCCACCAGTCGATCCCGGCGCGCACCGACTCCGGGTCGCCGGTGTCGACGTAGAGCCGGCGAGTCGTCTGCAGCAGCCCGCTTCCGTCGTGCTCGACCAGCCGGTCGATCAGCGCCAGTTGCTCGTTGTGCGGCACCGCCGCGAGACTGCGGCCCTGGACCGCCAGCAGCTGGAACGGGGCCAGACGGACGCCGTCCAGCCCCTCGGTCGTCCAGCAGTAGCGGCGGTACGCGGCCGTGAACGCCTCCGCGTCCGCCGCCCGCGCACGCTGACGTGCCAGCAGCCCGGTCACGTCCACGCCCCGCTCCGCCGCGCCCTCCAGTGCGGCCAGCGCACCGGGGAACACCGCCCCGGACGCCGCGCCCACCGCCGCGTACTGCGAGCGCAGCAGCCCGGAGGCCTTCAGCGACCACGGCATCAGCTCGGCGTCGAGCAGCAGCCAGTCCGTCTCGAGTTCCTCCCACAGGGCCGCCTCGCCGATGGCCGCGCGCAGCCGGGCGAGGATCTCCTCGGTGACCGTGTCGTCGTCGAAGAAGGGGCGGCCGGTACGGGTGTACAGCGACCCGGTGGGGCCGTCCCCGCTGCCGTCCGCGTCCGGACCGAAGGCACTGCCGACACCGAAGCGCTTCCGTGCCGCCTCGGCGTCCCGGCACACCAGGGCCACCGCCCGCGAGCCCATGTGCTTCTCCTCGCACACGACCCGCGCGACCCCGTCCTCCTGGTACTGCGCGAAGGCCTCGGCCGGGTGCTCCAGATAGCCCTCGACGCGACTGGTCGCGGTCGGTGCCATCGTCGGGGGCAGATAGGGCAGCAGCCGCGGGTCCACCGCGAAGCGGCTCATGACCTCCAGGGCCGCCGCCGCGTTCTCCTCGCGGACCGAGACCCGGCCCGCATGCCGGGTCTCGACCACCCTGCGGCCCTGGACGTCGGCGAGGTCCAGCGGCCGGCCGTCGTGCCCGCCGGGCGCCTCGCTGCGCAGCGGCCGGGCCGGCTCGTACCAGACCCGCTCGGCCGGTACGTCGACCAGTTGCCGTTCCGGCCAGCGCAGCGCGGTGAGCTTGCCGCCGAAGACGGCACCGGTGTCCACGCAGATGGTGTTGTTGAGCCAGGTTGCCTCCGGGACCGGGGTGTGTCCGTACACCACGGCCGCCCGGCCCCGGTAGTCCTCCGCCCAGGGATAGCGCACCGGCAGGCCGAACTCGTCCGTCTCGCCCGTGGTGTCACCGTACAGCGCGTGCGAGCGGACCCGGCCCGAGGTGCGGCCGTGGTACTTCTCCGGCAGCCCGGCGTGGCACACCACCAGCCGTCCGCCGTCGAGGACGTAGTGGCTGACCAGTCCGTCGATGAACTCCCGTACCTGCTGCCTGAACTCCTCGCTCTCGCCCGCCATCTGCGCGACGGTCTCGGCGAGGCCGTGGGTGTGCTGGACGTTGCGGCCGCGCAGATGGCGCCCGAACTTGTTCTCGTGGTTGCCGGGCACGCACAGCGCGTCGCCGGACGCCACCATCGACATCACCCGGCGCAGCACGCCCGGGCTGTCCGGGCCGCGGTCGACCAGGTCGCCGACGAAGACGGCGGTGCGGCCCTCCGGGTGCGTGCCGTCGACGTAGCCCAACCTGACGAGCAGCGCCTCCAGTTCGGACGCGCAGCCGTGGACGTCGCCGATGATGTCGAAGGGGCCGGTGACGTGGGTCAGGTCGTTGAAGCGCTTCTCGGTGACGACGGTCGCGTTCTCGACCTCCGCCACGCCTCGCAGGATGTGCACCTTGCGGAAGCCCTCGCGCTCCAAGTGCCGTAGTGAGCGACGCAGTTCACGGGTGTGACGCTGGATGACCCGGCGCGGCAGGTCCGCCCGGTCGATGCGGGCCGCGTTGCGCTCGGCGCACACGTCCTCCGGCACGTCGAGCACGATCGCGATCGGCAGCACGTCGTACTGCCTGGCCAGCTCGATCAACTGGCGGCGGCTCTCCTGCTGCACGCTGGTGGCGTCGACCACCGTGCGGCGGCCCGCCGCGAGGCGCTTGCCCGCGATGTAGTGCAGCACGTCGAAGGCGTCCCGGCTCGCGCTCTGGTCGTTCTCGTCGTCGGCGACCAGCCCGCGGCAGAAGTCCGACGAGATGACCTCGGTCGGCCGGAAGTGCCGGCGGGCGAAGGTGGACTTGCCCGATCCGGACGCGCCGATCAGCACCACCAGGGAGAGGTCGGTCACGGGCAGGGCGCGCCCCTTGGCGTCGGTCTCGGTCATGCGGCTCTACCTTCTTCCTGGGTCCGCCCCAGCCATTCGTAGGGTTGTGGCACCCAGGGGAGCTGGGTGTGGCTTTCATGCGGCTGCCAGCTGTGGCTCGGTAGGCTTGGCCGCCCGGCTCCCCACGACGACTCGGCCGCCGATTGGGAAATGCGAACAGGTCGCTGTGTAGAGCAATGCCGGCGAGGTCGTCCGTGGTACGTACTGCACGCACGACGAGCTGGAGCACGATGAACCGGATATGGGCCGGGACCGACTGCGGCAAGACCCATCACCACTGCCTGGTCCTGGACGACGAGGGCAACGCACTGTTGTCCCGACGGGTTGCCAACGACGAGCCCGAGCTGCTGAAGCTGGTCGGAGATGTCCTGGACGTCGCAGACGGCAGAGAGGTCACCTGGGCCTTGGACATGGCGGGCGGCGGCCCCGGCCTGCTGATCGCCCTGCTCGTCAACCACAGCCAGGAACTGGTCTACATCCCCGGCATCGCGGTCAACCGGGCCTCCGACGGTTACCGCGGGACGGGCAAGACCGACGCCCGTGACGCGCGGGTGATCGCCGATCAGGCCCGCATGCGACGCGACCTGCAGCCGATTCGGCCCGGTGACGATGCGGGCATCGAGCTGCGGCTGCTCACCGAGCGCCGTGTCGATCTGGTCGCCGACCGCACCCGCACCACCAAC
Organism: Streptomyces sp. NPDC001222; assembly: GCF_042896945.1. Taxonomy (NCBI): domain Bacteria; kingdom Bacillati; phylum Actinomycetota; class Actinomycetes; order Kitasatosporales; family Streptomycetaceae; genus Streptomyces; species Streptomyces sp. NPDC001222. Next base: position 331,657 of record NZ_JBIAXT010000002.1, read on the forward strand.
CGGCTCAAGGGCCTGCTGAACAGCATGTTTCCCGCATTGGAACGCGCCTTGGACATCGGCACAGCCGGAGCACTGCTGCTTCTTACGGGCTACCAGACCCCGGCGGCGATCCGCCGCACCGGCCTGACCCGACTCACTGCCTGGCTGCGCAACCGCAAGGCCCGCAACCCCGAGGCTCTTGCCGTCAAGGCCGTCGAGGCCGCTGAGCGGCAGCACACCGCCGTCGCAGGCGAGACGGCGATCGCGAAGATGGTGCACACCCTCGCGCAGGAGGTGATGACCCTCAACGAGAAGATCGCCGAGACGGACAAGCTCATCGAGGGCCGGTTTCGCGAGCACGAACTCGCCGAAGTGATCCAGTCCATGCCCGGCATCGGCGCGATCCTCGGCGCGGAGCTCCTCGTCGGCATCGGCGGCAGCCTGGACGCTTTTCCCACCCCTGACCGGCTTGCCGCATTCGCCGGCGTGACCCCCGCACCACGCGACTCCGGCAAGGTCATCGGTAACCTCCACCGACCCCAGCGCTACCACCGACGCCTGCAGCGGGTCTTCTACACCTCGGCACTCGTCAGCATCCGGTTCGACCCCAACTCGCGGAAGTTCTACGACCGCAAACGTGCCGAGGGCAAACGCCATGTCCAGGCCGTGCTCGCTCTCGCCCGTCGGCGCGTGAACGTTCTGTGGGCCCTGATCCGTGACCGACGGTGCTACCAAGTGACACCTCCCGTCACTGCGCCGACTTGATTTCGGCATTGGGAAGCCTTCTCCTCCTTCGTGGTGAGCGTGAACACGGCCATCTGGGTGGGCGGCCCCACCTCGGGGTCGTCGGGTCCCACGGGGACGAACCGCACGTCGTAGCCGTGCCGTCCGGCCACCGTGTCCGCCCATGCGCGGAACTCCTCGCGGTTCCATTCGAATCGGTGGTCGCCGTGGCGGGTATGCCCGGCCGGCAGGCTCTCCCAGCGGACGTTGTACTCGACGTTCGGGGTCGTCACCAGCACCGTCCGGGGGTGGGCCGCGCCGAACACCGAGTACTCCACGGCGGACAGCCGCGGCGGGTCGACGTGCTCGACGACCTCGCTGAGCACGGCGGCGTCATAGCCCTTGAGCCGGCGGTCGGTGTACGCGAGCGACCCTTGGACGAGCCGGACGCGCGACGCCTGCCGCTCTCCCATACGGTCCAGCTTCAGGCGCCGGGCCGCGATGGTGAGCGCCCGCACCGAGACGTCCATGCCCACGATCTCCGTGAACCGGGGGTCCTTCAGCAGCGCCTGCACCAACTGGCCCTGTCCGCAGCCCAGATCGAGGACGCGGGCGGCACCGGCCTCCTGGAGCGCGGCGATGATCGCCTCCCGGCGCAGCACCGCGAGCGGGGTCGGCCTCTCGTCGGTCTCGGTCTTGGCCCCGGTCTCGGTCCCGGTCTTGGTCCCGGTCTCGGCCCCTGCCTCGGTCCCTGCCTCGGTCCCTGTCTCGTTGTCGCTGTCGTCGTCCTGGATCTCCTCGACCGCGTTGTCGATCTCCTCGACCTCGCTGTCGTCGGTCTCCGCGAGCCGCACCAGTTCCAGCCGCTCGATCGCCTGCCGGGTCAGCGACCAGCGGCGCGACAGATAGCGGCTGGTGATCAGCTTCTGTTCCGGATGGCCGGGCAGCCAGCCCTCGCCCGCCCGCAGCAGCTTGTCGACCTCGTCGGCGGAGACCCAGTAGTGCTTGGCGTCGTCGAGAACCGGGAGCAGGACATACAGATGGCGCAGGGCCTCGGCCAGGGTCAGGGCCTCCGACTCCAGCACCAGGCGCACATACCGCGAGTCACCCCACTGAGGGAACTCGGCGTCCAACGCCACCGGTTCGGCGGTGACCGCCCAGCCGAGCGGCGCGAACAGTTGCTGTACGAGGTTTGGGCCGCCCCGGGCGGGCAGGGCGGGTATCTCGATGCGCAGGGGCAGCGGCTCCCCGGCGCGCTCGGGCATGGTCGTGCACACGCCCCGTATCGCGGTCGAGAACACACCGCTCAGCGCCACGGCGAGCAGGGAGGACGCCGCGTACGGGCGATCGTTGACGTACTGCGCCAGGGCCGCGTCGGGAGCGCCGCCCCGGCCCTTGGTCTTGCCGCGCCGGACCAGTGCCACCGCATCGACCTCCAGCAGCAGCGCCGCCGTGCAGCGCTCGACGTCCGCCTCGGGGTAGAGGACGTGCGCGGTGCCGTAGGAGGTCGAGAACGCCTGCGCCTTGCCGGGGTGCTTGTGCAGCAGGAAACCCAGGTCGGTCGCGGGGCGTTCGGCCGTGCCGGTGGTACTGATCGTCAGGAACATGCACCGAGTCTTCCGGCTCCGGGGCACCGCGACCACCGGATTTCGAACAGCGCGGCCTGACGGGGTTCGGAGAGCCTCCGCCGCGACGGGATCTTGACCTTGCCGTCGGCGTCAGGGTCGCACGATGACCGGCATGGAGCTCACCGCACCGCAGAGCAGCAGGATTGTCGTCGTCACCGGGGCCGGCACCGGTATCGGCCGGGCAACCGCCCGTGCCTTTGCCGCCGAGGGTGCCCATGTGATCGCGATCGGACGGCGCAGCGAACCGCTCGAGGAGGCGGCGGCCGGGCACGAACGGATCATGCCGCTGTCGGCCGACATCACCGCCGAGGGGGAACCCGAACGGATCGTCCGGGTCGTGTCGGAGGCCTACGGCCGAATCGACGTGATGGTCAACAACGCCGGCATCGTGCGCGGCGGCGCCCTTGGCTCACTGAGCCCGGAGCTGATCAGAGCCCAGCTCGATACGAACCTCATAGCTCCCGTTCTGCTGACCCAGGCCGCGCTGCCGTCTCTGGAGACGGCGCGCGGAGTGATCGTCAATGTCAGTACGTCAGTGGGGCAGCGGGCCTGGCCCGGCAGCGCGGTCTACGCCGCGACCAAGACCGCCCTGGAACTCCTGACACGCAGTTGGGCGGTGGAGCTGGCACCTCGCGGCATCCGGGTGGTGGCGGTCGCCCCCGGTGCGATCGACACCCCCATCGGCCAGCACCAGGGGCTCACGTCGGAGCGGATGGCCGCGGTACGGGAATGGCAGCTGGCGCACACCCCGCTGGGCCGGATCGGCCGTCCCGAGGAGGTGGCCTGGGCGATCACCCGGCTCGCCGCACCGGCGGCGTCGTTCGTCACGGGAGTCGTGCTCCCGGTCGACGGTGGAGCGGTCGTCGCGTGATAGGAGTGGCCCAGGAGGTGGAGCGGGTGCGGATCGGTGAGCTGGCCAGGGCAACCGGGACGACCGCTCGTGCGCTGCGGCACTACGAGCAGGCCGGGCTGATCTCCTCCGAGCGTGCGTCCAACGGCTACCGCATCTACGACGAGCGGGCGGCGGTCCGGGTCCGCAACATCCGCCATCTGATCTCCGCCGGGCTCACCCTGGACGACGTGCGCGCGTTCCTGCCGTGTCTGGACGGCGATGTGGCTGCCTCGGCGCCCTCGGACAAGGGCCTGCGGGTGGCGTTGGAGCGGCTGGCGGTCATCGACGAACGCATCGCCGCCCAGACGGAGGCCCGCGACCGGCTCGAAGCCGCACTGCGGGAGCGGACCGGTGGTCGGATCCGCACGGTGGCCTGACCGCTTGTCCCACCACCGGCTCCTTCCGGTCCGGGGCGAGGCCCCGGACCGGGCAGGGGGCTCGTTTCGACTACCGCAACTGGGACTGGACCTGCGCGGAGATCAGCTCCAGGTGGTCCAGGTCGGCGAGGTCGAGGATCTGGAGGTAGATACGGCGGGAGCCGATCTCCTGGTAGCGGCCGATCTTGTCGACGACCTCGGCCGGGGTGCCCGCCAGGCCGTTGGTCTTCAGCTCGTCCACCTCACGGCCGATCACGGCGGCGCGGCGGGCCACCTCCTGGTCGTCCCTGCCGACACAGACCACCAGCGCGTTCGAGTACGTCAGTGCGTCCGCGGCGCGTCCGGCCTGCTCGGCGGCCGCACGGACCCGGCCGAACTGGCGCTCGCTGTCCTCGATCGACGCGAACGGCATGTTGAACTCGTCGGCGTACTGCGCGGCCAGCCGCGGGGTGCGGGTCGCTCCGTGGCCACCGATGAGCACCGGGACCCTGGACTGGGCGGGCTTGGGCAGAGCGGGCGAGTCGGTCAGGTCGTAGTACTTCCCGTGGAAGCTGAAGGTCTTGCCGGCCTCGGTCGCCCACAGCCCGGTGACGATCGCGAGCTGCTCCTCGAGGCGGGCGAACTTGTCCTTCGGGAACGGAATGCCGTAGGCCTTGTGCTCGTCGTCGAACCAGCCCGCACCGATGCCCAGTTCGACCCGGCCCCCGGACATCTGGTCGACCTGCGCGACCTGGATGGCGAGGACACCGGGGAGACGGAAGGTGGCGGCGGTCATCAGGGTTCCGAGGCGGATGCGCTTGGTCTCGCGGGCGAGTCCCGCGAGGGTGATCCAGGCGTCGGTGGGACCGGGAAGGCCGTCCACGTCGCCCATCTTCAGATAGTGGTCCGAGCGGAAGAACGCGTCGAAGCCCAGTTCCTCGGTGGCCTTGGCGACGGAGAGGAGGGTGTCATAGCTCGCCCCCTGCTGGGGCTCGGTGAAGATGCGAAGATCCATGCCTCCATCCTGCACGCTCGAACGCCCTGCGGCCTCGGCAGTCCCACCGGGGTCCCGTGGAATCGGTCGGGTGAAACATCCGCGAGACCCTCAGCCTGCGCGCCTGGCCGGGGCCACGGAGGGTGTGCTCAGCCCGCCGTTCTGTACCGCTCCCGTATCTCCCCGTCCTTGGCCGCCAGTCTGCGCAGCATCTCTCTGACCCGGTCCCTCGACTCGTCGGCCGCGTCTATGGCCTCCATGCACTGCCAGTACGTGCCCTCCTCGCCCGCCGCGCTCGCGACCGCGACCAGGGCCATGCCGAGCTCCGTGAGGAGCGTGCCGAGGTCGAGAAGGGCCTTGCGGGCGTCGCCCAGCTCCGTGAGCTGAGCGGCTCGCAGATCGGCCACGTCGATGGAGGGTGTGTCCAGCACGCCACAGCCCCTGCCCGCCAGTTCCGTCAACCCCAGTGCCTCGCCGCGTAGTTCGGGTGGGCCCGAGACCGCCAGGCGGCTGCCGATCGCCTGCGCCAGGGCGTAGGCCTGCCACGCCTCCGCCATGATCCTCGCCCCGTCCTCACTCCCCGACAGGGCGCGCCTGCTCATCACGATGAGCCGCACCGCGTCCATGCGCTGCCCCCGCTCTGTTCCGACGCGCTTGCGCACGTCTGGCCCGAACTCCGTTGTCCACTACCCAGAGTGAATGCTCGCGGGACGAAAAGCCAGAGCTGAACCGAAATCTGTGGACAACCTGGGAGATGAGGACAACCCCATGACTCCGTAGAGTGACGGACTGGGTTCCCTCACCCCCGGGGGCGGAGGCTCGGGCGTCGCCCAATCCGGCCGGGGTGGTCTCGTCTCAGTGAGTCCCTGGCGCCGGGAACCTCTCCTCGTTGCGGTCGATCTTGGCGTCGAGCGCCGCCAGCGCGTCGATGCCGAGCACCTCGCACAGTTGGAGCAGATACGCGAACACATCCGCCACCTCGTCCGTCACCCGATGAGCCGTCGCCGGGTCGTCCATCACCCGCGCCGACTCCTCCGGCGTCAACCACTGGAAGATCTCGACCAGTTCAGAGGCCTCGACGCTCAGCGCGGACGCCAGGTTCTTGGGCGTGTGGTACGGCTGCCAGTCGCGCGCCGCGGCGAAGTCGGCGAGGCGGCGCTGCAGCCCGGCCACATCGAGCCCCTCGCCCCGTCCGGCTTCGGGTGCCGCGGGCTCGGGCCGCGATGTCGGATGCTCCGGTCGCGATGTCGGGTGCTCGGGTCGCGGTGTGAGGTTCTCCGGTCGCGATGTCGGGTGCTCGGGTCGCGGTGTGAGGTTCTCGGGTTCTCGTCTCACGGGCTCGGGTTCCGGTGTCACGGGCTCGGACTCTGATGTCACGCGCTCAGGTCTACCACCGTCACCCCGTCCGCCTCCGTCGCCCAGCGCGCCTCGCTCACCGCGCCCACCAGGCGGACATGGCCGCGTTCGGTCATCCGTGCCGCCAGCCGCAGCAGTTCCCGCGTCTGCGCGGGGTCCATGCACCGGTCGAGGCCGTCCGCCAGCACGGTGAGGGTCTGCATCGCCGCCGGGACCTCCCCCACCGGGTCCACGTCGAGCACGCCCGGACCGGTGAGGAGCACCAGCGCCAGGGCCACATAGCGCAGTTCGCCGTCGCCCAGCAGTTCCAGGGGCGTCCGCAGCCCGTCACCCCGGTCGAGCAGGGCGCGCACCCTGCCGTCGCCGAGCGGCTCGGCCAGCAGATCGGTGACCCGTCCCGCACACCCGGCCGCGACCGCCGAGGCCAGCAGCGCATGCCGTCGGGCACACTCCGCGCGGGTACGCCACAGGACGTCCGCGAGGTTGTCGCACCCCGGCAGGAGCCGGCCCGCGCCCGCCGGGACGGGGGCGCGCATCCGGCCGGGGCGCGGATCGCACGCGAAGACCGAGCGCAGGGCGACCACCATCTGCTCGGCCGCGGCGAGCACCCGGCGCTGCCCCTCGGTCTTGCCCGCCACGCGCAGCGGCAGCAGGGCGGTACCGAGACGGTCGTCCGGGAGCGGGCCGCGGGTGACCGGTGCGGAGCCGGCCGTGTGCCAGGCCGCCTGCACCGCCGACCGGCCCGGATCGCGCAGGGCCGTCTCCAGCAGGACCAGCCGGCCGGAGGTCAGCCGTTCCCCGACGATGCGCAGTTCGGGCTCGGCCTGCACGGCGAGGTCGAGCCGCACGGGTCCCTCGGGGCCGTCGGCCGTGCAGCCGATGCGGAAGCCCCGCCGCCGCTGGGCGTCGGGCCGCGCCCGCTCGGGCACGCAGCCCGCAGGGTCCGGGAACGCCTCCGCCAGCTCCGCTCCGCCGCCGAGCCGCGCCAGCGCCTCGTAGGCCTGCAACACCCGGGACTTGCCCGAGCCGCTGGGACCGGTGAAGAGCGTCAACGGCCCCAGGGTGAAGGCGGCCCGCCGGTGTCCGCCGAACGCGGACAACCGCAGCTCGGTGACGCAGGACCGGTGCGGAACCGAGCTCGCGGTCCTGGACCGGTCCGCACCCGGATCGGTGGCCTCGGGCCGGTCCGTACCCGGATCGGTGAACCCGGGCCGGTCGGTACCCGGATCGGTGAACCCGGGCCGGTCCGTACCCGGATCGGTGAACCCGGGCCGGTCCGTACCCGGATCGGTGAACCCGGGCCGGTCCGTACCCGGATCGGTGGCCTCGGGCCGGCCCGGCCCCGGATCGGCGGAGCCGGACCCGTCCGGCAGATACAGCGGGGGTAAGACGGTCATGTCCGGGACCGTAGGGGCCCGCGGGCCGGGCGAACCGTTCCGCCTCCGCGGCCTTCCTACGATCGGGCGACCGAAGCACCCGCACGTCGACAACCGACATCATCCCGACGACCGTCGGCGTCCCATGAACGCCAGCCCGCTCTCCACCGACGCCCCGTCGGCGCCCTGCCCTCAACCGCCAGGACCCCGGATTCAGACGCCGGGAACCCCCGCCCCCTCGATCAGCCCCCGCACCTCGGTCCCGGGCGGGGTCAGCAGGAAGACATTGCGGTCGACCCGGTGCATCCCGCTGGCCAGGCCGAAGACGACACCCGTGCTGAAGTCCAGCACCCGCTTGGCCACCTCGGTCTCGGCACCCGTGAGGTCGAGCAGCACGGGCACGCCCCCCATCAGTGTCTCGGCGACCTCGCGGGCGTCCGCGAACACATTGACCCGCAGAACCACAAAACGGCGGCGCGCCTCGGTCGGCGCCTCGGGTATGGCCCGGTGGCCGACCGAGGACGGCCAGGCGTCCCGGCCACGCAACGGAACGACCTGAGCGAGCCCTTCCCACTGTTCGTCGGTGACATCGTGGCTGTTCACCGGCCCTCCCCGCTGGCTCGCACTCATCGTCTGCACCGGCCAATTCTTACGCATGGTCACCCGTTCGGCCCAACAGCGACACGGGCCGCGACCCGGACCGCGACCCGGACCACGGCGCCCCGGGCGGCCGCTCGGGCCCTTCCGCCGCTCCGCCCACCGAGGCCGAAGTGGCCGTTTGCGCCGCTCCGGCCGCCGCCCGCGTCGAAGTGGCCGCTTCCACCGCACCGTCCACTCCGGCCCCACAGGTCACTCCGACCGAAGTGGCCGCTTCCGCCGCACCGCGCTCCCCGGGCACCGTCCGCGCGCCCCCTCACAGCGTCCGGGCGCCCCTTGTGCAGTGCCCGTAACCCCTCAAGATCGAGGCGCATAACATCCGCGTAACCACCGGTTCCTACGGTCGTCGTCATGACCACCAGTCCCGGAGCGCGGCAGATACGGACCGTCTGCTCGTACTGCGGCGTCGGCTGCGGGATCGTGCTCGACGTCGCGACCGGCGCCGACGGCCGCCGTCGCGTCGTCAAGGCGTCCGGCGACAAGGAGCACCCCGCCAACCGCGGCCGGCTGTGCACGAAGGGCGCGACCACCGCGGACCTGCTGGCCGCCCCCGGGCGGCTGACCACGGCGCTCGTCCGCGCGGACCGCGGTGCGGAGCCGGTGCCCGCGTCCGTCGACTCGGCGGTCCGGGCGACCGCACACCGGCTGCGGGAGATCGTGGACCGGCACGGTCCGGACGCGGTCGCCTTCTATGTCTCGGGGCAGCTCAGCCTGGAGGCGCAGTATCTGGCGAACAAGCTCGCCAAGGGCTTCATACGGACGAACCGGATCGAGTCCAACTCGCGGTTGTGCATGGCGAGCGCGGGGGCGGGCTACAAGCTGTCGCTGGGGGCCGACGGGCCTCCGGGGTCGTACGACGACCTGGACAAGGCGGACGTCTTCCTCGTCATCGGCTCCAACATGGCCGACTGCCACCCGATCCTCTTCCTGCGGATGATGGACCGGGTCAAGGCGGGCGCCAAACTGATCGTGGTCGATCCCCGGCGCACCGCGACCGCGGCGAAGGCCGATCTGTTCCTGCAGATCCGGCCCGGGACCGATCTCGCCCTGCTCAACGGTCTGTTGCGGCTCCTGCACGAGTCCGGTCACACGGACGACGCCTTCATCGCCCGGCACACCGAGGGCTGGGAGGCGATGCCCGGCTTCCTCGCCGACTATCCGCCCGCGACCGTCGCGCAGATCACCGGTCTCGCCGAGCGGGACATCAGGGAGGCGGCGCGGCTCATCGGCGAGGCGAAGGAGTGGACGAGCTGCTGGACCATGGGGCTCAACCAGTCCACGCACGGGACCTGGAACACCAACGCGCTCGTCAATCTCCATCTGGCGACCGGTGCGATCTGCCGCCCGGGCAGCGGTCCGTTCTCGCTCACCGGACAGCCCAATGCCATGGGCGGGCGCGAGATGGGCTACATGGGGCCCGGACTCCCGGGGCAGCGGTCCGTGCTGGTGACCGAGGAGCGGGCGTTCGTCGAGGAGTTGTGGGGGCTGCCCGCCGGCACGCTCCGCGCGGACGGGACCGGGCGCGGGACCGTCGAGATGTTCCGGAAGACGGCGGAGGGAGAGATCAAGGCCTGCTGGATCATGTGCACCAACCCCGTGGCCTCGGTGGCCAACCGGAAGACCGTCATCGAGGCGCTGGAGGCCGCGGAGTTCGTCGTCGTGCAGGACGCGTTCGCCGAGACCGAGACCAACGCGTACGCAGATGTCGTCCTGCCGGGCGCGCTGTGGAGCGAGGCGGAGGGCGTCATGGTCAACAGCGAGCGCGGGCTGACGCTCGCCCGGCCCGCGCTGGATCCGCCGGGTGAGGCGACGGCCGACTGGCGGCTGATCGCGGCCGTCGCGCGCGAGATGGGGTACGTGGACGGGTTCTCGTACGACAGCGCGGAGGAGGTCTTCGAGGAGATCAGGCAGGCGTGGAACCCGAAGACCGGCTGGGATCTGCGTGGGGTGACGTACGGGCGGCTGCGCTCCGGGCCCGTGCAGTGGCCGGCCGCGCGGGAGGACGGCCCGGCGCGCAATCCCGTCCGGTACGTGGAGGACGGGCTGTCCTTTCCGACGCCGAGCGGACGGGCGGTGTTCCATGCGCGGCCGCATCTGCCGCCCGCCGAACTCCCGGACGACGACTTCCCGTTCCTGCTCAACACCGGACGGGTACAGCACCAGTGGCACACGCTCACGAAGACGGGGAAGGTAGCCCGGCTCAACAAGCTCAACCCCGGGCCGTTCGTGGAGGTGCACCCCGAGGACGCCGCGGCGCTCGGGGTCACGGACGGCGACTCGGTCGAGGTCGCCTCGCGGCGCGGGCGGGCCGTGCTGCCGGCGGTGGTGACGGACCGGGTGCGGCCGGGGTGCTGTTTCGCGCCGTTCCACTGGAACGACCTGTTCGGCGAGTATCTGAGCGTCAACGCGGTGACCAGCGACGCCGTGGACCCGATATCGTTTCAGCCGGAGTTCAAGGTGTGCGCGGTGGCGCTGACGAAGGTGGCGGAACCGGCCGCTGCGGCAGGCGGCCCGCAGTCGGCGATGGCCGGGGCGTCCCTGGCGGACCCGACCGCCCCCCGTGGCCGGACTCCCGCCCGTGCCGTCGCACCGCTCTCCCCCACACCGGGAGCGGCCCTGTTCCCCGCCGCCCCGACCGGCGTGCCCTTCGGGTTCGTCCCCTCCCCGCCCCCGGTCCTGAGCAGCCCGGAACGCCGGTATCTGACCGGATTCCTCACGGGCCTCGTCTCCGGCGCGCCGGGCGTGCCCGTACTGCCGCCGGACGCGCCCTTCAGCCCCGAGCACGCCCTGTGGGTCAACGGCCTCCTGGCCGGCATGTACTCCAGGTCCGGGGCCGGGAGCGCGCCCCAGGAGCAGGCCGACCGTGAGGTCGTCGTGCTGTGGGCCTCGCAGACGGGGAACGCGGAGGAGTTCGCGGCGGCCACCCTGCGGCGCCTCAAGGAGACCGGCCACCGGGTCACCCTGGCCGGCATGGACGAGACCGACGTACGTCAACTCCCGGACGGGGCCGATCTGCTGCTCATCACGAGCACGTTCGGCGACGGGGAGCCGCCGGACAACGGCTCCGGGTTCTGGAGCGAGCTGTCCGGCCACGAGGCGCCCCGGCTCGACGGCGTGCGGTACGCCGTGCTCGCCTTCGGGGACTCCTCGTACGACGACTTCTGCGGTCACGGGCGCCGACTGGACGCGCGTCTGCACGAGTTGGGCGGGACACGCCTCGCGCCGCGCACGGACTGCGAACCCGACTACGAGCCGTCGGCGGGGGCCTGGCTGGAGGAGGTCCTCGGCGCCCTGGGCGCCACGACACCCACCCAGGACCCGCAGCCGCCCGCAGCGGGAGCACCGGCCCGGCCCGCACCCGGGACACAGCCCCCGCTCCCGGCGGCACCCGGTGCGAGCGAACCGGCCCCGACGGCCTCCCGGACCGGGAAGCCCGTCCCGGCCACCGCCCGCCTCGTCGGCAACCAGCCGCTCAGCCGGCCCGGTGCGGGCAAGGAGGTGCGGCGGTTCACCTTCGACACCAGCGGGACGGACCTCTCGTACGAGGCCGGGGACGCGCTCGGGGTCCACCCGGTCAACTCCCCCGCCCTCGTGGAGGAGTGGCTGGAGGCGACGGGGATCGACGGCTCCGCGGCGGTCGAGGCCCCGGACGGCGGCGAGATCCCCTTCGCCGGCCTTCTGCACCGGCATCTCGACATCACCCGGATCACCCCGGACCTGCTGCGTTTCGTCGCCGACCGCGCCCGTGACGACCGGGAGCTGCGGCAACTGCTGCGGCCCGACAACAAGGACGGACTGGCCCGCTGGTCCTGGGGGCGGCAGGCCGTCGACGTGGTGGCGGAGCACGCGGTGAAGGCGTCAGCCAGGGAGTGGACCGGGGTGCTCAAGCGGCTGCGGCCCCGGCTGTACTCGATCTCGTCGAGTCCGCTCGTCGATCCGCGCCGCGTCTCGCTGACTGTGTCCGTCGTACGGTACGAGGGCGTGCGCGGACGCCGCCGGGCCGGGGTCTGCGGTGGCTTTCTCGCGGACACCGAGCCGGACATGGCGGTCCCGGTCTTCGTACAGCGCGCCCCGCACTTCCGGCCGCCCATCGACGGCTCGACACCGATGGTGATGGTGGGCCCCGGAACCGGAATCGCACCTTTCATCGGTTTCCTCCATGAACGCCGTGAACTGGGGCACAAGGCACCGAACTGGCTGTTCTTCGGCGAACAGCACCGCGCCACGGACTTCTACTACGAGGACGAGCTGACCTCGCTCCACACGGAAGGCGTCCTCACGCGGCTCGACACCGCGTTCTCCCGCGACCAGCGCGCCAAGGTCTACGTCCAGGACCGGATGCGCGAGCACGGCTTGGAGCTGTGGCACTGGCTGCGCGACGGCGCCCGCCTCTACGTCTGCGGAGACGCCTCCCGCATGGCCAAGGACGTCGACCAGGCACTACGGGACATCGCGGCCGTACACGGCGGCCTGAGCGAACCGGAGGCAGCCGCGTATGTGAAGCAGCTGACCGCCGAGAAGCGCTATGTGCGGGACGTCTACTAGGCCTGTCGGCAAACTCCCGCCTGCCCCGCGACGCCATGCACGCACCTGACGCCGCAGGGCCGCCCTTCGGGCGACGACGCGAGTTTTCGACAGGCCCCAGGACGGCGGGACGGCCGCAGGGACGGCAGAACCGGTCGGGGTGCGCATCCGCCCATTCGGCACACCTCTGTACAGGACTTCTTACTTCCCTCACACCGGACTCTTCACCTCCAGGCGGTCGACGTTCATCCTGCCCCCTTACGTTCCGTGGCGTGCAGTTGGCAGAAGTGAGGCCTCCGACAAGCGGACGATGGATACGTCTGCGCCCCCTCGTGGCGTCGGACGAGCCGGACAGAACTCCCGCGCAGTGGCATCGGATCCTGACGCTGCTCGCGAACATCAGCCTGTTCATCGGTACCCGCGAGGTGTGGACCTCCGCCGCGAGCCATCAACTGGCGATCGCCGCGCTGATCTCCCTCTGCTACGCGTCGATCCTGGTCACCGGCGTACTGACGCTGGTGGTGCGGAGCAGCCGGTCGCTGGCGCGGCTCGACCTCGTCGTCCTGGTGACGGCGGTCACCCTCGCCTACTGCGCCCTGTCCGTGAAGCACGGTTTCAGCGACGAGTCGATCCTCACCACACAGGCCGCCCGTGAAGTCCTCCACGGTCACCCGGTGTACGGGCAGCCGTGGCCCTGGCTGTTCGGTCACGGCATCGCCTACACCGCGACGGTCACAGGCGGTTACGACTACACCTACGGCTACCCGCCGCTGACCGCCCTGCTGACCGCTCCCCTGCTCTGGCTCGGCCACGGCGCCCTGCCGGAGGCCCTGGTCACCACGACCGCGATGGTCCTCGGGACGATCGTCATGTGGAAGATGCTGCCGACGCCGTGGCGCTCCGCGGCCACCATGGTGTGCCTCGGATTCGGCATGGTCCCGACGTACGCCCGGCTCGGCTATCCCGCGGTCGTCGCGCTCGCCCTCCTGATCCCGGTCGTGGTGCGCTGGACACGAATGGGCGCGGGCGGCCCGGCCGACTGGGCACGGGCCGCGTGTCTGGGCGCGGCCTGCGCCACCCAGCAACTTCCCTGGTTCCTCGCGCCGTTCCTGCTCGCCGGGGTCTTCGCGCTGCGCCGCGGTGAGCTGGGGGCGCGCGGGGCCGCCGCGGCGGTGGGACGCATCGTCGGCATAGCCGTCGGGACGTGGCTGCTGATCAACGCCTACTTCATCGTGAGCGAGCCGCGCACCTGGCTGTCGGGCATCGCGCTGCCGATCACCCAGGGCGCGGTGATCCACGGCCAGGGACTGGTCGGCATCTCCCTGTACTACACCGACGGAAGCGACCGGCTGAGCTGGTACTCGCACGCCAGCATGCTGCTGGCGGCGGGCCTGCTGGCGCTGTTCGTACTGTTCGTACGGCGGCTGGGGCCCGCCGCGACCGTGCTGCCGTGGTGCGCGTTCTTCCTCGCGACCCGCTCGCAGGACGGCTACTACCTGCTGATGACGCCGCTGTGGCTGGCGGCCGCCGTCACCGTGCCGCCCACGGCCTTCACCACTGCCTGGCAGCCCCGGGTGCTGTCCGGGCGGCGGTCGGCCCGGATGGTGCTGGCCGGTGCCGTGGTGGCTCCTTCGCTGGTGGCCGTGATCCTGGCGGCGACCGGCCGGCCACCGCTGCACATGCGCGCCGCCGCCGTCTCCCGGACGCCCCTGACGGTCAAGACGCTCCGGATCAAGGTGCGCAACAGCGGTGACGCGGCCCTGGAGCCGCACTTCACGGTGACCACCGGGCAGGGCATGAGCCGCTACTGGAAGGTGCTCGACGGCCCCTCGTCCGTCGCCGCCCACACGACGGCCACCTACCGGATCCAGGCGCCGGACGGCAGCTTCGTGATCCCCAAGGACGGCACCCGCATCCGGCTGCGCGCGTTCTCCGCGTCCCCGATGACCCTGTCGAGCCAGGACATCCACCTGAAGCGTGAGCAGGTGCCGTCGAAGGGCACGAAGGCGTCGAAGACTTCGAAGGAGCCCAAGGGATCGAAGAAGTCGAAGACTTCTGGGTCTTCAAAGACCTCGACGGGCTGACGGGCTCGAACCGACCGCCCGCCGCATCGCGTGAAGCCGTGGACCCCCGTCCCGCCGGCGAGAACTGACACACCGGGCCCATACCGGTATTCCCATGAGTCGATCGAAGTCAGGCGGGAAACCCGATCGCTCCGGGCGAGCCCGGGCAGACAAGGCGTGCGAGGGCAAGCCCAATGACCCAGGTCAAGCCGCGTTCACAACCCTTTGACGGGAGACGGTCACTGGACCGGGGATCGCGGCTGAGACCCGCCGGGGTCCGCACCCGTCAGCCGATCGAGTCCATGAAATCCAACATCCGGCGGTTGACCTCGTCCGCATGGTCGATCTGCGGTCCGTGACCGGTGTTCGAGACGATCTCGGCCCGGGCGCCCCGTATCAGCCGCGGAACGCGCTCAACTTGCCGCGCCGGATGCACAAGGAGGCTTCGCTTGCCGAGCACCAGATAGAGCGGGGTGCGGATGGTGGACAGTTCCTCTTCGGACAGGGGCAGTGGAGCCGGGCGGCGAATGCGGTAGGCGCGGACACCCGCTCTGATCATCGCGCGCAGCTGCGGCACGACGAGGACCGGCTGCTCCAGCCAGGCCGCTAGTCGAGGGCGCAGCCCCTTGGGCGCGAAGGTCGCGAAGAGGCTGACGAAAATCCAGACGAAGAAACGCAGGCCGACCTTCTCAAGGCCGCCTGGGTCGAGCAGGGTGACCGAGGCGAGGCGTGCGGGCCTGCGGTGTGCCTGATTCAGAGCGAGCCATCCTCCATAGGAGGAACCAACCAGGTGGACGCGGTCGAGGCCGAGTCCGGCGAGTGTCTCGTCCAGCCACTGGGCGGCACGTTCGGGCTGGTGAATGGGTTCACGCTGAACACTGCGGCCGGGGTCGCCGGGTGTGTCGATAGCGTAGACGGGACGCCCGGCGCTGAGCGCCGTGGTGTTCGGGTACCACATCGCGGAGCAGCTGCCCGCGCCATGCACCAGGACCACCGGGGTGCGGGAGGCGCCGGCCGGGTCGTCGGGGCCGTACCGGTAGACGTGCGTCCTCCCGAAGCCGGTCTCCACGTCCTCCTGTGCGACAGCCGACGCACCCAGGGCGTAGACGGCGTCGCACGCGGAGAAGTACCGCTCGCGAAGGGCGTCGCTCACATACCGCCCTACGTCGGGGCGGACGCGTTCGCGGGTCGTGGTCTCGGGCACGGAAGGCCACCTCCAGAGGCAACAACTCGATCGTGGTACGACCGTATCATTAAATTGATACGGTCGTACCATGAAAACGGACGAGCAACCGACTCAGACGGACGAGAGGCGCAACCGATGCCGAAACGCGTGGACCACGCACAACGACGAACCGAGATCGCCGAGGCACTCGTCAGGGTCGCGGGGCGGCGCGGGTTGCACGCCGTGGGGATGCGCGATGTGGCAGCGGAGGCCGGCGTGTCACTGCGGCTGGTCCAGTACTACTTCGAGACCAAGGAGAAGCTGCTGCTCTTCGGGCTGCAACGTCTGGCGGAGAAGTTCGGGGAACGGGTCGCTGCCCGGGTTCGAGCCGCCGGGAGCAGTCCGGGCCCACGCGCCGTGATCGAGGCGCTCCTGATGGCGGCACTGCCCACCGATGACGAAAGCCGCACGTTCCACTTCCTCTACACCTCGTACGCCGTCCTGGCCATGACCGACGAGGCCCTTGCCGCCCAGCCCTTCATCGCGAACCCTGATGCCGCCGAGGACACCATCACCGGGCTCCTCCGGCAGGCACAAGAGGCCGATCTCACTGGGCCTGGAATCGACGCGAGAGACGAAGCGGCCAGCCTGCTCGCCATGTCAGCCGGACTCGGCACCAGCATCCTCGTCGGCCAGCGCAGCCCAGAGTCCGCAGCCACGATCCTGAATCGTCACCTGAACCGGATCTTCCAGGTCGGTTGACAGAGTTCGCACACTGACGGGGTCTATGGACGCGGCCTGATGACCCACGCCATTCGGTCCCGCTTCCAAGCATCGGGGAAACGGCCCTCGGCAGGCATGCCGATCTCCGGTGAGTACGCCTGGTGGACGGTGATCGTGGATGCTGTGCGGAGCGCCCGAATCCTGTGTCGCGGTTCTTCCATGGCGTACAGGTTCAGGCCGACCGATCGCCCTCCGGCCATCGATTTTCGGCTGTGCCGGGGGCGGCGCTCTGAGGTCTTCGCGCGACGCAACGCCGATCGGCTACGTCGCAGCCCCGCGGCCGTGGCGCCACGCGAACGGTGATCGATGCCACGGCCGGTCGGTCGGGACTCAGTCTGGTTCCGCTATGTCTACCGGCACTTCCGGAGCAGGGGCGATGCCCGTCGGGCACGAGGGGCCCAGTGCGCCCGAACGGGGTCCTTGGCTTGACCCGTCCCGCCGAGCCCGCAGTACCCGTTCGGGCTTTCGCTGTCCGAACAGGTACTGCTGGTGGCTGCACTCGGTCGCGTCGAAGTCGCGCCTACGGGGACGATCCCCCTGTCGCGATAGTGCCGTGGACACCCGCGAAGTTATCAGCGCATGAGCCGCAGTTGACTACCGGCGCCGGCGGGACGGGATCCCGTCACTCGGAGGTGGTGGTGCGGCCGCGGACGAGGGCGAAGGCCGCGGCCGCCAGGCCCAGGACACCGACGACCAGGCCCGCGATGCCGAGCCCACGGGCGGTGGAGTCGCTGCTGGAGGCGGTCTTCGTGGCGGCCGCGCCCGACTTCCCGGTGGCGGCGGGGGTGCCCCCGCCGGACGTGGCCGCCGGCGTGGACGCGCTGCCCTCGGCCGTGCCCTTGGCCGTCAGCGCGAGGACCGGCGCGGGGTTCTCCGGCTCGTTCCCGCCCTTCGGGGTCTCCTCGATCCAGCGGACGACGTTTCCGTCGGAGTAGGTCTGCAGCGTCTTGAAGGTCAACTGGTCGGTGTCGTCGGGGAGCTGGCCGAAGGCGACGTGGAAGTCCTGGTACTGGCCGTGCCGGATACGCCCGCCGGTCCAGGTGATCTGGGAGACCGCGTCGGTGATGTTGCCGTCGTCCGTCTTGACCGGCGTCTTGAGCTTGGTGGTGGTCACCTGCGCGGTCCAGCCCCCCTCGGGCGTGACCAGCACGCCCAGCACCGGGTGGTCGGTGGGCAGGAAGACCTGCACCTTGGTGGTCGCGGCGGTGTCCTCCTCATTGGGGACACGGAAGGTCAGAACGCCGTCGGTGGCGCCCTTGGCGTAGCTCTCGGGGTGGACGGTGACATGCGCGAAGGCCGCGCCCGCCGCGGCGAGGACACCGCCGGCGGTGAGGGCGGCGACGGTGCCGGCGCGGCGCAGGGTGGTACGCAGAGAGGCCATGGTCGGTGGTGCTCCGTACTCGTGCTCGAATTTTTGGGGGTTCAGATCGTGTACGAGGCAGCCATGGGCGGTCCGCGCCGGGACAGGGCGTGGCGGAGCAGCGCCTGCCGCAAGGGGCGGCACCCGTCGGCGTACGGACGCGGGAGTCCGGCGTGCGCGGGCAGAGGCGTCGTGCGCCACCAGGCGACAAGGCGCGGGACGAAGGCCACGGCCTTGCGCAGCAGGGACCACAGGGCGGCCTCGCCGCGTCGCAGACACCAGGCGGCCAGGAGTGCGGCGACCAGATGTGCGGCGACGGCGTGCGAGGTCATGACGTGCGGCTGGGCGGCCATGTGCATGCCGTGCGGCATGCCCGGCATGTCCATCGTGGTGTCCGGCGGTCCGGCCGCGTCGAAGGCGAGGTGCAGACCGCCCTGTACGAGGAGCATCGCGAGGCCGATGCCGAGGAGCGAACGCTCACGTCCGGCGAGCAGCACACCGCCCGCGAACACGGGCAGGGACCCGGCCGCGTCCACCCACAGTGCGGGCCGCATGCCGGTGGCCAGTGTGTGCCCGCCGGCGGCGAGCAGGACGCAGACGACGGCGAACACCGCCGCGCGCACGCTCCGCACCGCCCAGGACACACCCATGGGGTGGGATCTTGCCATGCGGACGGCGGCGGCCACGCCGAATCCCGCAGATCCGGCGCGCCCGGGGCCGTCCGGGGCGTGTTGCGGCCGGGGCGACCGGGACGCCTATCGTGGCGCCCATGCAGTCCTACACAATCGGGCAGGCCGCCCGTCTGCTCGGGGTGAGCCCGGACACCGCACGCCGATGGGCGGACGCGGGCAAGGTGGCGACCCGTCGCGACGAGGGCGGACGCCGGGTCATCGACGGCAGGGACCTGGCCGCGTTCTCGGTGGAGCTGGCGCGCGGCGGCACGGGCGAGGAGGACGCCCCCTCGTACACCTCCGTCCGCAACGCCTTCCCTGGGATCGTCACCGCCGTGAAGCTCGGTGACGTGGCCGCCCAGGTGGAGATCCAGGCGGGGCCGCACCGCCTGGTCTCGCTCCTGACCCGGGAGGCGGTGGAGGAACTCGGTCTGGAGGTCGGAATGGAGGCCACCGCGCGCGTGAAGTCGACGAACGTGCACATCGACCGCGCATGACCCCGTGACCTCCCGGCGGGGACGAGACTCCGTAGAAACGCACATGCGGGGCTTTTAAGGGCGATCACCCAGCTCATGCAATGCCACAGCAGACTTACGGATGGCATCTGCGTCAGTATGATCGGCGTATCGGAGGGGTCCGGGGGATCTCTCCCGCGACGAACCAAGGGAGTGCATCCGTGATGACCCGTTCCGTGCGCCTCAACCGCCGGATGCTGCACGTGACCGGCGCGACGGTCGCCGCGCTGCTGGCACTGAGCGCCTGCTCCTCCTCGTCCGACTCGGGCTCCGACTCCACCAAGAAGTCGGACTCCTCCGGCTCCTCGGCGTCCTCGTCGACGAAGCTGTCCGGCACGGTCACCGTCTTCGCCGCCGCCTCCCTCAAGGAGAGCTTCACGACGCTGGGGAAGCAGTTCGAGAAGGAGCACCCCGGCACCCACGTCACCTTCAACTTCGGCGGCAGCGACACCCTCGCCGCGAGCATCACCGGCGGTGCCCCCGCCGACGTCTTCGCCGCGGCCAGCCCCAAGACCATGGCCATCGTGACGGACAGGAAGGACGCGGCCGGCACCCCGGTCACCTTCGTGCGCAACCAGCTGGAGATCGCCACCCTGCCCGGCAACCCGGCCAAGGTCGCCTCCCTCAAGGACCTCACCAAGTCCGGTCTCAAGGTCGCGCTGTGCGACAAGACCGTCCCCTGCGGTGCCGCCGCGCAGAAGGCGCTGGACGCGAGCAAGCTGAAGCTCACGCCGGTGTCGTACGAGCAGGACGTCAAGAGCGCGTTGACGAAGGTCGAGCTGAAGGAGGCCGACGCCGCGGTCGTCTACAAGACCGACGTGAAGGCGGCGGGTGACAAGGTGGAGGGCGTGGAGTTCCCCGAGTCCGCCAAGGCGGTCAACGACTACCCGATCACCCTGCTCAAGAACGCGCCCAACGCCGAGGCGGCCAAGGCGTTCATCGCCCTCGTCCAGTCCGCCGAGGGCCGCAACGTGCTGACCGAGGCCGGGTTCCTCCAGCCGTGACGCCCACCCACGCCTCCGACGCCGCGGCCCGCCCTCTGGCGGGTGGGCCGCGGCGCGGGCGTGCCTGGGGGCCGGGGGTGCCGCTGCCGCTGCTGCTGCCCGCGCTGGCCGGCCTGGCGTTTCTGTTGCTGCCGTTGGTGGCCCTGCTGATACGGGCCCCGTGGCGCGCCCTGCCCGCCCAGCTGACCAGCACGGAGGTGTGGCAGGCGCTCCAGCTGTCCCTGCTGAGCGCGACCGCCGCCACCGCGCTGAGTCTGGTGCTGGGCGTTCCGCTGGCGTGGCTGCTGGCACGTACGGACTTCCCGGGGCGCCGTCTGGTACGGGCCCTGGTGACCCTGCCGCTCGTGCTGCCCCCGGTGGTGGGCGGTGTGGCACTGCTGCTGGCACTCGGGCGCAACGGGGTGGTGGGGCGGTGGCTGGACGCATGGTTCGGGATCACACTGCCGTTCACCACGGCGGGCGTGGTGGTGGCGGAGGCGTTCGTGGCGATGCCGTTCCTGGTCATCAGTGTCGAGGGCACCCTGCGGGCGGCCGATCCGCGGTACGAGGAGGCCGCCGCGACGCTCGGCGCCTCCCGCTTCACCGCCTTCCGCCGGGTCACGCTGCCGCTGGTCGCGCCCGGCGTCGCGGCCGGCGCGGTGCTCGCGTGGGCCCGGGCCCTCGGCGAGTTCGGGGCGACGATCACCTTCGCGGGCAACTTCCCCGGTCGTACCCAGACGATGCCGCTGGCCGTCTATCTGGCGTTGCAGGACGACCCGGAGGCGGCGATGGCGCTGAGCCTGGTGCTGCTGGCGGTGTCGATCGCGGTCCTGGCGGGACTGCGGGACCGTTGGATGACGGCGTCATGACCGGCCGCCGCACGCCGTACGAGGAACCGGGCGGGCCTGCCATGTCCCACGGGCGTACGACAGCAGGGGCGGGCCCGGGATGACCGACATCGACGACACCACGGCCGCTCGGGAGGCCGGTAGCCGGGCGGAGGGCCTCGACGCCCGGCTCGTGGTCCACCGCGGCTCCTTCCGGCTGGACGTCACGCTGTCCGCCGCGCCGGGCGACGTCATCGCCGTACTCGGCCCGAACGGCGCGGGCAAGACCACCGCGCTGCGCGCCCTCGCCGGTCTCGTCCCGCTCACCGGCGGCCATCTGCGCCTGGACGGCAGGACCCTGGACCGTACACCGCCGGAGTCCCGCCCGGTCGGTGTGGTCTTCCAGGACTATCTGCTCTTCCCGCATCTGACCGCGCTGGACAACGTGGCCTTCGGGCCGCGCTGCCGGGGCGCGTCCAGGGCCCAGGCGCGTCGGCAGGCCGCCGCGTGGCTGGAGCGCATGGACCTCGCCGAGCACGCGGGCGCCAAACCCCGGCGGCTGTCCGGCGGCCAGGCCCAGCGTGTCGCCCTGGCCCGCGCCCTGGCCATCCGTCCCCGGCTGCTGCTCCTCGACGAGCCGCTCGCCGCGCTCGACGCCCGTACCCGGCTCGATGTGCGCGCCCAGCTCCGGCGTCATCTCGCCGGGTTCGAGGCGGTCGCGGTGCTGGTCACCCATGACCCGCTGGACGCGATGGTGCTCGCCGACCGGCTGGTCGTGATCGAGCACGGCCGTGTCGTCCAGGAGGGTGCCCCCGGGGACATCGCCCGCCGTCCCCGCACCGACTACATCGCGCGGCTGGTCGGCCTGAACCTCTACCGGGGGCACGCCGACGGCCACATCGTGCGGCTCGGCTCCGGGCCCGCGATCACCACCACGGAGGAGCTCGCCGGGCCCGCCTTCGTGGCGTTCCCGCCGAGTTCCGTGACCCTGTACCGGGAGCGGCCCGGCGGCTCCAGCGCGAGGAACCTGTGGCGCTGCGAGGTCGCGGGGCTCGAGACCCATGGCGACCAGATCCGCGCCGACCTCATCGGTGAACTCCCGCTCGCCGCGGATCTGACCACCGTCGCCGCGGCCGAACTCGGTCTGCAGCCGGGCGCCACGGTCTGGGCGACGGTGAAGGCGGCGCAGACGCACGCGTATCCGGCCTGACGCGCCGTACGCGTTTCCCGCCTGACGCGCCATACGCGTTTCCCGCCTGACGCGCCGTACGCGTTTCCCGCCTGACGCGCCGTACGCGTTTCCCGCCTGACGCGCCGTACGCGTTTCCCGCCTGACGCGCCGTACGCGTTTCCCGCCTGACGCGCCGTGCGAGCGCCGCCCGGGACTCCGGCTACGGTGGGTCCGTCGGAACGGAATCCGACCTTTCGCCACATGTCGCCGCGTTCCCCACTCCCCCACCTCCCGCGAGGCGCGCCCATGAACCTGAGCATCCGCAACCAGCTGCCCGGCATCGTCACATCCGTCACCCCGGGCGAGGTCATGGCCACCGTCAAGGTGAGACTGGCGGGAGGTCAGGACCTCACGGCGGCCATCACCGCGGAGGCCGTCGACGAGCTCGACCTCGCCCCCGGGGCCTCCGTGTCCGCCCTGGTCAAGTCCACGGAGGTCGCGCTCGCCACGGCCGCGATGGAGGGCATGTCCATCCGCAACCAGCTCCCCGGTGCCGTCGACGACGTCACCACAGGCGCGGCGATGGCGTCGGTGAAGGTCACGATCGTGGGCGGCGGCACCCTGACGGCCGTGATCACGAGGGACGCCGCGGACGATCTGGGCCTGGTGGCCGGCTCCTCGGTCGTCGCCCTGATCAAGTCGACGGAGATCTCGCTCGCCACCCCCTGAGCGCACCGACGGTGCGCGATGTCCACGAGCCGCGTGCCGTGCCCTTCACTCGTGACGGTGATCGAGGGAACGCCTGCCGCCCGGTTCTCGTCTACAGTTCAGTAGACGGTCTACATGATTGTAGTCAGCTGCCGGGCGGGCGCCCCGTCGCGCCCGGCCTCCTGTACGGAAAGGCTCGCGACGATGACATCCCTGTCCCTGGGCTCACAGCTCGCGGTGAACGTGCTGGACGCCCAGTCCCTGCTGGCGGCCTTCGGCGTCCTGGGCGTGGGCGTGGTGATGTTCGCCGAGACGGGCCTGCTGATCGGCTTCTTCCTGCCCGGCGACTCCCTGCTGTTCACGGCGGGCCTGCTGTGCACCGGCTCCGGGCAGCACGGCGTGAAGCTGTCGCTGCCCGCGCTGCTCGTCGCGGCTGCCGTGGGCGCGCTCGCCGGGTCCCAGTGCGGCTATCTGCTCGGGCGCAAGGCCGGCGGCGCGCTGCTCGCCCGCAGCCGCTCGGCCCGGCTGCACGAGGGCGCACAGCGCGCCGAGGAGCTCCTGGAGCGGTACGGCCACGCGAAGGCGATCGTCCTGGCCCGCTTCGTCCCCGTGGTGCGTACGGTGCTGAACCCGATGGCCGGCGCGCTGCAGGTGCCCGTGCGGACCTTCACCGTCTGGCAGGTGGCCGGCGGTCTGGTGTGGAGCCTCGGCCTCACCCTCGCCGGGTACGCGCTGGGTTCGTCGGTGCCGAACGTCGACAGATATCTGCTGCCGATGATCGCGGTGATCGTCGCGATCTCGCTGATCCCGCTCGCCCTGGAGCTGCTGCGCTCCCGCCGTGCCGCGAAGGAGGGGGTCCGCGGATGATGTACGCCTTCGACGGCTCGTCCGTGGACGGCGACGCCTACACCGACGTGGTGGACCTGGCCCACCGCGCCCCCTCCTGGCTGGACTCCCTGGTCTCCGCCTGGTCGACGTACGGGCTCGGCGTGTTCGCCGTGCTGATGCTGGCCGCCTGGTGGCGGGCACGCCGCGCCGGCCCGGGTTCGGCCCTGGTCGCCCTGGCGGTACCGCTGGTGGTCCTCCTCGGATTCGCGGCGAACTCGGTGGTGAAGCTGCTGGTCCGTGAGGACCGCCCCTGCCAGAGCCTGCACGTGGTCACGCTGGAGGCGTGCCCGGCGCCGGGCGACTGGTCGTTCCCCAGCAACCACACGGCGATAGCCGCGGCGGCCGCGGTCGCCCTCATATGCGTCTCACGCCGGATCGGCTACGTCGCGCTGGTGGCGGCCGGTGCGATGGCGGCGTCCCGGGTGTGGATCGGCGCCCACTACCCGCACGACGTGATCGCCGGGTTCGTCGTCGGAGCCCTCGTCGCCTCCGTCACGATGATCCCGCTGAGCAGCCGCCCGGACACTCTGGCCCGCCGCCTGGAGACCACGCGGCTGCGCCCCCTGCTCACGGCGTCCGCATCGGCACCCGAAGCCGCCCCGGAGCAGGTGGGCACCCCCACGTAGTCCACGGGTGGCGAGCCACGGAGAACCACGCGCCACAAGATCCTGGACGTCGAGGACGACCACGCGCTGCGGGACGTGCTGCTGCGCGGTCTGCGGGACGAGGAGTACGACACCGTGGCCGCTCCGGACGGCGCGACCGCGCTGCGGCCGGCCGGCGACGGAGTCTCCGCGGCCGTCCTGGACATCGGGCTGCCCGATGCCGACGGGCGGCGCACATCACGGTGGAGGCCCGGCGCACGCGTGACGGCGTACGCATCGACGTCACGGACGACGGCCCCGGGGTCCCGGAGTCGTTCGCCGGGCGGCTCTTCCAGCCGGGGCAGCGGGCCGACCCGGACGACGGGCACGGCGGAGCGGGTCTGGGGCTGCCGCCGGCGCGACGGCTGGCCCGCTCCGTTCGGCGGTGAGGTGCACCACGATCCGGGGCACGGCCCGGGCGCACGGTTCGTGGTCAGCCTGCCCGCTGGGTGACCGGCTCCCTCCCGCCGGTGTCCGGCGCGAGCGCGGCACCCCGCCTGCGTTCCTGAAGGTGGGCGTAGGCCATCAGACCGAACAGGACCGCGAGGAGCACGGCGGACGAGCCAGCGGTGCCGAGGGCCAGGCCGCCCTTGGCGACCGGCTTGGTGAGGAAGTCACCGGCGGTGGCCCCGAGCGGGCGGGTGAGGACGAAGGCGATCCAGAACAGCAGCACGTTGGGCACCGAGGGGACCCGCATCAGGAGCACGAGCACCGCGAGCAGACCGGTCACGAGCAGCGCCCCGCCCGCGTAGCCGAGGCCGGAGCTGTCGGAGAGGAAGTCGCCCATCGAGGTGCCGAGCGTGTTGGAGACGAGGATCGCCGACCAGAACAGGGCCTCGCCCCGGAGGCTGACGATGTCGCGGATTCGGAAGGTCATCCCGGTCAGCTTCCAGATCGCGAAGATGAGGAGCAGGACCGAGACGAGGAGTGCGGCTCCGGCGGGGTAGCCGAGTCCCAGGCCCTGGGGGCCCCAGCCGAGCGAGGTGGCGCCGTTGGACAGGTACGCGGCACTGGCGTCGCGGTTCATGAAGTCGGACATGGTGGTGCCGGCCATGCTGGTCGACAGGATGACGGTCCAGTAGAAGAAGGGGTTGTAGCGGGCGGAGCGCAGTTGGACGACCAGGGTCACCACGAAGACCAGGAACAGCGCGACGGTGGTGAGGAAGTAGCCCAGTCCGAGGGTCTGGGAGAACAGGTCGCCCGCGGTCTCGCCCAGGGTGGTCGCCGCGATCTTCATGATCCAGAAGGCCAGGGTGACCTCCGGGAGCTTCTTCACCACGCTCTTCAGCGCCTCTTGTCGCACCTTCTCGCCGTCGGGGCCGGTGCGGGTCGCGGACTTCTTCGTCTTCTCCATGTGCGGACACTCCTGTTCGTGCGACGACGCGGGGCACTCGTCCATGGCGAGCGCCCCGCGCCTACGGTGGGGACGACCGGCTCATGGGGCCCCGACGCTGCCACCGGGAACTTGAGCCAATCCTGGCTGCCGCCCGGCACCCGCCGGATCACAGGGCCTTGCGGCGTACGAGCAGGCCGAGCACCACCAGGCCGGGGGCGAGCGGCAGCCACACCGTCAGCAGCCGGTAGCCGAGGACCACGGAGGCCGCCGCGCTGCCGGGCACTCCGGCGAGCGTGAGCGCGAGCGCCAGTGCGGCGTCGAGGGACCCGATGCCGCCCGGGGTGGGCAGCAGGACGGCCGCGCTGCTGGCCGCGAGGTAGGCCAGCGCCACCCGCTCCGGGGGCACGGGCAGGCCGAGGGAGCAGGTGACCGCGATGACCACCAGCGCGTGCAGCGAGGGGAAGGCCAGGGACCCGCCCCACAGGGCGGCCGCCCGGGCGGGCAACCGGTGCACGGCCCGCACGTCCGCCGCCACGGTGCGCACCGCGCGCCGCAGCGGTCCGGACAGCAGCAGCAGCGGAAGCGCGGAGGTCGCGAGCAGTGCCGCCGTCACCACGGTCGGGGAGACGCGCGGCAGTCGCAGCAGTCCGGGGCCGGCGAGGGCGAGGACGGCGATCAGTGCGCCGCGGGCCACGGTCCCGGCGGTGGCCTTGACCGCGAGCGCGGTCGCCGAGCGGGGCACGGACAGTCCGCAGCGGGTCAGAAAGCGCACGTTGACGGCGCCCGCGCCGAGGCCCGCGGGCAGCACATGGTTGGCGGCGGAGGCGGCGAACTGTGCCGCCACCAGCCGTCCGCCGGGCAGTGCCTCGGTCACCGCGCCCTGCTGGGCGAGGGCCGAGCAGGCCCAGGTCGAGGCCGCGGCCGTCGCCCCGAGCAGCAGCCAGCCCGGGTCGGCGCCCGCGAGCCGGGCGGCGCCCGCCTCGATCACGGGCCAGTGGCGCCGGGCGAGCAGCGCGGTGCCCATGAGCACTATGAGAGTGACCGCGGCGTGCCAGGAGGCGTGTGCCGACAGGACCCGTGGCCGGGCGGGTGCCACCGCGGGGGTCTCGGGGGTCTCGGGGGCCGCGGAGCTCGCCCTCGTGGTCGTCGGCGGCGTCATCGGTGTCCGCCCGGGGCCGTCGAGGGGCTGGTCCTGGGGGCGATGTACAGGCGGATACCGTCGAAGGAGTGGGCGGGCCAGCCATGGGTGTACGCCGGTGGACGGCCCGTGGAGGTGCCCAGAAAGGCGACGGGCATGCGCTGTGCGGCGCGTGTGATGCCGGCGGGGGTGCTGTTGGTGTTGCTGCCGCTGGTCGCCGCCGAGGAGCAGCCGGCGTAGAAGGCGATCGGGACGGAGTCGTTCCCGGTGAGCAGACAGGGCGGGCGGACGCCCAGCCGGTGCAGTTCGGCGACGGTGCGGGACCAGCCGTGGCGATCGGCGTCGGTGCGGGCCACGGTGCGGTGCAGGACCGTGAACTGCACCACCAGATGGCCCGCCAGCCCGAGCGCCACGAGTGACCCGACCAGGGGACGCCATCGGCCGTCCGGTGCGGTGACCAGATCGAGGAGGCCGTCGGCGACCGGGATCGCGAGGAGGGCGTAGGCGGGGAGCAGGAAGCGGGGCGCTGCGTACCCGATGAGGAAGAGGTAGGGGAAGGCCGCGGTCGCCGCGCAGGCCAGTGGCACCAGGGTGCGGGCCGGGCGCCGGTCCCCGACCGCGACGAAGGCCGCGAGCACGGCGAGCAGGGGCAGCGCGAACCACCAGGCGGTCACCGCGGGGTTGGGCAGCGGGCCGGTGCACGGGCGGCACAGCGCGCGTCCGGCGAGACTGCGCAACTGGTCGGCGACGGCGATGTCCCAGCCCAGGCCGCCCTGGATCCGGGAGCCCTCGGACAGGCGCCGCACCAGACCCCCGTAGTCGGCGACATACGCCTCGGTGATCCACTCGGCCGCCCCGACGACCAGCCCGGCCGGCAGTGCGTACAGCAGTGCGCGGCGCCGCCACCGGCGCAGGAACACCACCACGACCAGCAGGGGCGTGGCGATCCACAGGGCGTCCGTGGGCCGCATCCACGCCATGAGCGCGGCGCTCACGGCGACCCCCCACACAGCCGCCCGGTCGGTCGGGTCGGCGTGGGCGCGCAGGAAGCAGCCGGTACCGGCCAGGGCGCCGATCGCGACCCAGTAGTTGGGCATGGCCTGCGGGCCGTAGAACAGGGTGATCCACAGGCTTGCGAACAGGGCTCCGCCGAACACGAGCACCCGGACCGGGAAGAGCCCGCGCCAGGAGCGCAGGGCGAGGTACAGGGCGGCCCCGGCCAGCACCGCCAGATAGGCCCGGAGCAGCGCGGTGGACGATGACCACAGGGTGACGGGCGCGACCAGCAGGGATATGCCCCGGGCGCGCGGTGCGCTGAAGTACGCGGCGGGGGCGTGGGCGCTGACCTGGCTGACGTACACCGTCTCGTCCCAGCCGAGTCCCATGCCCGGTCCTACGAGGACGAGCTGGGCCAGCGTGAAGGCGCTCGCCACCACGGCGATCAGTCCCGGGCCGCGGTCGCGCCACGAGGTGCCGGCGACCGACGGTCCGGCGTACCGGCGGACTCCTGCGAGCGCGATGTTCGAGCTGTTGGCCACGGCCCACCCCTCACTTCCCCACAGACCGTAGGGGCCTCACACCCTACAAGCCGTAGGGTGACGGCGTGAGTCGGGAATGAAGTCGGCAAAACACGGACAAGTTATCCCGGATGGAGGGGCGTTGCAGGGCCGAGCGGCTCGCCACACCGGTCACAGTGGATCGCATTGCGCCGAACGGGTGATCCGGGTCGCACCCGGCGGCCTCCACCGCTGGTACAGGCGGCTTCCCTACGCGCTGTAAGGTTGCGGGCATGGCTGGCAGAGGCCCCCAGGGCAGGGCGGAACGGCGCAGCGCCGGCGAGTTGGAGAGCGAGGTGCTCGCCACGCTGTGGGCCACCGAGCTGGCGCTCACCCCCGCCGAGATCCAGGCCGACATCGGCGGCGGCCTCGCCTACAACACCGTGCACACCATCCTGAAGCGCCTCTACGACAAGGGCCTCGTGCTGCGCGACGTGGACGGGCGGCGCGGCGCCTACCGCCCTGCCAAGAACGCGGCCCAGCTCACCGCCGAGGCCATGCACGAGGCCCTCGACCGCGGGCCCGACCCGATCGCCACGCTCCAGCAGTTCGTGACCGGACTGAGCCCCGAGGAGGAGCAGGCCCTGCGCGAACTCCTGGGCGGGGGTGCACACCGGCAACCGAACGGGGGCGCCGCATGAAGATCGACGTCTACCTCCCGATCCTGCTCTCACTGCTGCTGGCCGTGGTCGGTCCCGTGGTCGGCCGGCGGGTGGCGCCCGCGCTGGCGGCCCGGGTGCTGACCGCGTCCGCCGTGTTCACCGCGGCCGCCACCACCTGGTCGCTGCTCCTGCTCGCGGTCACCCTGATCGACCGGGCCCAGCCCGTCGTGGGGGACGCCCGCGCCGACGGCCACCGGTTGCCCGACCCGGTCCCGGGGACGGTCGCCGTGGCCGCCGCACTGGCCCTCGTCCTGGTCGCCGTGCGGGTGTACCGCACCGTCCGCGCCGAGCGTCTCACCCGGCGCGCACTGCGCGGCCTGTGCGCCGGGCATCCGCCGGACACCGAGTTGATCGTCGCCGCCTCACCCGTACCTCAGGCGTTCGCCATCCCCGCAAGCGGTGGCGCACCGGGCCGGATCCTGGTCACCTCGGCCATGCTCAGCGCCCTCGAACCCGCCGAGCGCCGTGTACTGCTGGCCCACGAGCGCACCCATCTGCGCCACCGGCACGCGCTGCTGGTGACCGCCGTGACGCTCGCCACCGCGGCCGACCCGCTGCTCGCCCCCGTCCGCGCCACGGTCGCGTTCCTGGTCGAACGCTGGGCGGACGAAGAGGCGGCCGACGCGGTCGGCGACCGCTCCACCACGGCCCGGGCCCTCGCGCGCGCCGCGCTGAGCGCGGGCCGCCGGGCACCGGCGTGCGCGCTGCACTTCACCGACCGCGCGGTCAGCCGCCGTATCGCCGCCCTCCAGGTCGCTCCGCCCCCGCACCTGTGGCCGCTCGCCGCGACGACACTGGCGCTCGGGGCACTGCCGGCGTTGGGGGCCGCGGACGCCACCAGCGATCTCCTGCGACTGCTCACGCACCTGTTCATGTGACCCGGCCGGCATCTCCGGCGCGCAGATGTGCGCGGTCTGTTCCGCCGCCGTGCGCCGGGCGTAGATTCGATGATCCACTCGAACGGAGGGATCTCATGAGCGACATCATCGAATCCGGCGACGGGTTCCGGGACGTCCCGACGACCACCCTCGCCGATCTGCTCGGCCGTGCACAGGTCATGGACATCGGCATCCGCCCGCTGTGGCCCGGGACCCCGCGTGTGGCCGGTCCGGCGTTCACGGTGCGCTGCGCTCCCGGCGACAACCTGATGCTGCACGCGGCCATCCATCGTGCCGGGCCCGGCCAGGTCATCGTCGTCGAGTCCGGGGACGTCGACCACGCCCTGGCCGGCGGCAACGTCTGCGCCGTCGCCCAGCGCCGGGGCGTCACCGCGTTCGTGGCCGACGGGGTCATCCGCGATCTCGCGGAGGTGCGCGAGCGGGGCTTCCCCGTCTTCGCCCGGGGCGTCATCCCCATCCCGGGCGCCAAGAACGCCGTGGAACCCCTCAACACCGAGGTGCGGTGCGGCGGTGTGCAGGTGCATCCCGGGGACATCGTGGTGGCCGACGAGGGGGGCGTCGTGGTGGTCCCGGCGGACCGCCGCGAGGAGATACTCGCCGCCGCCCGGAAGAAGCTGGCCAAGGAGGCGGACGAAACCCTGGACGCCTGGGAGAAGGCGCACCGGGCGAAGATCGACGCCCTGCTGGCCGAGCGGGGTTTCGCGGACCACGCCGAAGCTGACACCCCGTCAACCGGCGTGTGAGCAATCGCCCGGCGGGGTCACTCGCCACCACGCGGGGGAATCGAACGACCTCACGCACATCGTTCCCCTAGGGCCGCTTGCGGCGGAGCACGTCACCCGAATCTTTGTCCGAGAATTCGCTCCCGGGTACCCGTTACGAGTTCATGATCGGCGCGGTTGTTCGGGCGGCTGTTCGGCATCCTGCCCGCATCGTCCCGAGCCCTGGAGGAATCATGAACCCCCTCCCCGCCCCTGCCGCCGCTCACCCCGTGTTCGAGAATCGGCCCCTCCGATTCGACGCCGCCGGGCGCGGAGTTGACGTCCGCGCCCGGGCCCGTGCCGCCGTCCGCTCCTCCTCATCACGTCCGGCACCGAGGAGGGAGGCATGACCGTCCGCGCCCCGCTGCCACCCACCCTGACCGCCTGGGCCGAGGGTGTCGTCGGTCCCGTCCGATCCGTGCGGGACGTCTCCCGGCCCCGTACCGCCTCCCAGGTCTGGGAGCTCACGTCCGACGACGGCCGCGCCTACCTCAAGGTCGCACCGACACCGGCGTGCTACGCCCGCGAGACCCGCGCCTACCGCGAGGCGGCCCCCGCGCTGGAGCGGGACAGCGTGCCACGGCTGCTGGAGACCGACGCTCACCACCAGGCCCTGCTGCTGACCGCGGTCCCCGGCCGCCCCGTGGGTGCCGTCGCCCTCACCCCCGGGCAGCGCCGTGCCCTGCACCGCCGCGCGGGCGCGTGGCTGCGCCGATTCCACGGCGACGCCCGGGACCTCACCGCCCGGGACCGCGCCGAGGCGCGGGCCGAGGTCGAACGCGCCGTCCCCGACGCCGAGGCGCACCTGGAACGCGCCGGCGACCTCATCACGGCACTGGAGCGGGACGTCGTCCGCCGCCATGCCGTCGGGCTGTCGCTGCTCGGCCCGCTGCCCGTCGGATACGCCCATGGCGACTTCGGTGAGCACAACTGGCTGTACGACTGCGCGACCGGCGCGCTCGCGGTGGTCGGCCTGGAGCGGGCCCGCCCGCACGCGGCGGTCGCCGACCTCGTCCGGCTCGACTGCGGCCCCTGGACGCGGTGGCCCGAGCTGCGGACGGCGTTCCTCGAGGGCTTCGGGCGCCCGCTGACGGGCGAGGAGGAGGCCGCGCTGCGCTGCTTCTCCGCCCTCGACGCGGCGAGCGCCATCGCCCGGGGCGCGCTCCACGACGACGCGGGGGCGACCACCCGCGGCCGTACCACCCTGGCCCGTCTGCTGACCCTGCCCGGACAGCGCTGAGCCAGGCCGGAGCCGGGGCCCGACCGATGCCCCGGCTCCGCCCCGCGCCCCACCACCTCCTGCGTGCACCCCGCCTACCGCCCTGATCCGCGCTGCTGCTGTTCGTCGGGGGCGACCACCAGCGTCCCTGAGCCCACCGGCCGGCCGCGGAGGACCGCCGCGTTTCGGCCAACCCCGCTTTCCCCGGGCGCCCTTGTGGAGCAAAGCCCCGTGCATCCCGCACCTTTCGCGAACCCCCTGAGGACGGGATCCGCAGAGCGACCGAAAAACACGCGTTCGAAACCGGGGGGCGCCTCGTTGAGCCCGACGACACCGCCACGACCTCGAAGGAGCCACATTGACGACGACCGGCTCGGGCGGCGACACGCTGCCGGACACGAAAGCCGAAGACACCAGGATCTCGAACGCGGAACGCGAGCTGTACGGCGGCCGACTCCGCTACGACCACTCCTTCGTACGCCACGAAGGCCCGCTGACCCGGCTGTCGTTCGGGCACATGGCCACCGCCCTGCCCCGCATGATGGGCATGGTCCTGCGCACCGGATGGCAGACGGACCCGCGGGCACTGGCCGGAGTCGTGGCGGCCCAGCTCGGCCAGGGGGTGACGTCGGCATGGGGGCTCGTCGCGGTCAACAGCGTCCTCACCGAGTTGTTCGCCGACGGCCCGACCCCGAACAAACTGCGTGACGCCCTGCCGTCGCTGGTCCTGCTGGGCGCGACCGCGGTGACGGCGGCGCTGCTGTCGGCGTGGTCGACGGCGATGTCGGGCCGGCTGGAGCCGCAGGTGGAGCGGGCGGTGTCCGGCCGGTACTACGCGGCCGTCACCCGCGTCGAGGTGGAGGCGACCGAGCGGCCCGAGGTCCAACGCATCCTGGAGGCAGGGAAGTTCGGCACCGATTCCGCACGGAACATGCTGCGGCTCTCGGTGGGCGTGGGCAACGTGCTCATCGGGATGGCCGCGGCCGCGGTCGTGCTGGCCTCGCTGCACTGGGCGCTGCTGCCGATGCTGCTGGCGATCGCACTTCCCAAGGGGTGGGGTGCCGTCCGCTCCGCACGCCGCGACTACATCTCGCGGCTGAACTGGGTCGATCACCGGCGGGCGATCGCCTCTCTGCTGGCCTATCTGACCCGTCCGCACGCGGCCGGGGAGATCCGCGTGCACGCGGCCGGCACCAAACTGCTGGCCGGCTATGAGGAGATGTCCCGGTTGACCGAGGCCGAGCAGCGCCGGCTGGCCCGCGCCCAGGCCTCCACCGATCTGGTCGCCGGCGTCTTCGCCGGTCTGGCGTCGCTCGCCTGCTACGGGCTGCTGTGGTGGCTGCTGTCGAGCGGTGGGCTGCCGCTCGCCGTGGGCGGGACCGCGGTCATCGCCATCCGCACCTCGACCGCGCGCCTGACCTCCCTCGTCCAGCAGGTCAACAGGCTCTACGAGGAACTGCTGTTCCTCACCGACACCGAGACCGCCGTCGACGTGGCGGGCCGACACGCCATCCCGGCGGCGGGCACCGCGCTGCCTGCCGCCGTGGACCGGGTGCGCGTACAGGGCGTGTCGTTCACCTACCCCGGGGCCGATGTTCCCGCACTGAAGCACGTCAGCCTCACGGTCCGCCGGGGCGAGGTGACCGCGCTGGTGGGCGCGAACGGCTCCGGGAAGACGACCCTGACCAAGGTGCTCGCCGGGCTGCTGCTGCCCGCCGAGGGAGACGTGTGGTGGGAGGACGGGAACGGCGCCCGGGTCGAACTGCGCGAGGCGGACCGTGCCGGTGTCTTCGCCGCGGTGGGCCTGCTCGCCCAGGACTTCCCGCGCTGGGAGATGACCGCCGCCGCGAACGTGGCAATCGGCGCCGGTGACCGCCCCCGGGACATGGACCGGGTCCGGACGGCCGCGCAGGACGCGAACGTGCTCACCCTCGTCGAAGGCCTGCCCCACGGCTGGGACTCGATCGTGTTCAAGGGCTACGAGCGGGGTGTCCAGCTCTCCGGCGGGCAGTGGCAGAAGCTGGGCACCGCGCGCAGCCTGTACCGCGGCGCGCCGTTCCTGTTCGTCGACGAGCCGACCTCCGCGCTCGACCCGCACGCGGAGATCGCCGCGTTCGAAGGACTGTGGTCCCTCGCCGAGCAGGGCCACGCGGTCGTGCTCGTGACCCATCGCCTGGCCGCCACGGCGAAGGCCGACCGGATCTACGTCCTGGCTGAGGGGCGCGTCGCCGAAGAGGGCACACACGACGAACTCATGGCGCGGCAGAAAGGGGTGTACCAGGGCATGTACACCGCCCAGGCCGCCCAGTTCGGCCTCTCCACCCCGGCGGACACCCCGCTGCCGACCGCCCGGCGCTCCGGAGGTGCCTCGTGAGTGGAGTGCAACGGCACACCGAGCCGCTGGATGTCCATCTGATCCTGCGCGGGGACACCCTCGACGGTCCGGAGGTCCTGCTGTCGCGGCGGGCGGGGCAGGTGTACGCCGCCGGGCCGTGGCATCTGCCCTCCGGGCATCTGGACGGCCCGCACGAGGATGTCGTCGCCGCTCTGGTGCGGTAGGCCCGGGAGGAGACCGGCGTCGTCATCGACCCGGCGGACGTGCGCGCCGCCGTCGTCGTGCACCACCGCGGCCCCGGCGGGCACTCCCGGACCACCTGCCGACCGGCGCTCGGAGTTCCACATCCACGCCCACGGGCCGACCGGGCCGGATCTGGCCGAACGGTTCAGACCGGCGTCGGTCTCGTCCCACAGGAATCACCAAAGATGACCGAGACGATTGACGCGCACATGCCCGATCCCTACTTTCTGAACGGTTGACCGAACCATGTTCGATATACCGACCATCGCCGTTGCCCTCAAGGGCCCCACACACCCCCTGGAGCACGCATGGCCACCTCCCGCCGTCGGTTTCTCGGCCTCGCGGCCGCCACTCCCCTGGCCGTGACCGGCGCGCTGAGTCTCGGCGCCGGGACCGCACGAGCAGCCGACTCGGCCTACGTGATGTGTTACTTCACCGAGTCGACAAGTCTCGGCGACGGCACGGACTACGGCCTCCATCTGGCCGTCAGCCAGGACGGGCTGGAATGGACGCCGCTGAACCAGAACAACCCCGTCGTCACCCCCACAGAGGGCGACCTCGGGCTGCGCGACCCCTTCATCCTGCGCAGGCAGGACGGCACGTTCGTCGTTCTCGCCACCGACCTCAAGGGCACCGACTGGACGTACGTCAGCCAGTACATCCACGTATGGTTCTCGACCGACCTGTGCACCTTCACCGGCTACCACCGGCTGAAACTGCACGACATGAACACCCACGCCTGGGCGCCGGAGGCGTTCTGGGACGCGAGCCGGGGCACGTACGCGGTGATCTACTCGGCCGTCGACGACTCCGGCCACAACGTCATCATGGTGAACCACACCACCGACTTCCTGACCGCCTCCGAGCCGCAGATCTTCTTCGACCCGGGCTACGACGTGATCGACGGCGACATGACGGTGGGCGTGGGCGGCGTCAACTACCTGTACTTCAAGAAGAACCAGACGCTGGTGGGCGCGCGCTCCACGTCGCTCGACCCGGGAAGTTTCACGGAGTTCAGCACGGCTGTCTCGCACGGTGGCACCGAGGCCCCGGAGCTGGTCAAGTCCCTGACGTCCACGACCTGGTACCTCTACGGAGACACCTACACGCCCAACGGCGTCTTCTACGTCTGGCAGTCCGGTGATCTGTCGACGGGCACCTGGACCGCGCTGGACCAGAAGACCTACACCCAGCCGGTCAACTCCAAGCACTGCGGCATCCGCGCGATCACATCGGCCGAGTACAGCGAACTCCTGGCGCACTGGGGAACTCCGAGCAGCAACCGCCTCAAGTCGTACAATCATCCGGCCCGTTACCTCCGCCATGCCGACTTCGTCGGCCGCATCGACGAGTACCCGATCGACCCGTATCTCGACTCGGAATGGAAACTGGTCCCCGGCCTCGCGGACTCGGCGGGCGTCTTTTTCCAGTCGGTCAACTACCCGACGCGCCGCCTCCGCCACTACGACTACGAGCTCCGACTGGACGCCGACGACGGCACGTCCACGTTCGCCGGGGACGCGACCTTCTACCGCACACCGGGCCTGGCGGACTCGGGCTGGGCATCGTTCCGGTCGTACAACTTCCCGACCCGCTACATCCGCCATTCCGACTACGTACTGCGCATCGACCCGATCTCCACGGCCACGGACCGGCAGGACGCGACCTTCCGAGTCGGGTACTGATGGCGGAGGGCAAGGCCCTTACAGCCTGACCGCGCCCGGGCCCAAGGCCGGTTCCACCTCCGAGCCGGCAACCTCGTGCCCGCAGGAACAGCGCAGCTCGACATGGACGGGGCCGCCGCAGCCGGAATGCCGCAGCACCACGGGCGCGCCGCCCGCACCGTCGCCGAGATGGGCGTCGCCGTACTGGAGGAGGGCGGCCAGCACCCACTGCAGGTCGTGCGCCTGGGGCGTCAGGTGGTACTCGTGGCGGGAGCGCTGCCCGGCTTCCTGGTAGCTGCGGCGTTCCAGCAAGCCGGCGTCGACCAGTTGCCGAAGGCGTTCGGTCAGGACCCGACGGGAGATCGCGAGATGGTCGGCGATCTCGTCGAAGCGGTGCAGCCCGGCAAAGACCTCGCGCAGGATGAGCAGCGTCCACCGCTCGCCGACCAGGGCCAGGGTCGCGGCGACGCTGCAGTTGCCCAGATCAAGTTCTCCCCACTCCATGACCTCAGAATACGCCAGGGTCGCCATCTGGAACTCAGCCTTGACGCCGCCTGGGTTCCAGATGAAGACTTAGCCTTGACCGATTCGTCGCCGCACCTCCCACTCCCGGCCCCGTCCCCAGCAGGAGGAAACATGTCGCGCAACCAGGCGATCGTGGACGCCTGCCGACGAGCCTATTTCGGATTCGAAGAGAACGATTCATCCGACCTGGTGGCCCTGATGTCACCGGATGTGGTTTTCCATTTCCCCACGTCGCTGCCCTATGGCGGCACATTCCACGGCCGCGAAGGATTTGTCGCCTTCTATCAGGACCTCTTCGACCATTACTACGAGTATTTCAACTACGACGCGCACGCGGTGCTCGACGCCGGGTCACACGTCGTAGTTCCCGTCACGGCCAGGGCGAGGGCGAAGAACGGACGCACCATGGAAAACGAACACTGCCTGCTGTTCACCTGCTCCGACGGGCTGATCACGGAGGCGCGACTGTACGCGGACACCGCCAAGGGCCGTGACGTGATCGAGGGCCTTCGGACCTTCCCGTCGGCGGCTTCCTGACCTCACTACGGAGAACCTCATGCCCGTCTTCAACGCTCACATCCCCGCCGACCGCTTCTCGCCGGACCAGAAGCGCGCCCTCGCCGATGCACTCAACCAGTCCCTGGTGCAGGCACTCGGCATCCCCGAGGGCGACCGCTTCATCGTGATCAGCGAACACGGTGACAGCGAACTGTTCCTGGACCCGACGTTCATGGGTATGCAGCGCAGCAGTGACGCGATGATCATCACGGTGCTTCTCGGGGCTCATCGTCCCCTGGAGGACAAGAAGGCCGTGAGCGCTGCCATCAACAAGCTGGTGGTCGAGGCACTCGGCATCTCGCCCGACGACATCTTCATCGCGCTGATTCCGGTCCCGAACGAGAACTTCTCCTTCGGCAGGGGCGAACTCCAGCTCGCCGAAGGCGCCCCCCGCTGGTGAACGGCACAGCGGTCAGCCTCCCTTGCGCGCCCTTCGGCGAGCGCCCAGCAGCACCCGTAGCGTCGGCACCGGCGACGGCCTCGCCGAGCCGCGCAGCAGCTTGGCACCACGCGTCAGCGCGGCATCAGCGGTCAGCAGCTCGACCTCGATCAGCGCGCCCATCAGCGGACGGTAGGGGGCCGGCGCCAGGGCGGGCAGTTCCCTGGCCGCCTGCAAGGTCGTGCGCGCCTGCCCGACCTCATGAGCCACCAGCTCCCGTACGCCCGGTACTTCGCGCCCCGCGGCCATGTCCTCCGGCTTGACGGAGAAGTGTTCCAGCGTCTTCGCCGGGATACCCAGCCGTCCCTCCCGCAGGTCCTCGGCGATGTCGTTGACGAAGTCCAGCCGCTGGCTGCCGTCGATGAACGTCCGGCACGCCGCCCGATACGACCCGTCGCCGGCCTCCGGCCCCACCAGCGCGCCGACCAGCATGAACGCGGGCAGTGAATAGGCATCGACATAGGCCTGGTAGTCCGCCTCGTCGTGGAGTCCGGTGAACTCCAGCTCGGCCGTCGCGGTGGACAGATACTCCTCCACGGGCCTGCGAAGCCGCGGGTGCGCCGCGATGGTGTGAGCCAGCGTGCGGAGCAGCGGATCACCGCTCACTCCGGTGTCCAGCACCTGACGCACCTGCTGTTCCCAAGACGCCCACCTTGCGGCTCGCTGCGTCTTCGTACCGGTGTCCAGAAGGTTGTCCCCGTGGTGCATCACGGCCGTCGCCGCGATCACATGGGGCAGCATCGGCCGTGGCAGCAACAGCTGAACCGCCAGATATGAGGTGCGGCGGAAACGCGACACCAGGCGGCGCTGAGCGTCGTAGTCCCTGCGCAGCGCCGGTTCCCGGATCCCCGCCGCGTCCAGGCTCTCAATCCATGCGTTCATGACTTGATCGTATGCGTGGCGTTGTGAACGCCGTGGCCGTCTCCGGCTCGGCGTAGTGGATCGCGAAAGGGGGCCCGACATTTGCCGGGCCCCCTTCTTCTGGCAGCGGGACGGGATGCGGCCCTTCGGCCTCAGCGACGGAGTGCCGGCGTCACGCCGGGTCGAGCGCCCCCGGCTGCCGCGGGTCTGCCGGCCGGCCCATGACGCGCGGATCGACGGGGCGGCCGACGAAGACCGGGGAGTCCGACTGGTAGAAGATGTCGATGTCGGCCTCCTCGCCGCCGACGATCAGCGTGTCCCAGGCACCGCTCTCCCGCAGGGTCCGCAGGGTCGACGGAGCCAGGGCGGACAGGTGGCTGCGCAGTTCCTCGTCGCCGGGCATTCCGGGGAGGCGGGGAGCGAGGCGCTCGCGGATCGCGCCCATGCGGTCCAGCAGGATGTCCAGATCGGACCGCTCGTCGTCGGGTTCGGCGGCGACCCGGGCCCCCTCCATGCTGTCCGCGATGATGTCCTTGATGGCGCGGGTCATGCCTCGTTCGTCGGTGGTGACCATGGCGTTCCAGGCCCGGCTCTTGTGCCGGTACTGGAGCATGGACATCGCCGCCTCGTGCCGGATGAAGTCGGCGTCGCGCAGCGGACGGCCCTGCCAGACCCGGCTGAGGGAGCGGGCGAGGGAGACTGCCGAGGCGAGGCCGCTGTTGAGGCCGCGGCCGGGCCAGAAGTGGATGGCGTTGGCCGCGTCGCCGAGCAGGAAGCCGTAGGTTCCGGGGGTCGTGGCGGTGGGGCGGGTGAGCTGGGCCGTGAACCGGGGGCGCTGCACCATGTCCAGCCGGAACGAGGTGACGGCGGTGAGATCGTCCTCGGCGACGCCGAACAGCCGCAGGCCCTCCTGGATCCGCTTCCACAGCGGCGAGCTGCGCAGCAGGGCGGGCAGGAACAGGGTCCCATGGGTCGGGCAGACGAACTCGTTGTCCTCCTGGCGGCTCATCAGGCAGGGCCGGGCCGCGACGCACTCCTCGAAGACCTGCCGAACCGGGTCGATGCCGATCACGTTGCCGGCCTCCTCGCGGGTCAGCCTCATGTTGAGGAACCCCTCGCCACGCAGCGAGTTGAGCAGGAACCGGTTCTGCGCCACGGTGAGCAGGACGCTCATGGGGTCCGAGAGCCGGGACTTGACCCGCAGTCCCAGCACCAGGTCCTGAAGGTGCTCCCCGTCGAGGGAGTAGATCGAGGAGTCGGCCGCGCCGAACCTGTCCGCGAAGTGCTCTCGGGTGCGCGACCGGCCGCCCTCACCGATCACCAGGACGTGTTCCTGGGAGAGCCGGTGCTGCTGCTCCGACGGATCGAACCGCTTCGGCACCAGGCGGATCGCGGGCTTGGCGTTGGCCAGCTCCAGCAGCTTGTCCTCGATGTAGGCGATCCTGATGTTGCGGGGCGGGCGGCCGTCCACGGAGTCCGGTCCCAGGGGCCACATCTCGGAGAATCCGCCCGCGTCGAACAGCGCCGACTGCATCTCGTCGGTGAGCGCGAGGTACTGCCGGCTCTGGACGGTGACGACCTGCTGGCGGCGGACGTTGCCCTGGGTCTCGTCCTTCCAGACCACGGTGGAGCCGTTCCTGATCCACCGGCCGTCGTAGACGGTGATGGACGCCCTCCCCGGCAGGGCGTCCTCCAGCAGCAGGGCGAAGGCGAGGCCGACCGGGCCGCCTCCGGTCACCGTGACCCGCAGCTCGCCCGGGTTCGCCGCCGCATCGGAGCGGGGCAGATCGAGCTGGGAGAGGTCCATGACCGTCTCCAGGGCCTCCTGCGTCTCGAACAGGAAGGTCTCGTCGCCGATGCGTATGGAGTCGCCGGGCGCGAGCACATGACGGGTGACGCGCTCCTCGTTGACGAAAGTGCCGTTCTTGCTGCGGTCGTAGAGGACGTACGCGCCTTCCTCCGCCACGATCTCGGTGTGCAGGCGGGAGGCGCTCACGCTGACGATGATGACGTCGTTGTCGCTCTTGCGTCCGAACCGCAACGGGGCGCTGCCCAGAACCACGCTCTGACCGGCGAAGGGACCCGTGCGTCCCACGATGACCGACGACACAGAAACTCCTTGCGAAAGTCTCGGGTGCGGGCAGAGGAACCGCACCCTGCGGTTGATCCGCTACGAAGATGGGAGCGGTACGTCACTCCCACAGAACTCCGGTCCAGCAGGTCTCACTTGACCGGTGATGTCCGAGTCGGCCCGGAAGCGATCCGACTCGTACTGGTTGAAGTATGGCGGATGCGCGGGAACGACTCGGTTGCGCGGCACCGGCCTTGATGCCCGGTTGACTGGTGCTGTGACCGGAAAGGTTTGCCGGAAAGCTCGCGGCGTCCGGTGCTGGGGGTGCCCCCACGCCGTTCAGACAGTGGGGGAGCCTCGCAAGGCGGAGCCTCGCCCGCGTACCGGATGTACTCGGGCGATGCGACGACGCGGCGAGGTGCCGTGCCTGGGGGCACCTCCCAGCCGCCGGGCCCGGGGAGTCGCGAGTCGGCGAACCTTTCCGGTCACAGCACTAGCCGCCCGAGGACGAGTCGCATGTCACCGAGAACGGCACCGCGTTGGACACGGCCTCGAACGGCGAGCGGATCTCCACGGCCATCTTGCTGCGGAGCGTTCCGGTCTGCGCGTACGTCGACAGCCGCACCGTCTCCTGATGGGTGCGGGGGCCGCCGTTCGGGAACGCCAGCGTCCGCCACTGCCGGTCGATCACGGACCCGTTCGCCGAGACCCACCGGTACGAGAACTGGAAGGGCAGTTGGGACACCTTGAAGGTCGCCGTGAACCAGGGAGCCTGTGAGTCCGCCGGGGGGCAGTCTCCGACATACGTGGTCGCGCCCCCCTGCACGGTGACCGAGACGGGCTGCTTATCGGTCTGGTCCGACCCGCTGCCCGCCCCACCGGAGGCGGCGCTCTGCGCCTGCTTCGTGGGCGAGCCGCTGCCCTTGTGGCCCCCACCGTCGCCGCCGCCGAGCGCATAGCCCAGACCGCCGACGAGCAGCGCGAGCACGGCCGCTCCCGCCGCGGTCAGATACCCGACGCGCCGGCTCCGCCGCTCGGGGCCCTGACCGGACGCTTCGGCGCCCTGGGGCGCGAGCGGCGCGGGGACGGCTGTGGGTACGGGTCCTGCTGCCGGCCCGGCCGCCACGGTGGCCGACTCGTCGTTGCCCGAAGCCGAGCCGGCCTCCGGGGTCGGAGCGGCGGGGAAGTCGGGGTGCGCCGGGACCGTGGGGGTGGCGACCGTGGCGGTGGGTACGTCGACCGTCGCTGCGGACATGTCCGCCGCCGGTACGTCGACCGTGGCTGTCGTCCCCGTTTCCGGCGCGGCGGGGGCGGAGGCGGTGAGGTCCGTGGCTTCTTCCGGGGCGGACGATGACGCCGGGACAGTCGCTGGCCCGGCCACGGCTGTGACTGTGGCTGTGACCGGGGCCGTGGCCATGGCCGTGGGTGCGGTCTCCCCGAGCGGGGACTCGGCGGTGGGCAGCT
This sequence comes from Streptomyces sp. NPDC001222, assembly GCF_042896945.1. NCBI lineage: Bacteria > Bacillati > Actinomycetota > Actinomycetes > Kitasatosporales > Streptomycetaceae > Streptomyces > Streptomyces sp. NPDC001222. The sequence goes on from NZ_JBIAXT010000002.1 coordinate 373,651, forward strand.
CCTCGGTGGTCGATGCGGGCAGCGGGGCGGCGGACGGCGTGGCCGTGTCGGCGCCGGAGACGGCGTCGGCACCGGCCAGGCGCAGTTCCTGCTCGGCCTGTTCGACCGGCATCCGGTCGTCGGGGTCCTTGCGCATCAGGCCCTCGATGACGGACACAAGGGGCCCGGCCCGGTGCGGCGGGGGCAACTCGTCGTCCACGACAGCGCGCAGAGTGGCCAGCGGGGTGGTCCGGCGGAAGGGCGAACGGCCCTGGACGGCCGTGTAGAGCAGCGCTCCGAGGGACCACAGGTCCGACGCGGGGCCGGGGTTGCGGCCCAGTGCCCGCTCCGGTGCCAGATACTCGGGAGAGCCGACGACCTCGCCGGTCAGCGTCAGCGCGGAGTCCCCCTCCACGGTGGCGATGCCGAAGTCGGTGAGCACCACCCTGCCGTCGTCCGCGAGCAGGACGTTGGCGGGCTTCACATCGCGGTGCAGCACTCCGGCGCCGTGCGCGGCGCGCAGCGCGGCCAGCACCTCGGCACCTATGCGCGCGGCCTCCCGCGGTGCGAGGGCGCCCTCGGAGCCGATCACGTCGGCCAGCGACCGGCCGCGGACGAACTCCATGACGATCCATGGCCGGCCGTCGTCGGTGGCGACGTCGTGGACGGTCACGACACCGGGAGCGCTGATACGCGCCGCCGCCCAGGCCTCCCGCTCCAAGCGGGTGTACATCCGTTCGACCTGCGCCACTGTCAGTCCGACGGGAGGGCGTACCTCCTTGACGGCGACCTCGCGGTGCAGCACCTCGTCGAGGGCCCGCCACACCGTGCCCATACCGCCCTCGCCGAGAACGGCCAGCAAGCGGTACCGACCGGCGACCAGCCGTTCGGCACCCGCGTCCGGCGACGCCGTGTTCTGTTGTGGCATGAGGGCCGTACTCCCTGTCCTGATGCGAACGGCCGAGGAGTGGCGACGCCCCCGTCCGATCCGTGGCCTGCCGGGCCGGGGTCCCTTCGGTTCGGCCACGGCCGGACGTATTCGCCGGTCGTTGCGCCGCCGCGGAACGACCGGCGACGCACCACGCCACCGACCGCAAGGACACAGCCCCTGGACAGTATGATCAAACACCCGAAGTTCGTGAAGTGCGGACCGGGGTAGGGGCTCGACGTGCCACTCCCTCGCGGCAGAAGCCGCAGGTGTCGTCCTGCCAGAGGAAGGGCTCGACCACCAGGTCGCCGGCCTTCGGACCGGACACGTCGGAGCCGACGTCCTCGACCACGCCCAGGAACTCATGGCCCATGTGCCGGCCTTCCGGCGTGGTGGGCATCTGGGCGTACGGCCACAGGTCGCCGCCGCGGACACAGGAACGTACGAAGCCGATGCCCAGCTCCCGGGTCGTCGGCAGGATCTCGGCCTCCGGGTCGCGCGACCGCAGGGAGTACTCCGTCTGCAGCCCGGTGACCGGGTGCACGGCGTGCGCGGCGGATCGTGGCCGGTGCGGCCTCCGACAGGCCGCTGTACCGGATCCTGCCCTCGCCGACCAGTTCGGCCAGTGCGCCGACGGTCTCCTCGATCGGGGTGTCCGGGGCGACGCGGTGCTGGTAGTACAGGTCGATGTGGTCGGTTCCCTGCCGCCTCGGGAGCCGTCGACGGCGATGCGGACGCCGGCCGGGCTGCGGTCGAGGCCGCCCGCGCGCCCCGTGTGCGAGACGAAGCCGGCCTTCGACGCCGGCACGGCCTGGTCGCGGCGGCCCTTGAGCGCCTTGCCGACCAGTTCCTCATTGGTGAAGGGGCGTGTCGATGTGGGTGATGCCCGGATCGATCGCGCGGTGGCTGGCGCGGATGCCCCGTGAAAGGTCGGCCCCGAGGGCCGTATGCCGCATGGTTCATCCACCTGTTTCCTCCGCAAGGCTCAAGGGGACCCCTCGCTCCTCCCACGAATGGCCCAACTTGCCTGTGAGACGGACGAGTTGAGATGCGAGTGATTTGACACCGTCCCGTCGCACCACCAGCCTATGCGCATGACATCCATTTTCAATAGGAGTGGTTAGCCATGCGTGTCGCATTCGTGGGCAAGGGCGGCAGCGGCAAGACGACCTTGTCGGCCCTCTTCGCCCGTCACCTGGCCCGCTCGGGCGCGCCGGTCGTCGCCATCGACGGCGACATCAACCAGCACCTGGCGTACGCCCTCGGTCTCGACGAGGACGAGTTCTTCGCCGCGCCGCCGCTCAGCGCGCGGACCGGGGAGATCAAGGACTATCTACGGGGCACCAACCCGCGGATCCCGTCCCGCGAGGCCATGGTCAAGACGACCCCGCCCGGCCGCGGCTCGCGCCTGCTGCGGCTGCTGGAGGAGGACGAGGTCCACTCCCACCACGTCCAGGTGGTCGGCGGCGTACCGCTCATGGTCACCGGCGCCTTCGACGAGACCGACCTCGGTGTGGCCTGCTACCACTCCAAGCTCGGCGCGGTCGAGCTCTATCTCAACCACCTCGTGGACGGCCCGGACGAATACGTCGTCGTCGACATGACCGCCGGCGCCGACGCCTTCGCCTCCGGCCTGTTCACCCGCTTCGACATCACGTTCCTGGTGGTCGAGCCGACCCGGAAGAGCGTGTCCGTCTACCGCCAGTACCGCGATCACGCGGCCGAGTTCGGCATCCCGGTCGCCGTCGTCGGCAACAAGGTCACCGGCGAGGACGACCTCGCCTTCCTCCGCGCCCACGTCGGCGACGACCTGCTCGCCCACTGCGTGCAGTCGTCGTACGTCCGCGCCCAGGAGCAGGGTCGCGGCCACGGGGAACTGGAGCCGCACAACACCCACACCCTTGAGCAGTTGCGCGCGGCCGTCGACGGCCGCCCCAAGGACTGGGCGGCCTTCCAGCGGCACGCCGTCGAGTTCCATCTGCGCAACGCCACCGCCTGGGCCAACGACGCCACGGGACAGGACCTCGCCGGCCAGGTCGACCCCGACTTCCGGCACGGCCCCGAGGCCCCGGCCGCCGTCGCCTGACCCCGGTCCGCCCCAAGCCCGCAGAACCTCAGCACAGAACAGGACAGCCCTCATGTCGCTCGACGTCTCCCCGCAGCTGCTCGCCGAAGCCGAGAACGGCGAGGTTCGGGACCAGGACTTCGTGGAAACGGTCCGTACCTCCCTGCCGTACGCCTACGACCTCATCGCCCGCCTCGCCGGTGAACTCCGCTCCAGCACTGCGGAGTTCACCGACAACCAGACCCCGCCGCCCTCCGAGAAGGAGCGCGGGCAGCTGCTGCGCGCACTGTCCAGCGACGCGATCCGAGGCAGCCTCGAGCGTCACTTCGGCGTCGCCCTCGCCTTCCAGAACTGCCACCGCGTCGCCGCCTTCCGCCCCGAGGCGCGCGGCGGCGCAACCCACACGCGCTTCACCTCGCCGCGCGCGCAGATCCTCAACCAGTCGCCGGAGCTCCGCGACTGCTGAGCCGCTCACGGGGACAGTGGTCTCCGCCGGGGCAGGGCCGTCGACGCCGATGCCGGCGACAGCCCCGCCCCGGCGCACACCCGGGTCAAGAGATGGCAACGGTTTTCATTTACCATTGATGTGAAAATCGTTTCCATCTAGCGTGACGATGTCACCGCACCGCCGGCACGTGTCCGCCTACCGTCCGGCACCGCCCGAAGGAGCCCCGCATGTCCCCCGTCCCCGCCTCCCGTTCCGCCCGCCCGGCCGCGAGGCTCGCCCTCGTCACCGCGCCAGCCGCCCTCACGGCCCTGGCGGCGACCGCCTGCTCGACCTCCTCCCCGCACACCAGCGACACCGCCGCGACCGGCAGTGGCAGCAGCTCGGGCAAGACGATCCAGGTGGTGGCGGCGGAGAACTTCTGGGGCAGCATCGCCTCCCAGCTCGGCGGCAGCCATGTGAAGGTGACCAGCGTCATCACCAATCCGGCCACCGACCCGCACGACTACGAGCCGACCGCCGCCGACGCCCGCACCGTGGCCGGCGCCCAGTACGCCGTCGTCAACGGCATCGGCTACGACGCCTGGGCCGACAAGCTGCTCGCCGCCAACCCCGGCAGCGGGCGGACCCAGTTGAAGGTCGGCGATCTGGTCGGCATCAAGCCGGGCGGCAACCCGCACCGCTGGTACTCCCCCGCCGACGTCCACCAGGTCATCGAGAAGATCACCGCCGACTACAAGAAGATCGACCCGGCCGACGCCGCCTACTTCGACCAGCAGAAGACGGCCTTCGAGACCAAGACGCTTGCCGACTACAACAAGCTCATCACCGACATCAAGGCGAAGTACGCGGGCACACCGATCGGCGCCTCGGAGTCCATCGTCACTCCGCTCGCCGAGGGTCTGGGGCTGAAGATGCTCACCCCTGAGACGTTCCTGGACGCGATGAGCGAGGGCTCCGACCCAACGGCCAAGGACAAGGCCACCATCGACCAGCAGATCAAGAACAAGAAGATCAAGGTCTACGTCTACAACTCCCAGAACTCCACGCCGGACGTCCAGGCACAGGTCAAGGAGGCCAAGGCGGAAGGCATCCCCGTCGCCACCGTCACCGAGACGCTCAGCCCGGCGGGCGCCTCCTTCCAGCAGTGGCAGACCGCTCAACTGCAGGGCATCGAGCAGGCCCTGCACAAGGCGACCGGAAAGTGAGCTGACGTCATGAACCCGATGGCGAAGGCCCGCGAGGCCGTCACCCACAGCGCCCCCACCCTCCCCACCCGCCGGACCGGCGGTCACGACACCGCACCGGGCGGCGAAAGCGCCCCGGTGGCCGCCCTGCGCGGGGCGGCCGTTCGGGTCGGCGGCCGTACGCTGTGGTCGGGCGTGGACCTTCGCATCGGGGCCGGCGAGTTCACCGCCGTGCTCGGCCCCAACGGCGTCGGCAAGTCCACCATGATCAAGGTCCTGCTCGGCGCACTCCCCGCGGCGGCCGGTGAGGTGCGGGTGCTCGGCGCCCGGCCCGGTCAGGCCAACGACCGCATCGGCTATCTGCCGCAGCGCCGCAGTTTCGACGCCTCCCTGCGGATCCGTGGCGTGGATGTGGTGCGCCTGGGCCTGGACGGCGACCGGTGGGGGATGCCGCTGCCGTTCCCGAGCGTGCGCCGGCGGGCCGCCCGCGCGCGCGTGGACGAGGTGATCGAGCTGGTCGGGGCGTCGGCGTACGCACACCGGCCGATCGGTCGGTGTTCCGGCGGTGAGCAGCAGCGGCTGCTGATCGCCCAGGCCCTGGTGCGCAGGCCCGAACTGCTGCTGCTGGACGAGCCGTTGGACAGCCTCGATCTGCCCAACCAGAGCGCGGTCGCCGCACTGATCGGGCGCATCTGCCACCAGGAGGGGGTGTCGGTGGTGATGGTCGCCCATGATGTGAACCCGATACTTCACCATCTGGACCGGGTGGTGTACCTGACCCAGGGCGGGGCCGCCGCCGGCACACCGGCCGAGGTCATCACCTCCGAGACACTGACCCGCCTGTACGGCACACCGGTCGAGGTGCTGCGGACCGCTGACGGACGGCTGGTCGTGGTGGGCCAGCCGGAGGCGCCCGCGGTGCACACCGATCGGCACGACACCCCGGGGAGCGGTCATGCTGCTCGCTGAGACGGGGGCGCCGGCCTGGTCGTGGAACCTCCTCGCCGACGTCCAGGAGATGTGGTCGTACCCCTTCATGGTCAACGCGTTCCGCGCGGGCGCGGTCGTGGCCGTGGTCTCCGCGGTGGTGGGGTGGTTCGTGGTGCTGCGGCGCCAGACGTTCGCCGCGCACACGGTCTCCACGGTCGCCTTCCCCGGTGCAGCCGGAGCGCTCCTGCTCGGAGTGAGCGCGGTCTACGGCTACTTCACACTCTGCGTGGCCGCCGCGCTGGTCCTCGCTGCCCTGCGCGCCGGCGGCGACCACCAGGAGTCCGCACTCACAGGGACCGTGCAGGCGTTCCTGCTCGCCTCCGGGTTCCTGTTCACCGCCCTGTACCGGGGGCTGTTGGAGGGGCCGCAGACCATCCTCTTCGGCACCTTCCTGGGGATCACGTCCTCGCAGGTGACCGTACTGATGGTGGTCGGCGTGGTGGTGCTGGCCGTGCTGGCGTTGATCGGACGGCCGCTGCTGTTCGCCTCCGTCGACCCGCAAGTCGCCGCCGGACGCGGAGTGCCGGTCCGCGCGCTGTCCGTCGGCTTTCTCGTCCTGCTCGGCGCGGCCACCGCCGAGGCGAGCCAGATCACCGGAACCCTCCTGGTCTTCGCCCTCATGGTGATTCCGGCCGCCACCGCCCAGGTCCTCACCGCCCGCCCGGCGTTGAGCCTGGCCCTGGCCGTCCTGCTGGCGTTCGCCGCGACCTGGCTCGGGCTGACCGCCGCCTACTACTCGCCCTATCCGCTGGGCTTCTTCGTGACGACCATCGCCTTCGCCGGATATCTGCTCGCCCTGGGCAGGCGCTCGCTGCGCGAGGTGCTCGGCCGCCGGGTCACCGCCCCGGCCGCGGTCCGGGAGGTGACGGCATGACCTGCCTGCTCGCCGCCTCACCGCTGACCCAGCCGTTCTTCCAGCACGCCTTCCTCGCCGGCACCGCCATCGCCGCGGCCTGCGGACTGGTCGGCTACTTCCTGGTGCTGCGCGCCCAGGTCTTCACCGGCGACGCGCTCAGCCACGTCGCCTTCACCGGCGCGATGGCCGCCCTCGCCTTCGGCGTCGACCTGCGCCTGGGCCTGTTCGCCGCCACCGTCGCCATGGCGCTGCTCTTCGGCGCCCTCGGCCGCCGGGCGCGCCCCGACGACGTGGTCATCGGCAGCGTCTTCTCCTGGATCCTGGGCCTGGGCGCCTTCTTCATCACCCTCTACACGACCTCCCGCAGCACCACCAACGGCACCGCCGGCATCAGCGTGCTGTTCGGCTCCGTCTTCGGCATCTCCTACAGCAGCGCGGTCGTCGCCGCCCTGGTGGCCGCCGGAGTCGCCCTGCTGATGGTGCTGATCGCCCGGCCGCTGCTGTTCGCCACGCTCGACGAGGCCGTGGCCGACGCCCGAGGGGTGCCGGTACGCCTGCTCGGATACGGGTTTCTCGCCCTCGCCGGGATCAGCGCCGCCGAGGCCACCCAGGCCGTGGGCTCCCTGCTTCTGCTCGGCCTGCTCGCCGCCCCCGCGGGGGCCGCCATCCGGCTCACCGACCGGCCCTACCGCGCACTCGCCCTGTCCGCCGGGCTGGCGGTACTGGAGATGTGGGCGGGACTGTTCGCTTCCTACGCGGTGCCGAAGATGCCGCCGAGTTTCGCCGTCATGGCCGTCGCCACGGCCGTCTACGCGGCCACGTTCCTGATACGACGGCCCGTGGGCGTCCCGCGCACACCACCCGCTGTCCCCACCGGCCCATGAGTACCTGAGCGAGGCACGCTGATGGCACGCACCCGGCAACGCACCCCCACCGAAGTCGCGCTGATCGGGCGCCGCACCCAGCAACGCTCCGTCGTCCTCCAGGCGTTCATCCGGGCCGACGGTTTCATCGGCGCCCAGGCCCTCCACGCCCGGCTCGCCGCCGACGGCACGCCGGTCGGCCTGTCCACGGTCTACCGCACCCTGACCCGGCTGGCCGGCGCGGGCCGGGCCGACCTGGTCCGCGACGCGGGCGGTGAACGCCTCTTCCGCTACCGCCCCGGCCCCGACCACCGCCACTACCTCATCTGCACGGAATGCGGTCTGAGCCGCCCCGTCGACTCCGGCCCGGTCGAGGACTGGGCCGAAGCCGTCGCACAGGACTCCGGCTTCGCGAACGTCCGGCACACGGTCGAACTCTGCGGAGTGTGCCCGGACTGCCGCCGAGCGCCCGCGGCGGCGGACGGGTCTGTGCGCGGCGACAGTCAGTGACCCATGGCTGTTGCTCAGTCAGTGTTCGATGGCTTCGTTCCGGTGAGCCGCGGGGTCGTCGACCCCCGATGCTGGGTGCCAGGACGGTCAGGCAGGTGGCTGGACTGTCCGACCCGTACGAGACACATTGACGCGGGCCCGGCTATCGGGAGCTGTAGGGCAGCAGAGCCATCTCGCGCGCGTTCTTGATGGCCTGTGCCATCTGCCGCTGCTGCTGACGTGTCACATGGGTCACCCGACGACTGCGGATCTTTCCGCGGTCGGAGATGAACTTCCGCAGCAGGTCGGTGTCCTTGTAGTCGATGTACGTGACGCCGGCGGCGTCCAGCGGGTTGGTGCGCTGACGCTTGACCGTCTGCCGCCGGGCGCTCTTGTTTCGGGGCATGATGGGCATGGTGGGGTCGGTCCTCTCTCCGGGAGTGCGGTCGGGCATGCGGGCCACTGGGCGGGGTTCAGATCACCGGGTCGAGCAAGTCGTCGAAGGCGTGTGGCAGTTGTCGCCAGCCGTCCCGGCCCGCCGCGTACTCGTCGTCGGTGAGCAGGCACGAGTCGAGCAGCGTCAGCAGTCCGTCACGGTCCAGGCCGGGCGAGGTGAAGGTGAGGTACTGGCAGCGGTCACCGTGCTCGTGGTGCCAGTCCAGCGAGGCCGCGACGCGACGTTCGGCCGGAACCATCTCCCAGGCGGCCTCAGGCAGTACGGCCAGCCAAGGTCCGGCCGACTCCACGCACAGCGCGCCGCCCGCGGCCTCCCACGACAGCAGCGTGTCGGGGCGGTCGGCCAGCCAGAACCGCCCACGGCTGCGGGCGGCGGCACAGGTGAGGTCCTCCAGCGCGGCGTAGAGGCGCTGCGGGTGGAAGGGCCGTTCACGCCGCCAGACGAGGGTGCTCACGCCGTGCTCGTCGCACTCCTGCGGCAGCAGCGCGCACGCGGGATGCAGGCGGGCGGCCGCCGCTGCCACGTCGAAGCCCGCCAGCAGAGCGGCCCCCAGGCCACCACCCTGCACCCGTAGCGCCCGTACGCCCGGTGTGAGCTGGGCGAGCAGCGCGTCGTCGGTGTCGTCGGCGACCTCGCCGCCGTCCTCGCGGGAGCTGTCCTCGACGACGGCGATCACCGTGGGGTACTCCAGCTGCCGGGCGAAGGTGTCGGCGACCGTGCGCCGGTCGGTCGGGGCGGCGGCGAGGCCGACGTCGGCCAGGTCGTCGCCGTTGGACAGATACGGCAGGACGAGCGCGGGGTCGATCGCGGTGGCGACGCCGGTCAGCGTCAGCGGCGCGCCCGCGGCGGCGATGACCTCGGCCATGGCCTGGGGCTCGACGGAGTCCCACAGTTCCAGGACGGCCAGCCGATGGCTGCCCTCCTCGGCGAGCCGCCGCAGTTCGGGCACCATGTCCTCGCGCAGCGCGCAGCATGCGCAGTCGTTCACGAGGGGCGCGTCGCCGCTGCCCAGCAGACCGCCGGCGTCCCGTACGGTCCGGTGCACCGCGCTGTCGACGGCGGACGTCAGGTCGTGGTGCAGCGCCACCGAGCCGGGAACCGTGCGCAGGATCTCCTCCACGGCGGCCCGGCGGGCGTCGGCGTGCAGCCCGGCGACGACGGCGACCGGCAACCGCGTCCCGTCCACGCTCACCGCTTGCTCCGTCCGCGTCCGTAGCGCCGCTCGAAGCGCTCGACCCGGCCCGCGGTGTCCAGGACCCGCTGGGTGCCGGTGTAGAAGGGGTGGCTCGCCGAGGAGATCTCGACGTCGATGACGGGGTAGGTGTTGCCGTCCTCCCACTCGACGGTCCTGTCGCTGGTGGCCGTGGACCGGGTGAGGAAGGCGTAGTCGGCGGCCCGGTCGCGGAAGACGACCGGGCGGTACTCGGGGTGGATTCCGGGCTTCATCGCTCTCAGCGCTCCTCACGGAAGTCGATGTGCCGGCCGACGACGGGGTCGTACTTGCGCAGCGTCAGCCGGTCGGGGTTGTTCCGGCGGTTCTTGCGGGTCACGTAGGTGTAGCCGGTGCCGGCGGTGGACCTCAGCTTGATGATCGGTCGCAATTCGTTACGGGACATGGGCAGCACCATACAGGAGATTGGTTTTCATTTTCATTTAGGGCTAGTGTGCTGCCACCACAACAAGGAGGAACCGTGTCAGCCCACTGCCAACTCACCGGCCGACAGCCCGGATTCGGCCACCACATCTCCCACTCGCACCGGCGCAGCAAGCGCCGTTTCGACCCCAACATCCAGCACAAGCGCTACTGGCTGCCGAGCGAAGGCCGTCACGTCCGGCTCACCCTCTCCACCAAGGGCATCAGGACGGTCGACGCGATCGGTATCGAGGCCGCCGTGGCCCGCATCCGCGCCCGCGGAGGGAAGATCTGATGGCGAAGAAGAGCAAGATCGCGAAAAATGAACAGCGGCGCCTCGTCGTGGCCCGCCATGCCGAGCGCCGCGCCGAGCTGAAGGCGATCATCTCGTCGCCCCGTACGTCCGACGACGAACGCGCCGCCGCTCAGCGCGAACTGCGCCGCCAGCCCCGCGACGCCAGCGCCACGCGCCTGCGCAACCGCGACTCCGTGGACGGCCGCCCCCGCGGCCATCTGCGCGCCTTCGGCCTGTCGCGCATCCGCGTACGTGAGATGGCCCACGCGGGCGAGCTCCCCGGCGTGACCAAGAGCAGCTGGTGACCTGGGCCAGATCCCCTCACCCTTCGAGGCCGAGTCCCCTGCGGCCCCCTGTGTGCCCGCACCGGGAGGCGCGAGGGCGGTGATCGTGGCTGAGACCACGGCACAGCGCTCCCGTACTCTTCCTCGGAGCCGCCCCATGCAGGACGGCTCGGGAGGGGGCATGGACAACCGCGAGGGAGACGGTATGGGAGCGGCTGACCGGAACGGTGCCGGAGACTGGAACGGCGTCGGCAACCCGCCTCCGTCCGGGGGCGCTCGCGCGAGCGAGTACGGACACGGCTACGACTACGAGTACGGGGCGCCTCCCGAGCCGGGACCCCGCCTCGGCTACGGCCCCGACACCGGCACGGGCCGCCTCCCCTCCCCTCCGTCCATGCGCCACGGGCATGCCCCCGTGCGGGACAACGGGTACGCCCCGGCGCCCGGCTCCGGACCTGGCCCCGACCACGACCCGGAGGCGGGCTCCGGCGGTCACGGACACACACACGGCCACAGCTACGGCCCGGCGGCGCCCGTCTCCCGGCATCTGCGCAAGGTCATCGCGGCGATCCTGATCCCCTTCACCGCCGCCGTCGTGGTGGCGATCGTGGTGCTGTGGCCGGGCGGTGCGCCGCCGCACAAGCGCACCGGCGTCGGCTTCGACCAGCAGACACAGCAGGCCACGGTCAGCAGAGTGGTCGAAGTGAGCTGCAAGTCGGTGAACGCCTCCGGCGAGACCCCGACCGGCGACACCTCCACCGCCGAGGGCACATCGGCCGAGCAGGAGGCGAACGGCACCTGCAAGAAGGCGACGGTGCGGGTCGACACCGGCAAGGACAAGGGCCGTACGTTCACCGAGATCGTGCAGCCCGACCAGTCACGGCAGCTGCACCAGGGCGAGAAGGTCGTGGTCGCCTACGAGCCCTCGGCACCGGCAGGCCTGCAGTACTCGGTCTCCGACGTGAACCGCCGATTCCCCATGGGACTGCTGGCCGCGGGCTTCGCGCTCGCCGTCGTGCTGGTGGGCCGACTGCGCGGTGTGATGGCGCTGATCGCCCTGGCCATCAGCTTCCTGGTACTGAACTTCTTCATCCTGCCCGCGGTCCTGCAGGGCTCGAACCCGCTGCTCGTGGCGGTGGTCGGATCGAGCGCGATCATGCTGATCGCCCTGTACCTGTGCCACGGCCTGTCGGCCCGTACGTCGGTGGCGGTGCTCGGCACGCTGGTGTCGCTGTCGCTGATCGGCGTCCTCGGCTCGCTGTTCATCGGCTGGGCCGCTCTGACCGGCAACACGGACGACAGCACCGGCCTGATCCACGGCCTGTACCCGCACATCGACATGAGCGGTCTGCTGCTCGCCGGCGTCATCATCGGATCCCTCGGCGTGCTCGACGACGTCACGGTGACCCAGACGTCGGCAGTCTGGGAACTGCACGAGGCCAACCCGACGATGGGCTGGCGCGGGCTCTACCGCGCGGGCATCCGCATCGGCCGCGACCACATCGCCTCGGTCGTCAACACGCTCGTCCTGGCGTACGCGGGTGCCGCCCTGCCCCTGCTCCTCCTGTTCTCCATAGCGCAGAGCAGCGTGGGCACGGTCGCCAACAGCGAGCTGGTCGCCGAGGAGATCGTGCGCACCCTGGTCGGCTCGATCGGCCTGGTCGCCTCGGTACCGGTCACCACGGCCCTGGCCGCCCTGGTGGTCTCGGCGGACCGACCCGGACCGCGGACAGAGACGGCGACAGCGAGCGCGGCGGCGACCGGTGGACCGGCTACGGGCCGAGGCGGACGCCGACGCAAGCGTTGAGAACGCTCGTGGATCAGAAGCCCTTCGCTACCGGCTCCAAGATCGCCACATGACCTTCAGAGGCACAGGAGCTGAACCCACGTTGGCGCCGGTGAGGCCATGTGGCGGGAGCGACGGGAGGAACCTTGACGCGTCCCGCTCTCGATCAGGTTGAGGCCGTGCGGACACAGCAGCAGTCAGGGGACGGCAGGACCGGTACTTCCCACCGGGCGCCCCGGGCGTCCCGCACCGTCGCTCCACCCGCCCACGCCCTGCCGGCCCTCCAGCTGTGCCGCGGGGAACGCGGCCACCGCACGGGCGGTGCGCCAGGCCCGTCGCAAGCGGCCCCCGATCACGCTGGGGAAGATCGAGGAGCGTCCCGTGGGGCTGGAGCCGCCGTCGTACCTGACGGGCTTCCAGGCCGCCGGGCTGCTGACGTGACCCGCAGGTCAGGAGCCCTTTGCAGCAGGCTCCAGGATCGCGACGCACTCCACATGATGCGTCATCGGAAACAGGTCGAACGCCCGCAGCGTCCGCACCCGGTACCCGCCGTCCCGGAAGTACCCCAGGTCCCGGGCGAGGGCTGCCGGGTCGCAGGCCACGTAGGCGATGCGGCGTGCGCCCAGTGATGAGAGGTGGGCCACCGTCTCGCGGCCCGCGCCGGCGCGGGGCGGGTCCAGGACGATCAGGTCGACCTCCGTGATGCCGGTGCGCGGCAGGACCGATTCGACCTTGCCCTGTTCGATGCGCACCCGGGGGAAGTCGGCGAGGTTGTGCCGGGCGTCCTCCACCGCGCGCTTGCCGGACTCGATGCCGAGCACCGCGCCCTTCTCGCCGAGCCGGTCGGCGAGTGCGCCGGCGAAGAGGCCGACACCGCAGTACAGGTCGAGCGCGGTCTCGCCCTTGCGCGGCAGCAGGCCCTGCATCACCGCCGTCACGAGGGTGTCCGCCGCCTTCGGGTGGACCTGCCAGAAGCCTCCGTTGCCGACGCGGTGCGTACGGCCGTCGGCGCGTTCGCGGACGAAGGGGCGGCCGTGGACGCGGTGCACGCCCCCCGTCCTCTCGTCGATCCGCAGGACCGAGACCGGCTTGTCCAGTTCGACCAGCGGCAGTCGCGCGCCCGGCTTCGGCGTCAGGATGACCTGGCGGTCCTGCGAACCCGTCGCCGCGATGGCCTCGACGGAGTCCATGCCCGTCCAGTCCCGCTTCTCGATGCCCAACTCACTGACGCCCTCGGCGGCGATCATGCAGTGGTCGACCGGCTCGACCTCGTGCGAGCGGTGCCGGCGCAGACCCGCCCTCCCGGCGGGGTCCACCGCGTACTGGACCCGGGTGCGCCACTGCGGCACCTCGCCCACCGGCAGCTTGTCGCCCTCGGCCGGCATCACCGTGCCGTCCCACCCCGCCTCCTCGGGGGTCAGGCCCGCGAGCCGCCGCAGTTGCTCGGCGATGACCTCGCCCTTCAGCCTGCGCTGCGCGCCCGGCTTGGCGTGCTGCCAGTCGCAGCCGCCGCAGCGGCCGGGACCCGCGTACGGGCAGGGTGCGTCGACACGGTCCTTCGACGCCTCCAGCACCCGCACCGCGTCCGCGCGCAGGAAACGGGCGCCCTCCTCGCCCTCCGTCACCCGAGCCACCACCCGCTCCCCGGGCAGGGCGTGCCGGACGAAGAGGACCTGACCGGTCTCGGTACGGGCGATGCAGTGGCCACCGTGGGCGACCGGGCCGATCTCGACCTCGTACTCCTCGCCCACCAGCGACTTCTTCGGTTCTGCCTGCATGGTGGGACGACTCCAGATCAGAGATGAGGGGACGGGCCGCAATCGATGCGGCCGGACGACAGCCCACCAGTCTACGTGGCTGTCACCCGGCCGTTCACCATGAATGCCGTGCGGGGGCCTCAGCCCTGCGAGGCCGAGGACTCCCTGGGGCGCTGCTCCGCCGGGCCGCGCCGGACCGCGCCGGGCGCGTTCCAGTCCTGCCGCCTGCGGGCCCGCTGCTTCGCCAGCTCGGACGACTGCAGCTGGTACGGCACCGAGGTGACCATGACGCCCGGCGTGAACAGCAGCCGGCCCTTGAGCCGCAGTGCGCTCTGGTTGTGCAGCAGATGCTCGTACCAGCGGCCGACGACATACTCGGGGATGATCACGGAGACGGCGTCGCGAGGGGACTCACGGCGCAGGCTCTTCACGTACTCGATCACCGGTCGCGTGATCTCGCGGTACGGCGAGTCGAGGATCTTCAGCGGTACGTCGATGCCGCGCCGCTCCCACTCCTCCTTGAGCGCCTTCGTCTCCGCCGGGTCGACGTTGACGCTGAGCGCCTCCAGGGTGTCCGTGCGCAGCAGCTTGGCGTAGGCCAGGGCGCGCAGGGTCGGACGGTGGATCTTGGAGATGAGCACCACCGAGTGGACGCGCGAGGGGCGGACGCTGTCGTCGGTGGGGACCTCGGGGGCGGCCAGTTCCTCGGACACCCGGTCGTAGTGGCGGCGGATCGCGGTCATCGTCGCGTAGAAGATGCACATGCCGAGCAGGGCGACCCAGGCGCCGTGCGTGAACTTCGTGACGAGGACGACGACCAGGACCAGGCCGGTGAAGAAGGCACCGAAGGCATTGATGCCGCGCGAGCGGCGCATATGGCGGCGCTTGGCCTGGTCCTGCTCGGTGGCGAGGTGCCGGTTCCAGTGGCGGACCATGCCGGTCTGGCTCAGCGTGAACGACACGAACACACCGACGATGTACAGCTGGATCAGCCGGGTCGAGTCGGCGCCGTAGATACAGATCAGCATGGTGGCCGCGCCCGCGAGCAGCACGATGCCGTTGGAGAAGGCGAGGCGGTCGCCGCGGGTGTGCAGCTGGCGCGGCAGATAGCGGTCCTGGGCGAGGATCGAGCCGAGCAGCGGGAAGCCGTTGTAGGCGGTGTTCGCGGCGAGGAACAGCACCAGCGCGGTGGCCGCGGCCAGCACGACGAACAGGAAGCTGCCCTTGCCGAAGACGGCCTCGGCCACCTGTGAGATCACCGGGTTCTGGACATAGCCGGAGCCCAGCCCGACGCCGTGGTGGAGCAGGTCGGTGGCCGGGTTCTCGGCCATACGGACCTTGGTCGTCATGGCCAGCACGATGATGCCGCAGAACATGGTGACGGCGAGCAGGCCCATCATCGCGAGCGTCGTCGCCGCGTTCTTCGACTTGGGCTTGCGGAAGGCCGGGACGCCGTTGGAGATCGCCTCGACTCCGGTGAGCGCGGCACAGCCGGAGGAGAACGCGCGCAGCAGCAGGAAGACGAGCGCGAAGCCCGCCAGTCCCTGGTGCTCCGCCTTGATCGTGTACGCGGCCGTGGGCGCGCGCATGGTGTCCCCGAGGACCAGCCCGCGGAACGCGCCCCACGCGATCATGATGAAGACGCCCGCGACGAAGACATACGTCGGGATGGCGAAGAGCGTGCCGGACTCCTTGACCCCGCGCAGGTTCATCAGCGTGAGCAGCACGACCACCGCCACCGCGCAGAGGACCTTGTGCTCGACGACGAACGGAATCGCGGAGCCGAGGTTCTCGATGCCCGAGGAGATCGACACCGCGACCGTGAGGACGTAGTCGACGAGCAGGGCGCTGGCGACGGTGAGGCCCGCCTTGGGGCCGAGGTTGGTGGTCGCCACCTCGTAGTCGCCGCCGCCGCTGGGATAGGCGTGCACGTTCTGCCGGTACGAGGCGACCACCGTGAACATCAGCACGACGACGGCGACCGCGATCCAGGGGCTGAAGTGGTAGGCCGACACGCCCGCGATGGACAGGACCAGCAGCACCTCGCCGGGGGCGTAGGCCACGGAGGAGAGCGGGTCGGAGGCGAAGACGGGGAGTGCGATGCGCTTGGGCAGGAGGGTCTCCCCCAGCCGGTCACTGCGCAAGGCGCGCCCGATCAGGATGCGTTTGGGCACGTCGGTCAGTTTGGACACAACAGAGGATCGTAAGGGGTCGGTCCGGGGGTAGCCCAGCCGCTGAAGGAGATCTGCCTCACGAGTGAATTCGAGGAGGGGTCACGCTGCGGATTCCGCGGGTGAGGAGTTCTGCGTGCCGCTGTGGCAAAACCCGCTCCGTTGCCGCTTTCGGAGGATCCACGTATGCGTCCGCGGTGTTCGCCGGCGCCCGCACCCGGGTCGTCGGCCTCGGAATCATGACAGTTCTCGGCGGCCGCGGCATCGGCCGTCGCCGAGCCGAGAAGCCGTCCGGCACGTGTGCCCGAGGGGTGCCCTATGCGGACCGCGCGTGTGTAGCTTGGGCGGCGGTCTGAGACCCTGTTGTTGGTTTTCGACTGAGCCATGACCCTTGACATCGGAAGGACGGTCGTGCACATCGTCATCATGGGCTGCGGAAGAGTGGGCTCCGCTCTTGCCCAGACCCTGGAGCAACAGGGGCACACGGTCGCGGTGATCGACCAGGACCCCACCGCCTTCCGACGGCTGGGCTCCGGGTTCGGCGGCCGCCGTGTCACCGGAGTGGGCTTCGACCAGGACACCCTGCGCGAGGCGGGCATCGAGGAGGCCGGCGCCTTCGCCGCCGTCTCCAGCGGCGACAACTCGAACATCATCGCCGCGCGCGTGGCCCGCGAGATGTTCGGCATCGAGAACGTGGCGGCCCGTATCTACGACCCCCGCCGTGCGGAGGTCTACCAGCGCCTGGGCATCCCGACCGTGGCGACCGTCCGCTGGACGGCCGACCAGATGCTGCGCCGCCTGCTCCCCTCGGGCGCCGAGCCGCTGTGGCGGGACCCCACCGGCGGTGTCCAGCTCGCCGAGGTGCACGCCTCGCCGGCCTGGGTCGGGCACAAGATCAGCCGGCTCCAGGAGGAGACCGGGGTCCGCGTCGCGTTCCTCACCCGGCTGGGCGAGGCCATGCTGCCCACCTCGCAGACGGTCTTGCAGGAGGGCGATCTGGTGCACGTGATGATGCGGACGCACGACGTCGAGAAGGTCGAGGCGGCGTTCGCCGAGGGGCCTGAAGGAGAGGGCGGGCACTGATGAGGGTCGCCATTGCCGGTGCCGGTGCCGTGGGTCGCTCGATCGCGGGCGAGCTGCTGGAGAACGGGCACGAGGTCCTGCTGATCGACAAGGCGCCCACCGCGATCTCGGTCGAGCGCGTACCGCAGGCGGAGTGGCTGCTGGCCGACGCCTGCGAGATCACGTCCCTGGACGAGGCGGCGCTGCAGCGCTGCAACGTGGTGATCGCCGCGACGGGCGACGACAAGGTGAACCTGGTCGTGTCCCTGCTGGCGAAGACGGAGTACGGCGTTCCGCGCGTCGTCGCCCGAGTGAACAACCCGAAGAACGAGTGGCTGTTCAACGAGGCGTGGGGCGTGGACGTGGCCGTGTCCACCCCGCGTCTGATGTCGGCGCTGGTGGAGGAGGCGGTGAGCGTCGGCGACCTGGTCCGCCTGCTCCGCTTCAGCCACGGCGACGCGAACCTGGTGGAGCTGACCCTGCCTCCGGAGTCGGCCCTGGCCGGCACGCAGGTCGGTGACGTGGAGTGGCCGCAGGACACCTCGCTGGTGACCATCATCCGCGGCACCCGGGTGCTGACCCCGTCCCAGGAGGACTCTCTGGAGGCGGGCGACGAGCTGCTGTTCGTGGCGGCGCAGGCACGCGAAGGACAGCTGGAGGATCTGCTCTCGGTACGCCGGGAGGACTCGGCCGGCTAGTCGCCGCAGTCACCGGCTGCGGGGCGCTCCGATCGGGTCGGGGCGCCCCGGCGCTTTTCCAGCAAGGCCCCTGGACTCGCGGTGGTCCTCAGGACTCCCGGCGGTGGCGGCCGCCCTGGGCCTCCCGGTCGACGGCCGACGCCGCCGCTGCCGCCGCCTTCCGCTCCTCCTCGGCCTTCTCCTCCGCCTCCATCTCCGCGAACACGTCGATCGGCGCGGGCGCCTTCGCCAGGAACACCCAGGTGAGCCAGACGGCGAGCAGGAACGGCGGGATCTTGAGCGCGATCAGCACCCAGCCGAGCTGGGCGGTGTTGGCCCACCAGTACAGGGGGAACAGGATCGCGCACTTGGCGAGCAGGATCAGTCCCCAGGCCCAACTGGCCTTGGTGTACGCCTTCTTGCGACCCGGGTTGCGGGTGCGCCAGGAGAGGTTCTCCTTGAAGACCGGACCGAGGATCAGCCCGATCAGGGGCACTCCGGCGAGCGTGGTGATGATGTACGCCAGGGCCAGGCCCAGCGTGTAGAGCATGCCGGGCAGATAGAAGTCCTTGGCGTTGCCGGTCATCATCGCGAAGACCACGCCGAAGGCGACACCGAACACACCGCTGAAGGCGTGCTTCACGGTGTCCCGCATGACGAGGCGGACGACCACGAGCAACAGCGAGACCGCGAGCGCGGTGATCGCCGACCAGTGCAGGTTTTTGTTGATCGTGAAGATGGTGACGAAGAAGAGACCCGGAACCACGGTCTCGACCATGCCGCGCACCCCGCCGAACGCCTCGAACAGCGCGGCCTCGGTCACCGCCCGTGAATCGTGCTGGGCGTCTTCGGTCGGCTTCTCGAGTGACGTCACCGGCTACTCCCGTCCGAGCGGTCTGAGTTCGTACTTGGGATTGAACAGCACCCTGCGGCCCCGGCTCAGCGAGATCCGGCCCGAGGCCATGAGCTTGCGCCCCGGCTCTATGCCGACGATGGAACGCCGGCCGAGCCAGACCAGGTCCAGCGCGGCCGAGCCGTCGAACAGCTCGGCCTCCAGGGCCGGTACACCGGCCCGCGGGCGCAGCGTGACCGTCCGCAAGGTACCAGTAACCGTCACGATCTGCCGGTCGTGGCAGTCGCCGATGCGCGTGCATCCCGCGGTCTCGGCGTCCTCACGCAGTTCCTCGGACTCCAGATCCTCCTGCGACGAGGAAAGCCGGTCGATCATCCGCCGGAAACGGCCCACCGGCTTCCCGGAACGAGGAACAGCGCTCATACAGAAAGCGTACCGGGGTGCTCCGACAGCTCCGCACGGATGCCGCCGCCCCGCGCGCGGACGTCACTTCTCGAATCTGTATCCCATCCCCGGCTCGGTGATGAAGTGCTTCGGGTGCGAGGGGTCCGCCTCCAGCTTGCGTCGCAGCTGGGCCATGTACACCCGGAGATAGTTCGTCTCCGTGCCGTACGACGGCCCCCACACCTCCTGCAGCAGCTGCTTCTGGCTGACCAGGCGGCCGGTGTTGCGGACGAGCACCTCCAGCAGATGCCACTCCGTAGGGGTGAGGCGTACGTCCTTCCCGGCCCGGTTGACCTTCTTCGCGGCCAGGTCGACGGTGAACCCGTCGGTCTCGACCAGCACGTCGTCCTCGCTCGCCCCGTTCGGCTCGGCCCGGCGGACGGCGGCGCGCAGACGGGCCAGCAGTTCGTCCATGCCGAAGGGCTTGGTGACGTAGTCGTCGGCGCCCGCGTCGAGCGCCTCGACCTTCTCGTCCGAGGTGTGGCGGGCGGACAGTACGAGGATCGGGACCCGGGTCCAGCCGCGCAGCCCCTTGATCACCTCCACGCCGTCCATGTCGGGCAGTCCGAGGTCGAGCACGACGACGTCGGGGTGGCGAGCGGCGGCGAGCTGGAGTGCGGTGGCGCCGTCGGGAGCCGCGTCCACCTCGTACTTGCGCGCCTTGAGGTTGATCACGAGGGCGCGCACGATCTGCGGCTCGTCGTCGACCACGAGCACCCGGGTCATGTGGTTTGCCTTTCTGGTTCGGCGACGCGTGCGGGGCCTTGAGGGCTCCCCACGCCTCGCAGGGAGAGGACCATCGTGAGTCCACCGCCGGGGGTGTCCTCGGCGTTCAGCGTGCCGCCCATGGCCTCGGCGAAGCCACGGGCGACCGCGAGGCCGAGACCGACACCGGCGCCGCGGGGGGCGTCGCCGTAGCGCTGGAAGGGTTCGAAGATCCGGTCCTTCGCCTCGTCGGGGACGCCCGGCCCCCGGTCCACCACCCGCACCTCGACCCGGTCGGCGAGGGCGCTCGCGGCGACCAGGACGGGCGTTCCCAGGGGGCTGTACTTGACGGCGTTCTCGACCAGGTTGGCGACCGTCCGCTCCAGCAGCCCGGCGTCCACGGCGACCATCGGCAGGCTCTCCGGGATGTCCAGCTCGACGCTGTCCTCGGGCACCCCGCCGAGCGCCATCGGCACCACCTCGTCCAGGTCGATCGACCGGATGAGCGGGGTGACGGTTCCGGTCTGGAGGCGGGACATGTCGAGCAGGTTGCCCACGAGGTGGTCGAGCCGGTCGGCGCCTTCCTCGATCGCCGCCAGCAGCTCGGCGCGGTCCTCCTCCGACCACTCCACGTCTTCCGACCTGAGCGAGGTGACCGACGCCTTGATGCCCGCGAGCGGGGTGCGCAGATCATGGCTGACGGCGGCGAGCAGGGCGGTGCGGATGCGGTTGCCCTCGGCCAGCGCGCGGGCCTGTTCGGCCTCCTGCTGCAGGCGCTGGCGGTCCAGCACCACCGCGGCCTGCGCGGCGAACGCGGCCAGCACCCGGCGGTCGGAGGCGGGCAGGACCCGTCCGGACAGCGCGAGCGCCATATGGTCGCCCACCGGTACGTCCACGTCGGCGTCCTCGGGCCGCTCGACCGCGGCGCCCGGGCCCACGCTGCCGGCGCAGGTCCAGGGGTCGACCTCGCTCGTCCGCTCCAGCAGGGCCGCCGACTCCATGCCGAAGGTCTCGCGCACCCGTTCCAGGATCTCCGTCAGGCCGGTCTCGCCACGCAGCACGCTGCCCGCCAGGAAGGAGAGGATCTCCGACTCGGCGCGCAGCCGTGCCGCCTGGTGGGTGCGCCGGGCGGCCAGGTCCACCACAGAGGCCACCGACACCGCGACCCCGACGAAGATCGCGATGGCGACGATGTTCTTCGGGTCGGCGATCGTCAGCCGGTGCAGCGGGGGCGTGTAGAAGTAGTTCAGCAGCAGGGAGCCGAAGGCCGCCGAGGCGAGCGCGGGGAAGAGACCGCCCAGCAGGGCCGCCGCCACGGTCAGCGCCAGGAACAGCAGCATGTCGTTGGCGAGGCCGAGGTCCACGGCGTTCAGCAGCACCGCGAGGACGGCCGGGCCGACGATGCCGACCAGCCAGCCCGCGATGATGCGGGTGCGACCGAGCCGGGCGCCCCGGGCCACCGGCAGGCCGCGACCCTTGGCGACCTCCTCGTGGGTGACGATGTGCACGTCGAGGTCGGGCCCCGACTCACGGGCGACCGTGGCGCCGACGCCGGGCCCGAAGACGTACTGCCAGGCCTTGCGGCGCGAGGAGCCGAGGACGATCTGGGTGGCGTTCACTCCGCGGGCGAAGTCCAGGAGCGCCGCCGGAATGTCGTCGCCGACGACGTGGTGGAAGGTTCCGCCAAGATCCTCCGCCAGGGTGCGCTGCACCGCCAGCTCCTTGGGCGAGGCGGAGGTGAGTCCGTCGCTGCGGGAGATGTAGACGGCCAGCACCTCGCCGCCGGCGCCCTTCTCCGCCAGCCGGGCGGCCCGGCGGATCAGGGTCCGCCCCTCGGGACCGCCGGTCAGGCCGACCACGATCCGCTCACGCGAGCCCCAGATCGTCGACACCCGGTGTCGGCGGCGGTACTCGTTCAGATACTCGTCGACCCGGTCGGCCACCCACAGCAGGGCGAGTTCCCGCAGGGCGGTCAGGTTTCCGGGCCGGAAGTAGTTCGACAGCGCCGCGTCGACCTTGTCCGACTTGTAGATGTTGCCGTGTGCCATCCGTCGGCGCAGCGCCTGCGGGGACATGTCCACCAGCTCGATCTGGTCCGCGCGGCGCACCACCTCGTCGGGGACGGTCTCCCGCTGCCGTACGCCCGTTATGGACTCCACGACGTCGCCGAGGGACTCCAGGTGCTGGATGTTGACGGTCGAGACCACGTCGATCCCGGCGGCGAGCAGCTCCTCGACGTCCTGCCAGCGCTTGGTGTTGCGCGAGCCGGGGATGTTGGTGTGGGCGAGTTCGTCCACCAGGGCGACGGCGGGGGCGCGGTCCAGCACGGCGTCCACGTCCATCTCGGTGAAGACAGCGCCCCGGTGGTTGAGCTCCTTGCGCGGTATCCGCTCCAGGCCGTGCAGCATCACCTCGGTGCGCGGACGGTCATGGGGCTCGACAAAGGCGACCACGCAGTCCGTGCCGCGCTCGATGCGGCGGTGGGCCTCGGACAGCATGGCGTAGGTCTTGCCGACACCCGGTGCCGCACCGAGATAGATCCGAAGCTTGCCGCGTCCCATGGCCCCATTGTCTTCCCACACATACCTGCGTACGCTTCGTCGACCTTACGGCCAACAATTACGACAAATCGGACATGATGCACCCCGACGTGCGTCTTTGACGCAACCCTGATGCATCCAATGAACTCATGGATTCGCGTACGACGGAGGCCGTACCCCAGGGGATACGGCCTCGCACGATCCTGTCCGCCGAGCGGTCAGCGGACCTCGGTGATCTCGGGTCCCCGCTGCAGCTGACCCATGCCGCCGGAGAAGCGCGAGCCGCCCTCCTCCTGCTGGACACCCTCGGGCACCATCTGCGCGTCGTTCGGCAGCTTCAGGACGATCGGGTCGCGCGGCGCCATCGGGCCCTCGCCCCGCACCACGACCGTGTCCCGGAAGATCTGCTCCAGCAGCCCCGCGGCCTGCGGCTGCACCGCTCCCTGGCCGGAGATCACACCCCGCAGGAACCAGCGCGGACCGTCCACGCCGACGAACCGCACGACCTGGAAACCGCTCGTGCCGTCCGGCAGCTGCACCGGCACCTGGGCGCGCAGCTCCCAGCCCAGCGGCCCCTCGACCTCGTCGACGATGCCACCCTGCTGGGTGATACCGCTGGCGATCTCCTCGCGCACCTCGCCCCAGATGCCCTCGCGCTTGGGCGCGGCGAAGGCCTGCAGCTGGATGGCGCTGTCGCGCAGCACGACGGTCGCCGCGACGATCGCGTCGCCCGCGACCTCGACCCGCAGCTCCATGCCCTCGACCCCGGGCACGAACAGACCGCCCAGGTCCACCCGGCCCTCGCCGGGCTCGCGGACCTCGGTGTCGTCCCAGGGGCCGTCGGGGCGCGGCTCCGGCTCGAGCCTCACGCGCTCACGCGCGACCTCTTCTTCCTCCGCCTCGGTGTCGACATCGTCGACGACCTGCTCGGCCTCGCCGGCCGCGTCCCCGGCGGCACCCTTCTTGTTGCGACGTCCGAACACGTCACTGTCCTTCCCGGTCGGATACGACCGAAGCGTATCGATTCCCACCCGTTGCCCCGCCCACGGCGGCATGACCGCCGGTGGACCCGAAGCCCCCCTCGGCCCGCGTTGAGCCGGGAAGCTCCGCGACCTCCTCGAAGCGGACCCTCTCGACCTGCTGGACGACCAGTTGGGCAATCCGGTCGAAGCGCTCGAACCGCACGGGCTCGCGCGGGTCGAGATTCACCACGATCACCTTGATCTCCCCACGGTACCCGGCATCAACCGTCCCCGGGGCATTCACGAGGGCGACACCGCAGCGCGCGGCGAGACCCGAACGCGGATGCACGAAGGCCGCGTACCCCTCAGGGAGCGCGACAGACACACCTGTGGGCAACACGGCCCGTTCGCCGGGTCCGAGCTCGCAGCTCTCGGTGGTCCGAAGATCGGCCCCCGCGTCTCCGGGGTGCGCGTACGCCGGAAGGGGTACGTCAGGGTCTACGCGCCGGATCAGCACGTTCACGGGGTCGCGGGTCACGGGTTCACCTCGAAGGCTCGTGTGCGCCGGAGCTGGTCCGGGTCGTTCATGGCCGCCTTGATCTCCTGCGGGCGGCCGTTGTCGATGAAGTGGTCGACCTTGACCTCGATGAAGAGGGCCTCGGCGCGGACGGCGACGGGTCCGTCGGGGCCGCCCACCCGGCCGGTGGCCCTGGAGTAGATCTTCCGTCCGGCCACGGCCGTCACCTCGGCCTCCAGATACAGCACGGTACCCACGGGAACCGGCCGCACGAAGTCGGTCTCCAGCCGTCCGGTCACCGCGACGGTGCGCAGCAGCCAGTTCAGGGAGCCGAGGGTCTCGTCGAGGGCGGTGGCGAGCACGCCGCCGTGGGCGAGGCCCGGCGCCCCCTGGTGGGCGGGCTGGACGGTGAACTCGGCGGTCAGGGACACGCCCTCGCCCGCCCGCGCCTGGAGGTGCAGTCCATGGGGCTGGTCTCCCCCGCACCCGAAGCACTGCCCGTAGTGCGCGCCGAGCAGCTCTCCCGGAGCGGGCGCGGCGGGGTGCCGCACGGGCGCCACGGCGTCGGCGGGGGGCGTCAGGGCTGCGGAAGTACCACTCACAGCCGCAGACCTTACCCGCGCGTGAACGCCTCCCGGACACCATGCCAAGCTTGAGCTCATGCAGCTCTCCGCGTCGCCGTACGAAGAACGCCTCACCGCGCCCCGCTCCTGGTGGCTGATGTGCCTCCTGGTCGGTGTCGCCCTGGCTCTCGTCCTGCTGCCCTTCGGCACGCTCCCGCTGCTCGGCGGACTGGTCGGCGGTACCGCGGCCTCGGCCGTGGTGGTCAGCTCCTACGGCTCCGTGCGGATCCGTGTGGTGGGGGACTCGCTCGTGGCGGGCGAGGCCCGGATCCCGCTGTCGGCGCTCGGCGACTCGGAGACGCTGAACGGGGAGGAGGCGCGCGCCTGGCGCACGTACAAGGCGGACACACGCGCCTTCATGCTGCTGCGGGCGTACATTCCGACGGCTCTGAAGGTCGAGGTCACGGACCCGGCCGACCCGACGCCGTATCTGTATCTGTCGACGCGGGAGCCGCAGCGGCTCACGGCGGCGCTCAAGGCGGCCCGGGCGCAGGCGTAGGGACGCGCTGACCCAGCCGGACCCGGCCGGTCGCCGGCGGTCAGGTGTCGAGCTCCAGGGGATTCTTCGGTTCCTCGAGAGGCGGCAGTTGCGGCAGCGCCTCCCAGGGCACCTGCCGACGTCGCAGATCTCTGCGGATCCGTGCCGCGAGGCGCCGGGTGTCCCGTCGGTTCATGACCGCACCCACGGCGGCCCCGACCATGAACGGCATCAGGTTCGGCAGATTGCGGACCATGCGCCTCATGATCTGCTGCCGCAGTTCCCGCTTCATCTGGCCGCCCAGAGCCGCGTCTATCGTCGACGGCTTGGTCACCTCGATGCCGCGTTCGCCGGACCAGGACTTCAGATACGCGGTGCTGCGCTCTGTGAGGGTCCCCTGCGGTCGTACGCCGTAGACCTCGTGCAGTTCGGCGATCAGTTTCAGCTCGATCGCCGCGACCCCGGTGATCTCCGTGGCCAGTTCGGTCGGCATGGCCGGCGGCACCGGCATCATCGCGGCCGCGCCGACTCCGGCTCCGACGGTGGCCGTAGCCGTCGACGCGCCCGCCACGAGCTTGTCGGCCAGCGCCTCGGGCCCGAGCCCGGGGAACTGTGCGCGGAGGGTCTGGAGGTCCCGTACGGGGAGCCGCGGGGCCAAGTCGATGATCCGGTCGGCGAGATACGCCAGGCCCGCCCTGGCCCTGCTGCCGCCCTTGCGGACGCCCTCCTCGATCCCGGCCCGGACGGCGGCCGCACGACGGCGTGCGACGGGTGCCGGCGGGTCGGCATGCGCCTCCGGCCCCTTGGGGGCCGCGGAGGCGGGTGCCGGTTCGAGCGAGGCTGTTCCCTCCATTCCCTCGACGGAAGAGCCTCGCTCGTCGTCACGCACGCCGTCTGAGCCGCCGAGCGGCTCGAGGTCCGCTCCCCGGCGCGGGAAGCGGCGCTTCCAAGGTGGGGTCGAGCCGTACACGGCCGACCCCGCCTCAGTCGCAGTCGCGACAGATCGGCTGACCGTTCTTCTCCCGGGCCAGCTGGCTGCGGTGGTGCACCAGGAAGCAGCTCATGCAGGTGAACTCGTCCTGCTGCTTCGGGAGCACACGGACGGCCAACTCCTCGTTGGAGAGGTCGGCGCCCGGGAGCTCCAGGCCTTCTGCGGCCTCGAACTCGTCGACGTCTACGGCCGACGCGGACTTGTCGTTCCTCCTGGCCTTCAGCTCTTCAAGGCTGTCGGAGTCGACGTCGTCGTCGGTCTTGCGTGGGGTGTCGTAATCCGTTGCCATTTCGCTCTCCCCCTCTGGGTGTCTGCGGGTGTCTCCAGCGCACGTAACGCGTGAGAGGCCGGACTTGTGCCCGCCTCGAGGCGGAGATTTTGCCTCACATCAAGGTCTGTTACTCAATCGACACCCAACCGGACTCCTCAAGAGTGATCGGGTTGGATGGCGAAGCGGACCGTACACGGTCTCGGGGCTGCACTTCAAAGCCACCTCATCGTGTACTTCCCGTGATCAAGCCCCCGGAAAACCCGGATTTTCCCGGCTTTACGGGAGTCACGGGCTCACGGAGAGTAGATGGCCGGAAAGGTGCCCTTGTGATCGATCACACACCGACCCCCCGGATTTCGTGCCCGAAAATTCCGCTCAAAGCGAACGGCGCGCAGCGCCCCGGGGCATGATCTCAGACCGGCAGCGTGACGCGCATCACGAGGCCACCCCCTTCACGGGGCTGAGCGGTGATGTGGCCGCCGTGGGCGCGCGCCACGGACCGGGCGATGGACAGACCCAGGCCGACGCCCTTGTCACTGCCCGTGCGCTCCGTCCGCAGCCGCGTGAACGGCTCAAACAGATTGTCGATCTCGTACGCGGGAACGACCGGACCGGTGTTCGTGACCACCAGGACCGCCTGACCGTGCTGAGCCTCGGTGGTCACCTCCACCCAGCCGCCCTCCGGGATGTTGTAGCGCACCGCGTTCTGGACGAGGTTCAGGGCGATCCGCTCCAGCAGCACCCCGTTGCCCCGGACGACCGCGGGAGCACGGTCGCCGCGGATCTCCACGCCCTTGGCCTCCGCCTCGGCGTACACCTGGTCGACGGCCTGCGAGGCCACCTCGGCCAGATCGACGGGCTTGCGCTCGACGATCTGGTTGTCGCTGCGGGCGAGCAGCAGCAGGCCCTCCACGAGCTGCTCGCTGCGCTCGTTGGTGGCGAGCAGCGTCCTGCCGAGCTGCTGCAGCTCCACGGGCGCCCCGGGGTCCGACAGATGGACCTCCAGGAGCGTGCGGTTGATCGCGAGCGGGGTGCGGAGCTCGTGGGAGGCGTTGCCGACGAAGCGCTGCTGGGCCGTGAAGGCTCGCTGGAGTCGCTCCAGCATGTCGTCGAAGGTGTCCGCCAGCTCCTTCAGCTCGTCGTCCGGGCCGTCCAGCTCGATCCGCCGGGACAGATCCGAGCCGGCCACCGCACGGGCCGTGCGGGTGATCCGCCCGAGCGGCGAGAGGACCCGGCCCGCCATCGCGTAGCCGAAGGCGAAGGCGATCACCGCGAGGCCGAGGAGGGCCAGCAGGGAGCGGCTGAGCAGGTTGTTCAGGGCCTGCTGGCGTTGTTCGTTCACACAGGCGTTCATGGCGTCGTTGAGCTCGGGCGCCGACGGGTGGGACGGGAAGTTGCAGGAGTCGCTCGCGACCTGTCCCGAGAGGATCTTGAACGGCAGTTCGCTGCCCACGTTCAGCGCGTGCGCCGCGAACAGGTAGATGATCGACAGCAGCAGGATGCCGGCGATCAGGAACATGCCGCCGTACAGCAGCGTGAGCCTTATCCGGATGGTCGGGCGCAGCCAGGGGAACGGGGGTTCGGGCCGCCGGGGGTCCCAGGTGGGCTTGGGCGGTGCCGTGGGTGGTGCGGGTGTCGTGGCCACGGCGATCAGATCCGGTATCCGGAGCCGGGCACGGTGACGATGACCGGGGGCTCGCCGAGCTTGCGGCGCAGGGTCATCACGGTCACGCGCACGACGTTGGTGAACGGGTCGGTGTTCTCGTCCCAGGCCTTCTCCAGAAGCTGCTCGGCCGAGACGACGGCGCCCTCGCTGCGCATGAGCACCTCCAGGACCGCGAACTCCTTGGGCGCGAGCTGGACCTCCCTGCCGTCGCGGAAGACCTCGCGGCGGTTGGGGTCGAGCTTGATCCCGGCGCGCTCCAGAACGGGCGGCAGCGGCACGCTCGTACGCCGGCCGAGGGCCCGCACCCGGGCGATAAGCTCGCTGAACGCGAACGGCTTGGGCAGATAGTCGTCCGCGCCGATCTCCAGGCCCTCGACACGGTCGCTGACATCGCCCGAAGCGGTGAGCATCAGGACGCGGGTGGGCATCCCCAGCTCGACGATCCTGCGGCAGATGTCGTCGCCGTGCACCAGCGGAAGGTCCCGGTCGAGGACGACCACGTCGTAGTCGTTGACGCCGATGCGCTCCAGGGCGGCCGCACCGTCGTACACGACGTCGACGGCCATGGCCTCCCGGCGCAGTCCGGTGGCCACCGCATCGGCGAGCAGTTGCTCGTCCTCGACGACGAGTACGCGCACGTCGCTTGTCCTTCCTGTGTCCACCCGCGGCGCCCGGACCATGCGGGCAGCCCGCGGGCGGGTCTGTCGTGGGTGTGACCTCCATCCTGCCCTTTTCGGCCGTAAACCGGCTGTAAGGCGGGTGAGCGGGGCCCAGGACGCCGATCGCGGCGCGAGGGAATGCGAAATTTTCTCGGGCGGTTGAGGTTTCCGACGAAGAACGTCGGGGGAGGACGGCTTTACACCCCACGATCACGCTCTGCATGTGGCACACCACATGTGGTCGGCTGCTCACCACTTTCCCGTAGAGCGGGCGTGGGTGTCCGGCACCGTCGCCGCCCAGCCAGGGCAGCGCTGGGCACCCAGAAGACGTGATCGTCCCTTCCCAATGGCACACCCCCGTGCCACCGACCCACGACCCAGGACGAGGGGGCGCAGCATGGACGCATTCACCGCAGGACTTCTGCAGCGCATACGGGCGACCGAGTCCGACCTGACGCGTGCCCGTGAAACCGGCGACGACTTCCTTGTGGACGTCGAACAGTCGGAGCTCGACGACCTGCACCGCCTTGCCGCCGAGCACGGTGTGGAAGTCGGCGCGACGCGCGTCTGATCAGCTCGCTCGATGCGGGGCCCCGGCAGATCCAGGCCGGGGCCCTGTCTCACGTACGGCGCCGGCGCGTGGGGCCCGTGGCGCCGTCGCGCGCGCTCACCCCTCCGGCCGAACGGGCCCGGAGGTCGGTTCCGGTCAGTCGTGCCACGCCCCCAGGTCGTCCAGCCTGGCCTGAAGGCGTTCGAAGAGGCCGGGCGGGGCCGCGATCGTCAGGGCCGGGGAGATCGGCTCCCCGGGGCGGCCGCCGGTCAGGGCGCCCGCCTCCCGGGCGATCAGGTCGCCCGCCGCGTAGTCCCAGGGGTTCAGCCCCCGTTCGTAGTACGCGTCCAGGCGTCCCGCCGCCACATCGCACAGGTCGATCGCCGCGGAGCCGCCCCGGCGGATGTCCCGCACCTCGGGGATCAGCCGCCGCGCCACCTCGGCCTGCTGGGCCTTGCGCTCGGCGAGATAGCCGAAGCCGGTGCCCACCAGGGCGAGCCCCAGCTCGGGCGCGGGGCGCACGTGCGCGGGGCGGTCGTTCAGGAACGCGCCTGCGCCCAGGACCGCCCGGAACATCTCCTCGCGCATGGGCGCGTGGACCACCCCGACGAGGGTCTCCCCGTCCTTGCGGGCCGCGATGGAGATCGCCCAGCTCGGCAGCCCGTAGAGATAGTTCACCGTGCCGTCGATCGGGTCGATCACCCATTCGACGCCGCTACGGCTCTCGCCGCTGGCCCCCTCCTCACCGAGCAGGCCGTCGTCGGGCCTGCGGTCGGTGAGCAGCCCGGTGATCAGCTTCTCGGCGGCGATGTCCATCTCGGTGACGACATCGATGGCGCTGGACTTGGTGGCGGCCACCCCGAGGTCGTCGGGGCGAGCCTCACGCAGGAAGGTCCCCGCCCGGGTCGCCGCCTCCAGGGCGAGGTCCAGCAGTTCGGCCTTCAGTCGTTCGGACGGTTCTGCCTGGTCGGTCACGGTGCTCCTCACGCGTACGGGCTGTCGGCGCCCGCGGCGGCGGGCTTGGGGGTGCGGGCCGGGCAGCAGCCCACCGGACAGAGGTTGTGGCTCGGGCCCAGCGCCCCGAGGGCGCACGGGGTCACCTGCTGCCCGCGCTCGGTCGCGGCGCGCTCGACGACCAGGTCCCGGACGGCGGCGGCGAACCGAGGGTCGGCGCCGACGGTGGCCGAGCGGCGCACCGGCAGGCCCAGCTCCTCGGCCTTCGCCTTGGCCTCCGTGTCCAGGTCGTACAGGACCTCCATGTGGTCCGAGACGAACCCGATCGGCGCCATCACGACGGCGGGGACCCCGGCGCCGTGCAGCTCCTCCAGGTGGTCGCAGATGTCCGGCTCCAGCCAGGGGATGTGCGGCGCGCCCGAGCGCGACTGGTAGACGAGCCGCCAGGGGTGGTCCACACCCGTGCGCTCGCGCACGGCGTCGGCGATCAGCCGCGCCACGTCCAGGTGCTGCCTCACATAGGCCCCGCCGTCCCCGTGCCCCTCGGCCGGACCGGAGCTGTCGGCCGCCGTGGTCGGGATGGAGTGGGTGGTGAAGGCGATGTGGGCGCCGGCCCGGACGTCCTCGGGGAGGTCGGCCAGGGACGCCAGGACGCCCTCGATCATCGGCTCCACGAAGCCCGGGTGGTTGAAGTAGTGCCGCAGCTTGTCGATCTTCGGCGGCTCCAGCCCCTCGGCCTCCAGTGCGGCCAGGGCTCCGGCGAGGTCCTCGCGGTACTGGCGGCAGCCCGAGTAGGAGGCGTAGGCGCTGGTCGCGAGGACCAGGATGCGGCGGTGACCGTCCGTGACCATCTCGCGCAGGGTGTCGGTGACATAGGGCGCCCAGTTGCGGTTGCCCCAGTAGACGGGCAGGTCGAGGCCGTGGCCGGCGAAGTCCTTGCGGAGGGCGTCCAGGAAGGCGCGGTTCTGGCCGTTGATGGGGCTGACCCCGCCGAAGAGGAAGTAGTGCTGCCCCACTTCCTTCAGGCGCTCCTTGGGGATGCCCCGGCCCCGCGTCACGTTCTCCAGGAACGGGACCACGTCGTCCGGGCCCTCCGGGCCGCCGAACGAGAGGAGCAAGAGGGCGTCGTACGGGCTGGCATCTAGTGCGTCGGGCATGTCTACGATCCTGCCACTCACCACCGACAGCGCCTCCGCCACCCGCCCGTACTCACGACGTCTGACCCGCGGTCACGCAACTCGACCATGTCCGAACACTGGTGCGGACACCGCATGGCGAATACGTTAGGGTTGCCTAACTCGTAAGGTACATGCCTCCTTTTCACGCCTTACCGGACGGATCGGAGACTCCGTGCCAAGCCCCTACCGCGCCCTGTTCGCCGCCCCCGGCTCCAAGGGCTTCTCCGCCGCCGGTTTCCTCGGCCGGATGCCGCTGTCGATGATGGGCATCGGCGTGGTCACGATGGTCTCCCAGCTCACCGGACGGTATGGGCTCGCGGGCGGCCTCTCGGCCACCATCGCGCTGTCCGCCGCCGTCGTCGGCCCCCAGATCTCGCGCCTCGTCGACCGGTACGGGCAACGCCGGGTGCTGCGCCCGGCGACGCTCGTCGCGCTGACCGCGGCCACGGGACTGCTCCTGGCCGCCCATCTCGCCTGGCCGGACTGGGTGCTCTTCGGGTGCGCCGCGGGCATCGGCGCGGTGCCCAGTCTCGGCGCGATGGTCAGGGCCCGCTGGGCGGCCGTGTACCGGGGCACCCCGCACCTGCACACCGCCTACTCCTTCGAGTCGGTGGTCGACGAGGTGTGCTTCATCTTCGGGCCGATCATCTCCATCGGCCTGTCCACGAGTTGGTTCCCGGAGGCCGGGCCCCTGCTCGCCGCATGCTTCCTCGCGACCGGCGTCCTCTGGCTCACCGCGCAGCGCGCCACCGAACCCGAGCCGCACCCGCGCGACGACCGCACCGGGGGCACCGCGCTGCGCTCACCGGGACTCCAGGTCCTGGTCGCCACGTTCGTGGCCACGGGAACGATCTTCGGCGCGGTCGACGTGGTGACCGTCGCCTTCGCCGACGAGCAGGGCCACAAGGCGGCCGCCAGCGTCGTCCTGGCGCTCTACGCGGCGGGCTCCTGCGCCGCCGGCCTGGTCTTCGGGCTGCTGCGCTTCACGGGCGCCCCGGAACGCAGATGGCTACTGGGCATATGTGCCATGGCCGTGAGTATGATCCCCCTCCTACTGGTCGGAAACTTGCCGTTTCTGGCCGTGGCGCTGTTCGTTGCGGGCCTGACCATCGCACCCACCATGATCACGACGATGGCCCTCGTCGAACGGCACGTACCACGCGCGCATCTGACCGAGGGAATGACCTGGGTGTCCACCGGGCTCGCGGTCGGGGTCGCGATCGGTTCCTCCATGGCGGGCTGGGTGATCGACGCGGCCGGTGCGAGGACCGGGTACGGGGTTCCGGCCGTGTCCGGGGCCGTCGCGGTCGCGGTCGGTTTCCTCGGGTATCGCCGGCTCAGCAGGCCGGTTCCGCAGCGGGGAGGGTCCCATGAGCACCACAGTGAGCGGGAAGAGCGGCACGTGGCGTAACTGGGCGGGGAACGTCACCGCCCGGCCCCTGCGGGAGATCACCCCCGCCTCGGTCGAGGAACTCTCCGACGCCGTGCGCCGGGCGGCCGAGGAGGGCCTCACGATGAAGGCCGTCGGGACCGGGCACTCCTTCACGGCCGCCGCGGCCACCGACGGGGTGCTGATACGTCCTCAACTGCTGACGGGCATACGCGGTATCGACCGAGCGGCCGGCACGGTCACCGTCGGGGCGGGCACCCCGCTCAAGAGACTCAACACGGCCCTCGCGCGCGAGGGACTGTCGCTCACGAACATGGGCGACATCATGGAGCAGACCGCCTCCGGCGCGACCAGCACCGGCACGCACGGCACCGGTCGCGAGTCCGGCTCGATCGCCGCCCAGATCAGAGGGCTCGAACTGGTCACGGCGGACGGCTCGGTGCTCACCTGCTCCGAGAAGGAGAACCCGGAGATCTTCGCGGCGGCCCGCATCGGCATCGGCGCTCTGGGGATCATCACCGCGATCACCTTCGCGGTGGAGCCGGTCTTCCTGCTCACGGCCCGCGAGGAGCCGATGCCCCTGGAGAGGGTCCTCACCGAGTTCGACGAACTCTGGGCCGAGAACGAGCACTTCGAGTTCTACTGGTTCCCGCACACCGGGAACACCAACACCAAGCGCAACAACCGCAGCGCCGGCCCCGAGAAGCCGGTCGGGCAGCTGAACGGCTGGTTCGAGGACGAGTTCCTCTCCAACGGCGTCTTCCACGCGGCCAACTGGGTCGGCCGCGCCGTTCCCGCCACCATCCCGGCGATCGCCCGGATCTCCAGCCGCGCCCTGTCGGCGCGCACCTACACCGACATCCCCTACAAGGTCTTCACCTCGCCCCGGCGGGTGCGGTTCGTGGAGATGGAGTACGCCGTCCCGCGTGCGGCCCTCGTGGACACGCTGCGCGAACTGAAGGCCATGGTCGACCGGTCGAACCTGCGCGTCAGCTTCCCGGTCGAGGTCCGTACCGCCCCGGCCGACGACATCCCCCTGTCCACGGCGTCCGGACGGGACAGTGCGTACATCGCCGTACACATGTTCCGCGGTACGCCATATCAGGCATACTTCACCGCCGCCGAACGGATCTTCACGGCGCACGAGGGGCGGCCGCACTGGGGCAAGGTCCACACGCGTGACGCGGAGTATCTCGCCGGGGTCTATCCGCGTTTCGGCGAGTTCACGGCCGTACGGGACCGGCTCGACCCGGACCGGCGCTTCGGGAACGACTACCTCCGGCGGGTGCTGGGCGCGTAACGGAGGCTCAGGTCGCACCCGGCCGCCCGCGGACGATCGTCCGCCCGCACGAGAGGGCGGACGCACGGCTCTCACCATTGGTTCCTTTTCGGGCGGTTGGGTGAGGTGCGCCACGTTTGAGGGACACGAAAACGGCGCATCGGACGGCCAACTCGCGCAGCTTGCCAGAAGTTGGGCGGCGCGCCGATCCACGTAGGTGGCCCGAATGGAGTACTGTTGCGAGCCCTGGGTCCGGTCTCCCGCCAGGGCGTCCGGGGCCTTGCTGGACCGCCGGGAGGGGGCTAGTTGCACAGGGTGACGGAGTTGGTCACTTAGCGTTGCGAATAGGTAACCGTGCCATAACGGCGGCCCAGGGCCCATGCCCGACACGCCGGGCAACTCGGCAAGGTTGTGGCAGGCTGCACCCGGGCAGGCCACACTCGACTAGCGGAAGCAGCGACGCACGTGACGTCGGCAGGCACCACCCGGGAGGTCCCCATGCCCGAACTGCGTGTCGTGGCCGTCTCCAATGACGGCACACGGCTGGTGCTGAAGGCTGCGGACAGCACGGAGTACACGCTTCCGATCGACGAACGGCTCCGCGCCGCCGTGCGCGGCGACCGTCCCCGCCTCGGCCAGATCGAGATCGAGGTGGAGAGCCATCTCCGCCCCCGAGACATCCAGGCCCGGATACGGGCCGGCGCGTCCGCCGAAGAGGTCGCACAGCTCGCCGGGATTCCGGTCGACCGCGTGCGCCGCTTCGAGGGCCCGGTCCTCGCAGAGCGCGCCTTCATGGCCGAGCGCGCCCGCAAGACGCCCGTGCGCAGGCCCGGGGAGAACGCCGGCCCCCAGCTCGGCGAGGCCGTCCAGGAACGGCTGTTGCTGCGCGGCGCCGAGAAGGACACCGTCCAGTGGGACTCCTGGCGCCGCGACGACGGCACCTGGGAGGTCCTGCTCGTCTACCGGGTCGCGGGCGAGATGCACTCGGCGAGCTGGACGTACGACCCGCCCAGGCGACTCGTCCAGGCCGTCGACGACGAGGCCCGTTCACTGATCGGCGAGTCCGACGACCTGGCGGCGCCCGAGCCGAGCTACCCGTTCGTACCGCGGATCGCGCGTCTGCCGCGCGAAGGCCGGCTCGACCGCGCCCTGGACCGCCCGGTGGACCGGCCCGTCCTCCCCGCGCAGGCGCCCGAGCCCGCCGAGGAGAGCACGGGTGAACGGGACTCGCTCACCAGCCTCCTGGAGGCGGTACCGAGCTTCCGCGGTGACATGGTCGTGCCCGAGCGGCCCGCGGAACCGCAGGAGGAGGAGCCCGTCGAGGAGCCTGCGGCGGAGGAGCCCCCGGCTCCCGCGGCCTCGGCCGGTTCGGCGTACGCGGACGTGCTCATGCCGCGCACGGTCGCCAGCCACAGGGATCGCCTCATCGGTGCGACGGACCGTCAGGCCGAGGCGGACGGCGTCCGTCCGGGTCGTCGGGCGGCCGTCCCCAGCTGGGACGAGATCGTGTTCGGAACGCGCCGCAAGAAGCAGGAGTAGACCTACGCGCACAGGAACTGTGCAGACATGGGTGCGGGGCCCGCGCGATCGCGTGGGCCCCGCACCCATGTGGTCACCCTGAGGCGGTCAGGCCGGGCAACCGGCGTTCACTGCGGGTCGGATCCCACCGCCACCGGCCGGCTGCCGTCCGACGACCACTCCGACCACGAGCCCACATACAGTGCGGCAGGGATCCCCGCGAGCGTGAGCGCCAGGACCTGCTGGGCGGCGGAGACTCCCGAACCGCAGTACACGCCGACCTCGGTGCCCTCCGTCACGCCGAGAGCCTTGAAGCGTTCGGCCAGTTCGGCGGCGGACCGGAAGTGCCCGGTCTCGGTCAGATTCTCCGTCGTCGGCGCGGACACCGCGCCCGGGACGTGCCCGCCCACGCGGTCGATCGGCTCGACCTCGCCCCGGTAGCGCTCACCGGCCCGCGCGTCCAGCAGCAGGCCCGTACGGGCGAGCGCCGCGGCCCCGTCGGCGTCAAGCAGCCGTACGGCACCCGGCGCGGGCCGGAAGTCGCCGAGGGTGGTCTCCTCGACGCCGGTGGCCAACGGCCCCTCCCAGGTGCTCAGTCCGCCGTCGAGCACCCGCACGTCCGGGTGACCCGTCCAGCGCAGCATCCACCACGCGCGCGCGGCGGCCCAGCCCGGTCCGTCGTCGTACACGACGACCGGCCGGTCGGAGGAGACGCCCGCGGCCCGCATCGCGGCACCGAAGTGATCCGTGTCGGGCAGCGGATGACGGCCCGCGGGACCGGGCGGGCCCGCGAGATCGGCGTCCAGGTCCACGAAGACGGCACCCGGAATGTGCCCGGCCGCATGGGCGGCGCGGCCGTCGAAGCGGGGACCGGCCGCGGTGCTGAGCTGCCAGCGGATGTCCAGGAGCGTCGGCGGACGCGGCCCCGCCAGTTCGGTCGCGAGTTCGGATGCGGAGATGATGGCCTTCATGGCCCCATCCTTGCGCACGGGGTGGCCGCCTTGCCCGTGTGCGGCTACTCTGCTCCGCCGGACGGTCCCGATCACCGTTCGTACGGAAGCGGGCACACCCCGTACTCCCGATGGGCCGTGCCCGCCATCCGCGGGGACGGCCAGGGCCCACGGCTCGCGGACGCCACACCCCGGCGCGGCCGCAGCGCAGGACACGCGCCGTGGTGCGAGCATCGGCACGGGGCGTGCACCTGCGCGTGCGCGGCACATGCGCACGCGGTGGAAGCCGAGCGGCCACCACCAATGGCCGAGAAGAGAGTGACCATGACCGAAGCGCGGGGGCCGAACGGCACTACGCATGCGTGGAATCCGCCCGGCACCCCGTGCTGGGCGAGTCTGATGGTGTACGGGATGGCCGCCACCCAGGAGTTCTACGGGGCACTGTTCGGCTGGGAGTTCCGGCCGGGCCCCCGGCCGCTGGGGCGGTATGTGCGGGCCGTGCTGAACGACCGCGAGGTGGCCGGTATCGGTCTGCTGCCGCCGGACCGTCAGCTGCCGGCCGCCTGGACGCCGTACTTCGCCTCGGACGACGTGGACGCCACCGCCGAGTCCGTCCGCAGCTGCGGCGGCACGGTCGCGGTCGGTCCGCTGGACGCCGACGAGACCGGACGGCTCGCGATCGTCTCCGATCCGATGGGCGCGGTGTTCGGCGTCCGGCAGGCGGCCGGGCACCTCGGCAGGGGCCTGACGGGCGTCCCCGGGACCCCCGCCTGGAACGAGCTGTTCACCTACGACGCCGCGGGCGTCGCCAAGTTCTACCGGACCGTCTTCGCATCCGGACGGGAGCCGGTCGTGGACGACGACCCCGATGACGTCGTCCTGCGTATCGAAGGGCGTCCGGTCGCCGGCATCCATGGGGCAGGGCCCGCGCTGCCCCGGGACCGCGGCGCGCACTGGCTGACGTACTTCCAGGTCGAGGACGTCGACCGGGCGGCCGAGCGGGTCGCCGCACTGGGCGGGCGTGTGGTGCGCTCAGGGGACGTCACGGCCGTCGGCCGTGCGACCACCGTCGCGGATCCCGAAGGCGCGGTGTTCGCGGTGGTCAGCCGGCTCGACCGGCCGATCGGGTGATTCCTCGGGTCGTGAGGTGGACGACACCGGCAGGACGTCCGGGGAGAGGGCCGCGGCGCGGGCCGTGGCCGCCGTCATACGGCGTCGGTGGTGGCGGCGGCACAGCACCTCGTAGCCGACATCGTCCGCGGACTGGTTGACGTCGCCCACGACCACCTGGGCGCCCTCGACCACCATCGTGCCCCCGATCGTGCGGGCATTGTGGGTGGCGCGGGCGCCGCACCGGCACAGGGCCTCCACCTGGAGGACCTCGACCCGGTCGGCCAGCTCCACGAGGCGCTGTGAGCAGGGGAAGAGCTTGGTGCGGAAGTCGGTGGTGATACCGAAGGCGTAGACGTCGAGGCCCAGGTCGTCGACCGCACGGGCCAGCCGGCCTGTCTGTTCCGGGGCCAGGAACTGGGCCCGTCCGCGATCACGTAGTCGGCCCGGCCGCCCTGCGAGAGACGGTCGACCAGATAGGCGTAGAGGTCCTGCCCGTCGGCGACCTCCTCAGCGTCCGTGACCAGGCCGAGCGGTGAGGACAATTTGCCCTCGCCGGCCCGGTCGTTCCGCGTGAAGATCATGCCCTGCAGAGCGCGCGCGGAGCGGTTGTGCTCGATCTGGCGAGCCGGGGTGTCCTTGTTGCAGAGCCTATGCCCGGGCGCGGGTCAGTCACGCTCAGTGATGCACGGACCGCCTGCTCGCCTCCGTGCCGACCGAGTGGGCGCGACCCACGGGTCTTGGGAAGGAGGTCGGGGGCCGCCAGCGGCGACCTTGCTCGGTTTCGGTGCGACACACCAGTCCCGTGGAGCCAGCAGGACGCTAAGGGTCACCGCGAGGATTAGCCAGAGTCGGAGGTCGCCCAGGACCTGCGCGTCGTTGGTGAGCCTCGGGGCGAGATAGAGCGCGCCGAAGGAGACCAGCGACCAGACGGGCACGGGCCGACGCAGCCCCAGGGCCTCCCAGAACAAGGTGCCGAGCAGGAATCCCGCCGAGTAGTAGTCGTAGACGCCGGGATCCAGCAGGAGTCGCGCGCCGATGCCGAGCAGTGGCACCGCTACCCAGCGCCCTCGGAGGATCGCGGCGGCGCCGAGCACGCAGCCGAGCACGAGTTGCGCCGGCCGGTCCCACGACGGCGTCCCCACCGCCGACACCCCGAGTGCGCGGAGCGCCGATGACGGTTCGTTGACGATGTGGTACTGGGTCGCACCCAGCGTCGCGAAGTCGGCGACGACGAAGGGCAGCCAGGCCAGCAGCACGACGGCGACGGCGTAGAACGCGACATGCCGTCGCCGGTCGCGGGCCACGGCGAGAGCCAGCGGCAGGAAGACCAGGGCCCACGGCTTGGCGTCCACGGCCAGGCCCAGGCTCAGTCCCGCCAGTGCCGGGACGTCGGCGAGGACCGCCCGGATCGCCAGTGCCGCGAAGAGCAGCGCCAGCACGTCGTCGAGGTGGCTGTAGTGCACCGCCAGGGATGCCCAGACGATCAGGAACACCGCACCGGCGGCCGCGAGGGTCATCCGCAGAGCCTGCGGGCGCGACCGCAGATCCGGCTGCCGGGCCAGTGCCGCCTGCTCCATCAGCCGCAGCACCAGAAGGCCCACGCTCATCATCGCCAGCTGGGCGGCGACGACCCCGCCGAGGTTCCCCAGAACCCAGGCGCCGAGGAAGGCCAGTGGTCCTATCTGCAGGTTCGGGTAGTTCGCATAGAGGTGCAGGCCCCCCGCCGGCGACGCTCCGGAACCAGAGAAGAGCAGGGTGCTGCCGTTCGCGAAGTAGTGCCACGAGTAGCCGCCGCCGTGCAGGTCCGCCAGGAACCAGATGACAGCCCAGAGCCCGAGGAACCACCAGTGCCAGGCGGCTCCGCCCCGCGCGGGGCGGCTGCTCTGATCAGCCATCCTCATGCCTCTCTGGTGGTCGCCCCCTGACTGGAATGACTCCTCGGACCGCTCCGGGGTTCCTGCACAACCATGAGATTTGGGTATGGAGTGTCTGAAACTCGGCCTGGGGCGGTGGGCCTGTGCGTCAGCGCCGGCTCGTCGAGCCCGGTTAGCCCTTCGGTCCCCGCTGTCGCGCGACGTCCGCGATGGGCATGAAGGCGACGCCGGACACCGGTGATCAGGTCGGGGGCGGATGCCCGATACTCGGGCTGCCCGTCTCCGCCCTGGTGCACAGGACCGTTGCGCCACCGGCTGCCGGCTCCCGCCTCAACTATTCGCCGTTTCTGCGCCATAGCCGCTGTTCATGGCCGCATCCACGAAGCTGCGGCCGTCCCGGTCGGGTATCTGGCTCAGGACGCGGACCAGCGGCAGAAGTGCGCGCTGAACACCGTCGGGCACAGGGGTGCCAAAAGAGGCCACGAACAGGCTGGAGTTCGCCGGTCGGACGGTCACGGAGGCGGTCCACTCGGGCCTGAAGCCGACATCGGGCCCCGCGGCGGAAGTGGTCGGCCCCGCTGGACATCCACGGCAGCGACAGCACCGCGACTTGCCCCCTCAAGGGCAGCGAACAGTGCTGCTGTGGGCGGTGCGGTGACGGGGGCGGCCTGCGTAGTCGGCGTCCGCGGAGGTATCCGGTCACTCCCGGTGAGGCCGGCTCTCGGCGCGCTGAAGGCGGACGACGGCGTCGAGCCCCCCGCCGGGGGCTGCCTCCAGGGCGACCTCGCCACCGCAGGCGTGGGTGAGTTGCCGGACCATCGGCAGGCCGAGGCCCGTGCCGTCGTGGTCGGCATCGGCGCCCCGCCAGAACCGGTCGAAGGCCCTGTGCCGTTCGGCCTCGGACATGCCGGGGCCTTGGTCGATCACATGCAGCTCCGTCATGGGCGGGGTGCGGCTGCCTTCCCTCGGGCGGGTGGCGGTTGCCAGCGTGATGGCGGTTCCCGGCGGGGACACGCGCAGAGCGTTGGAGAGCAGGTTGTCGATGATCTGCTCCGGTGCTCCCGGGACCGCCCACACGCGAACGCCCATGGCCCCGGAGACGACGATGTCGACCTGCTGCTCGTCGGCGAAGGCTGCCCAGATGGCCGCGCGATCGGCGACGACGGTGTTGAGGTCGACCGCCTCCGGCCTGATCGCGGAGTTCTCCAGCCGGGCGAGCGCGAGCAGCCCCTGCACCATACGACTGAGGCGCTCCAGTTCCCCGAGTGCTTTGTCGAGGCTGTCATGGGCACAGGGGGCGAGGTGCGGCTCGAAATTCTCCAGGCGCAGGCGTAGTGAGGTCAGGGGGGTCTTCAGCTGGTGGGACGCCTCGGAGGCGAACGCCTGCTGAGCCTGGAGCAGGTGCTGGAGCCGGGTCGCGGTTCTTGTGAACGACGCGGCGAGCCGGCGTAGTTCCGGCGGCCCGTGATCGGTGGCCGGTGGATCGCTGATTCGTCCTTCGGCGAGTTGTGCGGTGGCGCGTTCCAGGGCCTGGACGGGACGGGTGATCGAGCGGGCGAGAGCGAAGCCGATCAGGGAGACGGCGGCCAGGACCCCGAGCCCGACGGCGGCGAGGGCCAGCCAGGTGGCATGGACCTGCGCCTTGAGCGGATCCAGCGCATACACCGTTCGCACCACGCAGGCGACGGTGGCGTTGGAGCCACCGGGCACGGTGACGAAGAGGACCGCTCCGGTGGTGGACGGGTCGCTGCGGGTGCTGACGGCGGGCTGGTCGCGCAGCGCGGTGGAGATGTCCGGCTCGGCGGACAGGTCCCTGCCGACCGGGACACGGGCACCGGTATCGGTGAGGACGGCGCCCTTGTGGTCGGCGACGAGCACGCGGCTGCCGGTTCGCTGCGCGTACGCGCGGGCCAGTTCGGGCAGGTCGGCCGTCAGTCCGTGCTCCATCTTGTCCTCGCAGACCTCGGCGAGCGTCATCGCCCCCTGCTGCGCCGTATGGGAGAAGCGGGACAGCTCGCTGCGGGCGTAGAAGATGCCGAACGGCACTTCGAGCGCGAGCAGGACGAGCAGTATCAGGCTCAGATAGCTGAGCAGGATGCGACGCGTCACCGCAGCCCTCCGCCGCGCGCCGGCTCTGCGGCGGACGCGGTTGTGACGGGTGCCGGCGGGACCAGGCGAAAGCCGATCCCGCGGATGTTCTCGATCCAGGAGGAGTCACCGAGTTTGCGGCGCAGCGCCGCGATGTGGACGTCCAGGGTCTTGGTGGGGCCGAAGAAGTTCGGTTCCCACGCCGTGTCGAGAATCTGCTGGCGGGAGCACACCGCCCCAGGGTCTTCGGCGAGGCAGACGAGCAGGTCGAACTCCTTGGGCGCGAGAGTGATGGGCGCCTGGTGCAGGTGTACCCGCCGGGTGCGATGGTCGATGGTCAGGGGGCCGATCCGCTGGATGCGGGACCTCCCAGGTCGTTGTGCCAGATCATCCGAGGGCTGCGGCTCCTCACGCGGGGTAGCCGGCGCGGGAGGTCGGGCGCGGCGTGTCACGGCGCGGATTCGGGCGACGAGTTCCCGCACGCCGAACGGCTTGGAGACGTAGTCGTCCGCGCCCAGCTCAAGACCGAGTACCCGGTCCACCTCGTCGTCCCTGGCAGTGATCATGATGATCGGTACGGACGAGCGGGAACGGAGGGCACGGCAGACGTCGATGCCGTCCATGTCGGGCAGCCCCAGGTCCAGCAGCACCATCTCCGCCTCCGGCGCGGCGAGGCCGTCGGCCCCGTTTCTGGCGTGCTCGACGGTGAATCCGAAACGGCGCAGTCCCTCCGCCAGCGGTCCGGCCACCCGGTCGTCGTCTTCGATCAGCAAGACATGCATGCCGGAAGGCTCACAGACCTCGGCCGAAGGGTGTGGCGTAAACGCCGTAGCCTCCCCCGAGCCGGTGATCCTCCACGGTCGGCGTAACCGCTGAAGCACAGCGCGACGACGACATCCAGGACGTGGACAGTGGGGAGTAAGCCGAGAGTTAAGGCCGTGGACGCCGGTATGCACCCTCCCAGGTGAGGGCCGAAGGCTGATCCAAGGTCGGGCCGCATGAAATGAAATGTCTTCTCGGCGGAATCGGGTGCGGGCGAGGGCGGAAGAGTGCTTCATCGGAGGAATCCGGGATCCCCGCTGTATGTGCTCTGGCAATCCGCTTGATCGTCGTCCCGTAGCGTCGGTTGCACGGCCCGTGCCACCGGGGCACCACCCGACAAGCCTCCCACCGCAAGCACCAGGGACACCGTATGCCCATTGATGAACTGCGTCGCACGCGCCCGGACTTGGTGGAGCCCTTCATGACCGCGCTGCCGGGAGCACGTGCCACCGTGCTGGGCCGGCTGTGGGGCGCTTTCGTACGAGAGCCCGTGCCCGGCGTGACCGGGTATCACCGGGAGTCCGACGCCCTCGTGGTCGAGTTGCAGAGGGGCGGTTCCCTCTCGGCGGCCGAGTCCAGTGCGCGGCCGTTCGCCGAGGTGCCCGACGACTTCACCGTATCGGGTCCAAGGGGGCCGATCCGTGGACCGGTGGAGCTGCTGGCGCAACTGGGCCTGCGTACCTCCGCGGCGGAGCGACTGGCGGCCGAGCTGGACAACAGCGTGGTCAATCTGGCCCTGGCCAGGGCCGCGAACGCCGGCGCAAGGGTCTCCCTGAAGGACTCGGCGGATGCTGAGCAGGCGGTGGTCGACGGTCACCCACAGCATCCCTGCTGCAGGACGCGCACCGGTATGTCGATCGACGACGTGCTCGCGTACGCTCCTGAGCACCACCCAGTCGTCCGGCTGGCGCTGCTTCGTGTCCCGGCCGACCGCTGGCAGGGGGGCGGCGACTGGCCCTGGCGATTGCGTGACGGCGACACGATCCTCCTCCCGCTGCACCCCTGGCAGCGGAACCACATGCTCGCGCACCACCTCGACCTGGCCGTCGTGGAGGAGACGATCCCGGCCCGGCCGCTGCTGTCGCTGCGTACCCTCGCCCCGCTGGACGTCCTGCCGGGCTGCCACATCAAGACGGCGCTCGACGTGCAGGTCACCAACTACCGGCGCACCATCACCCCGGCCGAGGTCGCCGACGGGCCCCCGCTGTCCGACCTGGTCGCGGCCGTCATCGACAAGGCCGGGTATCGCGACAGCCTGGGCGTCCTGCGGGAGCTGGGCGGCGGCGCGGTGCGCGTGGACGGACAGCCCTCCGAGAGCCTGGCCGCAATGATCCGGGAGTCGACCGAGTGCCACCTCGACGCCGGAGAGATCGCGGTTCCGCTCACTGCCGTCCATGCGACCGGAGCCGCCGTGGTGTCGGGAGATCCGGTGCGCTGGCTGGCGGATGTCGCCGGGCTCGTCCTGCCGCCCGCTCTGACTCTGCTCTCCATGGGTGTGGCGCTGGAGGCGCACGGCCAGAACACCCTGGTCGTGCTGCGGGACGGGCGGCCGGTGCGGGTGCTGTACCGGGATCTGGACGGCGTGCGGGTCAGCCCACGCCGCCTGGCCCGGTGCGGTTTCACGCTGCCGCCGTTGCTGGGCACGCGAGCAGGCGATGACGTGGCCGCTCTGCACACCAAGCTGTTCGGCGGCCTGATCAGCGGAGTCTTCAGCGAGTTGGTCGACGTCCTCAGCCGGACGCGGGCGGCCGATCCCCGGGCGCTGTGGGGCGCGGTGGCCGAGGTCGGCCGCCGGGTGTACGCCGGCCTGCCGGACCAGGAGGACGCGGCGGCGTTCTTCGGCGACACGATGCCGCTGAAGGCGACTGTCGCCATGCGCCTGGCCGAGAACCCCGGCAAGGCCCGGTGGACGCCCGTCCCCAACCCCCTGGCGCTGTGCCGTTGATGCCCTGCACCGCTGTCCCCCCTGGAGCGACCGTATGAACACCGGCACTGCCACCCACGCCACCACGATCGGCACAAGCACGCCAGTGGCGACAGCCGACACCGTCACCGCCCACACGCTGCTCAACTGCCTGGTCCGCGAGGTGTCAGCCCCCGAACATCAGGCGACGATCGACGACGACCACCTGCTGCTACGACTGCCCCGCCGGGGAATCCTGCTGCGTTCCCCGCTGCGCAGGGTCTCGCTGATCGGAGCCCACCGCTTCCGGGGCGCCGTGCAGCGGCTCGACAACGACGCCTGGGTGACAGTCAGCTGGAAAGAGCTGGCCGGATACATCCAGGACGAACTTCAACTCCGTACGGGTGTCGCCAACGAGGAGTTCCTGAGTCAGGTCGCCGACAGCCGTGAGACCATCCGCTCCGCGCTGGAAGAACGGGCGGGCGCCTCGCCGCACCCGGATCCGTACGTTGCGTCGGAGCAGTCCCTCGTGCTCGGCCATCGTTTCCACCCCACTCCCAAGTCCCGCACCGGCGACCCGGCGGACTGGCTGGCGTACGGCCCGGAGGCCGGCGCGCGCTTCCGTCT
Organism: Streptomyces sp. NPDC001222; assembly: GCF_042896945.1. Taxonomy (NCBI): domain Bacteria; kingdom Bacillati; phylum Actinomycetota; class Actinomycetes; order Kitasatosporales; family Streptomycetaceae; genus Streptomyces; species Streptomyces sp. NPDC001222. The sequence goes on from NZ_JBIAXT010000002.1 coordinate 418,530, forward strand.
GCGCTACCTGGCCGTGCGCCGGCATCTCGTATGCGAGGAGGGGGAGTTGCGGGAGATGGACGCGCTGTGTCCGGCGTCCGATCCGGGATTCGCGATGCTGCCGGTGCATCCCTGGCAGTACCGGCTGCTTCAGGGTCACGACCGGCTACAAGAGGCGGTGGCCGCCGGCGATGTCGTCGACACCGGGGTGAGCGGACCGGAGCTGGTGCCGACGGCTTCGGTGCGCACGCTGTACGACCCTGACAGCGACTCCTTCCTGAAGTTCAGCCTGAACGTCCGCCTCACCAACTGCGTCCGCAAGCACGCCCGTTACGAGTTGTCCGGTGCCGTAGCCCTCAACCGCCTGCTCCAGCCCGTCTTCGCTCAACTCGCCGGCCGCTTCCCGGGGTGTGCGCTCTTGGCCGAGCCCGGCTACCGCACCCTCGACACCGCAGGCGACACCGCCCTCCTGGAGGGCCTCGCTGTCATCGTCCGCTCCGGCCTGCGCCACCATCTGCGTCCCGGGGTGACACCCCTGCTCGCCGCCGCGGTGGCGGACGAGTACCCGACCGGTACAGCCCACGTCTCTCATCTGCTCGCCCGCGGCGACGGGGACGTCCTGGCCTGGTGGGACACGTACCTACGACTGCTGCTGCCACCGGTGCTGGCCGCCTACTTCGAACACGGCGTCGTCCTGGAACCCCACCTGCAGAACGTCGTCGTCGGTGTGAACGCCGACGGTACTCCCGCGCAGATGCTCTTCCGCGACCTGGAGGGCACCAAGCTCCTGCCCGACCACCACCGGAACACCCTCGCCGATCTGCCGGAGGGCGTCCGGAGCCCCCTCACCTACCACCCCGAACGCGGCTGGAACCGGGTCGCGTACTGTCTCCTGGTCAACCACTCCGCCGAAGTCCTGAGCGCCCTGGCCGACCTCGAGCCGCCCCTTGAACCCGCTCTCTGGGGCCTGGTCCGCGACCACCTCGACGCCTACGCCCGCACCGCCGGCGAACCCCCTCGCCTGCGCGCCCTGCTCTCCGGCGTACCACTGCCCGCCAAGGCCAACCTCCTCCTGCGCTGGGCCCGCCAGGCCGACCGGCATGCCACCTATGTGCCCCTACCCAGCCCCCTCGGCGCGGACTTCCCCCGCGAGGTGGTCCGGTGAGGCCCGACGTGCTCGACCTCATCGCCCGACTGACCGACGACGACCTGCCCGCGTACGTCTACGACCTCCCGGCCCTGCGCGAGCACGTACACGCGATCCGGGCCGCACTGCCGGAACGCGTCGAGCTGCTGTACGCGGCCAAGGCCAACTCCGATCCCCGAATCCTGCGAACCCTGGCCGCTCACGTCGAAGGATTCGAGGTGGCCTCCGGCGGGGAACTGAGCCACGTCCGCGGGTTCGTCCCCGATACGCCGCTCGCCTTCGGAGGCCCCGGCAAGACGCAGACTGAGCTGGCCCAGGCGCTGGAAGCCGGAGTGGAGCGCCTGCACATCGAGAGCGAACACGAACTGCGTCTCCTTGCCACCCTGCTGGGCGACCGGAGCGTGGACATCCTCCTACGTGTCAACCTGCCCGTCGACTTGGGCCATGTCGCCCTCGCGATGGGCGGCCACCCGAGGCCCTTCGGCATGGATCCCGCGCAACTGGACGGCTGCCGGGAGCTGATCGCCTCCGATCCGCGCATCCGTCTGCGCGGACTGCACCTTCACCTCGCCAGCGGACTCCGGGCCCAGGCCCAACTGGCCCTGACCGACAAGATCCTGACCTGGGCCGAAGGCTGGGCTCACGAACGCGCAGCAGACCTGGTCGAGGTGAACGTCGGAGGGGGAATGGGCGTCGACTACACCCACCCCCACAAGGTGTTCGACTGGTCCGCTTTCGGCGCGGGACTGGCCCGGATCCTGGCCCGCCACCCTCGCCTCACGCTGCGGATCGAGCCCGGCCGTTCTGTCACGGCGTACTGCGGCTGGTATGTCACCGAGGTCCTGGACGTCAAGTTCAGCCACGGCGAGGCGTTCGCCGTACTGCGCGGGGGCACCCACCATCTGCGCACCCCTGCCGCGAAGCAGCACGACCAGCCCTTCGAGGTGATTCCCGACGACGTCTGGCTGCGGTCCTGGGACCGGCCCGAGGCCCGTGACGAGCCGGTGACGCTGGTCGGACAGCTGTGCACGCCCAAGGACGTCCTGGCCCGCCGCGTCACGGTCGAACGGCTGCGCGTCGGCGACCGTGTCGCCTTCGCCATGGCCGGCGCGTATGCCTGGAACATCTCGCACCACGCGTTCCTCATGCACCCGCACCCGACCTTTCATCACGTCGACGATGTCGATGTGTCCGTCCCGGGCACGAACGCCCATCAGATGTCATGAGCGCGGGTTCCCGCCGGCCGGTGACGGACACACTCGCCGTCCGGAACTTCCGCCGCTACCTACTCGGACAGCTGACCTCCAACATCGGCACATGGATGCAGCGCGCCGCCCAGGACCTGCTCGTCCTCCACATCACCAGCGACAGCGGCAGCGCGGTCGGCATCGTGACCGCACTTCAGTTCCTGCCGCAGACCCTGTTCGGCCTGACCGGAGGCGTCCTCGCCGACCGGTTCCCCAAGCGACGGATCCTGCTTCTGACGCAGACGGCCATGGGAGTGCAGTCACTCCTACTCGGACTGCTGACCGTCACCGGCGCGGTGAACCTGCTGTCCGTCTACGTGCTGGCCTTCGCCCTCGGCACCGCCACCGCCGTGGACAGTCCCGCCCGCAACGCCTACATCTCCGACCTGGTCCATCGGGAGCGCGTGGCCACCGCGGTCAGCCTGAACTCCGCCCAGTTCAACGTGGCCCGCACCGTCGGCCCCGCCCTCGCCGGCCTGACCGTCGCCGCCTTCGGCACGGGCCCGGTGTTCCTCATGAACGCGGCCTCCTACCTGGCCGTCCTCTACGGCCTGGTCACCATCCGTACAGACGACCCAGGCGAGCACGGTCGACCCCGACCCGGCCGTACCCGGCTGCGCGACGCCTTCCGCCACATCGCCTCCACCTCGGAACTGCTCCTGCCGATCAGTCTCATCGCCTTCGTCGGCACCTTCGGCCTCAACTTCCAGGTCACCATCTCCCTTGTCGCCATCACGGACTTCCACACGGGCGCCGCCGCTTTCGGCTACCTCTCTGCCGCATACGCCTTGGGCAGCCTCATCGGCGCGGTCTACGGAGCGAGCTGTGGCAAGCCCCCGACCTTGCGCCGTCTGATCTCCACCGCGATCGTCTTCGGGGCATTGGAAGCCGCGCTGGGCCTGATGCCGGACTGCGGTTCGTTCATGGCTCTGCTGATCCCCACCGGTTTTGCCGCGGTGATCGTGACCGCCACCGCCAACGCGCTGACCCAGCTTCATGCCGACCCACACCTGCGAGGCCGCGTCATGTCCGTCTACTTCCTGGTCCTCCTCGGCGGCACCCCTGTAGGCGCCCCGCTGGTTGGTTCGGTGTCGGACACCCTCGGCGCCCGCTCGACCCTGGTCCTGGGCGGCATCGTCTCGGCGTTCTCCGCACTCGTGCTCTCCGTCTTGATCACAGGCCCGACCCGACGACGCACCCGCGGCACAGGAGCGGCCTCCGTCACCACCTCACCCTTCGCCTCAGCCCAGCCGACGAGGGGCCGGCAGCCCGACCTCTGACGCATCGGCAGGGCCGGGCCTCCGCTGTCTGTCGAGGCCCGGCGCGGCCTCCCCTTCCAGCGCCGCCGACTCGAACGTGGCCGGCGTGGCGGCGGCCCGATCGGGTGCACCGCGCCCGTGCCCGCCCAGCGGGGCACCGAAGGAGTCCCGGGCCTCGATCTTCACCACCCAGGACCGGAAGCGCTCCAGGGTCCGCCTCCGACTCCTCCACGTCCGCGAAGACGGGCCGGCCGCGTCCGTACTCCATCTCCAGCTCTGCGCGGAACGACGGAAGCCGCTCGAGCACCTTTCCTCACTCCTCTGCGGCGGCGGTCGTATCCCGGCGAATTCCCACCCTCGTCCTCGCCACCGACCTCGACGTGCGCGACCATGTCGGCAGCCTGATCGGCCGGCTGCTCGCCGCCGGGCTGGTCACCCGCGAGGTCGCCCCCACCGGCCCCGCGCCGTCGTCGTAACCCTCACCGACACCGGCCGTGCCGGGACGGCCGCCTGGGCCCAGGCTCACGAACCTCGCCCTACCGCCGCGATCGACAGGATCGGCGTGGCAGAACGCGCCACCGTCGGGGCCGCACTGCCCGCTTCCTTCCGTAGGGCCGAACACCTCGGCGACCGGCCTGGCATGGGCTGTCTCACCATGTCCAACCGTGGCCGCCGCTGTTGTGGGACAGGGCCAGGACAGCGGTGGCTACGGTGAGGCACCGGGTCGGGCGGCCCTGGCGGAAAAGGGCCGCAAGGGCCCAGGCCAGAGCCGTGTACCACGGCATCGACCACGGTGCCGCGAGGACCCAGGCGAAGGCCAGCGCGAACGGCAGGGCGCGGACAGCGGGGGCGTCCGGAGCGGCGCGGCGGCGGAGTACCCACGCCAGCGCGAGCATTACCACCGGCCACAGCACGCTGACGATCGTCGCGGTTGTGTGAGGGCCCAGGGCCGCGGAGCCGTACCGGTCGAAGACCGCCCACAAGGAGGGTGTGGAAACCAGTCGGGAGGCGGTGGAGAGCGGGACCAGTGCGTGCACGCCGTAGACTCCGTAGAGCGCGGCCAGGGTCAGCGCGGCCGCGCCTGTCTGCCGGGCGGCCGGTCGCCAGGCGCCTGAACGCAGCAGCGGCCAGGCCAGTCCGACGCCCAGCAGGCCGGCGCTGACCTTCACGCCGCAGGCGAGGCCGACCAGTCCTCCCACCATCAGGTCGTGGTGCCATCGGGTAGACCTGCGGGCGAGGTGGATCGCGCAGAGGGCCAAGCCCGCGACGAGGGTGTCCAGATGCCCGCCCGCGACCAGCACGCCGATCAGCAGCGGGTTGACGGTCCACAGCAGGCCCGCGCGGACCGGATCGTCGGCGGTACGCAGCAGCAGGTACCCGGTGCCGACGAAGACGGCGGCGTTCGCGAGCATCAGCGCCCATATGGTCAGCCACAGCCGCTCCTGGCCGACGAACGCCGCCGCGCCCTGCCACCACGTCGCCACCGGCCCGTACACGGAAGGTGTGTTCCGCCACGCCTCGCTCACCAGGTGTGCGTACGCGCCGCCCAACCGGGCGGGAGTCGTCACGTACGGGTCGCCGCCGAGCGCGGCGATACGGCCGTACGCGGCGTAGCTGGCCATGTCGGAAGAGCCGACCGGGGTGAGGTTGGCAACGGCCAGCGCGGTCAGCGCGCCGAGCCGGAACAGGAGCCGGGCATCGGGTCTCCAGCCCCGCTCATGGGCCCTGAGCATGCCCAGCACGCCCCAGCACGACAGCACGATCGCCACGATCGTGACCGTCTGGGAGACGGTGTCGGACATGGCAGGCAGCCGAAGCCAGGTGATCGGTACCCTGAGCGTGTTGTGGTTGGGCGCGCTCGCGCCGACCGAAGCGAACAGCGCGACACCGGCCCCGGCCGTCCACACCGCTGGGCGCGGTGCCGGCCGGTCGACGACCATCAGCTTCCGCGAGGAAATTCCCCGCATCGAGCCCATGAGACGCAAAGCCCACTCATTATGGTTGGTCGTCAAGGTCACTCTCCGGGTGTTGCTTCAACTCGCGGTGTGGACTTCCGTGACGAGCTTGTCCACGAACTTGTAGCCCTTGCTGCTGACGGGCATCTCCGTCGCCGCCATACCGCCGCTCCTCCGGCAGAATGCCCAGCAGCCGCCGCAACAGTTCCTCGTCCGTGGCGGGCAGCTTGGCGACGAACCGGGCGAGCACGGCTTCGCGGTCCGGGTCGGACTCCGGCGCTTGGTGCACCCGGCGAGCGGTCATGGCCGGGGAGTCCGTCAGCGGCGCGTACGCATACGAGCGGCCCTGCTTGGTCCGGATCAGTACTCCCTTGTCGTGCATCCGGGACAGCACGGTCGCCACCGTGCTGTACGCGAGGTCGTCGCCCGAGGCTGCACAGCAGCTCACCAGCGGTCGACGCCCGGCAGGCGGACCGCAGCAGGGCAAGCACCTCGGCCCCCAGAGAGCCCGGCCGCCGCCTGCGGGTGGCGGGCCCGGAGGTCACGAGTTGGCTTCCTTCCCTCATTGTCTACAGATCGTGTAGACGCCGGCGTGCCGCCGAGTGTGCCACGCCCTCCCGTGCACCACGCAACCCGGTACGCGGCTCTCCGTTAGTACCGCCACGGGCTCGGCGCGGTCACCACCGTCACAGGCGGTGCATTCCGAGAGCCCGAAGGCGAGCACTTTGACCAGATCGACAGCATCGGGCTCAGGTGTGGTGTGGTCAGCGTCCGGCGGGCCCCCGCTCTCGCGTCCCGCGCTATCCTCCGCGGCGAGATTTTGGGCTGGGGCGGTTGCCGGCGTGTTGCGAGCCCGGCTTACTCTTACAACTTGTAGGAGTTGCCGGGGAGCGTCAGTCCGCCCCGGGCCAGGCCCCCGTGGGGTGTCACGGCGGGGTGGCTTCGCAACGATGGCGCTGGCGTGTGCCTGGCCGAGGAGTGGCGAGTATGAGTGAACACCGGCGCCGATCGTCGGGGAGGAGCGGACCGTCCGGCTCGGGCGACGTGCCGCACGGCGGCCGGGCAGCGGCGCGCAGGGCTGCCCGGGCCGGGGGCGGGCGGGGCCGCCGCGCGGCGGATGCGCGACGTGCGGACGCCGGACGCTCCGGCCCGGCGGACACGCGCCGTGCGCAGGCCGGGCCCTCCGGCCGGCGCCGTCTCATCGACTATCCGCGGGCGGGCAAGCACGGCTTCCGGCGGTGGCTGCCCTCGTGGAAGCTGGTGACCGGCACGTTCCTGTTGTTCCTGGGCTGTGTGGTGGGCCTGTTCGGGTACGCCTACGCCACGACGACGATCCCCAGTGCGAACCCCAGCACGCAGCAGCAGAGCAACACGTACTACTGGTCGGACGGCTCGGTGATGACCACGCAGGGGTCGACCAACCGGCAGAACGTCGACCTCGCGCAGGTCCCGAAGTTGGTGCAGTGGGACTTCCTCGCGGCGGAGAACGCCACCTTCTACACCGACCCTGGTATCGACACGCAGGGCATGCTGCGCGCCGTCTACCACATGGCGACGGGCGGTGAGGTGCAGTCCGGGTCCACCATCACCCAGCAGTTCGTGAAGAACACCTACCTGACCCAGGACCAGTCGGTCACCCGCAAGCTCAGGGAGATCATGATCTCCCTGAAGATCGGCGGCCAGCTGTCCAAGCAGCAGATCCTCCAGGGCTATCTCAACAGCTGCTACTACGGCCGCGACGCGTACGGCATCGAGGCCGCGGCGCGCACCTACTACCACGAGCACGCCTTCCAGCTGAGCGTCAGTCAGGGCGCCTTCATCGCTGCCACGGTCAACGAGCCGAGCCTGCTGATGCACGCCGACACCGACCCGCAGGCCAGGGCCCAGGCCGCGGCGCGCTGGAAGTACGTGCTGGACCGCATGGCCAAGATCAACAAGATCACCGCCGCGCAGGAACAGCAGTATCTGGCCGCCGGGTTCCCGACGCCCAAGCCGTACTCTCCGTCGGCGGGGATGTCCGGGCAGACCGGCTATCTGGTGCAGACCGCCGAGAAATATGTCGAAGCCCACACGTCCCTCACGGACCAGCAGTTGGGCCACGGCGGCTACCAGATCTACACCACCTTCGACAAGAAGAAGGTGACCGCGCTGTCGGCGTCCGTCGCGGCGATGGAGAACAAGCACCTCGACCCGAAACACCGCTCGGCCGACAAGGACGTCCAGGTCGGCGCGGCGTCCCTTGATCCGTCCACCGGCGCCGTCGTGGCGCTGTACGGAGGGGCGGGCTGGGACAAGGGCCACTGGACGGACAACGCCGACGCCACCGGTGTGCCGGTCGGGTCCACCTTCAAGCCCGTCGACCTGGCCGCCGCCCTCGACAACGGTGCGGTCCTCTCTCCCGGGCAGCCGGCCTCGCCGATCACCCCGGACTCCAAGTTCAACGGCGACGACGGCATCACCATCAAGAACCGGCAGGGCCAGCAGCTGCCGGACCCGAGTGATCCCACGGGGCTCCTCCACCAGCGCAACGACGTGCCCACGAAGTGGGGTTACATCACCTTGCGCAAGGCGATGGAGCAGTCGGTGAACACCCCGTACGTCCAGCTGGGCGAGTACGTCGGCTACGACAACGTGGAGAGTGAGGCCCTCAAGGCGGGTCTGCTGCGCAAGAGCCTTCAGTACGACACCCCCGGCTTCTACATCGGCACCTCCACCCCCTCAGCGATCCGCATGGCTGACACGTACGCCACCTTCGACGACGAGGGCGTCCAGCACGAGCCGTACTCGGTGACCAAGGTCGTCGCGGACGGCCACCAGCTGCCGGGCTTCGAGGCGCCCAAGGGCACCGCCGCCATGCCCTCCTCGACCGCCGACACCGTCACGGACGTCCTGCAAGGAGTCGTGAAGAGCGGAACCGGCACCCACGCCCAGGCGCTGGGCCGCCCGGTGGCGGGCAAGACCGGTACGACCGACGACTACAAGTCCGCCTGGTTCATCGGCTACACCCCGCAAATGGTCACGGCTGTCAGCATGTTCAAGGAGGACCCGAAGAACTCCGGCCTGCAGTCGATGAAGGGCGTCGGCGGCTTCTCCAAGGTCTTCGGCGCCGACATGCCCACCGAGGTGTGGACGGGCTACATGACCGCCGCCCTCCAGGGACAACCCGTACGGCAGTTCCCGCCCGCACCCACACTGGGCCAGAGCACCGACGAATACGGCGCACCCTCACCCACCCCTTCCGCCACCGCGACCCAGAGCACCCCCACGGCCACCCCGACCGCGCCGGGCACACCGAGCCCCACCACCGGACCGTGTCACGGGCGGAAGAAGCACTGCGTCAGCCCGAGCCCGACCGACACCGTCAGCACCACGACCGGCGGCACGAACGGCGGTGCGGGCGACGGCGGACTGCTCGGCGGAACCACCGGCGGTGGCACCTCACCCACACCCGCACCCTCGACCAGCCCACCGGCCCCGGCCGGCATCCGTCGAGGGGCGACGCACTGATCCACGACGGTCTCGGCACTCAAGCTGGTGACTGCCATCGGCGCGACGCTCGTCGGCGTTGCCCGGTTGTCGCGGGCTGGTTCCATCTCGATCCGCACCCGTACGAGAACCGGGCCCGGGAGATTCTCCTCGGCGGTTTCCGGGCCGCCCTCCGGCTCGCCCTCGTATCACCTGGGCCGTCAAGTCGCTGCCGGGGCTCCTGGCGTTCCTCGTGCTCATGGTCGCGGTGGCCGTGCGCACGTCCGGGCGGGGAATCACCGGCGCGACGGGTGGGTACTGGGCTGGGTCGCAGCGGCTCCAACCTCCGACCGGGGCGCGTGCAGGCGCTGCCTGCACAAAGGTGGTCCGCTCCTGCGCGGGGGTGCGGCCCGCTCCGCATCGGTGGCCTGTGACCTGTGAGGACGGCATCGTGGTGGTCACCTGGCCCCGCGGCCGCAACCGGACACCCCAGTTGATGGCGACCCGGCCTCATACGCACATAGAACGACCGCAGGACGCCGGTGTGAACGGAGTCGGTCACGGATCCAGTCGGTAGCCGTGTCCTCTGAGCGTGGTGATGTGAGGCAGGTGGCTGGGGGCGGGGTGTGTCTCGGCGGCGTCGGTGAGGCGACGGCGGAGTGCGGCCATGGTGACGTCGAGGGTCTTGGTGGAGCCGAACCAGTTCTCGTCCCAGATCTCGGCCATGAGGGTCTCGCGGGAGACGGCCTCGCCCACGTGTCGGGCGAGGAGGGTGAGCAGTTCGAACTCCTTCAGACGCAGGGGGAGTTCCGTGTCGTGCAGGTGGCAGCGGCGCGCTGTGGGGTCGATGACGAGGTCACCGAGGTGGATCGGCTGGTCGGCGACCGTGGTGACGGCCTGGCGGCGTAGGTGGGCGCGGAGGCGGGCCAGCAGGACCGTGAGGCTGAAGGGTTTGACGAGGTAGTCGTCGGCGCCGGCGTCCAGGCCGGCGATGATGTCGATGTCGTCGGTGCGGGCGGTGAGGATGACGATCAGCAGGTCCCGGAAGCGGCCGCGCAGGGTGCGGGCGACGTCGAGGCCGTCCATGTCGGGCAGGCCGAGGTCCAGGAGCAGGGCGTCGTAGGGGGCGCGGCCTGCTTCGGCAAGGGCGGCGCTGCCGGTGCGGCTCCAGGCGGTGGTGTAACCGTTGCCTTGCAGGCCGGTCTGGAGATGGTGGCCGATGACGTCGTCGTCCTCGACCACGAGGACCCGGAAGCGGCCGTTGTCGGGTGCGGCGGGCGTGCCCATGGCCGACAGGGTAGACACGTCGGTCGTCGCGTGCTGACTCACAGGTCGCGCAGTTCCTCGATGGCGGGGCGCCGGGCGCGGCGGATTCCGTTGAGGGCCGCCGCCAGCACGGCGATCAGGGCGGCCAGCGCGGTGAGGGCGAGGTAGGTGCCGGGCACGGCCAGGCTGGTGGGCGGGGGGTCGAAGACGCCGGTGAGGACCTTCACGAGCATCTCGGACAGGGCCCAGCCGATGAGGAGGCCTCCGGCCAGCCCCGTGACGGCCAGGAGCAGGGCCTCGGTGAGGACCATGCCACGCAGTTGGCCGGTGCGGGCGCCCAGGACGGTGGCGATGGCGAAGGTGCGGCGGCGTTCGGCGAGCCCGAGGGCGAGGACGAGTCCGCCGGCGCCGGCCGCGAGCAGGACGGCGAAGGCCAACTCGATGCGGGTGAGGCCGGCCAGGTCGACCGAGGTCAGGCTGGTACCGACGGTGCCACGGGTCTGGGTGAGGTCGGTGACGGTGGCAGCGGTGCCGAGTTTGGCCCGCAGTTGTGCGCCGGTCTGTTGTTGGTGCGTGCCGCCGGTGTCGAGGAGGAAGGCGCCCACCGCGTCACTGCCGGTCGCCTGCGTGATGTAGGCGGCATTGGCGACGAAGAAGCTGTCTTTGGGGGCGGTGGGGAATTCTTTGACGATGCCGGCGTAGTGGAACGGAACCGTGCGCAAGGCCTTGGTGCGGGTGTCCTGGATGCGCAGGTTGACGGTGTCGCCGAGGGAGAGCTGGAAGTCGTTGACGGTCTCGGCGCTGACCAGCAGGTTGTCGGGGCGCTCGGTGAGGCGTCGCATGAGCTGCCCGGCGGTGCCGCCGGAGAAGTAGGCGTCCTGGAGGGAGGTTGCCCGGGCGATGGTGCCGGGGCGGACGCCGTAGAGGTCCTGGAGGTCGGAGCCGACGTAGGCGAAGCGGTGCTGGAGTGGTTCGACATGTCGGGCGCCTGAGACCTTCAGCGTGTTCGCGGCGCTGGGCGGGACGTGGGCGCCGGGCGGTTCGGTGACGGTGACGTCGGCGCCGTTGGTCAGGCGGGCGTCGACCTCGGCCTGCTGTTGGTAGGTGGCGTTGAAGACGGCTGTGGAGACCGCGAAGGACACGGCGAGGGCGAGCAGCACCACGGAACGGGCGAGCGGACGGCGGCGCCGGGCGAGGACGGCGGCGGTGGTACCGGAGAGGTTCGCGGTCAGCGGTCGGGCCAGCCGGGCGAGGGCGGGGCGGCCGTGGGCGAGGACCAGCAGCATGAGGCGCCACAGGAGCAGGGCGGCTCCGATCCACAGCAGCGCGGGGCCGAGGAAGGCCCAGTACGACACGGAGATGCTGGGCACGCCCTCCGGGGCGAGGACCAGGGCGTACTGGTTGCCGGAGGAGGCGCGGAAGACCAGCCAGGAGCCGATCAGCAGGGCGAAGTCCAGGCCGTAGCGCGCCCACCAGGGGGTGCCGGCGCCGGATGCGCCGGATTCCTTGCGGGTCTCGGCGACGGTCACCGTCCGCAGGTCGCGTACGGCGGGGACGAGGACGGCGCCGGTGGCCACGGCGGCGCCGAGGACGAAGGCGATGCCGTACCAGAGGGCCCAGGTGCCGGCGCCGGTTCCGAAGGACGCGCTGCCGAAGGCGAGGCGCCCGGTCAGCGCGGCGATGCCCAGTCCCGCCAAGCCGCCGAGCAGGCCGATCAGCGCCGCTTCCAGGCCGGCGAGGCGGGTGATCTGGCCGGGGCGCAGGCCGCGCAGCCGCAGCAGTCCCTGTTCCTGGCGGCGTCGCTCGCCGCCGGCGGAGGCGACGGCGACGGTCAGTGCGGCGGCGAGGACCGCGCCGGGGACCCCGAGGAAGAGGAAGAGGATCTGGGCGTACAGGGCGTCCTGGCGGGCGGAGTCGAGGGCGGCGCCGACGTTGTTGCCGACGAGTGTGGTCCCGGCGGAGCGAGCCTCCAGGTGGTGGGCGGCGCCGGTGACGGCGGTGTAGGCGGCGGCCGGGTCGGAGGGCAGGCGGGTGGTGTCGCGGGCGACGTGGATCTGGGTGGTCGTACCGGTGGAGCCGCGCGTGAGGGCGGCGAACCGGGTGGCGGGCAGGAGGACGACGTTGTCCGGGGGTGCGGTCGGCTGGGACTGGCTGGGGGCGCCGACCGTCTGGAAGAGGGAGTCGGCCTGGGGCAGGTCGACCACGCCGTCCACCTTCACCTGGCGGGTTCCGACGCCCGGCAGTTGGATGGCGACGGTGTCACCGGGGGCGGCGTGCAGGTTGGAGGCGGTCTGCTGGGCCAGCAGGACGCCGGCGGAGGCGCCGGACAGGGTGCGGATCGCGTCGGGGAACAGGGTGCGGTAGCCGTCGGGCAGGCCGAGCGCCATGCCGGGGCCGGTGGTCTGGGTGCTGCCCTGCACGCGGGCGGTGAAGCCGGCGGTACGGGCGTACCCGACCGGTAGGGCAGCCCTCGTGCCGGGGGCCCTGCGCACCAGCGAGATCACTGAGCCGGGGTCGGCGCCGGGTTGGACCTGGACCTGCCAGTCGACGGAGACGGAGCGCAGGGCGCGCTGGGTCATGGTCGCTTTCGACGCGGTGAGGAAGGAACCGAGGGCGGCGACGAGCGCGACCGCGAGTGCGATCCCGGTCAGGGCGGCCAGCAGCCGTCCGGTGCGATGGCGGGCCAGACCGCGGGCCCAGACGGTGATCACGGAGCCTCCTCAGGTACGAGCAACCGGCCGTCGCGCATGGTGCGCCTGACGGCGAGGCGTGCGGCGACGGCGGGGTCGTGGGTGGTGACGACGAGGGCCGCTCCGGTGTGGTCGGCGGCTGTGAGCAGGGCGTCCAGCACTCGGGCGCCGGTGGCGTGGTCGAGGCGGCCGGTCGGCTCGTCGGCGAGGATCAGGCGCGGCGCCTGGGCCAAGACTCGGGCGGCGGCCACGCGCTGGGCCTGGCCGCCGGAGATCTCCTCGGGCAGCCGGTCGGCGAGGTCGGCCGCATCCACCAGAGCGAGCGCGGCGAGGGCGGCGTCCCGGGCCTCGAGTTCGGGGCGGTCGGCGAGGACCAGGGGCAGAGCGGTGTTCTCGGCGACGCTGAGGGCGGGGATCAGGCTGTCGCCCTGGAAGGCCAGCCCGATGCCGAACGGCCCGAGGGAGTCGGCTCGGGTGACGGTGCCGCTGGTGGGTTGTTCCAAGCCCGCCAGCAGATGCAGCAGCGAACTCTTCCCCGATCCGGAGGGGCCGACGACGGCCAGCCGATCGCCGGTCCCGATCTCCAGGTTGGCGCCGTGTACGGCCACGACCGCCTGCGGGCCCCGGCCGAAGGTGAGCGCCGCGTCCCGGCAGACGACGAGTGGCTCATCCGGTGACATCAGGGGCCTCCTGCCGCTCCGGCTCCGCTGAGACATCGACTGCCCTTCCGTCCTCCAGGCCGATGACCCGGTCGGCGACGCGTACGGCCTCCGCGCTGTGGGTGACGATCAGCACCGCGCAGCCACGCGCGGCCCGGTCGCGCAGCAGGGTGAGGACGACCTGTTCCGTCTCGCCGTCCAGTTCGCCGGTCGGTTCGTCGGCCAGCAGAACGTCGGGGGAGTTGGCCAGCGCCACGGCCAGCCCGGCGCGGGCCAGCTCACCGCCGGACAGTTGCCGGGGCAGGGCGTAGGCCCGCTCGGAGAGATCCACTTGGCTGAGCAGTTCCCGCGCGGGGACGGCGGGACGTCCTGCAGCGGCGCGCTGTGCCAGGTGGATGTTGTCGCGGATGCTCAGGTGGGGCAGCAGATTGCGGGTCTGGAGCAGCACGCCGATGTGCCGGGCGCGCAGCCTGGCCCGCTCGGTCTCCGGCCGGTGGCTGATCCGTACGCCGTTCACGCGCACCTCGCCGCCGGACGGTTCGTCGAGCCCGGCCAGGCAGGCCAGCAGGGTCGACTTGCCCGACCCGGACGGCCCGACCACAGCCAGGGTCTCGCCGCGCCGCACCCGCAGGGACACCCCGCGCAGGGCGAGCGTCTCCTCCTCACCGGCCTGGTAGAAGCGGTACAGCTCGCGGGCGGTGAGGACCGTCTCGTCCGCCATGGTGGTCACCGCCAGGTGAAGGAGTCGCTGATGACGCGCCAGGGGTCGACGTTGTCGGCGTTGACCGGCCCGGACAGTGTCAGGTCCACCTCACGGCCGGCCCGGTAGAAGGCGTACCGCTCGAAGGCGTCCCGCACGACCTTGCCGGTGACCGGATCCGTCGCCGAGTCTCCTTGGTAGGTCAGCAGGACGACACGGCCGGCGTGCCGGGTCACCTCGGCCACCTTGGGGGCGGCGAACTTCGGGACCTGCGCACGCAGTTGTGGCACGACGGCGTTCGTCACCTCGCCGATCGTGGGCGCGGCGGAGGTGGAGAACACGTTGATCCGTACGGTGTTGAGCTTGTCCGTGAACGCGGTGGTGTGGGTCCGCTGGGTCTGTGCCCAGCCCTCGGGGACCTTCACGGTGAAACCGGTGCCGCGGAAGGGGACGTACACCTGGTTGTCGGGGATGTCACCGGGCGGGTTGGACTCGGTGGGCGCAGCGTTGTTCTGAGCGCCGCTTGTCGGCGTGGACGACGATGAAGCCGGCGGCGGAGGGCTCTTGGACGCCGTCGAGCCGGAACCGGAACCCGAACAGCCGACGGTCACTGCCGCGACAAGCGCCAGCCCCACGGCCGCGGACGTCCGTACATGTGGTGCCATGGCCACTGCCCTCCAAGGAGTCGTCGGACCGGACGGTCATGGCACTCACGCTAGGAAGAAGCCGGTTAACGCCTCGCTCGCCGACGGTTAGACGCCGGCAAAAGCGCACTCTCCCGGGAACGGCGTAAGGGGGTCAGGACTCCTGGGCCGGTAGCAGGACGACCAGCCGCGCGCCGGGGTGGTCGTCCTCGATCAGGGTGCGGCCCTGGTGTCCTTGACGACCTCGCGGACAATGGCCAGGCCGAGGCCGCTGCACGAGCTGAGAGACCGCTGAGAGGCCGACGATGGCAGGACGGATGCCACTGCGCGAGCCGGGCGGGGCGCATCATGAGGGCATGAGACAGCGCGTGGTGCGAGTCGCCGTCGTTGCCGCCCTGGTCGCCGTGGTCCTCCTCGCCGTTCCCCTGGCCCTGGCCATCCGCTCCGCTCTGTACGCCGACCAGCGCGACACCCTGGAGCGGTCCGCCCTGGCCGGGGCAGTCCGGGTGAGCCCGGACTATGTGACCGGTGACCCCGTGGAACTGCCCGCACCACCGGCCGGCGGGCACCTCGGCCTGTACGACCCCCAGGCGCGGTTGCGCGCGGGCAGCGGCCTCGCGCGCGGCGACGCCCTGGTCCACCGGGCCCTCGACGGTGCGGCCGTCCGGAGCCGGTCGGGCGGTGACCTGGTCGTCGCCGTGCCCGTCTCGCACGCCGAGCAGGTGATCGGTGTCGTACGGGCGTCCTCCCCGGTCGCCGCCGTACGCGACCGGGTCTTCCTGTCCTGGGCGGCCCTGCTGGGAGTGGCTGCGGCCGCGTTGGCCGTCGCCGTCCTCGTCGCCCGCCGTCAGGCACGGGCCCTGGCCGCGCCGCTGGAGGACCTCTCCCGGCACTGTCAGGCCGTCACCGAAGGGCACCTCAATGCCCGGGCGGCCCCCAGCAGCATCGCCGAGATCGACCAGGTCGCCCGCACCCACAACGAGATGCTGCACAGCCTGTCCGAACTCCTGCGACACGAACGGGACTTCGCCGCCAACGCCTCCCATCAGCTGCGTACTCCCCTGGCCGGTCTTCAGCTCACGCTGGAGTCCGGTCTGGAGATGGGCGACGACGCCCCGCTGCGCCCCGTCCTGGCCGAGGCGCTCGCGACCACCAGGCGACTGCACGAGACGGTGGAGGAGGTCCTGCGCCTGACCACATCCCACGCGCTGTCCCGGACCAGGGCGGCCGAGCGTCCCGTAGGCCAGGTACTGCGAGCCACGGAGGAACGCTGGCACGGCCCGTTCGCCCAGGCCGGCCGACGCTTCGACTGCCACGCCCGGGAGGTTCCGGACGACGTCTCCGTGCCCGGCGGACCGGTCACGGAGGTCCTCGACATCCTGCTGGACAACGCCCGCGTCCACGGCCGCGGCACGGTCCGCCTGGTCGTACGCGACCTGGACGACGCCCTCGCCTTCGATGTCACGGACGAGGGCGAGGTATGCGATCCGGCGGCTCGGTTGTTCGACCGAGGCCACAGCGGTGGCGGGCCGGGAACGGGTATCGGTCTCGCTCTCGCGCGCGATCTGGCGATCGCCCTCGGTGGCCGGCTCTCCCTGACAGCCAGCATTCCGACCACCTTCACCCTGCTCGTCCCGGTCCACTCCGCGGAAACGTCACACGATGCGGGGTGAGGAGCGGCAACCCACGATCCCGGTCAGCCCGCAGACGACGCGCACGCCGGGCGTCGTGGCCGAGTCCGGACCACGCGGTTCGCGGCCGTTTTCTGGAGCAAGCCCGTAGGCGGAGTCATTTCCGTGTCAGACACTCACCGTCATCGGCACGAATGGGGGGGAGACGGCCGTACCGAACGCCGGCGGCGCCGCGCGCTGCCCGGCAGCCCGCGCCCGTCGGCGAGAGCATGTACCAGCCTGTTGAATGTCGCGCTCGAGGGCAGCGGCACGACCCTCAGCCGGTCCTCGTCGTGCCGGAGCTTCGCGCCATGGTCAGGGCGGGGGTGCGCGCCTACCGCCTCCGCCGCCCCGCCCCGCTGCCGCTGGCCGAGGGCGAACTGTTTCACCGTGCGCACGCCCTCTACCTGGTGTTCGGCAGGCGAAGCCTCCTGGTGCATCCACAGCGGCAGGTCGAGCGCGTCCCGGGCCTGATACCGGGAGCCCGGGCGTAGATCATCTCCGACACCGGCCACGAGCCCCGGATCGACTACACGGACGAGATCAGCAGGCGCATGCTGAGCTTCATGGACTCCGTCCATCGACCGGGGACTCTCCGTCAGGATCTCCACTTGATCTGACTATCCATCAGTTACTCTGACGCCGTCACACACCGTGAGGGGTCATGTGATCAGCGTGAACGAATCCCATCGAAGGCCGCGACGCCTCGTGCTCGGTGCGGCACTGATCGCCGCGCTCGTCGTGCAGTCCTTCGCGCTCATCTCCGGGCAGATGCAGATCGACGATCTGCGGGCCCATGGGACCGACGCCGGCCCCTCCGGACCGCCGGGCACCACTGGGCCGGTCGGTCCGCAAGGCCCACGGGGCAAGGACGGGAAAGACGGCAAGGAAGGAAGAGACGGACGCGACGGCAAGCACGGGGAGGACGGGAAGGACGGCAGAGAGGGCAGAGAGGGCAGGGACGGAACGGGTGGCCGGGACGGGAAGGACGGGAAGAACGGGAAGAACGGGCAGAACGGGCAGAACGGGCGAAACGCCACCGACTCCCCGAGGGCGTCCGTGTCCCACAACCACCGTCACCGTAGGCACACCACCAGGGCCCTCCCGACCGACTTGCCTACCCGGCCAGTTCTTCCCACAGGTTCGGGTCGGCAATGACGATGACAGTCCTGAGCTGATTGATCGCCTGGGTGCGCGCCTTGACCGCCGACCCCTTGGCGAGTTTGTACATCCGGGCGATGTCCACCGGTCCATCGCCTGACCTGGCCCGGGCGCGCTTCCGCCCGCTCGGCACCGCCCGGCCGCGTTCTGGGCATCGAGCGGGTCCGACTTGCCGCGCCGAGGGCGGTCGGTCCGGTCGGGCCGGTTCACGTCGAACACTTCCACACCCTGGGCCGGCGGATAGCGGGACCGGGCCGCCCCGAAGGAGCCGGTCCATACGGCCGCGGCGTCGCCGCCCTCGACGTCGAGCTCGATCAGACGGGCGGCGGCGAGCTCGTCCTCAGTGAGCAGGTGCGGCAGCGGGGCGGCGTCGGCGTCGGCGTCGGCGTCGGCGTCGAAGGAGGCTTCCACGCTCCGGCCCAGGTCGGGAGCCGTGGTGAGGATGGTGCGGTCGTATTCCTCGTTGTACGCCGGCACCGTGCGCCCCTGGGTGACGCGAAGCAGCTCGGGCAGCACCTTGTCCGAGGCGGGCGGCGGCCATTGCGTCACTGATCCCGTGCACCGCGAGAGCGTGGTCGGCGGCGACCCCAGGGGAGTCGCCGCCGATCAGCCGATCAGGTCCGTCAGCGCATGTCTGTGAGGAGCTTGTTGAGTTCAGCCTCCTGCTGGGCCGGCGACATCGGCGGGTTCGGATGATCGATGCCGAAGGTCTTCAGGACCTGGTCCATCTGGGCGTCGATGAACGTCCAGCCCGTGTTGTCCAGCGGCTGCAGCGAAGCCTGGTCGGCATCCCAGAGGTCTCGCAGCGACTGGGCAGCAGTGTGGGCCCCGGTCGCGTTCCCGGACTGTGCGTCTTTGAGTGAGGTCGATGCGAGTGCCCTCAGTGCGTCGACCTTAGTGGACGGGAAGTTCTTCACGGCCTGGCCAGGGGCGAGTTGGACGGTGGAGGTGGCGTCGGTCTCCGGCGCCGGTCCGACGTGCGGCTGGCTGTGCGCCCAGACCAGCAGGGCCCCGGTGGCGACGGCGAGGAGGCCGAAGCCCGCCAGCGCGATGCGCTCCCTGTGCGGGTTGGCGGTGATCTGCGGGGTGTGCGTGGCCTCGTAGGTCTCGGTCACGTCGGAGCGCGTCACCGTCAGGTAGACGACAGTCGCCAGGATCAGGCCGAGGAAGATCAGGCTGGTGGTGAAGGTGCCCAGCGCGAGGCCGGTCGGGTCGCCCGGGCTCTGAGCGACCTTCGGGGAGGCGAGCCAGTCGCCGATGTTGGCGCCCAGCGGGCGGGTCAGGATGTAGGCGAGCCAGAAGGACAGCACCGGGTTGGCGCCGAACTTCCACAGCAGCGTGATCGCCGCGATGAGGCCGAGCGGCAGCAGGACCGAGACTCCCGGGCTCCAGCCGGTGAGCTCGAGGGTCCAGTCACCGGTCGCGGTGCCGAGCGCGAAGGTGACGAGAACGGCGAGCCAGTAGAACGACTCACGCGGCAGCGTCGTGACCGAGTGGATCGAGAGGGTGCGCTCGCGCAGCCACCACACGCCGAAGACCACGGCGAGCAGGACCGAGAACACTACGGAGCTGATCCACAGCGGCACGTTGAGCTGGTCGGTCAGGATGTCGGTGTACAGCGTGCCCGTGACACTGACAACGACCACGGTCAGCCAGTACGGGAACGGGACGTACCGCTTCAGCCGCAGCTGGACGCCCAGAACCACCACGAAGACCGCGGTGAAGATCCAGGCCGTGTTCACCAGGCCGACGCCCAGCTTCATGTTGATCCAGTCGGCGAAACTCTCACCGACGGTCGTGCAAAGGATCTTGATCACCCAGAACCAGACGGTGACCTCGGGAACCTTGTTCAGCATCAGCCGCCCACTGCGGCGCGTGCGGGCTTCGCTTGTCGTTGTCATGCGACGAGGTTGACTCGGCCAACCTGCACACAACCTGACTACGCAATCGCCTATGGCGTGGGGAAGGTCACCTCGACGCGACCGTTACCATCCGCGATCGCACGGACTGCCACTCCCGCGGACGCGGCGAGACGCCTTACCACGGCGAGCCCCAACCCGTGCCCGTTGCCGCTGGTCACGCCCGCTTCGAAGACCCGATCAACCTCCGCCGGATCGAACCCCGGGCCGTCGTCGAGGACATCGATCACGGCGCCCTGGGGCTGGATGCGCGCCGTGACCCAAACGCGCGAACTCGCATGCCGCAGGCCGTTCTCCAGCAGGGGTGACAACACAGCCACGACGAGTTCGCTTGCCACGGCGACGTCGACGTTGGTCGGGATGGCGAGTTCGATGGAGCGACCAGCGATCGCCTGTCGCGCCGCCGCTCTGAGATCGCAGCGGGTACCGCCATCGATCCGTGTCCGGGCGGCACTCAGAATCGTCGTGATCGCCGTGTTCAGGCGGTCGACCTCGGTCAGAACAGACTCCGGTGCCAGATGGTGACCGGAGAGTTGCGCCAACTGTGCCTCGCCCCGCAGGACCGTCAAGGGCGTCCGCAACTCGTGGGCGATCTCGTCGGTGAGCCGGCGCTCGTCCGCGAGCGCGTTGTCAATGCGGTCGAGTAGGCGATCGAGAGTTCGCCCGAGCTCCCCGAATTCATCGCGAGGAACGCCGAGGTTGAATCGGCGCCCGGGTTCGTGATCGCCCCAGTCGTCGGCGAGAGCGGCCATTTCGTGGACCACCCGCAACGCACGACCCACCACGAGGTATGCGACGACGCCTGCGAGCAGGATCGAGATGCCCCCCAACATGAGCGACATCGTCACGCTGCGCTGCTCCGACGTCTCGTACGGCGTCAGATCCACCCTCACGACCACCACGACGCGGTGGCCTTCTAGTCGGATCGGCTGGGAATACAGAAGGTAACTGCCGACCGTGGTGGTTTGAGACTTCCCGGAGCCGGCAAGCGCCTCGACGCGGTCAAGGAGGCTGCCCGGCACGATCCCGTCGATGAGGCGCCCATCGGCATACACCCACGAGACGGTGTCCAGCGCTTCGTTGCCGCCCTCAATCAGCGCGACGTGGCCACTGCGTACGGTTACGTTCGCCGCCACCGCCTCTGCACGCGTATGCGCCAGAGTGTTCGCGTCGGCGTCGGTCACCTGGCTCAGCAACACGTGTGAGACCACCACCAGCACTGCGACCACCGCTGTCGCGATCAGAACCGCAAGCGCGACGACCCTCCCACGGAAGCCGGTCACTCCCATCGATAGCCCACCCCACGGACCGTCGCCAGGCGATCGGCCACGCCCAGCGCACCGAGTTTGGTCCGTAGCCGGCGAACGAAGGAGTCAAGGGTGTTGTCGCTGACCTGCGCACCATGCGGCCAACCGGCAGCAACGAGGGCGTGGCGGCGTACAGCGTCGCCCTGCGAAGCGATGAGCCTGCCCAACAACCGAAACTCGGTCGGCGTCAGGCTCTCGCTTGTCGAACCGTAGATCACGACATGTTTCGCCGGATCGAGAACGACGCCCCTCGGTGGGGTCGTCGCGGTTGTTCTGCGTAGCAGGGCGCGGACCCTCACCAGCAACTCCGGGACGTCGAACGGTTTCGTCATGTAGTCGTCGGCTCCCGCCTCGAAGCCGCCCACCTTGTGATGCATGCCGTCCAGAGCGGTGAGCATCAGCACCGGGGCATCAACGCCACGCGCCCGCAGCGCCAAGCAGACATCGCGGCCGTCAGCGTCCGGAAGCCCGAGATCCAGGACGACCAGGTGAGGGACCGGCTCAAGATGCCGCAGCAGGCCGTCCGCCGTAGAAGCGACTACGACCGTATGACCGTCGTGCTCGAGTGCGCGCTTGAGGACGTCGCGGACCGCCGCGTCATCCTCACACACCACAATAAAAGCCACACGCTGACCCTAGGCACTCCAGCCAGAGTTCTCCATTCTCCCTGGTCAGCGCCCTGACAGTCGGAGTGGCTCCTGCTGCCGACGGTCACGTGATTCGGCTCTGGCGCTGATCTTGCGACGGGGCGGGGCAGGGCGTGAGGAGTATCCGCTTGAAGAGGCAGCCGAGGTTGGCGCGCCCGATTTCCTCGCCTTTTGGGCATTCTCACACGCGTGACCTGCCCTTCGGCCTGGCCGGAGCCGGTGCGATGTCCAGCACGGCAAGGTGTTCGCCCCTCCGGGCCTCCGCGGTCGACACCCGGCCTTCGGCAACGATCACGCTGATTGCTTGATCGATCACCGCATGGGACACCACGGCCCGCTCAGGCGTGGCGACGGCAGCCTCCCGCCCGGCGAACACGCTGGGTACTTCAGCGCGAGGGGGAACGCCCTGGCCGTCGGTGAGGACGCCGGCGTAAAGGGTGCCTGTCACGCTCACCACCACCACGGTGAGCCAGTACACGAAACAGAGAGGGCGCCCCTCCCGTCAGCGCAACGCGGGACCGTCTACGAACGTGTAGACAAGGAGGGTCTTGATTCGTGTAGCGTGCTCGGGTGACTTCGATAGCTCGCCATGCCCGTTCGGGCAGCACCGCCGCAGGCGTCGTCCAAGGCGCGGTTCGCGTTCCCGGAATCGTCGCCGCCTTCTGGATAGCAAAGGGGTTGTCGACGGCCCTGGGGGAGGGCGCCTCGGACTATCTCGTCCAGGCCATTGTGCCGCAGCTCGCGGTGGTGCTCGGATTCGCCGCCTTTCTCGTCGCGCTTGTGATCCAGTTCCGCCAGGCTCGCTACCGGGCGTGGACGTACTGGTTCGCCGTCGCCATGGTCGGCATCTTCGGGACGATGGCAGCCGACGTGATGCACGTGGCCCTCGGCGTGCCCTACACCCTCTCCAGCGTGCTGTACGCAGTGCTGCTGCTGGCTGTGTTCTGGCTGTGGCGGCGAACCGAGGGCACCCTGTCGATCCACTCCATCGACTCCCCCCGCCGTGAGGCGTTCTACTGGGCGACCGTAGTCGCCACCTTCGCCATGGGCACGGCGCTGGGTGACTTCACCGCGTTCACCCTGCACCTGGGCTACTTCACCTCTGCGGCCGTGTTCGCGGTACTGATCCTCGTTCCGGCGGCGGGGTACCGATGGTTGCGCTGGAATCCGGTGTTCTGCTTCTGGGCCGCCTACGTGATCACCCGTCCGCTCGGCGCGTCGATCGCCGACGGCCTGGGCAAGCCCCGCTCCGTCGGAGGCCTCGGCCTCGGCGACGGGCCGGTGACTCTGGTGCTGCTCGCCCTGATCGTCCTGGTGGTCGCCTACCTGGCGGTGACCAAAGCGGACGTTCAGCGTGAGCACGAGCCCGCCACCCCACCGGAACCGGCCGCCGCGCGCGTGTAGCGGGGGCAGCGGATCCGACGGTTCTCACATAGCCCCTCCCCACGGTCCCGATGACTCGCACGGCAACGCCCCGAGTGACCAGAGCAATGCTCATGCGCATGCTTCGAGCTGTGGACTATGTGTGGACCGATACTCATCCAACAGCCGTCTGCAAGGCTGTGGCCTGCCTCGATTCCTGGCAGTCAGGCGCCCTCCGGAGCGGTGTGCGTAGGTTCGAATTCCTGCCCAGGACTCGAACCTGCGGCCCGGCCGACGGGCGCCGGCCACAACGGACCCTGTGGCGCCCTGACGCGACGCTCCGGGCGGCTGGTGCCTGCACCCCACCGCCGGCACCAGCCGCCCCGCCCATGGCCCGTCGGCTACGGATTCCGCGGAGGAACCACGTCGTCAATCCGATGTGACCGGCAGGACATCAGGGGACAACGCGCCCGCACGGGCTGAAGCGCTGGTCATCCTGCGGAGATGATGGCGGCGGCACAGAACCTCGTAACCGATCTCCTCCACCGCGCGGTTGACATCACCCACAACCACCTGAGCACCCTCGACCACCATCTCCCCAGCCACCGTACGGGCGTTGTGCGTTGCCCGCGCGCCGCACCAGCACAGCGCCTCAACCTGGAGGGTCTCGATCCGGTCGGCCAGCTCGATCAGCCGCTGCGAGCCAGGAAAGAGCTTGGTGCGGAAGTCGGTGGTGATGCCGAAGGCGAAGACATCGAGCCCGAGATCGTCCACGACCCGCGCCAACTGATCTATTTGCGCCGGTGCGAGGAACTGCGCCTCGTCGACGATCACGTAATCGACCTTACCGCCCTTGGACAACTGATTCACCACATATCCGTACACATCCATACCCTCGGTGGCCTCGACGGCTTCTGTGACCAGGCCCAGTCGCGAGGACAGCTTCCCCTCGCCCGCCCGGTCATCCCGCGTGAAGATCACACCCCGAAGGCCCCGAGCTGAGCGGTTATGTCCGATCTGGAGCGCCAAAGTCGACTTTCCACAGTCCATCGTTCCGGAGAAGAACACCAGCTCGGGCATGGGAAAGTGCGGCCTTTCGGGGCGGGATGGAAGAAGGGGGCGCGAGGAGGCGACGGGAGGGACGGAGAGCGTGGGCGTGCGCCCCCGCCGCTCAGGTACGGACTTCGAGCAGCGGCACCAGCTGCTCCACGGCCGTCATCGAGCCGTGGTTGCCGACCATCGACGACTCCTTCGGCTCCCGCTCCGAGGCGATGATGAGCACGTCGTCGTGGGCCGCCGCGACCACGTCACCGATGCGGGCGTACACCCGTTCGTCGACGCGCGGGCCGAACCAGCCGGCCGCGATCGCCTCGTCCCGCGAGGCCACCCAGAACTGCTCGCCGAGCACCTCGCGCCAGCAGGTCAGCACGTCGTTCTGGGCACCGGGCAGGGCGTAGACGTGCCGGGCGCGTCCCTCGCCGCCCAGCAGGGCGACTCCGGCGCGCAGCTCCCAGTCCTCGTCGAAGTCGATCCGGTGCCGCTCGTCGAACGGGATGTCGATCATGCCGTGGTCGGCGGTGACATACAGCGCGGTGCGCGGCGGCAACTGCTCCGCCAGGCGCTGGGCGAGCCGGTCGACGCACATGAGCTGGCCGCGCCAGGCGTCGGAGTCGACGCCGTAGCGGTGGCCGGCGCCGTCCAGCTCGGCGTAGTACGTGTACACCAACGAGCGGTCGCCGGCGGCCAGTTGTTCGGCCGCCAGGTCCATCCGGTCCTCACCGGTCAGCCGGCCGCGGAAGGTGCCGCCGCTGAGCGCGACCTTGGTCAGCGGGGTGTGCTCGAAGGTCGGGGAGGACACCTGGGCGGTGTGCACACCGGCCGCGTCCGCGAGCTGGAAGACGGTCGGGTACGGCTGCCAGGCGTACGGGTCCGTCCAGGGCTGCCAGCGGAGCTGGTTCATCAGCTCGCCGGTCTCCGGGTTGCGGACCGTGTATCCGGGCAGGCCGTGCGCCCCCGGCGGCAGACCGGTGCCGACCGAGGCGAGCGAGGTCGCGGTGGTCGCCGGGTAGCCCGCGGTCAGCGGGCGGCCGGTGCCGCCGCGGGAGGACGCCAGCAGCGAGGTGAGGAAGGGCGCCTCGCCGGGGTGCGCCTTGAGCTGCTCCCAGCCGAGACCGTCGATCAGGAACACGCAGTTGCGGTCGGCCGCGGTCAGTTCCGCGATCACCGGGGTCTGGCCCGGCACGCCCATACCCGCGGCCAGGGTGGGCAGCAGGTCGGCGAGGGAACCGGATCCGTACTGGGGCAGGGGCGCGGACCCGGCGGCGAGCGGCTCCGGGTGGTCCTCCCAGGTGGGCAGCGCCATCAGTGGTTCAGATCCGCGGTCGCCTCGGAGAGGGACTGCGCGAAGGTGAGCGCCTGGCGCACCGTCTCCGGGCCGTCCCCGGCCTCGCTGACCCGGAGGCTGAGGTCGTCCGCCGTCGAGCTGCCCGTGTAGCCGTGGTCCGCCTCGCAGTTGGGGTCGCCGCAGGCGGCGGGCTCCAGGTCGAGACGGGAGACGGCACCCCAGCCGATGGTCAGCACGACCTCGCGGGGCAGAGTGCCCGGCGTGTACGACTCGGGGTTGGCGACCATGCGGCTGACGACGACCGACGAGATCCGGCCGAGCTTCACCGACTCCGTCGACGTCGTGGCGTACGGCGACGGGGAGGTGTCGTCCGCGGCCTGCTCGTCGGTGTGGCTCACGATGAAACGGGTGCCGGTGAGGACGAGCACGGTGACATGGCGACGGACCTCGTTCGCGTCGAACGTGGTCTCCTGGTGGACCAGGTACGACCGGATGGGCTCGCCGCCCACGGCGGCTTCCACCGCTTCGGCCACGAGAGCCGGGTAGTAGCCGCTGCGCTCGATCGCCGTGCGCAGCCCCTGGGTCGTCGTACTGGTCTTGGCCATGACGTCCATCCTACGGGGGCCCACTGACTGCGAGGCACCGCTCGTCACCGCTCAGTACGGCGGAAGTGTCCTCGGACCGAGATCGCCACGGGCCGGTGGCGGCGCGAGGCGCACGGAGGCGCCGAGCACGCTGAGGCCTCGGGGGGACACGACGACGGGTTCCAGAGTGACCGCGACGACCTCGGGGTGATCGGCGACCAGCCGTGACACGCGCAGCATCAGCTCTTCGAGGGCGGGTGTGTCCACGGGGGCGGAGCCGCGCCAGCCGAACAGGAGCGGCGCCGTCCGGATCGACCGGACCAGGGAGGCGGCGTCGCGGTCGGTGACCGGAATCAAGCGGTGCGCCATGTCGTCGAGGAGCTGTGAGGCGGCTCCGGCGAGCCCGAAGGACAGCACGGCGCCCGCAGCCGGGTCGATCACGGCCCGTACGAGCGTGTCCACGCCGCGTGGCGCCATGCCCTGGACGACCGGCCGCAGCTGCTCCGGCTGCCCGAACAGCTCGGTCAATTCGGCGTACGCGCGCCGCAGTTGCTCCTCGTCGGCCAGGTCGAGGCGGACCCCGCCCAGGTCCGCGCGGTGCCGCAGATGCGGGGCGGTGGCCTTGAGGGCGACCGGGTAGCCGATCGCCAGGGCGGCCCGGGCGGCGGCGTCGGGGGTGGGCGCGGGCAGGGCCCTGCGGACGTGGATGCCGTACCGCGTCAGCAGGTCGCAGGTCTCGTCGCTGCCGAGCGTGAGGCCCTGGCCCCGCGCGAGCAGCCGCCCGATCAGCGCGGCGGCCCCCTTCTCGTCGATGTCGTCGTACTCGGGCACCCTGCCGGGCTCGGCGGTGTCGCGTCGCCACTGGGCGTATCTGACCGCTTCCGCCAGCGCCCGGACAGCGCGTTCGGCGGCGGGGTAGGCGGGAATCAGCCGGGCGTCGGACGGGGCCTGAACCGTGGTGGGCGGCAGTTCCACCGGGGGCGGAACGTCGGCGCGCCGGCCCTGGGGCGAGGTGCTGGCCGCGGCGGACAGGGCCTCGGCGAGCCCGCCCAGTTCGACGTGGACCACGAGCACCGGCTTGGCGGGGGCCGCCGCGGCGGCCGAGCGGAGGGCCCGCGCGAGCGCCGCGTCCCCGGCCGAGGCCTCCCCCACCGTCGGGATGGCCGTCACGACGACGGCGTCGCACGCCTCGTCGGCGAGCGCCGCGGTCAGCGCCCGGTGGAAGTCCTCCGCCGACGCCGCCGTCGTCAGGTCGAGCGGCGGCAGCGGGCGCAGCCCCTGCGTCAGGCAGGCGTCGTAGGTCAGCAGGCCGAGCGACTCGGAGTTGCCGAGGATCGCCACCCGGGGCCCGGCGGGCAGCGGCTGGCGGGCCAGCAGCAGCCCCGCGTCCACCAGTTCCGTGATCGTGTCCACCCGGATCACCCCGGCCTGCCGCAGCAGCGCGGAGACCGTGGCGTGCGGCAGGCGCGTGGCACGTACGGCGTGGCCCTGGGGGGCGCCTCCGTGCCGCGCGCCCTGCACCACGACCAGCGGCTTGGCGGCGGCCGTGCGCCGTGCGAGCCGGTTGAACTTGCGCGGGCTGCCGATGGTCTCCAGATACATCAGGGCGACATCGGTGTCCGGGTCCTCGTACCAGTACTGGAGGACGTCGTTGCCCGAGACGTCCGCCCGGTTCCCGGAGGAGACGAAGGTCGACACGCCGGTGACCCCGGTGACGCCTCCGCCGCGCCGGTGCAGCCGCGAGAGCAGCGCGATACCGATGGCGCCGGACTGGGCGAACAGCCCTATGCGCCCGGTGCGCGGCATCTCGGGTGCCAGGGAGGCGTTGAGCCGGACGTCCGGTGCGGTGTTGATGATCCCGAAAGCGTTGGGCCCGATGATCCGCATCCCGTACGACCGCGCGAGGCGCAGCAGATCCCGCTGCCGCTGACGGCCGTCGGGCCCGCTCTCGGCGTATCCCGCGGAGATCACCACCAGCCCCTGCACCCCGTGCTCGCCGCACTCGGCGACGACCTCGGGGGCGTGCTCCGCGGGAACGGCGACGACCGCGAGATCCACCGGCTCGGGGATCTCGCGGACCGACCGGTGGGCGGGCACCCCGTCGAGTTCCTTGCGGTCCCCCTCGAAGGCCTTGTTCACCGCGTACAGGCGGCCGGTGTACCCACCGTCCCTGAGGTTGTCGAGCACGCTGCGGCCCACTCCCCCGGGTGTGCGGCCCGCGCCGATCACGGCGACCGAGCCGGGGGCCAGCAGCCGCTGCACCGACCGCGCCTCGGCCCGCTGCTCCCGCGCCCGCTGCACGGCCAGCGACCGGTCGGTGGGTTCCAGGTCCAGTTCCAGACGTACGACGCCGTCCTCGAAACTGCGCTTCTGCTGGTACCCGGCGTCCGTGAACACCTTGATCATCTTGGAGTTGGCGGGCAGCACCTCGGCGGCGAACCGGCGGATGCCGCGCTCCCTGGCGACCGCCGCGATGTGTTCGAGGAGGGCCGACGCGACCCCGCGTCCCTGGTGAGCGTCCTGCACGAGGAAGGCGACCTCGGCCTCGTCGGAGGGCGCGGAGGCGGGCATGCCGTCGGCGCCGATCCGGTCGTAGCGTACGGTGGCGATGAACTCGCCCCCGATCGTGGCCGCGAGTCCCACCCTGTCCACAAAGTCGTGGTGCGTGAAGCGGTGGACGTCCCTGGCGGACAGACGTGGGTACGGCGCGAAGAAGCGGTAGTACTTCGACTCGGCGGAGACCTGCTCGTAGAAGCTGACGAGACGCTCGGCGTCATCAACGGTGATGGGCCTGATGCGTGCGGTACCGCCGTCGCGGAGCACCACGTCGGCCTCCCAGTGGGCGGGGTACTCGTGCCGGTCCGACGCGGTCTGCATGGGCCCCAGAGTACGGCTCGCGTCCGGCGACGGCGCGAGGCAGGCTGGGGGAACCGTGCACGGACCGTCCAGCATGCGGACCGTCCGGGGAGGGGGCTTCCGTCCGGTCCGGGAACGCTTCACCATATGGAAAACTGGTCTAGACAACCCTGAAACCGAAGGGCAGCAACACATGGCTGAGCGCCGCGTCAACGTCGGCTGGGCCGAGGGCCTCCACGCCCGTCCCGCCTCCATCTTCGTCCGGGCGGCAACGGCCTCCGGCGTCCCCGTGACCATCGCCAAGGCCGGCGGCAACCCCGTCAACGCCGCGTCCATGCTGGCGGTTCTGGGCCTGGGCGCCCAGGGCGGCGAGGAGGTCGTCCTGGCCTCCGACGCGGACGGCGCGGACGCCGCACTGGACCGCCTGGCGAAGCTGGTCGCCGAGGGCCTCGAGGAGCTCCCCGAGACCGTCTGACCCTTCGGACCCCCCGGTCACCAAAGCCGCGCCTCCCCAGGGGGCGCGGCTTTCGCCGTCGTGCGGGAGCGGGCACGGTGGACTTCGCGCCCCCGAGGGTGTGCGCGCGAGAAATTCGGCGCGGTCGCGAGAATTGCTCGCGGCACCCGAAAATCACGTACGCCGGAATTATCGGGGCGCATGAGAACCAGGGCAGCCGAAATGGACTTCACGGAATATCCCTCTTTGTATACGGTGCCTGTGTTAATGCCGGGCCCCCGACACGTTTACGGCATGTTGCGAAGTCCTCACACGGTCCGCGCGGTGGCCCGCGCCGGGCGGACGCAGCCGATGCGCGGCGGTCGCGCGCTCGATGTGCAGTGCCGTGATGGCACGCGCCCGTTCGCCGTCGCCGCGCGCGACGGCGTCCACGATGCCGCCGTGCTCGGCCCAGGACTCCACGGGGCTGACCGGCGCCTCGACCGCGTACATCCAGACGATCTTGTGGCGTAGCTGGCCGAGCGTCGAGGTGAGCGCGGGGCTGCCACAGGCCTGCGCCAGGGTCTCGTGGAACCAGCCGTCCAGCGAGCGGAGATCCTCGCTGGGGCCTCTCCTGGCGCGCTCCTGGCCCAGTCTGACCAGGCCGCGCAGCACCTTGAGATGGGCCTCGGTGCGGCGCTGTGCGGCGCGCGCGGCCCCCAGCGGCTCCAGCAGCATCCGCATCTCCAGCAGGTCGGCGGCCTCCTGCTCGGTGGGTTCCGCGACACACGCGCCCGCGTGTCTTCGGGTGACGACGAAGCCCTCGGCCTCCAGGGTGCGCAGGGCCTCGCGGACGGGGACGCGGGAGACGCCGTAGCGGCGCGCGAGGAGTTCCTCGGTGAGCCGGCTGCCGCGCTCGTAGAGACCCGCGACGATGTCGTCACGGATCGCCGTGCATACCGAGTGCGCCGGAATACGCATGCCCGACCACCGCCTTAATCCCCGCGAAACGTCCCCGGTCGACGCGTGTCCAGTCGACTCTATTGCAGCGGGCCGGAATTTCCGACGGCAGGCCGGAATCCATGGATATTTTTTGGACAGACGGGAGTTCGAAACGACGAAGGCCCCGGCCGAGGAGCCGGGGCCATCACGTCAGCGGCGCCTTGGGGCGGCCGACGCTCAGACGTTCACGCCGTGTGACCTGAGGTAGGCGACCGGGTCCATGTCCGAGCCGTACTCCTGGGTGGTGCGCGCCTCGAAGTGGAGGTGCGGCCCGGTCGTGTTGCCAGTGGCCCCGGAGAGGGCGATCTGCTGCCCGGGGGTGACGTGCTGGCCCAGCTGGACGCCGATGGACGAGAGATGGCCGTACTGCGTGTAGGTGCCGTCGTTCATCCTGATGACGATCTGGTTGCCGTACGCGCCGCCCCAGCCGGTCTCCACGACGGTGCCCGAGCCGACCGCGTGGACGGGCGTGCCCGTGGCGGCGTGGAAGTCGATGCCGGTGTGGGCGCCGGAGGACCACAGGGAGCCGCCGGCCTTGTAGCCGGTGGAGACGTACGAGTGGTAGATCGGCGCCACGAACGCGTTCAGGCGCTCGCGCTCGGCCTCGCGGGCGGCGCGGACCTTGGCCTCGTGCTCCTTGCGCGCCTTCTCCGCGGCCTCCCGGCGCGCGGCCTCGGCCGCCTTCTTCTGGTCGGCGGCCTGCTTCTGGGCGGCGGCCTGAGCGCCGATCTTCTCCGCGACCGAGTCGCCGAGGGTGACGGCCTGCATGAGTCCCGTCTCCTCGACGGGGTGCCCGGCGGCGAAGGCCGGGGCTGCCAGGGTGCCGATGGCCCCGGTGGTGGTGAGCGCCGCGACGCCCACCGCGTTCGTGGCCGTACGCTGCATTCGGCTCGGACGGCGGTGCTTCCCGGTGGCGCAGGTGAACGCCATGAAGTGGCTGGTCCTTTCCTTCCCTCTCGCCTACCGGGTTAGCTGACGGGTTCGGAGCAGGAAGGTCTCCTACGGGCTGGCGCCCGATTCACCCCAGGGACTGCGTGGGCCCTTCCCGGCGCGAAGGCGACGAGAGTGGGCCCCTCCGGCCGCGCGGGCGGCGAGAGAAGGTGGGTCCCCGGCTCCCCTGGCTCGCGCCGTACGGGGACTCGGCGATGACTGTCCGGTGCCGCGGGTGCGGCGCACTGCCTGACGGACAGCCCGACAGACGCTAGAAGGGCCCTCCGTCCCCCGGCAAACCGAGCATGGGGTTTGTAGCGCATCCCACAGGGCAGAGGGGCAGCCTCTATGGCAATACGGACAAAACCCAAAGAGCAGGGCCCTGGTGACGGAGGACGTCACCAGGGCCCCTTCGGAGCGTCGCCGTTCCGGACGCGTACGAGGAGCGTCTACTCGGCCCGCACGACGTGCACTTCGCCGATGCCGAGCGCCTTGACGGGCTCCTCGATCTGCGTGGCGTCACCGACCAGGACGGTCACCAGACGGTCCACCGGGAAGGCGTTCACGACGGCGGCCGTGGCCTCGACCGTGCCTGTGGCGGCGAGCCGCTGATAGAGCGTCGACTGGTAGTCGTCCGGCAGATGCTGCTCGACCTGGTCGGCGAGCGTGCTCGCGACGGCCGCCGCGGTCTCGAACTTGAGCGGCGCCACACCCACCAGGTTCTGCACGGCGACATCGCGCTCGGCGTCCGTCAGCCCCTCGGCGGCGAGGGTGCGCAGCACCTTCCAGAGGTCGTCCAGCGCCGGGCCGGTGTTCGGCGTGTCGACGGAGCCGCTGATGGCGAGCATCGCGGCGCCGGTGCCGTCAGGCGCGGAGCGCAGCACCTGGCCGAACGCCCGCACACCGTAGGTGTAGCCCTTCTCCTCCCGCAGGACGCGGTCCAGACGGGAGGTGAGGGTGCCGCCGAGGCAGTACGTGCCGAGCACCTGTGCGGGCCACACCCGGTCGTGGCGGTCCGCGCCGACGCGGCCGATGAGCAGCTGCGTCTGGACGGCCCCGGGGCGGTCCACGATGACCACGCGGCCGTTGTCGTCGGCGGTCACCGGGGGCACGGGGCGCGGCTTGGCGGGCTCCCCCGTCCAGGCCCCGAGGGTGTCGCCGAGGAGCGCGTCGAGGTCGACGCCGGTGAGGTCGCCGACCACGACGGCGGTGGCAGTGGAGGGCCGCACATACCGCTCGTAGAACCGGCGGACGGCGGCCGCGTCGATGGCCTCGACCGTCTCCTCGGTGCCCTGACGCGGTCGCGACATCCGCGAGGTCGCCGGGAACAGCTCCTTGGAGAGCTCCTTGGCGGCGCGGCGGGCCGGGTTGGCCATCTCGTGCGGGATCTCGTCGAGGCGGTTGCGCACCAGGCGCTCGATCTCGCTCTCGTCGAACGCCGGCGCCCTCAGGGCGTCGGCGAGCAGCCCGAGCGCCTTCGGGAGGCGGGAGACGGGCACTTCGAGGGACAGACGCACCCCGGGGTGGTCGGCGTGCGAGTCCAGGGTGGCGCCGCAGCGCTCCAGCTCGGCGGCGAACTCCTCGGCGGAGTGCTTGTCAGTGCCCTCGGAGAAGGCACGCGCCATGATCGTGGCGACGCCGTCGAGGCCGGCCGGCTCGGCGTCCAGGGGCGCGTCGACGAGCACCTCCACGGCGACGACCTGCTGACCGGGGCGGTGGCAGCGCAGCACGGTCAGGCCGTTGTCCAGGGCGCCGCGCTCGGGTGCGGGGAACGCCCAGGGCCGGGCCGTGCCGGGCCGGGGCTGCGGGTGGAAGTCCATGGTCGCGAGCTCGGTCACTTCGCCGACTCCTCGTCGTTGCTGGTGCCTTCGGCGGTGGTGGTCTCGGCGGCGTCGGCCGCGACCGGCTCGTACACGAGCACCGCGCGGTTGTCGGGGCGCAGGCGGGCCTTGGCGATCTCCTGCACCTCCTCGGCGGTGACGTCGAGCACGCGCCGCACGGCGGTCAGGGCGAGCTGCGGGTCGCCGAACAGCACCGCGAACCGGCACAGTTCGTCGGCGCGGCCGGCGACCGTGCCGAGCCGGTCCAGCCATTCGCGCTCCAACTGGGCCTGGGCGCGCTCCATTTCCTCGGCCGTGGGGCCCTGCTCGGCGAACCGGGCCAGCTCCTCGTCGATGGCGGACTCGATGACGGGCACCTCGACGTCACCGGAGGTCTTCACGTCCAGCCATCCCAGGGAGGGCGCTCCGGCCAGCCGGAGGAGCCCGAAGCCGGCGGCGACGGCGGTGCGGTCATGCCGTACCAGCCGGTTGTAGA
The DNA here is from genome assembly GCF_042896945.1 of Streptomyces sp. NPDC001222. Lineage (NCBI taxonomy): Bacteria > Bacillati > Actinomycetota > Actinomycetes > Kitasatosporales > Streptomycetaceae > Streptomyces > Streptomyces sp. NPDC001222. Next base: position 452,072 of record NZ_JBIAXT010000002.1, read on the forward strand.
GCCGGGAGGACTCGCCGCCGCCGAGGATGGTGAGGGCCAGGTCCGCCGCGTCGCACGCGCGCGTGCCGTCGTGCGGCAGCCGGTAGGCGGCCATGAGGGCGCGCGCCGGAACCTCTTCCTCGACGACCTCGCGCAGCTGCTCGCCGATGACGTCGGGCAGCGAGCCGTCGCGCGGCGCGGGCTTGCCGTCGTGGGCCGGGATGGACCCGAAGTACTTCTCGACCCAGGCGAGGGTCTGCTGCGGGTCGATGTCCCCGACGATGGAGAGAACGGCGTTGTTGGGCGCGTAGTACGTGCGGAAGAAGGCGCGGGCGTCCTCCAGGGTGGCCGCGTCCAGGTCCGCCATCGAGCCGATGGGGGTGTGGTGGTACGGGTGGCCCTCGGGGTAGGCGAGCGAGGTCAGCTTCTCGAAGGCGGTGCCGTACGGAACGTTGTCGTAGCGCTGGCGGCGCTCGTTCTTCACGACGTCCCGCTGGTTCTCCATGGACTCGTCGTCGAGGGCGGCGAGCAGGGAGCCCATGCGGTCGGCCTCCAGCCAGAGGGCGAGCTCCAACTGGTGGGCCGGCATGGTCTCGAAGTAGTTCGTGCGCTCGAAGCTCGTCGTGCCGTTCAGCGAGCCGCCGGCGCCCTGCACGAGCTCGAAGTGGCCGTTGCCCGTCACCTGCCCCGAGCCCTGGAACATCAGGTGCTCGAAGAGGTGGGCGAGGCCGGTGCGGCCCTCGACCTCGTGACGCGAGCCGACGTCGTACCAGAGGCACACCGCCGCGACCGGGGTCAGGTGGTCCTCGGAGAGCACCACGCGCAAACCGTTGGCCAGGCGGTGCTCGGTCGCTGTCAGGCCCCCGGAGCCTGCCTCGGCTGTGGCCGTGTGACCCATGGGCATGTACGTCCCTTCGATCGCGGAGTCGCGGAAACCCGCGGTTTCCTGCCGGTCCTGTCACTGTATGCAAGCGTGTGGACCGGTGGCCAAGTTCCCGGGCTGCGTACGCCCAGAGCGAGACCGTGATTACGGGGGGTGGAGGACACCGTACGGTGTTGACGGCCCCAGGACGCGCCCGTTTCCGGGCCGAGGGCTTCGTAGTACGGGTCCTGGTCCGCGTTGTCGGTGCGGCGGTCCACAATGGTCGGCGTCAGATCACGTTCATGCCCAGCACAGACTGTGAAGGAGCCGGCAGCAATGGCCCGCCGCAGCACGAAGACCCCGCCGCCCGACGATGCCTACGAGGAGAAGATCCTCGACATCGACGTCGTCGACGAGATGCAGGGCTCCTTCCTCGAGTACGCCTACTCGGTCATCTACTCCAGGGCCCTGCCGGACGCCCGCGACGGCCTCAAGCCGGTGCACCGGCGCATCGTCTACCAGATGAACGAGATGGGCCTGCGCCCCGAGCGCGGCTATGTGAAGTGCGCCCGTGTCGTGGGCGAGGTCATGGGTAAACTGCACCCGCACGGCGACGCGTCCATCTACGACGCCCTGGTGCGCATGGCCCAGCCCTTCTCGATGCGCGTCCCCCTCGTCGACGGCCACGGCAACTTCGGTTCGCTGGGCAACGACGACCCGCCGGCCGCAATGCGGTACACCGAGTGCCGGATGGCCGAGGCGACGAGCCTGATGACCGAGTCGATCGAAGAGGACACGGTCGACTTCACGCCCAACTACGACGGCCAGGAGCAGGAGCCGGTGGCCCTGCCCGCCGCCTTCCCGAACCTGCTGGTGAACGGCGCCTCGGGCATCGCGGTCGGCATGGCCACCAACATGCCGCCGCACAACCTCGGTGAGGTCATCGCGGCCGCCCGCCATCTGATCCGCCACCCGAACGCGGATCTGGACACCCTGATGAAGCACGTCCCGGGCCCGGACCTGCCGACCGGCGGACGCATCGTCGGCCTCTCGGGCATCCGGGACGCCTACGAGACGGGCCGCGGCACCTTCAGGATCCGCGCCACGGTCTCGGTGGAGGACGTCACCGCGCGCCGCAAGGGCCTGGTCGTCACCGAGCTGCCGTTCACGGTCGGCCCGGAGAAGGTCATCGGCAAGATCAAGGACCTGGTCGGCTCGAAGAAGCTCCAGGGCATCGCCGACGTCAAGGACCTCACCGACCGCGAGCACGGGCTGCGCCTGGTCATCGAGATCAAGAACGGCTTCGTGCCGGAAGCGGTCCTGGAGCAGCTCTACAAGCTGACGCCCATGGAGGAGTCCTTCGGCATCAACAACGTGGCCCTGGTCGACGGCCAGCCGCTGACCCTGGGCCTCAAGGAGCTGCTGGAGGTCTACCTCGACCACCGCTTCGACGTCGTCCGCCGCCGCTCGGAGTTCCGCCGCGGAAAGCGGCGCGACCGCCTCCACCTGGTGGAAGGCCTGCTCACCGCCCTGGTGGACATCGACGAGGTCATCCGTCTGATCCGCTCCAGCGACAACTCCGCGCAGGCCAAGGAGCGCCTGATGGAGCGCTTCTCGCTGAGCGAGGTCCAGACGCAGTACATCCTCGACACCCCGCTGCGCCGTCTGACCAAGTACGACCGCATCGAGCTGGAGGCGGAGAAGGACCGGCTCAACGCCGAGATCGCGGAGCTGACCCGGATCCTGGAGTCGGACGCGGAGCTGCGCAAGCTGGTCTCCACCGAACTGGCCGCGGTGGCCAAGAAGTTCGGCACGGAGCGGCGCACGGTCCTCCTGGAGTCCTCCGGCGCTCCGGCCCCGACGGTTTCGCTGCAGGTCGAGGACGCCCCCTGCCGGGTGCTGCTGTCGTCGACGGGCCTGCTGGCACGGACGGCGAACGGCGACCCGTTCGAGGAGGACACCGAGGGCAAGCGCGCGAAGCACGACGTGATCGTCTCGGCGGTTCCGGCGACGGCGCGCGGCGAGGTGGGCGCGGTGACGTCCGCCGGGCGGCTGCTGCGGGTGAACGTGATCGACCTGCCGCAGCTGCCGGAGACGGCGGCACGCCCGACCCTCTCCGGGGGCGCGCCGGTGTCGGAGTTCGTCTCCCTGGAGGCGGACGAGACGGTGGTCTGCCTGACGACGCTGGACGAGTCCTCCCCGGGCCTCGCGCTCGGTACGGAACAGGGCGTGGTCAAGCGTGTCGTCCCCGACTACCCCACGAACAGGGAAGAGCTGGAGGTCATCACGCTGAAGGAGGGCGACCGGATCGTCGGCGCGGTCGAACTGCGCACCGGCGAGGAGGACCTGGTCTTCATCACGGACGACGCGCAGCTGCTGCGCTATCCGGCGTCCCAGGTGCGTCCGCAGGGCCGCCCGGCGGGAGGCATGGCGGGCATCAAGCTCACCGACGGCGCGAAGGTGATCTCCTTCACGGCGGTGGACCCGGCGGTCGAAGCGGTGGTGTTCACCGTCGCGGGCTCGCGCGGCACGCTCGACGACTCGGTGCAGACGACCGCCAAGCTGACCCCGTTCGACCAGTTCCCGCGCAAGGGCCGGGCCACCGGCGGTGTCCGCTGCCAGCGGTTCCTCAAGGGCGAGGACTGTCTGTCACTCGCCTGGGCGGGCCCTGTGCCGGCCCGGGCCGCGCAGAAGAACGGCACACCGGCCGAGCTGCCCGAGATGGACCCGCGGCGTGACGGCTCGGGTGTGTCACTGGCCAAGACGGTCGCGGCGGTGGCGGGACCGATGTAGGTCAGTCCCGCGGGTCGCCGGGGTCACCGAGGTTCTCGGTGGCCCCGGCCTCCTTGTCCTGGACGTAGCGAAGAACACCCCACATGCTGTGCCCGTCGGCCTGTGGGGCGTCGTCCGTGCACGCCTGTAGCTCCTTGCGCAGGGCGGTGGTGTCGATGCCGGACCCGATCAGGACGAGCTGGGTGAGCCGCTCGTCGCCGGCGCCCCACGGCTCCGGGTAGAACCGCAGAAACCTGCCGACCGCGTGCACGGCGTACCGGTTGCGCGGGTCCGCGGCGCCGAAGTCGACGTACCCCTTGATCCGGTAGAGCCCCTCCGGCCGGGTGTCCAGAAAGTCCAGCAGCCGCCTGGGGTTCATGGACACGCCGGAGCGGAAGGAGAGGCTGTCGTAGGCCGCGTGCAGATGGGTGTGGTGCGCGTGGTGTGCGGGGTGCGGGTGGTCCGGGTCGTCATGCCCGCGGCCGCACCCGCCGTCCTCGCTGTCCTCGGCGTCCTCGCCGTCGTCGTGGTCGTGCTGCCGGTGGAGGTCGTCGAAGGACAGCTGCCCGATCCGCTCCTCGGCCGGCCGGCAGTCGAAGAGCAGCTCGGGATCGATGCGCCCGTAGGCAGCCGGTACGACCGCGGCCCCGTCGGTGAGCGTGTGCACGAGCCGGAGGACCCGTTCGCCCTCGTCGCTCCGGCCGCTCTCGCCGACCCGGTCGGTCTTGTTGACGACGACGAGGTCGGCGAGGGCGAGATGCCGGTCGAGCTCGGGATGCTTCTGCCGGGTGGCGTCGAACTCCACCGCGTCGACGACCTCCACGAGTCCCCCGTAGACGACCCGCGGCTGCTCGCTGGCGAGCACCATACGGACGAGCTCCTGCGGCTCGGCGAGCCCGCTGGCCTCGATGACGATGACGTCGATACCGGCGGACGGCTGGGCGAGCCGGTCGAGATAGCCGTCGAGTTCGCTCACGTCGACGGCGCAGCACAGGCATCCGTTGCCGAGGGAGACCGTGGAGTCGCCGAGCGCCCCGGCGACCGCCATCGCATCGATCTCGATGGCCCCGAAGTCGTTGACGATCGCGCCGATGCGGCTGCCTCCGCTGTGGTGGAGGAGATGGTTGAGCAGGGTGGTCTTGCCCGAACCCAGGAATCCGGCGAGTACGACGACCGGAATCTGCTGCGGACCCGACGACGGCTGACTCAACGTGCGCCCCTTCTCCCACCGACGTCCGTCCGACGCCTCCTGATGAACTCGCGAGCCCGCGACCACGGTTGGCTGCCCGAGCACTGTCCGGCTCTCGCTCGACCGGTGAGGGCGGAGCGCGCCGCGACAGTCGGCTGGACGTCACGGACGCTACCACCCGGGGGGAACCGATGACGGCCGCCGGTGCGGTGCCCAGGGTCTTCGAGCGCGGGACAGTGACGCGGCCTCGACGCCCCGGACGCCTTCACCGATGCCGTCCGCCGCTTCGCTCGAGCTCTCCACCGCCGGCGAGCGCGTCGGGCACTCCGCCGGGTTCCTCAGCCGCGCTCGGGCAAGGGCAGGGTCAGGACCATACGGGCGCCGTGGTCGGTGGGGTGGGGGGCTTGAGCGGTGAGGGTTCCTCCGTGGGCCGTGGCGATGTCGCGGGCGATGGCGAGGCCGAGGCCTGAGCCGCCCTCGCTGCGGGTGCGGGCGTTGTCCAGACGTGTGAAGCGGTCGAAGACCCTCTCACGGTCGGATTCGGGGATACCCGGACCGTCGTCCCTGATCTCGACGACCAACTCGTTCTCGCTGCCGCACAGTTCGACGGTCACAGTGCTGTCCGCGTGACGCAGCGCGTTGTCGAGGAGGTTCGTGAACAGGCGGGAGAGTGCTGTGGGGCTGCCCGGGAGTCTCTCTTCGGGATCGGCGTGTACGACGAGGACGACGGGTCGTTCGGGGTAGCGCTCGGCGACGGTCCGCCGCAGGAGGTCGGCCACGTCCAGCGGCCGGAGCTTCAGGGGCTGGCGCGCGTCCAGGCGGGCGAGGAGCAGCAGATCGGCGACGATCTCTTCAAGGCTGGTGGTGTCGCGCAGGGCTTCGCGGCCGACGGCGGTCCATTCGGCCCGGTCGGGACGGGCCATGGCCAGTTCGAGGCGGGTCTTCAAGGTGGTGAGGGGGCCGCGCAGTTCGTGGGACGCGTCCGAGGTGAAGGTCCGCAAGCGGCCGACAGCACGCTGGAGTTGATCGAGAGAGCCGTTCATCGTCGTCGCCAGCAGGGCGACCTCGTCGTCGGAGTCGGGGACGGGGACACGTTGCTGAAGACTGTGGGCGGTGATGTCGGCGAACTCGGCACGGATGCCTTCGACCGGTCGCAGCGCCCGGCCCATGGCGTACCAGGTCAGATAGACGACCAGGAGGACCAGCAGGGCGATGGACGGGATCAGGACCCAGGTCAGGGTGATGACCGCGGTGTGGGCGGGAGTGAGGTTGGGGTAGGCCTCTATCAGGACCAACCCGGAAGAGGTGCTGATCTCGGCACTGGCGACCCCGGAGGCCGGCGGGCCGGTCACCGGCGCCTCGGTGGAGGGGGCGGTGTCCAGGCTGACTTGCGGTAGAGCGGCCTGAACCTCCGCCGGGGGTGTGCCGGAGCCGAGTCGCTCAGCCGCCTTGTCGACCTGGTTGCGAGCCTCGGTCTGGGCGGAGGCGACCAGATTGCTGTGGACGGCGTAGAGGAGAACCGCCGAACAGACGACGAGGGCCAGACCGGCGACCAGTGCGACGGCAGCGGTCGCGCGCCCGCGTACCGTCCGTGGCCGTGGCCGTGGACGCGGGCGCGAACGGCGTCCGCGGTCAGGCACCGTCGGAACGGAGCCGGTAGGCCCGGCCGGGCACGGTTTCGATGCTGGCGCGGCCGAAGGGTTTGTCGATCTTCCGGCGAAGAGCACTGACGTAGACCTCCACTATGTTCGGACCGCCCTCGTACGCCTTGTCCCAGACTCGTTCGAGGACGGCCGCCTTGCTGACGGCCACGTCCGGGGTGGCCGCGAGCAGCGCCAGGATGTCGAACTCACGGGGGGTGAGGGCGATGTCCGTTCCCGCGCGGCGGCAGCGGCGGGCACCCGTGTCGATCTCCAGGTCCCCGAAGTGCTGGACGATCTGGCGTTCGGGGCGGGAGCGGCGCATCAGGGCGCGCAGCCGGGCGGTGAGGACGACGAAGGAGAACGGCTTGGTGAGGTAGTCGTCCGCGCCGGTCTCCAGCCCTTCGGCCTCGTCGTATTCACCGTCCTTCGCCGTCAGCATCAGGATCGGGGTGTTGTCGCCGACCGAACGCAGGTGGGCGCAGACCTTGTAGCCGTTCAGGCCGGGCATCATGACATCGAGAACGATCACGTCGTAGTCGTCGGCCGCGGCCTTCGCCAGACCTTCGAGGCCGTCGCTCGCGGCGTCAACCGCGAACCCTTCTGCTCGAAGGCCCTGTTGGAGCAGCTCCACGAGTCGGGCGCCGTCGTCCATCAGCAGCACACGCATGCCGCTTACTTTTCCGCATCGAGAGCACCGGGCGCTGAAGAGGGTCTTCAGGACGTTCAGCGGGCCTTCAGCCGGCGAGAGCGAGAGTCGATCCGTACTCGTTCCCCACGGGACCGGGGCCGGGCCGAGGCCGGCGCCGTCCCCCTCATGAAGGAGCTGATCCCATGACGATCCGACGGAGCGGCATCGCACGCCGACGCAACATGGTGACGGCCGGTGCGGTGGTCGTACTTCTCGCCTCCGGCGGGGTGGCTGCCGCGGCGCCGCACTCGCACCCGCACCCCGTCCCGTCGCACCGGCACCAGTCGCAACCGCTGATGCCCGCGGTCAGCCAGGTGCACCCGCACCCGGTGGACCCGACCCTCACCCCGGCGGACCCGGCGGGGCCCGTTCTCACCGAGGTCCCCGGCGCGGAACCGCGGAACGTGCAGCCCGGAAAGGCCACTCCGCTGCCGGGTACCCCCGTCGTCGAGGGGGACGAGGGACGCACGCTGACGCGGTGACAACGCGGGCGTCCGGACAACCCGCAGGGTCGGCTCAGCGGACTCCGAGTCGCTTCCGCGGGCGCTCGGCTGGGGTCTCCCAGCCGGGCGCTCTGCGTGGGGAGCGATCGGGCTCTGGAGATCGTCAGTCGGCGGTGCGTCGGTCGTGGGGGGGCGCGGGCGGCGTGGCCCTGGGCGGCGCGGGTGTGGGTCCACAGGACGCGGGGGCCCGCCCGGCCTCGGCGCGGAGACGGCTGCCATCCCATGAAGTCACGGAGGGGGTTCGTCTCATTACGGCACATGACCGGCTGGGTGGCTCACAACGACGGATCGCGGCTGCACTCATGGCCCTCCGGAGTAACCATGGGAGTGGATCGCACATCCGGCCAGCGAGACAGGGGCGACCGACCGTGCGGCCGTGGCGACCGCCCCGCCGCGCGCATCGGTCATCTCAGAAAGAGACTCACGCGCATCGGTCATCTCAGAAAGAGAATCATGAGTCGCCACGCGGCAGGCAGCCCCAGCCCCCTCTGCGGCGCCGCTGAAGGAGACGCAGCAGCGCTCGACGCGCTGCTGGCCACCGCGGCGCGCGAAGCGGTGGAGCGGATGGACTCCGAAGCGAGCATCGTCTACCTCTACAGCCCGTCGGAGAGACAGCTGGGCGCGGCGATGATCTGCGGCACCCCTCCCTCGATCTTCATGGTGCCGGAGCGGCTGGCACCGGACGCCCCGTACGCATCCGCGCAGGCCTGGCAGGCCGGGAGTGTGGTGGTCATCGGGGAGCCGTGGGTGTCTCCGAACGAGGCGCGGTACGCCGGGCTCGGGCCCTTTCCCTACACCGTGGTCTCCACGCCCCTGATCTTCGCCGAGCGCCGGTTCGGGGTGCTCACCGTCCTCCGGATGCCGTCGCAGGCGGGCACTTTGAGCGACGACCTGCGCGAGCAGCTCCGTGAGTCCGGCGACCGGCTGGCGCGCGGGCTGGCCTCGCTGGTGGAGCAGGGGGTTTCGCTCGCGCTTCGGCCCGCGCCCCTGCTCGTGCCCGCGGTATTCGGATCACGCTCCTCGTCCGCGGCGTCCCGTGCGGGGGGCTGGGGCCTTCCCGGTGTCCCCGGCTCCGCCCCGATGACCTGCATGTATCACTTGAGCAAGCTCAGCGACGCGCTCAATGAGGCGCTGGACACCGATGACGTCACCCAGGCTGCCCGGATGCGCATGATGACGCCTTTCGGCGCCCAGGTCCTCGTCCTGAGCCTGGTCCGTGACGGCCGGCTGTGGGTGGTGGGCCACAGCGGCAGGTCCGCCGAGACCGTGAAGCATCTGCACGGCTCGCGCGCCGACGGCGGCACACCGGAGGCCGACACCGTTCTGGGCCGTGACCCGAGGTTCTTCCGGGACCGCGCCGGCCTGCTGGCCGCTTACCCCGACGGGCCCGACGTCGGTCAGAACGCGTGGGCCTTCCTGCCGCTGCGGGCCAGCGGGCGGACGACGGGTGTCTGCTCCCTGGGCTTCGCCAAGGAACACTCCTTCGAGTCCGAGGAGCAGGCGGTGCTGATGTTCATGGCGGACATGGTTGCGCCGGCTCTGCAACGAACCCGTCTGAGCGAGAGCGAGCACATGCTCGCCGTGAGTCTTCAGAAGACACTGCTGCCGCGCATCCTCACGGACCTGCCGCAGGTGGTCACCACCGCCCGCTACCTGCCCGCCCCGGCGACCACGGGGGTCGGAGGGGACTGGTACGACGTGATCACCCTGCCCCAGGACAAGATGGGGCTGATCGTCGGGGACGTGCAGGGCCATGGCATCGAGAGCTCGGCGGCCATGGGCCAGTTTCGTAGCACGGTGCTCGCCTACGCCACCGAGGGCCACGGACCGGCAGCGGTGCTGAACCGGGCCGGCAAGTGCCTCGCCGCACTCGGCACCGAGTTGACGGCGACGTGCTGCTTCGCCTGCCTGGACACTGCCGGCGGTCTGCTCGAAGTGGCCCTGGCCGGCCATCCGGCACCCCTGCTGCGCGGACCCGACGCAGAGGTCCACGCACTGGACGCACCGCCGAACGTACCGCTGGGCATGCAGTCCGACTCCCCCTACCAGGCATTCGCCATCACCCTGGAGGCCGGCTCGCTCCTGCTCCTCTACACCGACGGCCTCGCCGGCCGGCAGACCGCGGACGTGGTGGACATCGCCCAGTCCATGCTCTCCGTAGGCATCCGGGAGGCGGGCGGCAATCTGGAGAGGCTCGCCGACCGGCTCACCGCCGCGGTCCCCGACCCGCCGGAGCGCCGTGACGACGTCGTCCTGCTGCTCGCCCGCTACGAAGGCGCGCTGCCGGGTGCCCATGGCCGGGTCAACCGCATGATGATCCAGCGGCACGATCTGCGGGGCGTCCGCACAGCGCGCAGATTCGTCCGCGACAGCATGCACGAATGGGGCCGGGACGCGACGGCGGACGATCTGGAACTCATCGTCTCCGAAGTGGTGACCAACGCCCTGATCCACGCCGACAGCGAGGTCGACCTGCGGCTGCGCGAGTACCCGGACCACGTTCGTCTGGAGGTCCGGGACTCCGCCTCGGCGCCCCCGATCCCCTCCTCGATCTCCGTCCTCGAAGAGGAGAGCGCGCAGGCCGAACACGGACGTGGGCTCGTCATCGTCGACGGCCTCGCCCGCATCTGGGGCACCTCACCCAGTGGCCGTGGCAAGACGGTCTGGCTGGAGCTCGCCACCTGAGCCGCAGCACCGAACGCGTCAACCGCCCGGTTCAGGCTTCGGACCCACGGCCTGGTGCCCAGGCTCGCAACCTCCTCTCCGGCCTCCAGGAGCTGCACGGCCGTCTCCTGCGCCGCCACACCGCCGGGCGACCAGCTCACCAGGTGGTACGGGCCCGCGGGCCGGAGGGTCCTGATCTGCTCGACGTAGTGCGCCGTCATCTACCGAGCGACCGGGAAAGCTAGCCTGAACCATCACCGCACAGCGGGTGTTCGGCGGGCATGAACCGGAGCAGCGGCGCACCGTCTCCGGGCCCTCGCTCACCTCACCGCCCTCCTGACCGGAAAGCTCCCTCATGCCCGTCGCCACTGCCTGGGTGCGTCCGCTCGCCGCCCGTCCGAACGCCCGCCTTCGCCTGCTCTGCTTCCACCCCGCGGGCGGCGGCCCCAGTCTGTTCCGCGGCTGGCCCACCGCTCTGCCCACGGACATCGAGGTCCTGGCGGTGCATCTGCCGGGACGCGAGACAAGGGTGGAGGACCCCTGCCTGACGAACTATCAGGATGCCGTCGAGCAGCTCTACACCGCGCTGCGCCCGTTCCTGAGCGGCTCGTACGCGCTCTTCGGACACAGCCTGGGCGGCCTGCTCGCGTACGGCGTCGCGAAGGCCGCCGCCCGGCACGGCGCCCCGGCCCCCGCCCGTCTGCTGGTCAGTGGCTGCGCGGGCCCCGGTTCCACCCCCGCCAAACCGGGCCGCGGAAGCTGGACGGACGCCGAACTGATCGAGGAACTGAGGGAGATGGGCGGCACTCCCGAGGAGATCCTGGCCAACCTCATGCTGCTGGACCTGATCCTGCCGCCGCTGCGTGCCGACTATGCGCTCTACGACTCCTTCACCGAGCCGGGCGGCCCACCGCTGGACTGTCCGGTCTCGGTGCTCGGCGGCGAGGACGACGACGTGTCCATGGCGGACCTCCGGCGCTGGTCGGCCACCACCAGCGGGGCAAGCTCCCTCCGGCTCTTCCCGGGCGGGCACTTCTTCCTGCTCGACCCGTCCGCCGATGCCGTCCTCACCGCGGTCACCGCGGATCTCAGCGTGGTCACTTCGGTTTGAGGGCGCCTCAGAGCGCCTTGGCCACGGCGTCGACGAAACCCTCGGCCGGCACCCTCACCACGGACGCGCCCGACGGCGCGGCACCGTCGGGCGAGTCCGTCGGCGCGGTCGCCGCCCGGTCCACGACCCGTTCGAGGGGCGCTTCGCTGACCAGGGCCCGGGTACGGTCGAGGGCCTCGGCGGCGGTGGGTGAGCCGGACAGGTCGACGCGGAGGGCCAGGGAGCTGACGAGGAAGCCGATGAGGCCGGGGCGCCCGCGTCGCGCCGGTCGGCGACCGGGCTGCCGACAAGGGTGTCCGACCCGGCGGACAGCCGCGACAGGAGGATCGCCCACCCGGTCAAGGGGGTGACGGACGACTGCCGGCGCCCCCGCGCCCCCGGGTGAGGGCCGCTCTGAAACTCGCCGCTCGCGGGGATCCGGATCGCCTCCGTCTGCACCGGCGCCTTCGCCCCCGCCGCGGCCGGACTGCTCGACGGCCGCACCGTCACCACCCACCGGGCCACCGCCGATGACCTCGAAGAGCTCCACCCACGGCGTCGGTCCCCACCAGTGGCTCGTGACCGCCCGCGTCAACCGTGCGCGAGAACTCCTGGAGACCACCGACCTCCGGGTGGAACAGATCGCCACCCGGTGCGGCCTCGGCAGCGGCGCCGACATGCGCGCGGTTCCGTGACGCCGTCGGGCGTCACGCCCACGGCGTATCGCCGCGCCTTCCAGCACCACACCGCGTGACGGCGCTGGTCAGTCGGAGCGGTCGCAGAGTTCGTCGACGTAGGCGCGCGGGTCCACGTCGGGCAGCGTCCAGGGCAGGAAGATCGCCCGGTAGATGATGGGGGCCACCAGGTGGTCGATGACATCGTCGCCGGTGAAGGTGCTGCCCGGCCGGGCCGCGAAACCGGCCGCTTCCGCCCGCCGGTCGCGCAGGCAGTCCGACTCGCTCTCACCGGCCGCCGCGGCCCCGCCCCGCAGCAGGGCCGCGTTCACCGGCACGCTGTAGTGGCTCACCATCTCCTGGCCCCAGGCCGCCAGATCGGCGCGTAGGTCTCCCGTGTCCGGAAGGCCGCGGTCCGGGTCCAGCCGGTAGGTCGCAAGGTCATTGATCATGGTCCGCGCGTCACCCCAGCGCCGGTAGATGCTGGAGTGATTCACTCCCGCGCGCTCCGCGACCATCGGAACGGTGATCGCGTCACTGCCGCGTTCGGCGATCAGTTCCTCGACGGCCTTCCGGATGGACGCCAGCACTACGGCGCTACGGCCGCCGGTGCGCCGCCGCGGGGAGGATTCATCAGCCATGCCCCTACTATAACGCACAGCAGTTGGCATTAAGGCTTCGAGGGCTCTATAGTGCTACTAACGCACACGCCTTTGCCTTAGGAGGCTTTAAGGTGTCCCTCACCCGATCAAGGCCCGAGCGCAGTTCCAGCCGCACCGCCATCGAATCCCCCCGCGCCCGCAGACTGCTCCCCTCCGGCACGGCATTCGCCGGGTCGGCCGCCGTCTTCGCCGCGCTCTACCTCGCCGCGGGCGCGCCCACGCCTCTCCTGGTCGTCTTCGAGCAGCAATGGCACTTCCCCGCCTGGGTGCTGACCGTTGCCTTCGCCTCCTACGCCCTCGGCCTGCTCGCGGCCCTCCTCGTCACCGGCTCCCTGTCCGACCACATCGGACGCCGCCCCGTCCTCGTCACCTCGCTCCTCGTGGAGCTCGGGGCGATGCTGATGTTCGTCTTCGCCCCGGACATCGGGTGGGTCATCGCGGCCCGCACCATCCAGGGCATCGCCACCGGAGCAGCCACCAGCGCCTTCTCCGCCTCTGTCGTGGAACACGCCCCCGAACGCCACAAGAAGCTGGGCACCATCATCACCAGCATCGCCCCGGCGGGCGGACTCGGACTGGGAGCGCTGCTCACCGGCACGGCCATCCAGTTCACCGGCCACGCCACCGTGATCGTGTTCACCGCTCTCGCGGCCGTCATGGTCATCGGCACGGCCGTCGCCGCCTTCTCCGCGGAGACCGTGACCAAACTTCCCGGAGCGGCACGCACCCTCGTCCCCCACGTCTCCGTCCCCCGGGCCGCACGTCGTGAGTTCGTGGCGAGCGTCCCCGTTCACATGGCCGCGTGGATGCTGGCCGGTCTGTTCATGGGGCTCGTCCCCACCATCCTCCGGGACCTCCTAGGCCTGCACAGTGGTCTCCTCAACGGCGCCACCGCGTTCGTCGAGCCCGCAGCGGCAGCCGTGGCCGGCCTCTTCCTCGGCCGTCTGACCGCGCGTCGCACCATCTTCGTCGGCACGGCGGGTGTGCTGCTGGGAACAGCGGTGATCGAGGCCGGTGTCGCCGCCGGCATGCTCTCCCTGTTGTGGGTGGGCGGCATCCTCGGTGGCATAGGCTTCGGCGCCTCCTTCTCCGGTGCCGTCCGAGGCGTCGCCCCGCTCGTCCGGCCCCATGAGAGGGCTGGGCTCTTCGCCTCCGTCTACCTGGTCGCCTATCTGAGCTTCGGAGTGCCGGCGATCATCGCAGGACTCCTGATCGCTCCGCTCGGCCTCCAGACCACCGTCCTCGGCTACGGCGTCGTCATCCTCGCCACCGCCGCCCTCGGACTGTTCACCCAGTGCCGCACCCACACGCGCCACTAGGTCAGCAATTACGGCCGGAAGGATGTGAAGCGTGTGCCCAGCCGCTCGCCAAGTGTCCACAAACTTACGAGCGATGACAGAGGAGCACATGGAGGATCAAGGGTTGTCCGGACAACGATCAGGTACAGTTGCGGCACCGCGAGACAGCCCGGGCCTCCCCCGGTCCCGCCCCGTGCCGAGGCGAACACCACAGCCGAGCAGTCCTGACCGCCATGACATGTGCAATCCGATGCACATGTCGCTAGGTTCAAGACACATGCGCAGGGAGAACGGGCTTGTCACAGCGCAAGTGACTTCTCGCACCGGGCCCTGTGACATTTCCTATCTGCGACGTTGCGTCGTCCCACGAGCTGCGCGGGACGACGAGGAGAAGCACTTTGGAGAACAGCCTCCAAACAATGCAACGGAAAGTCTCCGACACGGAGAGCGCCGCCGGTCACTCGCGGGAGGAGCCGTCGGCAGACATGCCCACGGCCGCGACTCCTGACGACTGCCCGGTCGCACTGTCGGTGACGGCGGACGATCAGCTCACCCTCGAGGGCGCCGTGGCGGCCCTGTCGCACCACGCTCAAGTGCGCGTCGTACCCCCGGAATCCACGTGTGAAGTCGATGTCTGTGTCGTGCTCGCGACCGAGGTCACGGACCAGGTGCTCAGGCACATCGGGAGGGAGTCGGAGCGCTGTGCGGACGCGCCTGTCGTGCTGGTCGCGAACGGTATCAGCGAACCCAGCCTGCTGAAGGCCGTGGGCCTCGGGGTGGTGGCGTTCCTGTCCCGGGGCGAGGCCACCTTCGACAACCTCGTCGAGGTCGCGAAGGCCGCGCATCACGGACATGCCGCGGTGCCGCCCGCGTTGCTGGGGCCGATCATCCGTCACTTCAGGCAACTGGAGAACCGGAACGATCCTGACCTCGGCCTGAGCGTCAGAGATCTGACGGTCCTGAACCTGCTGGCCGAGGGACTCGACACGGCCCAGATAGCCCTGCGCCTGAGGTACTCGGAAAGGACGATCAAGAACATCATCCATGGTGTGGTCAACACCCTGGGTGTCGCGAACCGCACCCAGGCAGTGGCACATGCCATCCGTGCCGGTGTCTTGTAATGGGGTGCGACCGGCCGTCCGTCGAGGGGGAGACCGGCAGGCCGAGGCCCGCAGAGGCCACGGGGGAAGGCCCCTGCGGGCTACCACGATCATAGCCAAGGATCACAACCAGCAGAGCCTTCGCAGTCCCCGAACGAACACTGTGCCCCAACGGGCAACATCAACGCGGACACATCCGCACCGCACGGCACATGGTGTGCCCATGGGGGAACGTGTCAGGATTCGGTCTGCGGTTCCTGAGCCCCCTCGACCGAGTACCTGACCGACTGGCCGTCACGGCACCTGCGCGCGACACCCTTGGCGACCAGCGACTCCAGGGTGTTCCTCACCACCACCTTGCCCGGAGGGGCGATGGGCGAGCTCCGGAGCGCGACGTGGACGTCGCGGACGGAGACGGGTTCGGTGGCCTCGCGCAGGAACTCGAGCACGACATCCCTGACCAGCGGGCCGCGTCGGCGTCCGCCGGGCCTACGACGCTCCCCGGCGCCGCTCCCGTTCTCCGGCGCGGAAGCCTCCTCGGGCAGTGGAGACCGCGGCGCCTCCGCCGGACCGGACTCGGTGACCGGAGACATCGGCCCCGACTCACCGAAGATGTTCTCCCACAGTTTGCTCAGCAGGGCGCGATCGACGGCCAACGCCTTGAGCCTGGCTTGGACCTCGACAATCTCGGCGTCCACTCGCTCCAGGTCTGCACGGACCCGCGTCGCGTATGCGTCGGTCAAACCCGGTCGGTCGTTTGCCTCTACGGACATCGCCATCCTCCCTTTAGGGCAGTGTATCGGATGTGCGGTGTGCCAATACGTCCGGAAATCCACATGTTCATGATGGTGAGTCAGTGGCACGGTCATGTTTCGGGGTCGTCGGTTGCGTCGCCGCGGCGCGCATCACGGCGCGTACCGGTCACGACGCCCTGATCGGTCGTGCGGCACGGTCTGGTGTGCCATGCCCTCATCGGTCGGCAGGAAAAACATGTGCCACACGCCCTCAGTCGACAGGCGCACCGAACCATGTGGGGAGCCGGCCGAGCAGCTGCTGCTGATCCTCACCGACCCACGCGACATGGCCGTCCGGCCGCAACAGCACTGCGGGCGCGGCCAGTTCCTCGCTGACGTCGACGACGTGGTCGACCCGGTCCGCCCAGCCCCGCACCGACAGCCGACCGGTCTGGTCGAGCAGCAGCCCACGGCCGCCGTGCATCAGCTCGTAGAGACGACCCTGCTTCAGCTTCAGGTCCCGCATCCGCCGGCCGAGCAGTTCATGGCCCTCACCGAAGTCGTAGCGGACCCCGACCGCCGTGATCATCTCGGTCACGTACCGGTTCACCTCCTCGAAGTCCATCAGCTGCGAGAGCAGTTCCCGCAGTGCGACCGGACCCGGGTCGGTCCCCAGCAGTGTGATCTGCGCGCGGGTGTTGTCCAGCACGCGGGCGCCCACCGGGTGGCGCTCGGTGTGGTAGCTGTCCAGCAGGCCGTCCGGAGCCCAGCCGTCGACCGCGGCGGCCAGCTTCCAGCCGAGGTTGAACGCGTCCTGCACGCCGAGGTTGAGCCCCTGTCCGCCGGTCGGCGGGTGGATGTGGGCCGCGTCGCCGGCCAGCAGCACCCGGCCGACCCGGTAGCGCTCGGCCTGCCGGGTGGCATCGCCGAACCGGGACAGCCAGCGGGGCGAGTGAATCCCGAAGTCGGTGCCCGCGTAGGTCCGCAGTTGCTTTCTGAACTCCTCCAGGGTCGGCGCGGCGGCGCGGTCCTCGGCCACACCGTCGGCGGGCACGCCGATGCGGTACATGCCGCCTTCGAGGGGGATGGCGCCGAACCGCAGCTGGGTCTTGCGGACCTCCTCGACGACGGCGGCGACCGTCGCCGGATCCTCGGTCACCCCCATATCGCCCAGCAGTGTCTCGACCTTGGCGGGTTCGCCGGGGAAACCGACGCCGAGCCGCTTGCGCACCGTGCTGCGGCCGCCGTCGCAGCCGACGAGGTAGCGCGAGCGCAGTCGCGTACCGTCCGCCGTCTCGACGGTCACCCCGTCCTCGTCCTGACTCAGTCCCACCACTTCGCAGCCGCGCCGGATCTCGGTCCCGAGTTCGAGGGCGCGCTCGCCGAGGAGTTGCTCGGTGACCGGCTGCGGGATGGCGAGGCCGTACGGGTGTGCCGTGTCCAGCCGGTCCGGCCACGGCTTGTGGATACCGCCGAAGAAGCCGCCGACCCGGAACTTCTCACCGACCGCGAGGAACCGGTCCAGGAGGCCGCGCTGGTCCATCATCTCGACGCTTCGGGTGTGCAGGCCGCGTCCACGGGACTGCTCGGTCGGCTCGGGCAGCTTCTCGAGCACGACCACGTGCACATCGTGCAGCCGCAGCTCAGCGGCCAGCATCAAGCCGGTCGGTCCGCCGCCGACCACGATCACATCAATCATCACCACGCCCGTTCGACGAGAGGGGATTTCGGCCGTCCGCTCCCGCGTGATGCAGCGGCACGCGCACTCCGGCGAATCCGTGTTTTCCGCAGGTACTGGCTTCGGCCGGAGATTGTGCAGCACGAACGGGGCCTTGCCGCAAGGCCCCCAATGCGCTATATCTTGAGAGTGGCAAGGAGTGGGTGACCTCCTTGCCTTGTCTTTTGCCGCAGCACCGGCCACCCCACATCCCCCGGATCATCAGTCCCGGGGTACTGCGACCACCTCAGGGGTCATTTCGCGGGAAGTACTCCCGGCGAATGATCACGCAGTGCGTTCGCCAGCTGCACGCGGGAATGAATGCCGAGTTTGTTGAAGATCGACCTCATATGGGTGCCTACGGTGTTGGGCGAGATCCCCATTTCCACGGCGACGGCACGGTTGGTCAGTCCGCCGCCGATCAGCTTGGCGACCGTGACTTCCGTGCGGGTCAGCGCATCCCACCCGGAAGCCGGACGTGCCGATCGCGCCGACCATTCAGCTCGGCGTACCCCGACGCTGCTCAGCAGCCGGCGGCTGTCCTCGGCCGCCACGGTGTAGCCGATCTCGTCGTAGATCTTCCAGGCCCGCTCCACCTGTGTGACGGCTTCCGATCGCAGTCCCTTGTCCAACAGGGAGCGTCCCAGATCGGAGGCGACAAAGGCCTGGAGCACCGGGCGCGGGCTCCTGGCCAGGACACTGTCCGCGGTACGCAACAGATCGATGTCGTCGGCTGCCAGACCGCGCACGTGGTACGCGACCCCTTCGAAGCTGGCAACGCCCGGGTTTCTGCGGGAGCCCTCCTCCGCGATGCGGGCCGCCTCGGTGAGGACTGTGCGGTCCCCCGCGGCGAGTCCCATATGGGCGACCATGACCATCAGTCCCGGTTGCCACGGCCAGTACGCTCCCCGGTCGAGTGCCTCCGCCAGACGGGGACGCAGTAGCGCCAGTGCGGCGTCGAGGTCTCCCGTAGCGGCCAGGAGCGCCGCGTCGACCACGTCTGCGGCCTGGGCCCATACGGGATCGTTGTGCTTGTTCAGCCGCACACCCGCCGCCAGTTCGGCGCGGGCCTCATCGATATCGCCTGCCGCCTGGGCAAGCAGGGAAAGGATCAGATGCGCGGCGAGCCCGTACTCGGCATCACCGAATTGCTCCGTCATTCCGACGACCGTGCGTGCCCCGGCTCTGGCGTCCTCCCCACGTCCGAGACCGAAGTCCTGCCACATCCGGGCGTAGGCGACGGAGGGGAGGGTGCAGGTCTGTGTCCGCGCTGCCGCCGAGATCTCCTCCTGGGCCTCGGGGAACCGATCGAGAAGCTGGAGGGAGAGCACCTCGGCGGACGGGCGGGCGTCACCGGCCGCCGCTTGCACACGGCGTGTCCGCCGCAGCGCCTCGGCATGCGATCCGCGTTTCATCGCGAGTTCCGCGAGTGCGTATTCCGCGGTCTCCACCGCCGCACGATCCTGTGCACGGCGGGCCAGCTCCAGGGCCTCCTGGGCCCGTGCCAGCACGGCGTCGCCACCTTCGTACCCCGTTGCCACCAGGGCCCAGTTGGCCATGAGGCGGGCGCGTGCGCCCTCGGAGATGTCATCGGCGAGCCGCGCCCTCACCCGCTCGACGAGGTCTGCGGTTCTGCCTCCCTGGCGCAGTGCCTGGGACGCCTCGATCTCTATGGCCGCCATCGACTCGGGCGAGGTCGCGTGTGCCAGCATGGCGTCGGCCACGGTGATGACGGCCGATCCCTGCTGCGCCGCGGCGAGCACACGCAGTGCGCGTAGTCCTTGGCCGTGCCGGGCACGGCTGTCGGGCCTGAGGAGCTCGAATGCGGCAAGGGCCAGTTCGGCCGCGGTGTCGGGCATCGAGCCCCGAGCCTCCTCGGCGGCCTGCATCAGCAACTCGGCTGCGTCCTCGTCGCCGTTCGAGGCGGCGACACGGATATGGGCTGCGGCCGACAGGGGGCCGGCGCCCTCCGCGAGCAGGAAGTCTGCACACCTCTGGTGCAGTCCACGCCGGATGCCGGAGGAGAGTTCTTCGTAGACGGACTCGCGCACAAGGTCGTGGCGGAAGGTGAGCGCGTGTCCCTCGTACTCCAGCAACCCGACCCCGAGCAGTGTCTCGATCGCTGTCGACAGGGGGGCTTCGGACGTGTCGAGGAGCCTGGTGAGCTCACCGAAGGTCGCCGGCCTGCCCAGTGTCGCGATGAGGCGGACCAGCAGGAGCTCCACATCGGACAGGGGGGCCAGACGGCGACGCAGGGCACGGATGAACTCCGGCGGAACATGGGGAAAGGCCTCCCCTCGCTCACGCGCGTGAGCCACCGCTTTCAGCATCTGAACCGCGTAGAAAGGGTTTCCCCCCACCCGTCCGAGCAGATCCAGAACGAATGCGTCGGGTTCCTCACCGAGCAGGTCCCGGCCCAGCTCGACCAGGGCGCTCCGGGACAGCGGGCCGAGATCGAGCACATGGACCGGCGAGTGGCCGTCGTGCAGCCTCTCGGCGACGTCATGAGCGGAGTCACGTGTGGTGTAGATCCAGACGATCGGGCTCCCGGACAGCCGCTCGGGCAACGCGTACGCGGCCATGCGGCTCAGATGGTCCACCCATTGCAGGTCGTCGATGGCGATCAGCGCGGGTGATTCACCGACCGCCTCGTCGAGCAGCTTGGCGACATGGTCGATGAACACCGTCGGTTCGTCCACCAGGCTGGAGACCGCAGCGAGTTGACTGCTCAACAGAAGAGGCTCCCGCCCGCAGCTCAGCGCCAGAAGCAGTGCTGAGCCGGGAGAGAGCCGGTCTGCCGTCCGCGCCTTGACCCACGTCGCCCGGCAGCCGGCCGCGCGAGCCTCACGCCGTAGCGCGGCGAGGACCGCCGACTTACCGATGCCGGCCTCCCCGCCGATGACGACCACTCTGCCTTGGCCGGTTCGTCGTGTGCGGCGCAGCTCGGCGAGGGCCTCCGAGATGGCGGCAGACCTGCCGCGGAGAACCGGAGACGGTGCCACGTTGCTCAAACTCCTGTTCAGAGGTGTCGCTACGCCGTGCAGCCTCGGTGAAGTGGTTGCCTCCAAGTGTGTGGTGTCCAGACTATAGCCAAGCACTCCTGGGTGTTCGGGGCGGTTCACCGACGGCGTTTGCCGTGAGCGTCTGCAAGGTTGATGTTTGGTGTGTTTGGCGATCGGCCGTGTCACCTGTTCATGTGATGCAGCGGCATCACGTGGTCATGGTCAACTGGAGGAAGGTGCCCGGTCATGGGGAGGGGACGACGAGATGTCTGTGCATGTGATCGTGTTGCCCGGGGGCGGCTATGTGCAGCACGCGCCGCACGAGGCCGAGCCGGTGGTCGGCTGGCTCAACGGGCTGGGCTGGGAGGCGAGCGTCTTCCGGTATCCGCTCGGTGTGCGGCATCCCGCACCGCTCACGGCACTTCAAGCCGAGATCGGGCGGCTGCGAGCCGAGGGCGCCGACACGATCGGGCTGGTGGGCTTCTCGGCCGGTGGGCACCTCGCGGGCCTGGCGGCCCTCGCTCCGAACGCCGGCGAGCTGACGTCGGTCCAGTTCGCCGTGCTCGGCTACGCGATCACCTCGATGGAGACCGAGACGTACCGCCCCTCACAGGTCGTGCTCCTGGGTGAGGACGCGTCGCCGACGCTGCGTCGTGCGACCTCGCTCGACACACTGGTCACTCCGTCGGCTCCTCCCTTCTTCCTATGGCACACGGCGGAGGATCCCTATGTGTGGCCTGAGCACACCTACCGCCTCGCCACGGCGCTTGCGGCCGACAACGTGCCCCACACGGTGCATGTGTTCCCCCATGGACCCCACAGTCTGGGCCTTGCCCAGGATGCCGGTGAGGCGTCGACCTGGACCCGCTTCGCCGCGTCCTGGATCGCCGAGCAGGTCAGCGCCGCCACACATGGCCGAGCCTGATCGTCACGGTGTGTTCGCGCGGCGGTCCGAGGGACCGTATGACGCCCGCGACAGCGATTGAGGTGTGTCAGATAATCGAAGCTGCGGAGGAAGCACACGACCTTCACGTACCGGTCCCCAACAGCGCCGACGTCGCCTCTCTCTCCCCTCCCCCGCCGCACAAAGGGTCCGCGCCGCAGCCTCGGCGGTGGGCGGCCGACTCGTCCACGTGAAATGGAGAACATCACCATGACCGAGCTACTCGATCTCGTCCTCGACGCCCACGGAGGTCTTCCTCGCTGGCGCGAGGCGAAGACCATCCGCGCACAGGGCTCCGTGGGCGGACTGCTGTGGAGCATGCGCGGTCAGGAAGGCATCTTCGCCGACACGGACATCACCGTGGACGTCCAGCAACAGCACGCGGTCAGCGACAACTTCACCGGCGCAGGGCTCCGAGGCGTTTTCACCCCCGGCCGAGTCGCCGTCGAAACCCCCGACGGGGAAGTCCTCGCCGAACGCACCGCGCCCCGCGACGCCTTCGCCGGTCACGGCCCGGACACCCCGTGGGACCAGCTGCACGCCCTCTACTTCTGCGGCTACGCGCTCTGGAACTACCTGACGGCCCCCTACCTGCTCACCCGTCCCGGCGTACAGGTCCAGGAACTCGAGCCGTGGAACGAGGCCGGCGAGGAGTGGCGCCGACTGCACGCCCGCTTCCCCCAGGACATGGCCACCCACAGCAAGGAACAGGTCTTCCACTACGACGCCTCCGGCCTGCTGCGCCGCCATGACTACGCCGCCGAGGTCCTCGGTGGCGCGCCGGCCGCTCACTACTCGGAACAGCACATCACCGCCGCGGGCCTCGTCTTCCCCACCCACCGGTACGTCGTCCCCGTGCAGGAGGGCGGCCGGGCCCTGCCCGAGCCGATCCTCGTCAGCATCGACTTCGCCGACATCACCGTCGGCTGAACCATCCGGAGCGGGGTCTCCCCTCGACGGCGGATGCGCACGAACACGCGGCTGGCGTCGGGGCACTGGCTCAGCCCTGGTCCCGGCCGCTCATTGCTTGGCCACCCACACATTCAACGGATCAGCATCCAGGAGTGATCGTGATCATGCGCGGACCCGGGCTCGCACTCGTCGCAGCCGCCACCGTCGGGGCCCTGGCGGCAACGTCGGTGATGGCTCAGCCGTCGCAGGCCGCGACGCCCCCTGCCGCACATCCCCATGTCCTCGTGCAGTACGACCTCAAGGCCGGGCAGCAGCCCGAGAACGTGGTCGTGACGCCGAAGGGCACGTTGGACGTCGTGCTCGCCCGTGCCGCTCAGGTGCAGGAGGTGACACCTGACGGCCGTCAGCGCCCGCTGGCGCAACTTCCGTTGCCGGCGGACGGCGGTGCCCACACTCCCGCGCTGGGTTTCAGCCTCGCCACCGGACTGGTGCGTACCGCCGACGGGACGCTGTATGTGGGGTACGCGGCCGGGGACGACGCGCTCACGGGTGTGTGGCGCATACGGCCGGGCGGCAGACCTCAGCGCGTGGTGGCGCTTCCGGCCAACAGCTTCCCCAACGGCATGGCGCTCGACAGGCGGTCCGGCCGGCTCTATGTGGCCGACTCCACCCGGGGGATCATCTGGCGGGCGCCGATCACGGGTGGCAAACCGACCCCCTGGGCCTCGGGTGCGGCCTACGAGCCTGACAAGTTGCTGGGTGTCAACGGCCTCAAACTGCACAACGGGGCCCTGTGGGCGGCCAACACGGACCATGGTGAGCTGCTGCGCGTACCCATCCACCCGGAGGGGAGCGCCGGAGCGGCACAGACCAAGGCGACCGGCCTCACCACGCTCGACGACTTCACCTTCGTCGGCCGTTCCGATGAAGTGGTGGGTGCGCTGAACCTCGCCAACGAAGTGGCGCTGATCCACCCCGATGGCAGCCACACCATCATTCTCACTGGTCAGGACGGACTGCAGGGCCCGACCTCGGTGGCTCTGAGCAAGAACAAGATCTATGTGCTCAGCGCGGCGTACGCGCTCACCAGTCCCAATATCTTGGTGGCCGACTTCGACTCCGAGCGCCACACGGCACACCGGTAGATGCCGATGACGAAAGCTGAAACCAACGATGAAGATCGCGATTCTTGACGACTACCAGAACGTAGCCCTGAGTCTGGCGGACTGGGATTCACTGGGCGCTCAAGTGGACGTCTTCGACGAGGCGTTCGCCGACGAGACGGCGACCGTGGCGGCTCTGGCCGGCTACGAGGTGGTCGTGGCCATGCGTGAGCGCACACCCTTTCCGGCGTCGACACTGCGTCAACTCCCGCAATTGCGCCTGCTCGTCACCACCGGCCCGGGCAACGCGTCGATCGACGTCGACACCGCCCGGCAGCTGGGCATCACCGTGTGCGGCACAGGGTACTTCTCGTATCCGACGGTCGAACTGACGTGGGGCCTGATTCTCTCCGCCACGCGCCTGATTCCTCAGCAGGTCGAGTCCGTTCGCAACGGCGGCTGGCAGGTGGGGCTGGGCACCAGCTTGAACGGTGCCACTCTGGGCGTCCTCGGCCTGGGTCGGCTGGGTACCCGTGTGGCGGAGATCGGCCGGGCCTTCGGCATGGAGACGATCGCCTGGAGCCAGAACCTCAAACCGGAGGACGCTCGGGCGAAGGGCGTGGCGTACGTCTCACGTGACGAGTTGTTCGCTCGCTCGGATGTGCTGAGCGTTCACGTCGTGCTCAGCGAGCGCACGCGCGGGCTGGTCGGCGAGCGTGAACTGCGCCTGATGAAGCCCACAGCGATCCTGGTCAACACATCACGAGGGCCTGTGATCGACGAGACCGCGCTCCTGGGCACCCTCCGGGAGAAAAGGATCGCGGGGGCGGCACTGGACGTCTTCGACCGCGAACCGCTGCCCGCCGATCACCCTCTGCGCTCCGTGGACAACGCCGTGGTGACCCCGCACATCGGCTATGTGAGCCGGGATCTGTACGAGGTCTTCTACCGGGACGCGGTCGAGGACATCGCAGCGTGGGCCGCCGGCTCTCCGCAACGCACCTTGACCTGACGGCGGCACCCCCGGCGCACCGCCCGGCCGGGTGGACGCGCCTTCGGGGTGCTCTGCGCCGGGTGGGGCTGGGGGGTGTCTGACAATTCCCGCGCGCGACTCCCCCGGCCTGGCGGCTGGGAGGTGCCCCGGGCACGGCACCTCGCCGCGTTGTCCGATCACCCGAGTACGTCCGGTACGCGGGATCCTCCGCCTTGCGATGCTCCCCCGGCTACCGCTGGGAGGTGCCCCCTGCGCAAGACGCCGCGCGCTGATCCGGCGCGAATCGTCAGACACCCCCTAGCGGCCGGCCAGTTCGGTCCGCGGGGTGAACATGGGGTTGCCCGCGACGGTGTCGCTCGCGGGCACCTCGTCCTGGAGGACGTCCCAGTGCTCCGCCACCAGGCCGTCCTCGAAGCGGAAGATGTCGATGCCGACGAGGGGCGTCTCGGCCGCGCCGCTGTAGCGGCCGTGCACCATGACCAGGTCGCCTTCGGCGATGATCGCGCCCGGCTCATAGCGGGTGGCATCGGGCAGGCCGGCGATGAACCCGCGCAGTCCGGCCTTGGCCGGCGGGATGAACGGGTTGTGCTGGATGTAGTCCGGGTGCAGATACCGCTCCAGCGCGGTGAAGTCCTTGGAGCTGAACGC
Source organism: Streptomyces sp. NPDC001222 (assembly GCF_042896945.1). NCBI lineage: Bacteria > Bacillati > Actinomycetota > Actinomycetes > Kitasatosporales > Streptomycetaceae > Streptomyces > Streptomyces sp. NPDC001222. The sequence continues at coordinate 477,249 of NZ_JBIAXT010000002.1, forward strand.
GGTCGTCAGGAACTCGAGGACAACGGCCTTGTTCCGTTCGGTCTGGGTCCGGTTCTCGTGCATGGGATCCTCCACAAGGTTTGTTGACCAACTGGACCACTATCGAAGCACGATGTGGTCCAGTCGGTCAACAAATCTGTACGATGGTGTCTCAGTGAGACATGCCGTGACAGCGTCCGACGACGCCGGGAGGGGTGAAGATCCAGATGGGCAGGAAACGGGAGTTCGACGAGGAGCACATGCTGGCCGTCATCCGGGACCAGTTCTGGTCCCGGGGCTACGACGGCACCTCGACGTATGACCTCATGGAGGCCACCGGCCTGGGCAAGGGCAGCATCTACAAGGCCTACGGGAACAAGCACGAGCTGTTCCTGCGCACCTTCCGCGACTACTGCGAGGGGCTGGCCGCCGGAGCCCGGCAGGCGCTGTCCGCGGAGAGCGGGCTCTCACCGGTGCGGCGCGTCGAGGACTACCTCCTCGGTGTCATCGACGGCACGTTCCTCCGGTCCCCGCGACGGGGGTGCTACCTCACCAAGGTCACGGTCGACCTGGCGGCGATCGACGAGGAGGTGGCCAAGATCGCCAAGAGTGCCTACGAGGAGATCGCCGGCGCCCTCGAAGCGGCCGTGCGGGAAGGCCAGGCCGCCGGCGAGGTCGATCCGGGCAAGGACGCGAGGGCCCTGGGCTGTCTCATGCTGGCGACGATCAGAGGCATCGACTGCCTGGCCCGCAGCGGCATGGCCGACAGCGTCCTCAGGGACACGGCGCACGCAGCGCTCTCCACACTGCGTACCGCGTAGCCGAATCCTTCTCGTCACGGCCTACGAGGCCGGGTACGGTCACCCGGCTGCGGGGCGCGGTGCGTCGGTGCCGGTGGAAGGCGTCCCCAGTGCGTCGTTCGGGCGCATCCGCGCACAGGGACGGGGGGCGAGAACACTGCCGGGGATACGGACGCGGCGGAGGCAAGGAATCTCCTGAACGGCTCCGTGTCGCTTCATGGTTGCTCCCGATCGATGCGTGGTTCCCCAGGCACTGTGGCTCCGGCCTGTCGTCGAGAAGAACCAGCAACAAGGAAGCTTGCATTCCGCAGCCCTGTGTGAAGCAAGCCACCCCACACAGCGCGGGTGGCCCCGTGCGCGGCGAACCCACTCGTGCAGCAGGCTCGCCGTGCCGGACCGTCGAACCCGCTCAGTGCTGCGTGCCGGACGCCCAGAGTGCGGCACCGCCCTGGCTGATGACGACGTTGCCGTCGTTCTGCAGCACCAGTTCGGCGCCGTTGTGTCCCTCGGTCCCTGACGACCACACGGCCTGGTTCGCGCTGTTGTACACGACCAGGTTGCCGTCCGCCTGGAAGACGGCATGGTTGCCCGCTCCAAAGGTGTTCGACGCCCACCGGGCGTGTCCCTGCTCGTCGTAGAGGACCAGGTTGCCGTCACCTTGCATCGTCAGGTGAGCGAGAGTGGCGGACCACGACTGCCCGGCGGACAGGGTACGGGTCGCCTGGATCACCACCGTGCTCGCGTGCGCGTGCGGGTCGGCGGTGTGCCTGGGGCTCGTGACCGTGTGCCGGACAGGCACCGCGCTGCTGCGAGGCACGGCGTGCTTGGGCGTCCTCCGCTGCTGGGGCACGGCGCTCGGGGACGCTGTCACGGCCTGCTTCTCGTTCTTCGCGGCGGGTCCCCGGTGCTTGCCGGTTCCGGTCGAGGTGAGAGCGCTCGTTCCGGCGGTCCCGGCCGAGGCGTCCGGGGTCCCGGCGCCGGCGTCCTCGGCGCCGAGTACGGCGCGAACCGGGGTGTCGTGCTGCTCGGCCTGCTGCTTCTGGTCCTCCTGGCCGCGGCCGAACAACAGCAGGCCACCCCCGACGAGGAGGACTCCCGCGGCGCTCGCGGCAGCGAGCAGCGGCCTGCCGGAGCGGCGCACGTTGCGCGTGGCGCGGTCAGCGGCGACGGGAGCCGCCTGGGCGCCGATCGTGGGGGCCTGACGTACCGCGGCGACCGGGGCCGCTTCCGTACTGATCGCCGGGGCCGGAGCCGCCTCGGCGGCGATCACGGGCGCCTTGCGTTCCACGGCGGCCGGAGCGGCCTCGGCACCGATCCCGGCGACCTGAACCTCCGTGGCCCCCGAAGCCGCCTCGGCACCGATCCCGGCGACCTGAACCTCCGTGGCGCCCGAAGCCGCCTCGGCACCGATCCCGGCGACCTGAACCTCCGTGGCGCCCGAAGCCGCCTCGGCACCGATCCCGGGCGCCTTACGTTCCACGGCGGCCGGAGCCGCCTCGGCACCGATCGCGGCAGCCGGAGCCTCCTCGGTGCCCACCGCAGCGGCCTGACCTTCAGCGGAGACCGGAGCGCTGCCGGCGAGGTCGTCCGGCTGTATCTCCTCGGGGGCAGAGACGGAGAGCTCCGGTGCTTCTGCCGTGGCCGTCGCCTCCTGAGCGGCCGCCGCGGCCACCCCGTACTCCACGCCGTGCGCGGCTGCGACGACGGGGGACGGCTGTTCCGACGGCAGAGGCGGGGTGTCAGGGACCACGAGGACAGGAGCAGGGTTGTCCGATCCGGCGGCGGTCCCCTCCATCGGCTGCGGCGCCGCCTCGGCCTCACTGTCCGGCGTGGCGGGGACGGCCTGCTCCGCGGCTGTCGGAGCGACCCCGTCCTCGGCGACACTCGCCACCGGGCCGTGGTCCTCCGTGGCCGTCGCCGGCGCCCCACCCTCACCGGGGGCACCTGGGTGGGCGCGCTCCTCGTCGGTCTCCGCGTCGGCGGCCTCGTAGAGCGAGTCCATGCCCCAGGCCCTGAGGTCGTCGCCGGTCATGGTGCCCCAGGACTCGACCTCGTTGTCCGTGCCGGTGTCGGAGGCCCTTGCCGGACTCCCTTGCGTCTGCCTCATGCGATGTCCAAGCGTTAATTAAGAGTGGATACCGTGGAGTAGGCCGATCATTTCATGGCACCATCCGCTCCTGAAACAACATCAGTGTCCGTGGCTGTCGGGCGCTTTCACAAGCCGGACTGTCCGACCGGTGATCAGGTGAGCGAAAAATGTCGCCGCCCGGCGAGAATTGGGATGGTTGAGGCCCGCAATTCCCCCTTGCGTAAAACACCCGACGGCTCTTTTTCGCCAGACTGCGCGAAATTCAGCGCGTGTTGGCCATCGGGTCGGCGCCCGGTCAAGCGGGTGCGTCCCCGTCGGTCAGCGCACGATGCAGGGCCTTGAGGTCGCCGACGACGTCCACGGAAGGGTCCCTGAGCCACTGGATCTGCAAGCCTTCGAGTGCCGCGATCAGGACGCGGGCCTGGGCGGCACGACCGGGTCCGAGCAGCTTTCGCGCCCGCTCGTTGAGCGCCTCGGACCGCTGGAGCATGAACGAGTGCGCGGGATGCCGAGGGTCGGCGGCGGCCGCGCTCATGTCGACGAAGAGCTTGACCAGGCCGGGCGTCTGCACGGTGTGGGCGACCACGCCCCACACACCGTCGAAGGTCGTGAGGTCGTAGGTCTCGGCGTATGTGCGGTCACGCTCCTCGAGGACGGCCACGAGCAGCGCATCCTTGCTGTCGAAGTAGTGGAGCACCCCCGCCTCGGTCAGCCCCGCCGCCTGCGCGATGGACCGGAGCGTCGGCCCCTGCCGACCCGAGGACTGGTAGGCGTTCAGCGCCACTCGGAGGATCTCCGCGCGCCGGGCGACTCCCTTCGCGTACTGACTGCGCCGCGACCTCGTCGTCATGGACCTGAATCTATCGTGAGCCCGCATCAGGTCCGGACGCGTACACCAGGGAAACCTGGCGTCACCAGGTTTCCCGGCCGTCAGTCGGCGGTGCGTCGGTCGTAGGCGGCACGGGCGGCGTAGACCTGGGCGGCGCGGGTGTGGGTCCACGTGCACAGGACGCGGGTCTCCTCGGCGATCTCGCTGCCGAGGTCGGTCAGCCCGTAGTGCACCAGCGGGGGCGTGGCCCGCGGGTCGACCGTCCTGACCACCAGCCCGTCACGCTCCAGGGTCCGCAGGGTCTGCGAGAACATCTTGCGGCTGATCCCCCCGATGGACCGCTGTAGTTCGGAGAACCGCTGCACACCCCGCTCCCGCAGACTCAGCAGCATCAGCAGCGCCCACTTGTCCGCCAGGTCCACGAACACATCACGGCTCGGACAGGCCGCGTCCAGGATGTCCATCGGCCGTTCCGGATCCAGGCCCGGCACCTGCTCCTCTTGTGACATAACCCTCACACTACACCCAGCACCCCCGCAGGGGCTTGACCTCTAAAAGAGGTCAGATCTAGCTTGGAGTCCTGACCTACTCAAGGAGCAATCCGGCATGACCACCACCCGCCGCCCCCGCATCGCCATCGCCTACCACTCCGGCTACGGACACACCGCCGTCCTCGCCCAAGCCGTCCGACGCGGCGCCGAAAAGGCAGGCGCCGACGTCACCTCCATCCCCGTCGACACCATCACCGACGAGGACTGGCAGCGCCTCGACGACGCCGACGCCATCATCTTCGGCTCCCCCACCTACATGGGCGGCGCCTCCTCCGCCTTCCACGCCTTCGCGGAGGCCACCAGCCGCCGCTACCTCAACAACACCTGGGCCGACAAGATCGCCGCCGGCTTCACCAACTCCGCCTCCAAGAGCGGCGACAAGTCCAACACCCTCGCCTTCATGACCGCCCTCGCCACCCAACACCACATGATCTGGGTCGGCCTCGGCCTCCCCCCGGGCTGGAACGCCCTCACCGCCGACGAGAACGACCTCAACCGCCTCGGTTACTGGATCGGCGCTGCCGCCTCCACCCCCCAGGACGGCGGCACCGACACCGTCCACCCCGCCGACATCGCCACCGCCGAACACCTCGGCACCCGCGTCACCCACCAAGCCGACATACACATCGCCGGCAAGGACGCCCTCAGCCACCGATAGCCCACACCGGCACCCGTGAGGACCGAGCACATGACCGCCTTCAGCCTGAACCAGCACTACGACGCCCCCGCCGCCGAGGTGTGGGATCTCATCGGTGACTTCTACGCCGTGGAGAAGTGGATGCCGGGCGTCGCCGGTGTCCAGAAGAACGAGGACCAGCAGACCCGTGTCATCACGATGCGTGACGGCGCGCGGCTCGTCGAAAGGCTCATGGAAGAGGGACCGCTCTTTCACCACTACCGCTTCGACGACCCCGGGCCGGTCCCCGTCCGGGACTTCACCGCTCGCCTCACGGTGACGGCGCTCGGCCCGGACCGGTCCGCGATCGACTGGGCCGCCGAGTTCGAGCCCGCGCCGGGAGTCACCGAGGAGGCGGCCACGACCGCCATGGTGGGCTTCTACCAGGCGTGCCTTGACAGGGTCGCGGCGGAACTCGGCGGGTAGGAAGTCCTCACGGGCTCACCAGGACAGGTCGGCGGTCAAGGGCTGCTCGGTCCAGATGCATTTGCCGGAGACGGTGTAGCGGGCGCCCCAGCGGCTGGTGAGAGCGGCGATCAACTGAAGCCCGCGGCCGCTCTCGTCGGTGTCGGTCGCGCGGCGGATCCTGGGCATCGTGGGGCTCCCGTCGGTGACCTCGCAGACAAGGGCCCGTCCGCGCAGCAGCCGTAGCGTGATCGGTCCTCCCGCGTGGCGTACGACGTTGCCCACGAGTTCGCTGACGACGAGTTCGGTGGTCGTGATCAGCTCGTCCAGGTTCCAGGCGGCGAGCTGGTCCCGGACACAGGTACGAGCCTGACCGGCGGCTTTGGGGTCGTCCGGCAGTTGCCGGCAGAAGATGTCCTCGGGAGCCAGTGCGTGGGCGCGGGCGACGAGCAGCGCGCTGTCGTCGCGGACGATGTGCTGCTCGGGCAGCAGGGTGGTGATCAGGCGGTCGCACAGGTCGTCGAGGGTCTCCGTCGCCTGGGCGCACACAGGACCGGGTCGGTCGAGGCGCAGGTGGCGGGCCAATCGGTCCATGCCTTCGCCGATGTCCAGCTCGCCGGACACGACGAGGCCGTCGGTGTAGAGCGCGAGCAGGGCGCCGTCCGGCAGGCTGAACTCGGCCGTGTCGAAGGGCGGCGCTGCGGCACCGAGCGGCGAGTTGACGGGCAGGTCGGGGAAGTAGGTGGTTCCGTCGGGCAGGACTACGACCGGCGGGGGATGGCCGGCGGTGATGGCCTGGCACACCTGGCCGGCCGGGTCGTAGACGATGCAGAGGCAGGTGGCGTAGAAGTCGTCCCCGAAAGTACTCACGACTTCGTTGAGGTGGAAGAACAGCTCGTCCAGCGGCTGCTCCAGATCGGCGAGCGTACGGCCCGCGCTGCGCAGGCGGCCCATGGTGACGGCCTCGGCCAGGCCATGGCCCATGACGTCTCCGATGACCAGGGCGACCCGCTCGGACGACAGCGGGATGACGTCGTACCAGTCGCCGCCGACATCCATGCCGTCACCGGCGGGCTGGTAGCGGGCGGCCGTGCTCACAACGGGCAGGGCGGGCAGGGTCCGGGGCAGCAGACCGCGCTGGAACTCATGGGCGCGGCGGTGCTCGGCGTCGAACAGCCGGGCTCGCTCCATGGCCTGGGCGACCATGCCGCTCATCGCTGTGAACAGGGTGCGTTCTTCGCTGCTGAAGAGGTGCGGACGCTCGTAGACGATGCAGGCGACGCCTACGGAGTGCCCGGAGGCCATCAGCGGCAGGATGGCCCACGCCTGGGCCCCGCTCGCGGCGGGCAGGTCCGAGAGTTCCGGGTAGCGGCCGATGAACTCCTCGACAGAGGAGATGAAGTGCGGAGTGCCTGTGATGAAGCTCTGGACGGACACGGGGAGGTCGGAGACGCGGGCGCCTTCGAACCGGTGCAGGGTCTCGTTCGAGTAGCCGCAGCTGCCCACCAGAAACGTTCGCCCGTTTTCGTGAACCCACACACCGACGCCTTTGGCTCCGAACAGGGGCGCCATGCGGGTGGCTGTCACATCGGCCACATCGTGTCCGGTGACCGCTACGGCCAGGGCTTGGGTCAACTCGGCGATGTGGGCCGTGCGCTCGACGGCGGCGCCCTCGGCGGCGGCCTCCTCGGCCTGCCGCCGCCTGGTGCTGCTGATGTCGGTGACCCACAGGGTCAGGCCGTCCGGCAGCGGGGTCAGTCGCACATGCAGCCACCGGCCGGTGTCCGAGTTGATGTCCAGTTCGGTCTGCACGTCCTCGGCCCCGGACTGCAGACCCAGCGCGCGCAGCGCGGGCACCGCCTCCCACAGCACACTCCCGAGCAACTGCCCCGACGGCGCGAGTAGGCGCTCGGCCTCCGGATTGGCGAAGGTGATCCGACAGGTGCGATCGACGGCCAGGAATCCGTCGCGCATACGTCGTAGGGCTTGCTCCGCCGATTCCCCGGCCAGGTGGCCCGAGCTGACGTCCCGCACGATCCCGGCCAGACGAGGGCCGGAGCTGTCGTCGAGGCTCGAAGCCTGCCCCCGGACCTCCACCCGGCGCAGGCTGCCGTCCGGCTGGCGGACCCGGAATTCCACCTGGCAGAGCGTGTGGGCCCGGATGGCCTCGTCGACCCGGGCCAGCACCGTCGGCAGATCCTGCGGATGGACCAGCCGCCGCCATGTACGGATCCGCCCGTCGAACCCCTTCGCGTCGATCCCCAGGATGTCGAGCGCGGCACGGTCCCAGATCACCCTGCCGGTACCGAAGTCCCAGCCCCAGAATCCGACGGAGGGGGCCGCAGCGGGGTGGCACCCCGGGCGTCCCGTGTCCGCGGGCCCGGGATGTCCCGCGCCGCCGTGCAGACAGTCGGCGATCCGGACCGCCACGGCCGTCAGTTGCCGGTGCAGTACCGGCTCCTGCGGCCTGCGCGTGAAGACGGAGAGCGCGCCGAGCGGCTCGTCCGGGGCCGGTATCGGCACCGAGAGCAGTCCGGTTCCCGTGGGCAGGCCCGGAGGGGACGGGTCGAGGCCGGGACTCACCGCCGTCCATGCCGGGGCGTTCGTGCGGACCGCGCAGGCAGGCGCGTTCGGCGAGCCGCGGTCGACCTCGTCCCAGTGCCGGGCCGACGGCCCCTGGAGGCCATCGTCCACTGCCAGGTACAGGCTGCGGCTCCCCGGGGTCCCGAGATGCACCATGCCACCCAGTGCCTGGAGTTCCGCGATCGCGCGGTCGAGTGCGTTCCGTAGCAGTTCGTACGTGCTCGATCCCGCACTGTGTACGGACGCCAGGGGCGGGGGTTCCCGGACATCGCCGGCAGCCCCGCCCGCTCCCGCCACGTCCGGGCCATGCCTGCTCTTGCCCGACATCATCTCCCCACCTGTCAAACCGGTCAGGAAAGATACAGACAACACTATCCGAAGTGGTGCAATTGCGTGGATTTCGGGCCTTCGGGGCCGGAAGATCCGATGCAGCCCTGCGGACCTCGCCGACAGGCCCGGGTCGCGCACGGACGGCGCACCCGGGCCCGGCAGGCAGCACACCGGCCATCCGGTCACCGGTGCCCGCCTCACGCCTCCAGCGACGGGTAGTCGATGTAGCCGGCGGCGTCCGGACCGTAGATGAGTTCCCTCTTCGGTTCGGCGAGCGGCGCACGGGCGGCGAACCGGGCCGGCAGATCAGGGTTTGCGATGAACGGCTGCCCGTAGGCGACCAGATCGGCCAGGCCGTCGGCCAGGACCGCGTTCCCTCGACTCCGGTCGAAACCGACGTTCGCGATGACGGTGCCCTGATAGACCTTGCGGAAGTGCCGGAACATCCCGTCGCCGGCCATGTCCTCCAACGGCCCTCCGGCGGCATCGGCCATCATGCCCATGAGCAGGAGATGTGACAGCCCGTAGTCGTTGAGCCGTCCAAGTACATACTCGCTCTCGGTCAGCGCCTCAGGCCCGGAGACGAACTCTCCCGTCTCGCCCCAGGCGGGTCCGGCCTTCACGCCGACGCGCCGCAGGTCGACGAACTCACCGACGGCTTCGATGATCTCGAAGAGGAACCGGGAACGGTTCTCGATCGAGCCGCCGTAGACGTCCGTGCGCACGTTGGTGCGGGGGTTGAGGAACTGGCTGATCAGATAGTTGAAGCCCGCCTGCAGCTGGACACCGTCGAATCCCGCCGCCATGGCGTTGCGGGCCGCCGTCGCATAGTCGGCGATCGTCTGCCGGACATCCTGCGCCGACATCGCCAGGGGCTCCACGGTCGGCCGGCGGCCGGACGACGTCGGAGACAGCAGCCCGGGGTTCACGGCCGACGGCGCAAGGGGCGGGCGGCCGTCGAAGAAGTCGGGGTGAGAGGCCGAGCCGGTGTGCCACAGCTGCGCGAAGATCACACCGCCCGCCTGGTGGACCGCGTCCGTCACGCGCTTCCAGTGGGCGACCTGCTCGTCGGTGTACAGCCCCGGGACGTCATGCCATCCGACCGCGTCGCGGCTGATCCACACACCCTCGGAGATGATCAGGCCGGCCGATGCCCGCTGCCCGTAGTACTCGACGTGGAGGTCGGTGGGCAGGAGGTCGCTGTTGCGTGCGCGGCTCCGGGTCAGCGGGGCCATGACCACGCGGTTCGCCAGAGCGAGGTCATGCATCTTGTACGGCTGAAGCAAGGGCTGCGTGGAACTCATGTTCGTCTCCGGGTGTGCGGCTCCGGGAGCGGCGACGGGATGCGATCGACGGCTTTGCCCGACCTCGCACCGTTCCTTAAAGCGCGAATATGTGCTTTAGAAGCAGGCTAGCACTTTCGCGCACTAAGGCAAATCTTTGTGCCCTAAGGGGGTGGCGTGGCGTCGATCGGCCCCTCCCGCCACTGCGGCACGACCGCCACGACGAGCGCCCGCCGAGTCCGGCGCCGGAGGCCGGGAGGGTGAGTCGGGCGGATCACCGGTCGCCCCCCTGACGGGGCGTCACTTCGGGTGCCGGACACGACGCTCAGGCAGCTCGCGGCGTGATCGCCGCTCCTCCGCACGCTCCGGCCGAGGTTCTGGCGCGCCTCGACGCGCCCCAGGAGCGCGAGGCTGGAAGTCAGCACAGAGGAAGTCAGGTTAGGCTCACCTCTGTGAGTACGTGCACGACCGCGTCCCGGGACCTCGACGAGCCCCTCGCGGGGACCGCGGCGACCGCCAGGACCTGGCTGCTTCTGGAGCAGCCCGGCCCCTGGGGCCCGAAGGCGCTCACATCGAGCCATCTGGATCAGGCGCTCGGCCGCGCCCTGGAGGCGGCCACGGACGGCACCGGCGTGCGCATCGCGCTCATCCGCCGCCCCGGCCGGCACGCCGACCACGGCACGCCCGCCCTACGGCAGGTGTATGCGGCCCACACCGTCCCCGGAAAGGTATGGCTGCACGCCGCCACGACGGCTGAGCCGGAGCGATTGCTCGACCTGGACTTCACGGCGCTCGGGAGCGGCGATCCCCGTAGCTTCGACGTATCGCTCCGGGGCGAGCCCCACACAGGCGCCCCCCTCGCGCTCGTCTGCACCAACGGCAGGCGGGACCGCTGCTGCGCCCTGCTGGGCCGCCCGCTCGCGGCCGAGCTGGCGGCCTCGGGGGTCGAGGGTGTCTGGGAGGTCACCCACCTCGGCGGCCACCGCTTCTCCCCCACACTCCTCGTCCTTCCGTTCGGGTACGCGTACGGGCGGGCCCAGGCCCCGCACGTCAAGGAGGTCCTGCACGGCGTTCGCGAGGGGCGGGTCGTGGTGGAGGGCTGCCGTGGCAGCTCCGCCTGGGAGCGGCCCGCGCAGGCGGCGGAGCTGGCGGTGCGCACATCGGCCCACGAGTACGCGGCGGACGCGCTGACCGTCGTCCGCACGGACGGTGCCGCGCCGCGCTGGGAGGTCACCGTCGCCCACAACGACGGCCGGCTCTGGCGCGTTCTGGTGGCGCAGGGCGCCTCTCTGCCGCCGCGCCAGGAAAGCTGCGGTTCGCCGCTGGGTTCGCCGGCCCGGATGGACGTCGTGTCGGTGCGGGAACTGCCTGCCACGGCCCTCGCGGACCACGCGCACTGCTGAGCCGCCGGCCCCGCGGGCGCCCCGGGAGATCGGTGTCACCCCACCTATGGCAGGGGCCGTCCGTCCCCGTACCGTCGTACGCATGAGCCCATCTCCCCCTGCACGACGGCTGCGTCTCGGGCTGCCGCGGCGGATGTTCTCGCAGCTCCTGCTCATGCTGGTGGCGATCGCCGCGGGCGTCGCCGTGCTCGCGACCGGGCTGTTCCTGGCCCCGCTCGGTCACATGCTGGACGACCAGGCGATGCGTCAGGCCCTGGCGATCGCGCAGGCCACGGCCGCCCAGCCGCAGATCGCCAAGGACCTTCAGTCGACACGGCCGTCGGTCGACGGGCCCGTGCAGGCCGAGGCGGAACGTATCCGCAAGGCCAGCGGGGCCGAGTACGTCGTGGTGATGAACATGCGGCATGTGCGCTGGTCGCACACGGACCCCACGCAGATCGGCAAGAAGGTCTCGACCGACCCGAGTGAGGCCCTGGCCGGCAGGGAGGTCATGCAGATCGACAGCGGCACCCTGGGCCGCTCGGCCCGCGGCAAGGTGCCCCTGCGGGACGCGCACGGCCGGATCATCGGCGCGGTCTCCGTGGGCATCGAGTACAACAGCGTGCGGGCCGGGCTGATCCACGCGATACCGGGGCTGTTCGCGTACGCGGGCGCGGCTCTCGCGATCGGCGCGCTGGCCGCGTATCTGATCTCGCGCAGGGTGCAGCGGCAGACCCGCGACCTCGCCTTCTCCGACATCTCGGCACTGCTGGCCGAGCGGGAGGCGATGCTGCACGGCATCCGGGAGGGCGTCGTCGCCCTTGACCACACGGGCCGGGTGCGCCTCCTCAACGACGAGGCGCAGCGGCTGCTGGGCATCGGCGACGAGGTCGTCGGCCGGTCCCTCGACGACGCGCTCGGCGAGGGCCGTACGACCGATGTGCTCGCCGGACGGGTCACGGGCACCGATCTGCTCACCGTCCGCGGTCATCGGGTCCTGGTCGCCAACCGTATGCCCACCGACGACGGAGGCGCCGTCGCCACCCTGCGCGACCGCACCGAGTTGGAGCAGCTGGGCCGCGAACTGGACTCCACACGCGGCCTGATCGACGCCCTGCGCGCCCAGGACCACGAACACGCCAACCGAATGCACACGCTCCTGGGGCTGCTCGAACTGGAGATGTACGACGAGGCCGTGGAGTTCGTCGGCGAGGTGGTGGGCGATCACCGGGCCACCGCGGAACAGGTCACCGAGAAGATCCACGATCCGCTGCTCGCCGCGCTGCTGGTGGGTAAGGCCACGGTCGCCGCGGAGCGCGGTGTGGCTCTGTGGATCGCGGACCGCACGCTGCTGCCGAACCGGTTGATCGATCCGAGGGGGGTGGTCACGATCGTGGGGAACCTGGTCGACAACGCACTGGACGCCGTAGCGGGCACACCGCACGCGCGCGTGGAGGTCGAGCTGCGCGCCGAGCGGCGTACGGCGGTCCTCCGGGTGTGCGACACGGGGCCCGGAATCCCGGCCGAGCGGCGGGAGCTGGTCTTCACCGACGGATGGTCGACCAAGCAGCCCCCGGCCTACGGCAAACGCGGGATCGGTCTGTCGCTGGTGCGCCGGCTCGCCGAACGCCAGGGCGGCACGGCCCATGTGGACGAGGCTGAGGGCGGCGGCGCGGAGTTCACCGTCGTACTGCCGGAGGCACTCGAGGAGCCGGGCCCGCCGGCCGAGGACCGCCGGGGCCTCATTCCCACGCAGAAGACACCCGGAGACAGCGAAACCGGCCTGCGCGCAGCCGTGCACGGGCGCGAGGAGGGGGCGCGATGAGCCGGCCGATCGACGTCCTGGTGGTGGACGACGATCTGCGCGTCGCGCGGGTCAACGCCGCGTACGTGGAGAAGGTCCCCGGCTTCCGGGTGGCCGCGAAGGCACACAGCGCGGCGGAGGCACTGCGCCTGTTGGAGGCCCCGCCCCGACCGGACCTGGTGCTGATGGACCACTATCTGCCCGATGACACGGGGATCGCGGTCGTCCAGGAGATGCGCCGACGTGGTCACGACACCGATGTGATCATGGTGACCGCGGCCCGTGATGTGCAGACCGTGCAGGCGGCGATGCGGCACGGGGTCCTGCAGTACCTGGTCAAGCCCTTCGCGTTCGCGGGCCTGCGGGCCAAGCTGGAGGCCTACGCCGAACTGCGCCGCACCCTCGACGGCGGCGGTGAGGCCGAGCAGCCCGAGGTCGACCGCATCTTCGGGGCCCTGTCGGCCGGTTCGGTGTCGGGGCTCCCGAGAAGCCACTCCCCCAGCACCGCGGACCTCGTCCGTCGTGCCCTGATGAACGCCGAACAGCCGCTGTCCGCACAGGAGATCGCCGACCGGACCGGACTGAGCCGGCAGACCGCCCAGCGCTATCTGAAGCTCCTGGAGCGGACGGGACGGGCCACGCTGACCCTCAAGTACGGCGACGCGGGCCGCCCGGAGCATCGCTACTCCTGGACGGCCCGCGCCTGAGGGCACGGCCGGCGGGCTCAGCCGGCGGCCTTCTTGGCGAACTCCGTGGTGTACGTCTTGTCGAGGTCGATCTTGGCGTTCTTGATGTTGGGGTTGAACGCCTTGAGGACCTTCTCGACGGTCTCGGGCCCGTTCTCGGGCATCACGCCGTCCGCGGTGAACATCGGCAGCGTGCTCTTGATGGCGCTCGCGTAGAGCGTCTGGTTGCCCTGGGAGTAGTCGGCGGGCATCTTCGCGGCGATCTCGCTCGCGGAGTGCGTGGCCATCCACTTCAGGGTCTTCACAAACGCGTTGACCAGCTTCTGGACCGTGTCCTTGTGGCTGTCGACCCAGTCCGTCTGCATGTAGAGGCTGGACGACGGGTACGGGCCGCCGAGCGCCTCCTGCGACCCCTGGGGGGTGCGCATGTCGACGAGCACCCGCCCGAGGTTCTTCTGGATGACCGTGGCGACGGTCGGGTCAGTGGTCATACCGGCGTCGATGGAGCCCTTCTGGAGGGCGGAGACGAACGTCGGACCGGCTCCGACGGCGACCGGGCTGAACTCGTCGACCTGCACGCCGTTCTTGACCGCCAGGTACTTGGTGAGGAAGTCCGTCGAGGAACCGAGGCCCGTGATCCCGAGCTTCTTGCCCTTGAAGTCCTTGGGCGAGCCGATGTCCTTGGCAGCCTTGCCGGAGACGATCTCGACCTCACCGGGCGCGTGCGAGAACTGCACCACGGACTCGACGTGCTTGCCCTTGGTCTGCAGATCGAGCGTGTGGTCGTAGAACCCGACGGCGCCCTGGACCTGCCCGGAGACGAGCGCCGTCTCGGCCTGCACGCCGGCCGGCTCGCTCAGCAGCTCCACGTCGAGGCCCTCGGCGTCGAAGTAGCCGAGCCGCTGGGTGAGCATGGCGGGCATGTAGATGACCTTGTCCAGGCCGCCCACCATGATCTTGACCTTCTCGCCCTTGCCGTCCCCCTTGCTGCCGGAACCGGAGGAGGCGGTGGAGGCGGCGTCGTTGGCACAGGCGGTGAGCGAGGTGACGGCGAGCAGGCCGCTGGCGGCGAGAGCGGCGATTCTGGCGGACTTGCGCATGGCGTTTCACGTCCTTGTGAGATGGCGGTGCGGGAGAGACAAGCGGGGAAGGAGCGAAGAGAAGGGTCAGTGCTCGGAGTCCGACGGCTTCCAGCGGAAGATGCGGCGCTCGGCGAAGGTGAGCAGTCCCTCGGCCACCAGCGCGACGACCGCGAGGATGACCATCGCGGCGTACACACCCGCCGCGTTGAAGGTGCCCTGCGACTGGGCGACGAGCAGACCGACGCCCTTGGTGGCCCCGATGTACTCGCCGACGATGGCGCCGATGAGGGCGAAGCCGAAGCTGACGTGGAGACTGGTGAAGATCCACGAGGTGGCCGACGGGATGACGACCTGAAGGGTCACACGCCGGTCACTGGCGCCCAGGATGCGGGCGTTGGCGACGAGGTTGCGGTCGACCTCGCGGGCGCCCTGGAAGGCGTTGAAGAACACCGGAAAGAAGACCAGGACGACGGCCGACGCCACCTTGGACGACGGGCCGAGCCCGAACCAGATCACGAAGATGGGCGCGAGAACGATCCTGGGGATCGAGTTGAGCACCTTGATGTACGGGCCGAGGACATCGGCGAGGAAGGCGACCCGGCCCAGCGCGATACCGCAGAGCACACCGGCCACCACACCGATGATCCAGCCGAGCAGCGCCTCCTGGAGGGTGACCCAGATCTGCTCGCCGAGCGAACCGAGCGCGGTGCCGTGGGTGATCCAGGTGTAGATCTGGTCCCAGATCTTCGACGGCATCGAGAAGTTGAACGGGTCGATGACTTCGGTCCGGGCGAGCACCTCCCAGAGGCCCAGCACGGCGACCAGCAGCAGCACACGCGCCAGCAGGACGACGGCCCTGCGTTTGCGGGCGGCACGCGCGCGTGAGTGGACGCGGTCGGTCTTGGGCGCCTCGACCGTGGCCGGCGCGGAGATGACGTCAGGCGACACGGGCGGCACCCCTCTCGCGGGTGATGCGGACCTCTTCGCCGAGCGACTCCCAGATCTCGCGGTAGATCTCGATGAACCGCGGCTCCAGACGCACCGACTCCACCTTGCGCGGGCGCGGCAGATCGATGTCGAAGACCCGCTTCACGGTCGCGGGGCCGGCCGTCATCACGACGACCTTGTCGGCCAGCGCGATCGACTCCTCCAGGTCGTGGGTGACGAAGACGACGGAGGCGCCCGTGCCCTCCCACAGCTCCAGCAACTCGTCGGACATCAGCGCCCGGGTCTGCACGTCGAGCGCCGAGAACGGCTCGTCCATGAGCAGGATCTCGGGGTCGTTGACGAAGGTCGCGGCGAGGGCCACACGCTTGCGCTGGCCGCCGGAGAGCTGGTGCGGGTAGCGGTCCTCGAACGCGGCGAGCCCGACCCGGCCCAGCCACTCGCGCGCCTTCTCCCGGGCCTCCGCCTTGGGCATGCCACGGAAACGGGGGCCTGCCATGACGTTGGACAGCACGGTGCGCCAGGGGAACGTGGCGTCCTGCTGGAAGACGAAACCGACCTTGGCCCCGACACCCGCGACGGGCTCGCCCGCCACCAGGACCTCGCCCTCGGTGGGCTCCTCCAGACCGCTGACCAGGGTCAGGGTCGTCGACTTGCCGCACCCGGTGGGCCCCACGACGGCGACGAACTCGCCACGCCCCACCGTCAGGTTCAGGTCCCGGACGGCCGTGTGCAGACCCCCCGACGGGGTCTTGAAGATCTTGCTCGCGCCCCGTAGCTCGATGGCGGGGCTGGTGTCTGTGCTCATGGCCGGGACCGTAGATGTGGTGCGGGCCACAACTGCAGTCTTGTGAGCGCAACCCCGTCTTCTGCTTGCAAGAGTCTGTTGTGCTCATTTTGCTCGCGCTACAACAGCGGAGCCGAAACACGGGCTTAACGCTCGCCTGGGTTTGAGGGAGAGAGGCCCGATGATTGACGTCCTGGTCGTGGACGACGATTTCCGCGTCGCCGAGATCAACGCGAAGTACGTGGGGAAGGTTCCCGGCTTCCGGGTCGCCGCCCGCGCACACAGCGCCGCCCAGGCGCTGGCCGCCGTGGAGCGTGCCCCGATCGACCTGGTCCTGCTCGACCACTATCTGCCCGATCAGACGGGTCTGGAACTGGTCCACCACATGCGGGAACGCGGGCACGGCACGGACGTCATCATGATCACGGCGGCGAGCGATGTGGCGACCGTGCAGAACGCGATGCGGCTGGGCGCCCTGCACTACCTGGTGAAGCCGTTCACCTTCGCGGCCCTGCGCACCCGCCTCGACTCGTACGCCGCCCTGCGCCGCACCGTCGACCGGGTCGGCGGCCGGGGGGTGGCGGGCCAGGAACAGGTCGACCGTATCTTCGGCGCGCTGCGCACCACCCCGGTCGCCTCGTCGCCCAGGCTGCCCAGTGGCCACTCGGAACCCACGACGGACCTCATCTGCGACGTGCTGCACCAGGCCGAACAGCCGCTCTCCGCCCACGAGGTGGCCACCAGAACGGGCCTCAGCCGCTCCACCGCCCAACGCTATCTGCGCCACCTGGAACAGGCCGGGCGCCTGCGGCTCTCCCTGAAGTACGGCGACACGGGGCGGCCGGAACACCAGTACACGTGGGTGGCGCCGTAGGGCAACGGCCCGACGGGACCCGGGCCTTGCCCCGGGGCCCGCCGGGAGGCGATGCGGCCGGCACCGGGACCCTCGGCGCGGGCGCCCCGGCTCGTCGGGTACGTCACCGGAGGAGCCCCAGCGTCCGGGACCGTCAGACGGCCCCGGCGCCCGTGAGCGACCGGACCTCGGTCTCCGCGTGCTTGGCCTCGTCGGCCGGTTCCGCCGAGGTGACCGTGCCGAGCCAGCCCGCGAGGAAGCCGAGCGGGACCGAGACGATGCCCGGGTTCTGCAGCGGGAAGTACTGGAAGTCGACGCTCGGAAAGAGCGATCCGGGACTGCCCGAGACGACCGGGGACAGCACCACCAGTCCCAGTGCGGGCACGAGACCGCCGTAGACCGCCCACACGGCGCCCCTGGTCGTGAAGTTGCGCCAGAAGAGCGCGTACATCAGGACGGGCAGGTTCGCGGACGCGGAGACCGCGAAGGCGAGCCCCACCAGGAAGGCCACGTTGAGGTCGCGGGCGAGCAGCCCGAGCCCGATCGCGACGCCGCCGATCCCGACCGCCGCGACCCGCGCCACCGCCACCTCGCTGGGCGGCCTGGAGCGCCGCCGCCGCAGCGACGCGTACAGATCGTGGGCGACGGCGGCCGAGGACGCGAGGGTGATTCCGGCGACGACCGCGAGGATGGTGGCGAAGGCGATCGCGGCGACCATGGCGAACAGGACCGTTCCCCCGGTGGAGTTCGCTCCGCCGCCCAGGTTCAGCGCCAACAGGGCCACCGCCGTGTTCCCGGCCGCGTTGGACTCCCGCACCGCGCTGGGTCCGACGACGGCGGCGGCACCGAAGCCGAGCACGATCATCATCAGATAGAAACCGCCGATGAGCCCGACCGACCAGACCACCGAGCGCCGGGCGGCCCGGGCGGTCGGCACCGTGTAGAAGCGGGACAGGATGTGCGGCAGCCCGGCGGTGCCCAGCACCAGCGCAAGGCCCAGGCTGATGAAGTCGATCCGCGCGGTCCAGTCCCCGCCGTACTTCAGGCCCGGCGCGAGAAACGCCTCACCGTGCCCGCTGCGCTCCGCCGCCGTGTGCAGCAGCACATCGACGTTCCCGTGGAAGCGCACCAGGACGAGCACGGTCAGCGCGATCGTGCCGCCGAGCAGGAGCATGGCCTTGACGATCTGGATCCAGGTCGTGGCCCGCATGCCGCCCATCGACACATAGATCACCATGAGCGCGCCGACGACGATCACCGTCCAGGCGCGCGCGCCCGCGCTGGTGCCCCCGAACAGCAGCGCGACCAGGCTGCCCGCTCCCACCATCTGCGCCACCAGATACAGCACGGACACCGTCACCGAGGACATGCCCGCAGCGATCCGCACCGGCCGTTCACGCATCCGCGCCGCGATCACGTCCGCGAGCGTGAACCGCCCGCAGTTGCGCACCAGTTCGGCCACGAAGAACAGCACCACGAGCCAGGCCACCAGGAAGCCCACCACATACAGCATCCCGTCGTACCCGAAGAGCGCGATCAGCCCGGTCACACCCAGGAAGGAGGCCGCCGACATGTAGTCGCCCGCGATGGCAAAACCATTCTCCATGGACGAGAACAGCCGCCCGCCCGCATAGAACTCCTCCGCCGACCCGTGCCGGTTGCGGCTCACCCAGGTCGTGATCCCCAGTGTGATCGCGACGAAGACGCTGAAGAGCACCAGCGCCAGCGCCTGATGGTGTCCGGTCACCGCTCGCCACCCCTGAGTCCTCGCGTGAGCTCCTGGGTGTCCCAGCGCAGATCCAACGCGGCCCGGTCCCTGCGCAGCCGAGCATGCCGTGCGTACGCCCAGGTGAGAAGGAACGTCGTGAGGAACTGTCCCAACCCCGCGAGCATCGCCACGTTCACGGAGCCCGCCACCGGCCGGCCCATCAGCCCGGGGGCCGTCTGCGCCGCCACCACGTACCCCACGTACCAGGTGAAGAAGACGGCGAAACCCGGGATCACGAACCGCCGGTATCTGCGGCGCACCTCCCGGAACGCCTCGCTGCGCTGAACCTCCAGGTAGACGTCCGCCACCCGGCCGGTTTCCTCCTGTTCCGTGCGCATGCGCGGCACATCGGGTGCGGGAGCGCCCGTTCCGTCCAGTTCGCCCCAGCCGGGTGTGAGCGCGTCCTGCCAGGGGTCCTCGTAGCTCGCCTGGCCGTCCGTGCCGGCGCCTTCCGGGGCCGGAGCGCGGCCTTCGCGCTTCTCGACCGAACTCTCGGGGCCCTCCCCGCGGCTGCGGAAATGGCCATTGCTTGACTTCATGCCACAAGGATGGACAGATCGGGAAGATCCCCGACTCTTCTTCTCAGGGCTCTTCACCCCATCAGGTGACTCACTTCGACGGGGGTCTCGCCAGCCCCTGCGCATAGGCGTAACGGACCGCCTGCGCACGGTCCTTGACCCCCGTCTTGGCGAAGAGGTTGTTGATGTGGGTCTTCACGGTGGCCGTGGAGACATGCAGTCTGCGGGCGATCTCCTGGTTGGACAGCCCGTCGGCGATCAGCATGAGCACCTCCGTCTCCCGTGCCGTGAGTCCGTCCGGCGCGACCGCGGGGGCGGCCGGCTCCGGCTCGGGCTGCGACAGCCGCTCGAGCAGGCGCCGTTGGACACCCGGTGACAGACCCGCGTCCCCGGAGAGCACGCTCCGTACGGCCCGCACGATCTCGTCCCCGCCCGCGTCCTTGGTGAGATAGCCGCGCGCCCCCGCTCTCAGCGCCGCGAACAGCGAATCGTCGTCCGCGAAGGTGGTGAGCACCACGACCTGGGTCCCCGGGTGCTCCGCGCGGATACGCCGGGTCGCCTCGACACCGTCGCAGCGCGGCATCCGCAGATCCATCAGCACGACGTCCGGGGCGAGTTCGGCGACGAGCTTCACCGCCTCGTCACCGTCCGCGGCGGCACCGACGACCTCGATCCCGGGAAGCAGCCCGAGCAGCATCACGATGCCCTCGCGCACCACCGTCTGGTCGTCCGCCACCACGACCCGGGCGGGCTTCCTGCTGTCCTCCTCCGTCATAGGGGCACCTTCAGCGTCACCACGAATCCCTCCTCGCCCGGCCCGGCGTCCAGCGACCCGCCCAGCAGCTCGGCACGCTCCCGCATGCCCAGGAGACCGTACCCGGCCCCCGATCCGGTCAGCTCGCCCGGCGAACCGCCCGAGTCCCTGACGTCCAGCGTCACCTGGTGCTCGGCGTACTCCAGCCGTAGGTGCACCTTGGCGCCGGGAGCGTGCTTGCGGACGTTGGTCAGGGCTTCCTGGGCGACCCTGCGAACCGCCTGGGAAGCCTCGGCGGGCAGCGGTCTGCGATCACCCGCGACGGTGACGTCCGCACCGTGCGCCGCGGCGACGAGGTCGCTGAGGAAGTCCTCGATCGGGGACATCTCGCCCCGGAGGGCGGAGAGCGCCTGCCGGGTCTCGGCAAGTCCTTCCCGGGCCATGCCCCGGGCCGCCACCACCCGCTCCAGGATCTTGTCCCGCTCGGCTCCGTTCTCGATCAGCAACCGGGCCGCCTCCAGATGCACCATCTGGGCCGAGAGACTGTGGGCCAGCACATCGTGGATCTCCCGGGCGATCCGGGCCCGCTCCACCAGCGCCGCCGACTCCCTCTCGGCCGCACGGGCGGCTCGCTCCTGGGCGAGGAGCCGCTGGGCGTTGCCCCGGGCCTCCGCGTCCAGGCGCAGCACATAGCCGGCGAGCGCCATGCCCACCACCGTGGCAGCGGTGGTCAGCCACACGTCGTCGTCGACCGCGGCATAGGAGGCGAGCGCGACCGAGGTCACGGGCACGGCGGCCGCGAGCGGCAGCCGCTCCAGGGCGGTGATGCCGCAGCCGCACCAGATCACGAGGGCCGGCACCCGGAAGCCGGTGGCCTGTGCCGCGACCGCCAGCCCGAGCAGCACGGCGACAAGCCCCAGGGACGGCCAGAGTCTGTGCGCCAGCGTGGTGCGGAAGAAGGCCCACGCGAGCAGGGCGGTCACGATGAGGCCCGCCGCTGCCGCGACCGCACCCCAGCCGTGGACATGATCACTGCGGAAGACGCCCCACAACAGCATGCCGAGGACCAGCATCCTCACGATCCAGACGAGCAGTCGCCTGGGCTCCGAGAGCCTCCGCCGGTCGAGCGCCTCACGGGAGGGCCAGCGTGTCCACGTGCTCTCCGTCATACACGCTCCTTCCACGTGGGCCGGGGCACGCCGTCACCGTACGCCGTGGCCTGACGGGGCGAGGAAATGCCGGACCGCGCACGCCAGACCAGGATCCCGGAGCGCACCAGCAGCGTGACCGAGAGGGCCATGAGCAGGGCGGAACCGTCCTGGTGGACGCCCAGCGACGCACCGAGGGCGAAGAGGCCGACGCGCAGGGCGATGCCGAGCATCCAGACCGCCACGCTCGCCTTGGTGCTCTTGCTCCACACGACGCCGTCCGCCTCGGCCCATACACGGGTCGTCCAGGCCCAGCCGGCCCCGGTGGCCAGTCCGATGAGCAGCTCGATGCCCAGCAGTACGGCGGACTCCGTGCGATGGTGGGCATCGAGCGGCCCGGCCCCGCGCAGCGCCACGGCGGCCAGGATCACGGGCAGGAGCCACCAGCGCCGATCGGCGTCTATCCGGCGAGCGCGGAACTGCCGCACGATCACCAGCGCGGCCACCGCCACGATCGCCACCCCGTTGACAAGCCCGGACATCACAGCCTCCGTGAGCGGAAAAGGAGCTGTCGACGGCGAGTGCTGTCGACGCCTATGACGCTACGGAGATCGGCTGGTCAGCCGGATCGGAGCCGAGGTGGATCGTGGGTGGAACCTGGAAGGCCCTCGGTCTCCACCCACGGGTGGACGGCTGTCCGGTCGCCCTGCCCCGGCCCGGCCCCGCACGGCCCGAGGGCGGTCCACGGAATGCCTTCCCCGACCGCCCTCCGACCGTCCCCCGGGTGGCTAGGCGTCGATGCGCGAGCGGTCCAGCGTCGCCGCCGAGCTGGAGATGAACTCCTTGCGCGGTGCGACGTCGTTGCCCATCAGCAGATCGAAGACCTGCTCGGCGGCCTCCAGGTCGGAGAGGTTGATCCGGCGCAGGGTGCGGTGGCGCGGGTCCATCGTCGTCTCGGCCAGCTGGTCGGCGTCCATCTCGCCGAGACCCTTGTAGCGCTGGATGGAGTCCTTGTACCGGATGTTCTTGCTCTGCAGCTCCAGGAGCTTGTCGCGCAGCTCGCGGTCCGAGTACGTGTAGATGTACTTGTCCTGGCCCTTCTTCGGCTGGACGATCTCGATACGGTGCAGCGGCGGCACCGCGGCGAACACCCGGCCCGCCTCGACCATCGGCCGCATGTAGCGGTGGAACAGCGTCAGGAGCAGGGTCCGGATGTGGGAGCCGTCCACGTCGGCGTCGGTCATCATGATGATCTTGCCGTAGCGGGCCGCGTCCAGATCGAAGGTCCGGCCGGACCCCGCCCCTATCACCTGGATGATGGCACCGCACTCGGCGTTCTTCAGCATGTCCGTCACCGACGACTTCTGGACATTGAGGATCTTGCCGCGGATCGGCAGCAGCGCCTGGAACTCGGAGTTCCGGGCCAGCTTGGCCGTACCGAGCGCGGAGTCACCCTCGACGATGAACAGCTCGCTGCGGTCGACGTCGTCGCTGCGGCAGTCGGCGAGCTTGGCCGGCAGCGAGGAGGACTCCAGGGCCGTCTTACGGCGCTGCGCGTCCTTGTGCTGGCGGGCGGCGACGCGCGTGCGGGCGGCCGCGACGACCTTCTCCAGGACCGTGCGGGCCTGCTGGGCCGCGTCACGCTTGGTGGAGGTCAGGAAGTCCTTCAGCTCTTTGGAGACCACGTTCGTGACGATGCGGCGTGCCGCGGAGGTGCCGAGGACCTCCTTCGTCTGACCCTCGAACTGAGGTTCGGCCAGTCGGACCGTGACGACGGCGGTAAGGCCCTCCAAGGCGTCGTCCTTGACGACGTCGTCCTCGGCGACGCGCAGCAGCTTCTTGGCGCGCAGCACCTCGTTCATCGTCCTGGTGACGGCCTGCTCGAAGCCGGCGACGTGGGTGCCCCCCTTGGGGGTGGCGATGATGTTGACGAACGACCTGAGCGTCGTGTCGTACCCGGTGCCCCAGCGCAGCGCGACATCGACGCCCAGTTCCCGGGTGACCTCGGTGGGCGTCATCTGGCCATGGTCGTCCAGGACGGGGACGGTCTCCTTGAAGATTCCCTGCCCGGAGAAACGGAGGACGTCGCAGACCGGCTTGTCGGTCGCCAGGTACTCACAGAACTCGCTGATTCCGCCGTCGAAGCGGAAGGACTCCTCACCCTTGCTGCCACCCTCACCGAGGCCGTACTCGTCGCGGACGACGATGGTCAGGCCGGGCACCAGGAACGCGGTCTGGCGGGCGCGCTGGTGCAGCGTCTCCAGGGAGAGCTTGGCGTCCTTGAGGAAGATCTGGCGGTCGGCCCAGTAGCGGACCCGCGTGCCGGTGCGGGTCTTGGGGATCTTCTTCGCCTTGTGCAGGCCGCTCCTGCTCTCGAACTTCACGTCCGGGCCCTCGCCGGCGAAGGCACCCGGCACACCGCGCCGGAAGCTGATCGTGTGCGTGTGGCCGTCGCGGTCGACCTCGACGTCCAGGCGCGCGGAGAGCGCGTTGACCACGGACGCACCGACACCGTGCAGACCGCCCGAGGCGGCGTACGAGCCGCCGCCGAACTTGCCGCCCGCGTGCAGCTTGGTCATCACGACCTCGACGCCGGACAGCCGGGTCTTGGGCTCCACGTCGACCGGGATGCCCCGCCCGTTGTCCCGCACCTCCACCGAGGCGTCGTCGTGCAGGATCACCTCGATGTGGTCGCAGTGTCCACCGAGGGCCTCGTCGACGGAGTTGTCGATGATCTCCCAGAGGCAGTGCATGAGACCGCGGCTGTCGGTCGAGCCGATGTACATGCCGGGGCGCTTGCGTACGGCCTCGAGACCTTCGAGGACGAGCAGGTGCCGCGCGGTGTAGTTGGAACCGTCCCGGTCTGCTCCGGTCAGCAGCGCTGTGGACGGCACGGACGTCTCGGCGGTCACGCGGTTCGCTCCTCGCTGAATTTTGGATGGGGCCCATTTGGGTAAGGGGCCGGCTTCGGTCATCGGTCCGAGGGTACCGAGGCCTGGTAGAGCCGTTGTACCGCCACCCTCGTCTGGACCCAGACTAGTCCAGACTCGCACGAGCGTTCGATCCTCATGGGGAGGTGAAGCGCACATCACGTTCCCTTCGAGGCATGAACCATTTAGGCTCCGGGCACGTCCTCATGAACAACCGGCAACCCCGCCGGGAGGACGCGACAATCGACAGACAGCGCGAATCCGTACTACACAAGACACGCAATACGGCACATTCGCCGCCAACCGGCAACAGACAGCCGGCTCGGAAAGAAATTTTCGAGGAAAAGCCGCGAGCGGGAACGTTTTCGGCCTGGTTGGATGTTGACCCTGGTACGACAGCTCGTCGAGCTAGAGAAGAGGCGACGTGACTACTGTTCTGACCCCCGCGAGCCCGCTGACGGCCGCTGACCGCTGCGACCGCTGCGGCGCCCAGGCGTACGTGCGCGTCGTCCTCCTGAGCGGCGGAGAACTGCTCTTCTGCGCCCACCACGGGCGCAAGTTCGAGCCGGAACTCAAGAAGATCGCCGCTGAGATACAGGACGAGACGGAGCGGCTCACCTCCGTTCCGGCGAACGCTTCCGAAGAGGAACGCTGACACCTCGCATCACGACGAGCCGACGCCGGCGCCGAGGCCGGTGAACGGGCGACCACCCTTCTCACACGGGGATGGCCGCCCGTACTCGTAGGGGCGCAGCCGGCCGGCATCCTTCGCGATGCCCGCCCGGTGCACTCTCTCGAGACAGCCGTCAGCAGACACGAAGCGGGCCGGGTCGACTCGCGCGGCGAGCGCCTGGCCCCCGACGTCCGGCAAACGGAAAGCCCTGCTCAGTGGACGCCGCCCAGGGTCCTGACGACCTCGGAGATGCGCGTATAGACCCCTGGGCTCCCTGCTCGCCCGCAGCCGCTGCCCCAGGACACCAGACCGATGAGCCGCCCATTGGCGACCAGCGGGCCCCCGCTGTCCCCCTGGCAGGCGTCGCGCCCGCCAGTGGGCTCTCCGGCACACAGCATGGAGTGGGCGTCGTACTTCCCGTCCGAACCGCCCGGGTAGGCCCGTGCGCAGTCCGTGTCCGGAAGCACCTGGAGGTTCGCGGCCCGCAGGCTGTGCGCGTACTCGGCATCCCCCGACACATCGCCCCAGCCGTACACGGTCGCGGTCGCACCGGGCTTGTAGCCGGGGTCGCCGGCTGCCGCCATCCCGATCACCGAACTCGGCGGAAGCGGGGAGGCCAGGGTGAGCATGGCGAAGTCACCCGAGTTCGTCTCCCCGTTGTACCGGGGGTTGACCCACGTGGCCTGCACCGGGATCTCCGCGCCCTTGGCGGACAGCAGGTCGGTGCGTCCCGCGATGACCTTGAGATCCCGCACCCGTCCTGGCGGTGCGCCCAGAACGGCCGCGGTCATGCAGTGAGCCGCGGTCAGGACCGTGGACCGGCCTACCGCCACACCTCCGCAGAACTGTCCGGCTCGCGTACCTCCGAACCGGTCACGGCTGGCGATGGCCACCGTCCACGGACTCTGGGAGATGTCCACCGGGAAGCCCCCGATGACGACGCTGTCCGCCGTGGCGGGCGCAGGGGATCCCAGCTGTATCAATGCAGCTGCGGCTGACAGGACCAGCGCTCGGGCGAAGTGGCGGCGCATGTGCACTCCTCACTGTGACGTACCGATGGAACACCCACAGTGATCCAGCTCGCCGGATCGCGCACACGCAGAGGGGCCGGTTCCCCGGGGAACCGGCCCCTCGTCGCTGTCGGCCGAGGCCTAGTCGAGGTAGTCGCGCAGCACCTGGGAGCGCGACGGGTGACGCAGCTTCGACATCGTCTTGGACTCGATCTGGCGGATGCGCTCACGCGTGACGCCGTACACCTTGCCGATCTCGTCGAGGGTCTTCGGCTGACCGTCGGTGAGACCGAAGCGCATCGAGACGACGCCCGCCTCGCGCTCCGACAGCGTGTCGAGCACGGAGTGCAGCTGCTCCTGGAGGAGCGTGAAGCTGACCGCGTCGGCCGGGACGACCGCCTCGGAGTCCTCGATGAGGTCACCGAACTCGCTGTCGCCGTCCTCACCCAGCGGGGTGTGCAGGGAGATCGGCTCACGGCCGTACTTCTGGACCTCGATGACCTTCTCCGGGGTCATGTCGAGTTCCTTGGCCAGCTCCTCCGGGGTGGGCTCGCGGCCCAGGTCCTGGAGCATCTGGCGCTGCACGCGCGCGAGCTTGTTGATGACCTCGACCATGTGCACCGGGATACGGATGGTGCGGGCCTGGTCGGCCATCGCGCGGGTGATCGCCTGACGGATCCACCAGGTGGCGTACGTGGAGAACTTGTAGCCCTTGGTGTAGTCGAACTTCTCGACCGCACGGATCAGACCGAGGTTGCCCTCCTGGATGAGGTCCAGGAAGAGCATGCCGCGGCCGGTGTAGCGCTTGGCCAGGGAGACCACCAGACGGAGGTTGGCCTCCAGGAGGTGGTTCTTGGCACGCCGACCGTCCTCGGCGATGATCTCCAGCTCGCGCTTGAGCTTGGGGGCGAGCTTGTCCGCGTTGGCCAGCTTGTCCTCGGCGAACAGTCCGGCCTCGATGCGCTTGGCGAGCTCCACCTCCTGCTCGGCGTTGAGCAGGGGGACCTTGCCGATCTGCTTGAGGTAGTCCTTGACCGGGTCGGCGGTGGCACCGGCCGCCGCGACCTGCTGCGCGGGCGCGTCGTCCTCGTCCTCGTCGGAGAGCACGAAGCCGGCGCTCTCGGTGCCCTCGGGCTCCTCGCCGCCGCCCTTGGCCTCCTCGAGGACCTCCTCTTCGAGGAGCTCGACGTCGTCCTTCTTGGCGGTCGTCTTCCTCGCGACCGTCTTCTTGGCGACGGCCTTCTTCGCCACGGTCTTCTTGGCGGCCGTCTTCTTGGCAGCGGCCTTCTTGGCGGGCGCGTCCTCAGCCGGGTCGTCGGCGACCGGCACGGCCGGAGCGGCAGGGGCGGCGGCCTTCTTGGTGGTCACCGTCTTCGCCGCGACGGCCTTGGTAGCGGTGCGCTTGGCCGGACTCTTCGCTGCGACGCTCTTGCGGGTGCGCTTGGGCTCTGCGGCACTGACCATCAGCGTCACACCCTCTTCCTCGAGGATCTGGTTGAGGCTGCGCAGTACGTTCTTCCACTGAGTGGCCGGAATCTGGTCAGCTTCGAAGGCCCGACGCACATCGTCGCCGGCGATCTGCCCCTCAGCCTTTCCCCGCTCAATGAGAGCCATGACAGAGACGGACTCGGCGATCTCCGGCGGGAGCGTACGGGATGTGCTGGCCGACACGAACAACCTCTCGGAACGTTGGAAAACGGCTTCCGGCCCCGTCCACGACGGACAGGGGCCGACCGCCGGCTTGGGGATGGGCCGACGGCGCGGGCGGGGGCCGGGGAGATCGACAGCGCCGTGAACGGCGTCCGTATTCCTTCCTCGGCTATCACCTCTTAGGTCATCGCGCAGTTCCGACGAGTGTTACGCCCAATCTGCGTGGCCCGAGTCACACCCCGTAACCGCTTAAAAACGCCCAGATATGGGCAGAGGTGATCGATTGCTGTCGTGATCGATGTCTCGGTCCTCGCGGCGCCAGGCCCCTCCACCGTAAATGCCCCGCGACCGGCCCTGAAGTCCATGACCGACGGCGGGAGTCCATGGCCGGGAGCGCCCCCCGATTCCACCGGCGGCCGGCACCGTCGGCGGACATCCACCGCGGCGCCCCCGGCCCGGCGGTACCGCCGGCCGCCTCCGGCCTCCGTCGGGCTCCGCCGGGCCCCTGAAGGATCCGACGGAGCCCGACGGCGG
Organism: Streptomyces sp. NPDC001222; assembly: GCF_042896945.1. Classification (NCBI taxonomy): domain Bacteria; kingdom Bacillati; phylum Actinomycetota; class Actinomycetes; order Kitasatosporales; family Streptomycetaceae; genus Streptomyces; species Streptomyces sp. NPDC001222. Next base: position 505,298 of record NZ_JBIAXT010000002.1, read on the forward strand.
GAGATCGGCGCCCGGCCGCGGCGGGGACGGGTAGGGCCCGGCGAGGAGCCCTGCCCCGTTCACACCGGCTGCGGGGCGCGGATCAGTGCTCGCGAGGCGCGGGCACCACGCGCTCCACCTCGGGGTGGACGGTGAGCAGTTGGCGCATCGCCCCCTCGGCGGCCGCGCCGTCGCCCGAGGCGAGCGCGTCCACGATCCGGCTGTGCTGGGCCAGGGCCGCGTCGTTCGGGCGGTCGCAGCCGGTGACCGGGCCACCGGAGACCTGGAGGGCGGCCGAGACGATCCCCGAGAGGTGCTCCAGCATCCGGTTGCCGGCGACCTGGATGAGCAGCGAGTGGAACTCCGCGTCGGCGCGCGAGAAGGTCAGGGAGTCGCCCTGACCCATGGCGTGGCCCATGATCTCGACCATGTCGCCGAGCCGCTGCTGCACCTCCTCGCGCCCGTGCCCGGCGGCGAGGCGCGCCGCGAGCGGCTCGATGGTCCAGCGCAGCTCGCTGAGCTCGCGGCGCTGGTCGTCGCGCTGCGGCCCGAAGGCCCGCCACTCGATGATGTCCGGATCGAGGAGGTTCCAGTCGCTCACGGGGCGCACGCGCGTGCCGACGTTCGGGCGGGCGCTGACCAGGCCCTTGGCCTCCAGGACACGCAGCGACTCACGCACGACGGTGCGGGAGACCTCGAAGCGCTGGCCGATCTCCTCGGGCACCAGCGGACGGTCCGCGCCGAGGTCGCCGGAGACGATCATCTGGCCGAGCTGCTGGACGAGTTGGCCGTGCAGGCCGCGTCCGCGGCTGCCCGCGGCGCGGCGGCCGACGCGGCCCAGTTCCTGTTCCGCGCCCTCCCAGGAGGGCGTGCCGACGCGGTCGGGGGAGGGCGCCTCGGCATAGGGGTAGCGGTCGAGTTCGCCCGGTCCGGCCAAGCCGGAGTCTGCTGAACGGGCGGCGGTCATCATGGTGTGCGCAAGGGTACTCACGGATCCTTTGTCGGCGCCCTCTCCAACTCCCTTGAGGTCTTTGGTGAAAAGCACACGAAAGGGTGATCGCTCACCCTGTCGCAATTGACGCCTTATCGGAAAGAAATGGGCGTTCTGCGAGGAACTTACGCACAGGGAAGATACAGATCGACACGGACGGTGTTCATCGGGCCCTGCCGCGCAGTGTGGTGAGCAGGTAGGCCCCGAGCAGCGCGGCCAGGGACAAGGCCAGTGCGCCACCCACGGGTTGGGCGATCATCCGCACCGCGGCGACCAGATACCGCTCCCCGCCGAACGGCCACCGGGACAGCACCACCTCCCGCATCCGCGCGGCAAACCCCGCCACGGTCCCGACGGACCCTGCCTCCAGCGCGTTCCGCACCAGGGGTACGACGACCACGGGCACCGCCAGCACGGCGGCGAGCCCGGCGGTCGTGGACCGGAAGATGCCGGCCGCCAGCACCCCGGCCCAGGCGCATCCCACGACCATCCCGGCCCAACTCGCGCTGGCGGAGAGCCAGTCGGCGGGAACCTCGGCGGCCTTCCGTCCGTAGACGACAGAGAGCACCTCGAAGTCGAAGCCGACGGCGAGAAAGGCCAGCGCCACCGCCGTCGCCCCGGTGACGAGGAGCTTCGCGGCGAGGAGCCCCAGCCGGCGGGGGACACCGGCGCGATCCGCGGCCAGGGCTGGGTGACGGAACTCGTCCCCGAAGGCGGCGGCACCGAGCAGTCCGGCGCCGAGCGCCGCGGGCGGCAGTGGGAACAGCCACGGCCAGGCGGCCAGCAGTCGGTGCTGCGGGGCCTGCCCGGCGCGGGCGAGGAGCAGGGAGACGACGGCGGAGACGACGAGCACGGCGCCCGCCACGAGGGAGACGGTGCCGATCCCGGTGGCGCGGCGCAGTTCATAGCGCAGCGGGTGCTGAGGGCTGGGAGCGGACCGGACGCTGAGGGGCGGCGGCAGCGGAGGCAGATCACCCGGCTGCGGCGCCTCCGTCGACGCGGACGGTGTCGTCCCGGCACCAGCGGTCGGCCCCATGTCGGCGATCTCGTCGGCGATTTGATGGACGAGGATGCCGTGCCGGAAGGCGGTCTCCCCGACGTCGGCACATGTACTGCCGTACACCGACAGCCGGTTGCCGTCCTCGTGGACGATCTCCACGGAACGCCGGGCGATTCTGGCCTCCTTGACGAGAAGGTCACCGAGCCGGGCGGCGTGCGGGCTGCGGACGGTCACCCGGGGTCGCAGCCGGGTCCGGGCGAAGTCGGCGGCCTCCTGGGTGGCGACGAGCCGGCCCTCGTCGAGCGTGAGGACGCGGTCGGCGGTGAGTGCGGCCTCCTTGGGGTCGGCCGTGGCGAACAGGACGGTGCCGCCCCGGGCGGCGTGCGCCCGCAGCACGCCGTGCAGCCAGCGGCCTTCCCGGGCGGACAGTCCGGCGGCCGGATCGTCGAGCACCAGGCTGTGCGGATCGGCGAGCAGGGCACAGGCGAGGCCGAGGTGACGGTCCATGCCGCGCGAGAGGGTGTCCAGGCGTTCGTCCTGCACACCGGTGAGTCCGACCGCTTCGAGGACTTCGTCGGCGCGGCGTACGGGCACCCCCACGGCGGCGCACAGCATGCGCAGATGTCCGCGGACCGTGCGGGCGGGATGACCGGGGACGTCTCCGAGGAGGACTCCTACTTCGTGCGCGGGATGGGCGAGGCCGTGCAGCGGTCGGCCTCGGAAGTACGTGATGCCGCGGCCCGGTTGGAGTTCGAGCATCAGCCTCAGCACGGTCGTCTTGCCGGCACCGCTGGCTCCGAGGAGCGCCGTCACCTGACCTGCGCGTGCCTCGAAGGACACATCGTCGACGACGGGCGACAGGTCCTTGCGGGGATCGCCGGTCAGTCCGATCGCCTGGATCACTCGAAGCAAGATAGCGCGATATGTCTGCTTTTTCGGTCACCCTGACAGGGGGGCGTCGGCTCCCGTCCCGCGCGGCCCGTACCGGAAGGCGCAAGTCGGCGCACTGCTCGGACCTCGGGCCGCAGCGTGATCAGACCTCGGGTCGCAGCATGGGCGGGTTGAGCAGCGTGGCGCCGCCCGCACGGAACAGCTGCGCGGGCCGGCCGCCCTGCCGGGTCGTCGTACCGCCCGTGGGGACGAGGAAGCCGGGCGTGCCGGTCACCTTGCGATGGAAGTTGCGCGGATCCAGCGCCACTCCCCATACGGCCTCGTAGACCCGTCGCAGCTCGCCGACGGTGAATTCGGACGGGCAGAAGGCGGTGGCCAGCGAGGAGTACTCGATCTTCGAGCGGGCACGCTCGACACCGTCCGCCAGGATCTGCGCGTGGTCGAAGGCGAGCGGCGCCGCCTGCTCGCCGTCTCTGCCGTAGCCGCCCTGCTGCAACAGCTCGTCCACGGGCGCCCAGCGCGCGCTGTTGGCGTCTCCGCCGGCCCGGGGTGCGGGCAGGTCGGGGGCGAGCGCGAGATGAGCGACGCTCACCACTCTCATCCGCGGGTCACGCTTGGGGTCGCCGTACGTGGCCAGCTGTTCCAGGTGGGCGCCGTTGTCCTGTGCCGGTGCCGCCGGGTCGTGTGCACGCAGTCCCGTCTCCTCGGCCAGCTCGCGCGCCGCCGCCTGCGCCAGGTCCTCGTCGGCCCTGACGAAGCCGCCCGGGAGCGCCCACCGCCCCTGGAAGGGTGGCTCCCCCCTCCGCACCGCCAGCGCACACAGGGCATGGCGGCGCACGGTCAGCACGACCAGGTCCACAGTGACAGCGAAGGGGGGAAAGGCTGACGGGTCGTAGGGCATGCCGCGATCATAGTCGTCTGCCTGACGATAAACACTCCCTTCGTCAACCGCTTCGACGGTAGATACACATCTGTCCGCTACAGCCGTCACCAGCCGCCACCGTGCACCACCCACGGGCGAGTCCCGAGGTCACACCCTCAGCTGCAGACCGACGGCCGCCTCCTCCACCATCGCAAGGCCGAGGCGCCCGACGCGCACGGAGAACGGGGCTCCCGCGAGTCTCAGTCCCCTCAGCACGATCTCTCCGAGCGGCGCGCTGCGGGCGGGGTTCAGGGTCACGGTCCCGGCCGGGACGTCCGGGCGGATGCCGGCGAGCGCGGTCAGAACCAGCACCCCGGCGGCGGCCGCGGTGGCGGCCGGGCGGCAGGCAGCCGGATGCGGCAGGGGCGCGCCCCCTTCCGTGCGCGGTTCTCCGGCGAACATCTCAGGCAGCCGCTGTCCGAATGCCTCTGCCGCGGCCAGCAGTCCGTGCAGCAGCCCGCTCCCCTCCTTCTCGTAGCCCGCGGCGACCAACCCTGCGACGGCGACGGCCGTCTCCGGGACCCGCACGGCTCCGCCGCGGTGCCCGAACGGGTTGTACGCCGACTCCGTGGCGGCCAGGCCGCGCAGTCCCCAGCCCGAGTCCATGGCCGGACCGGCGAGCAGCCGGGCGAGTTGCTCGATCCTCACCTTGTCGAGCAGTCCGGGAGCCGGCGTGCCCGAGCCGAGCAGGCCGGTGTCGAGGAGATGGGCGGCGCCCGCGGCGAGGTGCGCAACCAGCCGTCCGTCGCGGGTGCGCGCGGCCGCCGGTCTGCCACCCGACCGGTCCTCGATCCAGAAGTCCCCGTAGAACGCGCCGCGCAGTTCCTCGGCCCATTGGCGCAGGTGCGGCCCGCCGGGACGCCCGTACGCGTCCAGCAGATCGGCACCGAGCACCGCGGCCCGGTGGGCATGGGCCTGGGTCTCGCAGCGCAGCAAGCCGCCCGGCTGCGGGTCGGGGAGGTAGACGCCGTCACCGACGGTGGTGCGCAGCCATCGCAGACAATGCTCGGCCACGGGCAGTAGTTCTGCCGTATCCCGCTCCGGAAGCCCCCAGCGCCGGGCCTCCGCGAGGAGCACGGGGAACAGCAGGGTGGCCTCGGTGCCCGTGCAACTCGGCGGAAGGTGCGGCCCCGCGTCCCGTCGGGGGCCCGGGATCATGCCCGAGCGGAGGCCCGGGCCCCCGAGCTGGGTGCGGGCCAGTATGCGCAGGGTGCCCGCGGCGAGCCGAGTGCCGAGCGGCAGCGTCATCCGGGCCGCCGCCAGGGACTCGGCGGGGGCCGGTCCGCAGCGCCAGGGTGCGCCCGCAGCGAGATGAATGTCGGAGGGGTGCAGCGGGTCGCTCAGGAGAAGGGCCTGCAGGTCCTCGACACACGTACGCAGAAACGGCTCGACTCTGGGGTCGTCTCCGCCGGCCCGGGCCTGCGCGAAGGGGCTCGTCGCGGCGCGCCCCACGGCCCTGAGCGGTCCCGTGCCGTCCGGCCGCACCCTCAGTTCCAGACTCCGTGTGCCTCCGGGCGGGAGCACCCACTCCCAGCGCAGCAATCCCGCGGAGGCGACTGCGTCGGTGGGCGGCGGGTCGGCGGTGACCGCGCAGTCGCCCTTCGGACCGGACCACCGCAGCGCCGAGTCGTGCACGCTGGCGGTGAGTCCGGGCCCCGGGTCGCCCGCGGCGATCGCACCCAGATCCGCGAGGTCCGCGCCGAGGGCCACCTCCACCGGCAACCGCAGGGGGCGTGGGGTCGCGTTGTACAGAGTGATCCGCTCGATGCCGTCCGCGGACCGGATGCGCTCCACGACGACATCCGGGTCGGGTCCGGGGTCCGGGGACGCGTGCACGGTCCCGACGAAGCGGGCCCGGTCGGCCCCCACCATCCGGGCCTGCACCGGGATCGGCTCCCGCCCCGCCACTCGCAGCCGGCAGCGGGAGAGCACCCGTCGGCCCGCCTGGTAGAACCCCTCCAGACCTTGCCCGGTCAGCTGCCCCTCGTGGGTGGAGATCGCCAGTCCGGGCAGAGCGACACAGATCAGCGCGGTGTGGGCGGGCGGCAGGTCGGCGATGCGACGCGCCGGAGCGGCCGGACGCTGGGGCGGACCCTGCGATGGGGGAAGGGACATGTGGCGGCTTCCTGTGCGCCCCGGGCGCGGCCGGCACCGGGTGAGGGGCTCCGGAGGGTCATGAGCGGTGATGGGTGGCGCGACCCGGGCCCGGGCTCCGCCACTCAGGTGAACGCCACGGACCTGCACGGGGTCACGCCCATGGAAGGAGAAGCCCACCGAACGGTGGTGCCACGGACGGCCGGAGTCACTCATGTGGCCTCCTCCCCCGCACGCCGGCCGAGCCCGCGACGGGCCCTGAGCCGGCTGTCGGCGCCTTCGACCGCCCGAGGTGACCGGTCACGATGCGGCCCGTCGCCGGCAGGGGTGTCGTTGGGCTTCCGTCGACGGGCATCGAACGTCCCTGACGAACGGCGACTCGGCCTGGGCCCGCTCCCCGGTCGCACCCTGCGCAGCCTGCGGGCAGGGACACGCTGTGGCGCGGAGGGCTCCACGCCTTCGAGACGCTCCTGGACCGCGGCCTGGCACGAGCCGGATGTGTCGTGTGCCGACGGGGCGGACGGGTCGAGTGCCGACAGGTCGAGTGGTGACGGGGTGGGTGGGTCCAGCGGTGACGGCGTAGATGCGTCGAGTGCTGAACCGGCAGATGTGTCCGATGTCGGCGTGGTGCTGGAGCGCGGCGTCATCGCCGCGGTCTCGTTCGGTTCGGCTCGGTCCGCTCGCTCCGTTCGCAGGCAACGACGGACGGTCTCCGGATCCAGGCCCTCGTTGCACGCCTGGTGCAGCAGGCGGGCGAAGAGGTAGTCCGGGTCCGCGCCCAGGGCCATGGCGAAGGCTTCGCGGGCCTCCAGTTCGTCGCCGGTCGACCAGGCGACCCATCCGGCGAGCGTCAGAGGCGCCGCGGCGTGCTCACCGTACGGGCCGACACAGCGGCGGGCGAGGGAGCGCCACAGGCGTAGTGCCACAGCGGCCTCGGCACCCTCCATCCACTCCGCGGCCCGGTCGCGTGTCGTGCGGTCCTGCAGACCGAGGATCAGGGCCGCTGCCTCGTCGTGGGCCAGGAGTACGTCGTCGCGCCGGTCCGCCTCCTCCGTACCCGGTACGGGTGGTGCTGCGCCGAGCCGGGCCATCACCCGCTCGGCCAGTGCGAGCGTGTCCGCGGCCACGTCCGCGCGGCTGTCGCCGTCGAGGATCCGTGGGACGAGCGCACGACTCGCGCTGTCCAGCGCGGCCTCCTGCACGCGGGCGGTCTCCGTCCCGCACGGGCTCAGCCTGGCCCTGAACTCCTTGAGACTGCCGCGCACCTGAAGTCCCGCGTAGGTCGCCGCGGCAGCCAGGACCGAAGTACCGGGCACGCCCATCGGCTGTCCTTCGGGCGGGCAGCAGACCGGGCTCGGGCAGCAGTACGACCAGAACCGTCCGTCGGAGAGGCACAGGGCCTCCACCACCGGGACGTCGAGGCTGCCACAGGCCGTGCGCAGCGACTGGGCGAGCGGACGGAGGCGTTCCATCACGTCGCGTCCCGTTTCGCCGCTCGCGGGTTCCTGGACGAGGTAGGCGACCATGCTCTCGGGCGGTGCGCCTCTGCGCTCGCTGCCGATCACCAGCCCCCGGGCCAACTGCTCGGCCACGGACGGCCAGTCGGCGGGGTGGGCGGGGATACCGAGCCGTGCGCGCCCGCCGAACCTCCCCCGCCTTTCCCGGTCGTGCAGCGCGACCAGCACGATGCTGTCCTCGGGGCGGTACCCCAGCAGATAGGGCAGGGCGTCGGCCAGCTCGGCCGGTGTGCGCAGGGTGACCTGGGGCTCGCCCTGCGGTCCCGAGGGTCCGTGCCCGCAGTGGGCCGTGGTCTCGCCGTCGTGGCGGGAGGAACCGCCCCTGTCACCGATGTCGGAGCAGCCGGCCGCTTCGTCGTGGTTCGTCATGCCGCGACCATCTCGCGGATCTTCAAGTTCCGCTTAGGCTGTGGACAATCGCGGCCATGCGCATGCCAGGAGTTGTCCACAGCTCCTGGGGCTCGACCCCACGATGTCCGGTGGACCGGGTTGCATGGACGCCATGACCGACGAACACAGCGAAGGCCACACCATGGGGGCGCGGCCTTCACATGCACTTTGGGTCCGGCCCGGCAGCACCTACTCAGTCGAAGCAGGGCACGCCCAGGCCCGGAAACCGCGCGTCCGCCAGGCCGCCCGTGAAGGACCCGAAGGGACGTGCGTGCACGCATCGGGTCAGGGTCGCCGTGAAGAACCCACTGTTGTCGGAGAAGAAGTCGTCGTTCACCGCGAGGAACAGTTCCCCACGACCCACCAGCGTTGTCGGCCCCGCCCCGATGTACTGCCACGGCCCGTTGCCGATCCGGCCGATCAGCGACCAACTGGGTACCCCCTGCAGCGGGAAGCCCTGCCCGGCGAGCCGCGTGGGATCACCTCCGGGACCGAAGGTGGGGGTGCCGTTGGCGGTGACGGCGATCAGTCCTGTCGCGGTGAGGCGCACGGCATGGCGTACACACAGGCCGGTGTCGATCTCGCCCGTGGCACTCGGGAATCCACGGGGGCCGGCCACTCCCGGGACGTGAACGGTTCGGGCGTGCTGCTGGATGACGGGGCAGGTACGTACGCCGGTGCCCTGCTCGGCCGCCACGGCGCCGGGAGTCGTCACCAGGGCCAGCGCCGTCGCGGCAAAGGCACACATCCATCTGCGGCGGCTCAACACCCCCGCGATCGCCTTCAGACGTGCTCTTGCCTTCATACCCGCCGAGCCCTTTCGTCGTTCCCGAGCTGCAGCGGCACACCCGTGCAGCCCTGTCTGAGGAAGGCCGACCGGGCAGCCACAAGACGCACATCCGAAGGAAGACCGCCGGCCAGTCACTCCAGTAGTGCACGGGAGAGCCGCGATGAGGCTTCACGGCGATACGAAGGAGCCGTGGACCAGCCGAACGGCGCACTCACCGTCGGACGACGGCGATGGGCGCTCCCCTCGACGTGCTCCTGGCTCCTACTCCGTCGTTCGAGGCACGAGGCGCCACAGGGCTGCTGCGGCCGCGAGCAGCGTGAGGGTCATGACGATCCACCACAGCCGGAAGGCAGCGGCATGGAGGGCGGGGAGACGCGCTGCCCATCGGCACCGTGAGGGCCGGCGCAGTGGCGGCCGCGCCGGCGAGCAGGGCTCTGCGTAACCCGCGTCACAAAACCTCCCAGGGGCATTCCTGCCTGAACACCCTCGGGCTTCCGGGCGCCCGCTCCCCTCACTCGCGGTGGCCCGGCACATCACCCGCTCGGGTGGCCGAGGCCTCGGGCAACGACTGCCGAGGCGCTCGGCGCTCGTACTGCCACACCCCCGGGCCAGTCGGCCCGTACTGCCACACCCTCGGGTCACTCGCGGGAGTTGCCGAACAGGATGCGGTAGCCGATGAGCAGGACGAGGGAGCCGGCGATCGCCGCGCCCCAGGTGTAGAGGTCGAAGAAGTTCTTCTCCACCGGGCGGTCGAGGAAGCGGGCGGACAGCCAGCCTCCGACGAAGGCGCCCGCGATGCCGATGAGGGTGGTGCCGATCAGTCCACCCGGGTCGCGGCCGGGCAGCAGGATCTTGGCGATGGCTCCGGCGAGCAGTCCCAGAATGATCCAGCTGATGATGCCCACGTCGTCGTCCTCCAGTCGATGGGGCCCGGCGGCCCCGCCAGACGCCTGTTGCTGTGTATTGCTCGGTTGCGCAAGCGTAAGGAGCGGCTCGGAGGTATGGCGAGAACCGACTGACGCCTGGGAATGAGCCGTTGAGGTTCTGTCACATGATCAAGACATTTGCGCAATCGGGGAACTGAAGCAGCTAGGGTCGCGTTCATCAGGATGAGCGCGGGAAGCGTCAGCAGCTGCGGAGGACGTGCATGAGTGTGTCCCTGACCAAGGGCGGCAATGTGTCGCTGAGCCGGCGGGCCCCCGGCCTGACCGCGGTGACGGTCGGGCTGGGCTGGCAGGCGAACACCGGATACGAGCTGGACGCCGGCGCGCTCCTGTGCGACGAGTCCGGGAAGGTGCTGTCCGACGAGCACTTCGTCTTCTTCAACAACCTGAACAGCCCGGACGGCGCGGTCCGCCACTCCGGAGGCGGAAGTCCCGTCGACGGAGACGACCAGCGGATCCACATCGACCTCGCTCGGGTCCCGGACCAGGTCGCGAAGATCGTCTTCTCGGTGTCCGTCTACGAGAGCGCGGCGCGCGGCCACAGCTTCGGCCAGGTGCAGCTCGCCCACATCCGCGTCCTCGACCAGGAATCGGGCGCCGAACTGGCCCGCTACGACCTCCACCCCGGCGGTCTGTCGAACGAGACCGCGCTGGTCTTCGGCGAGCTGTACCGACACGGCGCGGAGTGGAAGTTCCGCGCCATCGGCCAGGGCTATGCCGCCGGACTCGCGGGCATCGCAGCCGACTACGGCGTGGACGTACTGCGGGAGACGGCGCCGAGTCCGGACCCGGCCCCCTCACCTCAGACGAAGATCGGCACACACGTGCCGCACCCGCCCGCCGTGCCGACGCCGAGCGTCGTCCCGGCGCCTGCACCGGCTGCACCGATGCCTATCGCACCACCGCAACCTACAGGGAGTTCCTCCGTGACGTGCTTCTTCGACCCCAGCCACGGCCCCGGCATGACGACCGTGACGTGGTCCCCGCAGTGGGGTGTTCCCCGGCCGATCCAGACGTGCGGCGGCTGCGCGCAGCGGGTGCAGACCACGCCTCCCCCGTTCTACACGCCGCCCCAGCAGGGCTATCCGCAGGCGGCGCCGCAGGGGTATCCCCAGCAGGGGTATTCCCAGCAGGGCTACCCGCAGCAGGGATACCCACAGCCATACGGAGAGCACTACGACCACCACGATCACCAGCAGGGCGGCGGACGGCGCTTCGGAGCCGGGGCGCTCATCGGCGCCGGTGCGGCCGGTCTGATCGGTGGCGCCCTGCTGAACGAGGCGTTCGACGACGACGAGCCGGACGTGGTCGTCAACAACTACTACGAAGAAGAATGACCGGAACCGAGGACCGACCGGCCGATGCCGTCGTGGGCCGGCCCGGCCGTCCGCTGAGGACGGCCGGGGCTCTCCCGGCAACGCGTGTGCGCCGAAGGTGGACGCCTACACTGGGTGGGCGCGTGTGCGGCGGCTGTGATGTGGGCGGAACGGGAGAGGGGCCGTGGGGGAGAGTGTCGGTGGCTTCGAGGACCCGTCCGCCGAGGTTCTGGCGGAGGCGGCCGCGGCGTTCGGACTGCTCGCCTCACCGGCCCGGCTGCACATCATGTGGGCGCTGTTCCAGCGTGAGAGCGATGTCACGCACCTCGCGGATCGCGTCGGTGGTGCGCTGCCCGCGGTCAGCCAGCATCTGGCGAAGCTGAAGCTCGCCGGACTCGTACGGTCCCGTCGTGAGGGTCGGCGGCACGTCTACTACGTCGACGACCCCGACATCGCGACCGTGGTGCGCGTGATGCTCGGGCAGCTGACCGTGCGCTCGTACCAAGCCTCCGCGCCGGTGGATTCGCTGCGCCGGACCGGTGGCTGAGAGCACCGCGGCCGCAGGACACGAGGCCACGGGCAGGGCGGAGCGTGCGGGGCGCCATCCGTCTTTGCGGGTGCGGAGTGGTGGGATGCCCTGTTGGTTCCATGAGATCCCTCACTTGTGAATTGCGGCAGGAGCTGTGCTGCTCCGGCTATGAATTTGTTAGATTGCGCAACTACGCAACCAAGGTGAAGTCCGCACGTCGCGCCTCACCTGCCCGTACACCGCCGTGCACGCCCGGCCCCCTGTCCGACGGCCCGGCCTGCTGAGCTCGACCGTTCATGGGAGTGGGAGATGAGCGACCCGTGGGACGGCCCGGGCAGCCAGGCCACGCGTAACCACAACGCCCGGGTGGTCGCACAGCGCACGGCCGCGCCTGACGAAGCGCGCCTGCCGGGCGGGCGGGCCGCGACACGAGCGGCCTCCCGCTCACGCGGCGGCCCGGGGTCGCGACGGTCCCGGCCGGGCGGGCGCGGCAGGCGGGTCCTGCGGATCGTAGGACTGTGCCTGGCGATCCTGGTGCTGGGCACGGCCGGTGTCGGCTGGTGGTTCTACGAGCACCTGAACGACAACATCCACAGCGTCTCGCTGGACGGCAAGGGCGGCTCGGAGAAGGCTGACGCGTTCGGTCGCACCCCGCTCAACATCCTGGTCATGGGCTCGGACGGGCGTACCAGCGCGGAGGACTGCAAGCTCGGCGGCGGCTGCTCGAAGACCGGCGTGCAGACCGGCAGCGGGAACGCGGACGTGGAGATGGTGATGCACATATCGGCGGACCGCTCCAACGCGACCGTCATGAGCATCCCCCGCGACACCATGGCCAACGTCCCGGCCTGCAAGGACAGCACGAGCGGCGAGTCCACGCCGGGCTACTACGGCCAGGTCAACAGCGCGCTGCAGTACGGCCCCGCCTGCCAGGTGGCCACCGTCCACCAGCTCACGGGCATCCCCATCGACCACTTCGTCAAGCTCGACTTCTCCGGCGTGGTCAAGATGTCGGACGCGGTCGGCGGCGTGTCCGTGTGTGTCAGCGACAACGTCTACGACACCTACTCGCATCTGAAGCTGTCCAAGGGCGCCCACACCCTCAAGGGCGTCGCGGCGCTGGAGTTCGTCCGCTCCCGGCACGGCTTCGGTGACGGCAGCGACCTCGGGCGGACCGTCTCCCAGCACATCTTCCTCAGCGCGATGATGCGCAAGTTCAAGAGCGCGGGCACACTCATCGACCCCACCGCGGTCTACGGTCTCGCGGACGCCGCCACCAAGGCGCTGACCGTGGACGACGGCCTCGGCAGCGTCAACAAGCTGATCGGGCTCGCGTCCGACGTGAACAAGGTCCCGACCAAGCGGATGACCTTCACCACCATGCAGACCGCTCCCGACCCCGCCAACCGCGACCGCGTGGTGGTGGGCCAGGGCGCCAAGACCCTCTTCGCCGCCATCGCCAACGACCAGTCCCTGACCACCGGCTCCGGCGCGAAGTCCGCGGCGGCGTCCTCGACGGCCAAGGCCACCGCCCCGAGCGTGCCCGCGTCCCAGATCGCCGTGACGGTCGAGAACGGCACCAGCATTCCCGGCCGCGCCTCCGGCGTCGCCGGCGCACTCATCGACGCGGGCTTCAGCTCCGGCACCACCACGGCCAACGCGACAAGCCCCGCGAGCAAAACCACTCTCACCTACGGAGCCGGGCAGCAGGGCGAGGCCCAGACGGCCGCCAAGGCCCTGGGTCTGCCCACCTCCCACGTGAAGCAGGGCACCGGGACGGGTCTGACCCTCGTGATCGGCAGCGACTGGCCGAGCGGCACCTCGTACCCCGGCGGCTCGTCCGCGCCGGCACCGGCCGACACGAAGGCCGCGGTCTCCAACGCCCACGCCCAGACCGCCGACCAGGCCAAGACCTGCGCCAAGGTGAGCCCGTACCGGACGGTCAGCCTCGACGGAGTCCCCATGACGCCGTCCCAGGCGTACGCCGCGGCGAGGAACCAGCCCGACTCGGACTCCTGACACCGGCACGACGCCTGAGACCGGCACCGGGACCGGGTTCAGTCCATGGAGCCGTCAGGACGGTCAGCCCGCCGCGGCGAGCACCAGTGGCAGGACCTGGCCGGCCCCCGACCGCCTCAGCAGGCGGGCGGCGACGGCGAGGGTCCAGCCGGAGTCGGTGTAGTCGTCCACGAGCAGGACAGGGCCCGGGGTCTGGGCCAGGGCGTCGGCCAGCTCCCCGGGGAGGGTGAAGGCGGCGGACAGTGCCCGGAGCCGCTGAGCGGAGTTACTGCGCCGTGCCGCGTGCGCACCGCTCGGCTCGGTGTGGGCCAGGGTGCCCAGGAAGGGCAGGCGCCCGATGTTCGCGACGCCCTGAGCTAGGGACGCGACCAGCTGAGGGCGGGCCAGTGACGGTACGGCGACGACCCCTACCGGCCGGAGGGAGGCCTCAGGGCCGTCCGACATCCAGCCGCCCGGAGAGCGCGCCCAGTCGGCGAGGACCATCACCACGGCCTTCAGCACGTCCTCGGGGACGGGCCCGTCCTGCGCCTGTTCCGACAGAAGCGGGCGCAGCCGGTTGCCCCAGCCGATGTCGGAGAGCCGACCCAGGGCCCGGCCGGGCGAGCACTGTTCCTGGGCCGCGATGCGCCCCTTGAGGTCGACGCCCAGCGCGGGCATGCCGGTCGGCCACATCCGGCGCGGCTCGATCTCCACACCTGGGCGGCCCAGTTCCTTCGTCGCCCCCGCCAGGCTCTCCGCCGAGACGCCGGGGTCGGCCCAGGCGCCCGCGCAGTTGTCGCAGCGGCCGCACGGCGCGGCCTCCTCGTCGTCCAGTTGGCGACGCAGGAACTCCATGCGGCAGTCGATGGTGTCGGCGTAGGAGCGCATGGCCTGCTGCTCGACCGCACGCTGCTGGGCCACCCGCGCATACCGCTCCGCGTCGTACACCCAGTCGGCACCCGTGGCGATCCATCCGCCCTTCACCCGCCGTACGGCGCCGTCCACGTCCAGCACCTTCAGCATCGTCTCCAGCCGGCTGCGCCGAAGATCCACCGAGGCCTCCAGGGCCGGCACGGACACCGGGCGTCCCGCCTCGGCGAGGACCGCGAGCGTCCGGCGCACCTGGTCCTCCGGCGGGAAGGCGGTCTCCGCGAAGTAGCGCCAGATCGCCTCGTCCTCCTTGCCCGGCAGCAGCAGCACCTCGGCGTGCTCCACACCGCGGCCGGCGCGGCCGACCTGCTGGTAGTAGGCGATGGGCGAGGACGGCGAACCGAAGTGCACCACGAAGCCCAGGTCGGGCTTGTCGAAGCCCATGCCCAGCGCGGAGGTCGCCACCAGCGCCTTGACCCGGTTCCGCAGCAGATCGTCCTCCGCCTGCTGACGGTCGGCGTTCTCCGTCCGGCCCGTGTACGAGGCCACCTCGAGACCGCGCTGCCGCAGGAACGCGGTCGCCTCCTCGGCCGCCGCCACCGTGAGCGTGTAGATGATCCCGGAACCCGGCAGCTCTTCCAGATGCTCGGCGAGCCAGGCCAGCCGGTGCGCGGCGTCCGGTAGCCGCACCACGCCCAGCCGCAGGCTCTCCCGCTCGAGCGGGCCACGCAGCACCAGTGCCTCGCCGCTGCTGGTGCCCAGCTGCTCGGCCACGTCCGCCGTGACCCGGGCGTTGGCCGTCGCGGTCGTGGCCAGCACCGGGACACCGGGGGTCAGGTCCGCGAGCATCGTGCGCAGTCGGCGGTAGTCAGGACGGAAGTCGTGGCCCCAGTCGGAGATGCAGTGCGCCTCGTCCACCACCAGCAGGCCCGTCGTGGCCGCGAGCTTGGGCAGCATCTGCTCACGGAAATCAACCGAATTCAAACGTTCAGGACTCACCAGGAGGACATCGACGTCACCGCGCTCGACCTCCCCGTGAATGGTCTCCCACTCCTCCGGATTCGCCGAGTTGATGGTGCGCGCATGGATGCCGGCCCGTGCCGCCGACTCGACCTGGTTGCGCATCAACGCCAGCAGCGGCGAGACGATCACCGTGGGGCCGGAGCCGCGTCGGCGCAGCAGAGCGGTGGCCACGAAGTACACCGCCGACTTGCCCCACCCGGTGCGCTGCACCACCAGTGCGCGACGGCGCTCGACCACCAGGGCCGCCACCGCCTGCCACTGGTCCTCACGCAGCCGCGCCGACCCCGTAGGATCACCGACCAGCTCGGCGAGGATGGCGTCGGCTTCGGCACGCAGCTCCAGAACGTTCATACCTCCCATGCAACCCGACGGCACGGACAATCGGCCACTTCGCCCCGCGTGACGGACGGCACGCCCCCGCGCTCACCGGGGTGTGACCACTGGTTCTCGCCGGACAGGAGTGATCCGCCCCTCACCTGGGAAGACATTGATGCAGACCGTCGGCAGGGAGATAGGTCTCAGACCAGCACAAACCGGCCGGTGGCCCCAATTGCTCGTTGCCGCATTCCAGTTCGACGGGAAGAATTGGGGTTCCGCTCCCCGCACGGCTCGCACGTGATCCGACAGGGCTGTACTGCGGTGCGGGCCCCCGAGTCCGACCCCGCCCGCAGTCTGGGCGCGTAGCCGAAGGGAGGATCGTGACCTTCGGATTCGCTCCGTCCTCGGCGGCATCCATGTCGGCCTCCGCCGAACTGTCCGCCGCTTCCGCCAATCCCCTGGCCCGCATGCTCGAGCCCGCAGAATGGGCAGCCGCCGGGATACCCCTGCTGCGCAACCCCCGGGAAGTCGTCGGCGAACTGCACGACCTTCACCGGCCACGGCTCTCCACGGCCGTCGTGGCCGTCCTCGACCCGGACGACCGGCTGCGGGCGAGCGCCTCGTTCACGCGGCGTCCGGTACCGGCGGACGGCTGGGTGTTCCGCAACGCGCTGCTCGCCCAACTCCGCCGCGTCATCCCGCACGACCTGCGTCGCCGTACGCCCGTGCGGACCGCGGTGCTGCTCTACTGCCGTGAGGGGGACGGCCGTTGGACGGAGGAGGACGGGGCGTGGATGTGGGGCCTGCGCGACGCCTGCACCTTGCACGGGCTGCGATGCGGTGCGTACATCACGCTGACGCATGACGGGTGGCAGGTCCTCGGCGAGGGTCGCGGTGGGCGCCGCCCCAACGCGGACTCCTCGGCGGAGCCCTTCGACCTGACCGGCGGGACGCCTCCGCCGCCACGCACGGGAGGCGTCGCTTCTGAGGTGCTGCGCCGGGCCGCGGCCCGCTGAGGCGCCCCGAAAGGGCACTGTGCCGGCGTACACCGACCAGGGCGTGCGGGCCGTGCCCTCCGAGGCCGTACAACCGCAGAAGGCGCGTACGACCGCGGAAAGCGCCGCACCTCGTAGAAGATCGCCGTGCCTGGCAGGAGATCGCCCTTACAGGAGATCACCGCGCCTCGCAGCTGGACGACGGGCACCCGCGGGCCTACGGGCGTACAACGGCGCGAACGGAGAACGACGGGACACCCGCAGGCCTACGGCCGCATAGCGGCGCGGACGCGGAGCGGCCCGGAGGCAGCGGCCCCGGGCCGGGACGCCCGCGCGCCGACGCACCCAGGCCCCACACATCCACACGCCGAAGATCACGCCCTGTCCAGGCATGAACGCGAAGGTCTTCGGACCGGGAGTCCTCGTCTGACCGACCCCAGCCGGGGTCCGCACGCGAACCCGTGCGCCGGCCCTGCCGGCCCGGCGCGCAGACGGCACGCCCCGACTCCGCGCACGCCGAAGCAACCGCCGTACCGGTGCCGCCGAAGCGCCACCGTGCCGGTCGGCTCCCCGCGGTCCGGGGCCGATCCGGCTCCCGGCCCTCGGTGCGGGAGCACGGCGTACGAGCGAGGAGGTCCGGACCGGACCGCTCAGACGCCTACGCCCAGCACCGAGTTGATCTGCTTCGGGTCGCCGCAGACGATCAGCAGGGCATCGGCCCGGCCGAGCGCCAGCGGAAGCGCCGTGGCGACAGCGTCGTCGGAGCCGCCGTTGACGACTGCCACGACCACCGGGCGAACGGCGGCCCGGGGCGCGACGGAGGCGTCGGCGTAGAAGACGTCGTCACGGGCGTCGTGCTGCGCCCAGTACGAGGCTTCGCCGAACGACATCTCGTGCGCGGCCCACGGGTGCGACTCGCCGGTGGTGATCACCAGCACGTCGCCGGGGGCGCGGCCGGTCTCCAGCAACAGGTCGACGGCTTCCTCGGCAGCGTCCAGCGCACCCTCGGCCGAGGCCGGGATCAGCTGGATCTGCGGGGTGGCCGCGGGAGTGGACGGCCCGGGCTTGGCCGCGGCCGGCTCGCGCGTGGTGCGCTGTGCCGGCATCGGCCGGACAGGCCCCGGACGACCGGGACGCGCAGGGGCCGCGGGGCGGGGGCCGGGGACAGGACGGGGGGTCGGCGCGGTGCGGCCGGCGGCCGGCGTGGCGCGGGGACCCTGGGCACTCTCGTGAATCTGAGGCTCCTCGGGAATGAGAGGCATGAGCTGATTTTTATCAAACGCCGGTGCTGGTCGCGTCGGCGGGTGGCACATGAGTGCGATCGGAACGGGTCAGAACTCGAAGCCGAGCTGGCCTTCGATCTCCGGCACGTGTCCGTCCGCCCAGCTGCGGACCTTCTTGAGATGCCGCCACTGGGGCAGCGCATCAAGATACGCCCACGTCAAGCGGTGGTACGGGGTGGGGCCCCGCTCCTCCAGCGCGGCCTTGTGCACCGGCGAGGGATACCCGGCGTTGGCCGCGAAACCGAAGTCTGCATGGTCGATACCCAGTTCGGCCATCATTTTGTCTCGGCGGACCTTGGCGATCACCGATGCCGCGGCGACCGCCACACAGGACCGGTCGCCCTTGATCACCGTACGCACCCTCCAGGGCGCCCCGAGATAGTCGTGCTTTCCGTCGAGGATGACCGCGTCGGGCCGCACGGGCAGCGCCTCGAGGGCGCGTACCGCGGCGAGCCGGAGCGCTGCCGTCATCCCGAGGTCGTCGATCTCCTCGGGGGAGGCATGGCCGAGGGCGAAGGCCGTCACCCACCGTTCCAGCTCCCGGGCGAGCTCGGTGCGTCGTTTGACGGTGAGCAGCTTGGAGTCGGTGAGACCCAGAGGTGGCCGGCGCAGGCCTGTGATCGCGGCGCAGACGGTGACAGGACCGGCCCAGGCGCCGCGCCCCACCTCGTCGACACCGGCGACGACCTTCGCTCCGGTCGTTGCGCGAAGGGAGCGCTCGACGGTGTGAGTAGGCGGTTCGTACGGCATGGCGCCCTTAGCGTACGCCGCTTCGATCCCCGTGCGACACCCAGGTTTCCCCGGGCGACGGGACACCCGTCGGCACGCGTCCGCGACGGCTCCACGGGACCGCCTGGACGTGCCCGTCCAACGCGGTTCAGCCCCGCTCCGGCCGCAGCAGCGGCATCATCAGCTGATCGATCATCTCCACGATGTCCGGGTCCTTCCATTCACTTCCGCACATCTTTGAGCGGTACATCATCATGGCGGGGACGGCGTCGAAGACATATCCGTTCGCAGCGTCGGCGCGCACCTCACCCCGCTCGATTCCGCGGTTGATGACCTGGTGCAGCAGCTTGATGATCGGCTCTACGACCCCGTCGAAGATCACTCCATGGAATCGCTCGGCCTGCACTGTGTCGCACTCGTGAATCACGGAGCGAAGGGCGAACCCGGGGCGCGAGTACAGCGCGTCACGCGCCTGCCGGCACAGCGCCAGCAGATCTTCGCGCACGCTCCCGAGGTCGGGCGCCACGTCGAAGCGCGGCAGTCCGGCCTGGAGCGCGTCGGCCACGAGGTCCTCCTTGGACGGCCAGCGGCGGTAGACCGCGGCCTTCCCGGTCTGCGCGCCGGCGGCGACGCCCTCCATGGTGAGAGCGTTCCAGCCGACCGTGCTGAGCTGTTCCAGGGCGGCGTCGAGGATCGCGCGCTCGAGGACGGCACCGCGCCGGCGAGGGGAGACCGGCTGGGCGGAGGTTTCCGTCCAGGGCGAAGTACCCATCTGTGATTCTCCGTTGAGCAAGGGGAAGCGGGGGTTCCGGGGAAGGGGCGGGGGACGGGGACGCATCCCACGGCAATGAACTCAGTGAACGCTTGCGTTCACTGACGGGGACTCACTACCGTTTGACGCGACAGTGAACGCCATCGTTCACTAACGCACTCGTGGGGGATCCATAGTGACAACCTCTCCATTGATTCAGGACGACAAGCCGAAAGCCGCCCGCCGGGAGGGGCGTCCCGGCATCGCGCTGACCGTCATCGCGGCCTGCCAACTCATGGTGGTCCTCGACGCGACGATTGTGAACATCGCACTCCCGCACATTCAAGACGCCCTGAAGTTCAGCACGACCGACCTGACATGGGTGGTCAGCGCGTACACGCTGACCTTCGGCGGCCTGCTGCTTCTCGGCGGCCGGGCCGGGGACATCCTCGGCCGTCGCCGCGTCTTCATGACGGGCATCCTGCTGTTCACCTTCGCCTCGCTGCTCGGTGGACTCGCCCAGGAGCCATGGCAGTTGCTGGCCGCACGCGCCCTGCAGGGCATGGGTGGCGCGATAGCGTCGCCCACCTCGCTGGCGCTCATCACCACCACCTTTCCCGAAGGCCCGGAGCGGAACCGGGCGTTCGGAGTCTTCGCCGCGGTCTCGGCCGGCGGCGGCGCGATCGGTCTGCTGGCCGGCGGCATGCTCACGGAGTGGCTCGACTGGCGCTGGGTCCTCTTCGTCAACGTGCCCATCGGTGTCCTGATCGCCGCGCTCGCGCCCCGCTACATCGACGAGTCCGAGCGTCACCCGGGGCGCTTCGACATCGCGGGCGCGCTGACCTCGACGACCGGCATGGCGTCCCTGGTGTACGGCTTCATCCGGGCCGCCGAGGACGGCTGGCGGGACCGGGGCGCGATCGGCTCGTTCGCGGCGGCCGTGGTCCTGCTGGTCGCGTTCGCCCTCATCGAGGCGCGGGCGAAGGAGCCGATCACACCGCTGAGGATGTTCGCCGACCGCAACCGCTCGGGCACGTACGTGATCATGCTGAGCCTGGCCGCCGCGATGTTCGGCATGTTCTTCTACATCGTGCTGTTCGTGCAGAACGTGCTCGGCTACTCGCCGATCGCGGCCGGCGTGGCGTTCCTCCCGGTGACCGTGGCGATCGTGACCGGCGCGGGTCTGTCGCAGCGGTTCCTGCCGATGTTCGGCCCCAAGCCGTTCATGCTGACCGGGGCGGCGCTGGTGGCGACCGGGCTCGGCTGGCTGACGTTCATCAGCCCCGACAGCTCGTACGTCTCCGGGGTGCTCGGCCCGATGCTGCTGTTCGGCCTGGGCATGGGTCTGAACTTCGTGACCATGACGCTCACCGCGGTCTCCGGTGTCGCCCCGCACGAGGCGGGCGCGGCCTCCGGTCTGCTCAACACCACGCAGCAGGTCGGCGGCTCCCTCGGCCTGTCGATCCTGACCACGGTCTTCGGCACGGCCAGCCGGCACGAGGCGGACAAGCAGATACCGAGGTTCCTCGTGAACGGCACGGCCGAGCAGAAGGCGCAGTTCGCGAAGACCCACCAGCTGCCCGCTCCCTGGGGGCACGAGGTGCTCGCCCACGGAATCGGGACGGCGTTTCTCCCGGCCGCCGGGATGGCGCTGCTGGCGCTGATCATGGCCGCTGTGGTGATCCGCGTACGCAGGAGCGATCTGGAGGCCCTCTCCGGCGCGGCGGGGCCCGCCGCGGGCTGACGGCTCCCGTCCGCTCCCGTCCCCCGGCCCGTCGGGGGCGGGAGCGGAGCGCGGCCGGAGCCCGCCCGGTGGTACGCGGGTCCGACCGCCCGCGAGAGGGGTGGGTGCGGTCAGGGGTCCGACCCGGCTACGCGAGCGCCGGAGCCCAGTCCGGCAGCGGTTCCACCCGGTCCAGCCACTCCCCCGGCAGCGTGTCCGCGCTCCCGGAGGCGACCACCGAGCCGACGATGGCGCAGGTCGTGTCCATGTCGCCGCCCACCTGGGCGGTGGTCCAGAAGCCCCGCTGATAGTCACCGAGGGCGCGCGCGGCGGACCAGAGCGCGAAGGGCACCGTGTCGTGCGCCGTCGTACGCCGACCGCTGCCCAGGACGGCCGCGACGGTCGCCGCGTCGCCGTAGTCGAGCATGTCCCGGGCGCGTCGCAGTCCCATGCCGACGGCGCTCTTCGGTACGAGCGCGACGACCCCGTCGAGCAGGGCCCCGGCGCTCGGCGGTCCCGCCGGATCGGCGGCCAGGGCGGCGGCCGCGGCGACGGCCATCGCGCCGACCACGGCCTCGCGGTGCTGATGGGTCGGATAGGCGGAGATCTCCGCCTGGTGGGTCGCCTGCTCGGGGTCGTCCGCGTACCAGGCGCCGATGGGGGCGGCCCGTACCGCGGCGCCGCTGCCCCACGAGCCATGGCCCCTGAACATGGAGGCGGCCAGTTCCCGCCAGTCGCCGCCGGCGGCGATCCGCTCCAGCAGCAGGTCGATCGCCGGTTCGTGCCGGCGGGCGGCGCCGTGGTGCTCGGCGAGGGACCGCGCCAGCGCGTCCTGGTCCACCCTGCGGTGTCCGGCCAGTACGGCGAGCACGGAAGCGGCCATCTCCGTGTCGTCCGTCCATGGCCAGGGTCCGGGCGGCAGTTCGCGGCGCTGGAGCAGGGGGTAGTTCGCGGGAAGGAAGAACTGCGCGCCCAGCGCGTCTCCCACGGCCAGTCCGCGCAGGGCTGCCAGGGCGCGTCCCAGACGGCCTTCGGGAGAGGAGTCAGCGGTCATCTCTCTGCCACTGTATCCCGTGATCCAGTTCTATCCCGTGATCCAGTACGGGTCCGGATCACGCCAGCGGTCGAACGGCCGGTCGAGCGTGTATCTGCCGTCGTCGCCGAGGACGAGCATGCGCGTCTCGCCGTTCCCCGGGTTGGAGAGCGACTCGAATTCGGCGACCGTCCAGTGGAACCAGCGCATGCAGAACAGCCGCATGGCCAGGCCGTGCGTCACCAGGAGCACGTTCGGCGGGTGGTCGGGGGCCTCGAAGCTCCGGAACAGGCTCTCCAGGAAGCCGCCGACCCGGTCGTAGACGTCGGCCCCGGACTCTCCCTGGGCGAAGCGGTAGAAGAAGTGCCCGTAGGCGTCCCGGTAGGTCTTCTGCAGCCGTACGTCATCGCGGTCCTGCCAGTTGCCCCAGTCCTGCTCGCGCAGCCGGGGCTCCTCGCGGACGCGGACGTAATCGGGGTCCAGGTGGAAGGCGCGGAGCGTCTCGTGGGTGCGGCGGTACGGGGAGACGTACACGCTGACCTGCTCCTGGCCGAAGAGCTCCCGCAGCCGCTTGCCCGTCTCCTCCGCCTGCCGCCATCCCCTCTCGGTGAGCGGCAGTGCGTGGTCGGGCTCGCGTTCGTACACGGAGTCATCGGCATTGCCCACCGACTCGCCGTGTCGGACAAGGACGATGCGCCGTGGTCGTGCCATGCCGAAACCCTAGATCGAGTGACGGCCGAACGGGCACCCGAAGAGCCCCCATACGGCACAGGTCACACTAGGGGCTTCGCCACACCTCGGTCCTGATCTCACGTTCACCGGCGCCGTGGCGCGTCCGGGCCCCGGGATCACCCGGGCGGGACATCACACCGTCCAGCCCGGCTCCAGTTCCACGATGTCGCCGGTGAGCGCCGCGACGTCCGCCTCCGTCTGAGCCCTCAGGGCCAGCCGCTCCACGCGCTCCTCGCGGTACTTTCCGTGCTCCGCCGCCGACTGCCACATCGACAGGACGAGGAACTCGTGCCCCGGCCCCTCGCCGAACAGTCCGCGGATCATGCCCGGCGAACCCGCCATGGCCGGGTTCCAGACCTTCTCCTGCATCAGGGCGAAGTGCTCGGCCCGCTCCTCATGGACCCGGCAGTGGGCCACACGCACCAGATCGGCGTCCGAGAAGCGGGGCTCGAAACCGGTCTTCACATCGAAGCGGTAGTCGAAGAGCCGGACCTGCTGGTCCTTGAACGTGCCCGACTGGGACGCGGCCAGCCGGTCGTGGGAGCGCGCCATGAACGAGTCGTAGAAGGCGCGGCTCTCCCAGAACGCGAAGACATGCGCCACACCGGGCCTGACCCGGCTGAAGCCGCCGCCCTGTCCCCGGAAGCCCGGTTCCCCCGGAAGCCCCGCCCACTTCCGCTGCCCCCGTTCGAAACCGCGGCGGTCCACCACGGTGCAGCGAGTCCACTTGACCAGCACCGCGCCATCGTAAGGCCCTATCGCGTGGCGCCGGTCACTCTCCGGTGGAGTGCACCCCGCCGAGCGCCCCGGCGCGCGAGGCACAATGGACAACTGGGCCTTGCCGTAACAGAGTTCGCGTGAGGCTGCATGGACGGGGAGGGATGGGAGAGATGACCGGTCTCAACAAGGGCATCAGCAAGGTCGAGTTGGCACTGCAGTGGGACCCCAGTCCGAGCGGACAGTCGCCCACCGATCTCGACCTCATTGCCGCAACCTACTTGGCGGACGATCCGTATGGTGCCCCCGCCTATGTGGTGCACTTCGACAGCCGCTCCCCCGACGGCACGATCTATCTCAACCGCGACAGCCTGGACGGCAAGGGCTTCGGCTGGGACGAGGTCATGACGCTGGAGCTCTACCGGCTCGACAGCCGGTACGCGCGCGTGGTGGCCGGGGTCGTGATCCAGCAGCGCACCGGTCACAAGACGTTCGTCGACGTCCTGAACCCGGCGGTGCGGCTGCGCGAGGGGTACACCGTGCTCGCCCAGGACGACTTCGCGGGCGTGCTCAGTGCGACGGCGGCGACGGTGGCCGAGTTCGTCCGCGACGGCTCGGGCGAGTGGATGTTCCACCCGGGACTTACGGGATACGACACGGATCCGGAGGGCTTCGCCCGCGTCATGGGCGGAACCCGCACCTCCTGAGCCGTCTCCGTCCTCCCGGGGGGAGCTCCCCCCGGGTGAGGGCAACCCCCGACACCGAAGGGCGGCACGACCGTCGGTCGTGCCGCCCTTCAGGCGCTCAGATCAGCTGCAGCCGCTCGTCGAGCCGCAGCCCTCGCAGATGTAGCAGGAACCCGCCCGCTGCATCTTCGTGCCGCAGGAGAAGCAGAGCGGGGCGTCCGCCTGGATGCCCAGTTGCATCTCCACCAGCTCGGCGCTGGTGTGCGCCTGCTTCGGGGCCGGCTTGGCCGTCGCGGCCTCGGCCTTGGGGGTCGCGACCGCCTTCAGCTCCTGGGTGCGCGGCGCCGACTGGGCCAGGCCCTCGACGTCGACCTCGTCCTCGGAGGGTTCGTAGGAGCCGGTCTCCAGGTGGCGCTGACGCTCCTCGGCGGAGTGGATGCCGAGCGCGGAGCGCGTCTCGAAGGGCAGGAAGTCCAGCGCGAGGCGGCGGAAGATGTAGTCGACGATCGACTGCGCCATCCGCACGTCCGGGTCGTCCGTCATACCGGCCGGCTCGAACCGCATGTTCGTGAACTTCGAGACGTACGTCTCCAGCGGCACGCCGTACTGCAGACCCACCGAGACGGCGATGGAGAAGGCGTCCATCATGCCCGCGAGGGTCGAGCCCTGCTTGGACATCTTCAGGAAGACCTCGCCCAGTCCGTCGTCCGGGTAGGAGTTGGCCGTCATGTAGCCCTCGGCACCGCCGACGGTGAAGGAGGTGGTGATGCCGGGACGACCCTTCGGGAGGCGCTTGCGGACCGGGCGGTACTCGATGACCTTCTCGACCTTGGGCTCGACGGCGGCGGGCGCCTCGGTCTTCTCCGGCGCGGTCTCCTTCTTCTTGGCGGAGAGCGGCTGGCCGACCTTGCAGTTGTCCCGGTAGATCGCGAGCGCCTTGATGCCCAGCTTCCAGGCCTCGAAGTAGATCTCCTCGACCTCCTCGACGGTCGCCGTCTCCGGCATGTTGACCGTCTTGGAGATGGCGCCCGAGATCCACGGCTGGATCGCGGCCATCATCCGGACGTGGCCCATCGGGGAGATGGCGCGCTCGCCCATGGCGCAGTCGAAGACCTCGTAGTGCTCGTGCTTGAGGCCCGGCGCGTCGACCACATTGCCGTGCTCGGCGATGTGGGCGACGATCGCCTCGATCTGCTCCTCCTGGTAGCCGAGGCGACGGAGCGCCTGCGGCACGGTGCCGTTGACGATCTGCATCGAGCCGCCGCCGACCAGCTTCTTGAACTTGACCAGCGCCAGGTCCGGCTCGACACCGGTGGTGTCGCACGACATCGCGAGACCGATGGTGCCGGTCGGCGCGAGGACGGACGCCTGGGAGTTGCGGAAGCCGTTCTTCTCGCCGAGGCGGAGCACGTCCTGCCAGGCCTCCGTGGCGGCGGCCCAGACCGGGGTGTCCAGGTCGTCCATGCGGACGGCCGTGGTGTTGGCGTCGGCGTGCTGCTTCATGACGCGCAGGTGCGGCTGCTCGTTGCGGGCGTAGCCGTCGTACGGGCCGACGACCGCGGCGAGTTCGGCGGAGCGCTTGTACGCCGTGCCGGTCATCAGGGAGGTGATGGCGCCGGCCAGGGCGCGGCCGCCGTCGGAGTCGTACGCGTGGCCCGTCGCCATGAGGAGGGCGCCGAGGTTGGCGTAGCCGATGCCGAGCTGGCGGAAGGCGCGGGTGTTCTCGCCGATCTTCTGGGTCGGGAAGTCCGCGAAGCAGATCGAGATGTCCATCGCGGTGATGACCAGCTCGACGACCTTGGCGAAGCGCTCCACCTCGAAGGACTGGTGGCCCTTGCCGTCGTCCTTAAGGAACTTCATCAGGTTCAGCGAGGCGAGATTGCAGGACGTGTTGTCCAGGTGCATGTACTCGCTGCACGGGTTCGAGCCGTTGATCCGGCCGGACTCCGGGCACGTGTGCCAGTGGTTGATCGTGTCGTCGTACTGGATGCCCGGGTCGGCGCAGGCCCAGGCGGCCTCGGCCATCTTGCGGAACAGCGCCTTGGCGTCGACCTCCTCGATGACCTCACCGGTCATACGGGCACGCAGGCCGAACTTGCCGCCGCTCTCGACGGCCTTCATGAAGGTGTCGTTGACGCGGACCGAGTTGTTGGCGTTCTGGTACTGGACGGAGGTGATGTCGTCTCCGCCGAGGTCCATGTCGAAGCCCGCGTCGCGGAGGGCGCGGATCTTCTCCTCCTCCTTGACCTTGGTCTCGATGAAGTCCTCGACGTCCGGGTGGTCGACGTCCAGGATGACCATCTTGGCCGCGCGGCGGGTGGCACCGCCGGACTTGATCGTTCCTGCGGAGGCGTCGGCGCCGCGCATGAAGGAGACCGGGCCGGAGGCGTTGCCGCCGGAGGAGAGCAGTTCCTTGGAGGAACGGATCCGGGAGAGGTTCAGGCCGGCGCCGGAGCCGCCCTTGAAGATCATGCCCTCTTCCTTGTACCAGTCGAGGATCGACTCCATGGAGTCGTCGACGGACAGGATGAAGCAGGCGGAGACCTGCTGGGGCTGCGGGGTGCCGACGTTGAACCAGACAGGGCTGTTGAAGCTGAAGATCTGGTGCAGGAGGGCGTATGCCAGTTCGTGCTCGAAGATCTCCGCGTCGGCGGGCGATGCGAAGTACTTGTAGTCCTCACCGGCCTTCCGGTACGTCTTCACGATGCGGTCGATCAGCTGCTTGAGGCTGGTCTCGCGCTGCGGGGTGCCGACGGCACCGCGGAAGTACTTGCTGGTGACGATGTTGACCGCGTTCACCGACCAGAACTCGGGGAACTCGACGCCACGCTGCTCGAAGTTGACCGAGCCGTCGCGCCAGTTGGTCATGACGACGTCACGGCGCGCCCACTCGACCTCGTCGTACGGGTGCACGCCGGGGGTGGTGTGGATGCGCTCGATACGCAGTCCCTTGGTGGCCTTGGCGCCCTTCGCTCGGGAACCTCGTGCCGGACCGCTCGCCGTCTCTGTCATGCCGCCTCCCTGTATCGGGCAAAACGCCCTAAAGTGCCCTTTTTCTTCCCGGGCACGGTGTTGTGTCTGCTTGTCACGCGCGTCGTACGCGGGCGCGCGCGACGGGTCTGTGTCCGCCGCCGACGGGGCCGGTACCGACCGGCCCTCCCGTCAGTCGGCGGCGATGGCGGGCACGGGGACGTCAGCCGTCCCTCCGGACCCGCAGTCGGTTCCTCGGCGCTCCGCGACAGGGTTCCCGTGGTCGTCGTCCACGGCGGGGCGCTCCCGCTGCTGCTCCCTGAGTTCCGTGATGGCGGCCTCGAAGTCCTCCAGCGAGTCGAACGCCCGGTAGACGCTCGCGAACCGCAGGTAGGCGACGAGGTCGAGCTCCTGCAAAGGTCCGAGTATGGCCAGCCCCACGTCGTGGGTGGTCAGCTCGGCGCTACCGGTGGCCCGCACCGCCTCCTCGACCCGCTGGCCGAGCTGGGCCAGGGCGTCCTCGGTGACAGGCCGCCCCTGGCACGCCTTGCGCACGCCGTTGATGACCTTGGTGCGGCTGAAGGGCTCGGTGACTCCGGACCGCTTCACCACCATGAGCGAGCACGTCTCCACGGTCGTGAAACGACGGGAGCAGTCGGGGCACTGGCGGCGCCGGCGGATGGACGTGCCGTCATCGGTCGTACGACTGTCGACGACGCGGCTGTCGGGGTGCCTGCAGAAGGGGCAGTGCATGGCTCCAACCCTCCTTTTCAGCGCGACTCATTGACCTCGCGGGCCTCACGGGCCCCTCGAAGCAGCCCCAAGCATAGGCGATCGCCCGAGACCCGGAGACCGGGGGGACCACAACTTCTGGGCCACTGCCGCAATCCAACCACTACATGTAGCGATCAGCTCGCACATTTGGCGGCGACACGCCCTCCAGGGGCGGATTGGCACATGCCACCGGACCGCGCCGATTCAGGTCATGCGCGGATACGGTGGACGCCACATGGAGAAGAGGGGCCGGTACACGCCGGACGGGGTGCCGGATGGCAGACTGGACACCTGCCACGGCGGCCCACAAGGCCTTCGCTCCGGCGGTGAAGAGTACAGCAATGAGCGCTTTTGCCCTCCCGCGCTCCCGGCTCGAACCCGAGCAGGGAGACTCCCGGGAAGAGGCATCGGCCATACACCGCGAGACCCGATCACGTCAGGTAATTCGCCGTTTTTCACTCGAACGTGTGTTTGGCGCAACCTTTCGAAAGCAACTACCGTTGTGCTGCACGGGAGACCATCGAGAGGGGCCGACGTGACCACCACCGCAGACAGTGCCACCATCACTGGCCAGGACCGCTCCCAGGGCCGACTCGAGCCGGTGCACGCCATGAATGCCATGAACGAAGCCACGAACCCAGAGGGACCCAAGAGGTCCCTGCCCGGCCGACCTCCAGGCATCCGGGCCGACAGCTCCGGGCTGACCGACCGGCAACGCCGGGTGATCGAGGTCATCCGGGACTCCGTGCAGCGGCGCGGTTACCCG
Organism: Streptomyces sp. NPDC001222; assembly: GCF_042896945.1. Classification (NCBI taxonomy): domain Bacteria; kingdom Bacillati; phylum Actinomycetota; class Actinomycetes; order Kitasatosporales; family Streptomycetaceae; genus Streptomyces; species Streptomyces sp. NPDC001222. The sequence continues at coordinate 534,029 of NZ_JBIAXT010000002.1, forward strand.
CCGTCGATGCGCGAGATCGGCCAGGCCGTGGGCCTCTCCAGCACCTCCTCGGTGGCGCATCAACTGATGGCTCTGGAGCGCAAGGGCTTCCTGCGCCGCGACCCGCACCGCCCACGCGCGTACGAGGTGCGCGGCTCCGACCAGTCGTCCTCCGTGCAGCCCACCGACACCGCGGGCAAGCCCGCCGCGTCCTACGTCCCGCTCGTCGGCCGTATCGCCGCCGGTGGCCCCATCCTCGCCGAGGAGTCGGTGGAGGATGTCTTCCCGCTCCCTCGGCAGCTCGTGGGCGACGGTGAGCTGTTCGTCCTGAAGGTCGTCGGTGACTCCATGATCGAGGCCGCGATCTGCGACGGCGACTGGGTCACGGTCCGCCGCCAGCCCGTCGCCGAGAACGGCGACATCGTCGCGGCCATGCTGGACGGCGAGGCGACGGTCAAGCGTTTCAAGCGCGAGGACGGCCACGTGTGGCTCCTCCCCCACAACTCCGCCTACCAGCCGATCCCGGGCGACGAGGCGACGATCCTCGGCAAGGTGGTGGCGGTGCTGCGACGCGTGTGACACCGTCGCGGCGGGCGAATCTTCGGACGCCCCCATGATCCGGGCCCCGGAACCCCTGCGCCGGTTCCGGGGCCCTGTGCTGTCCAGGGACCCGGTGTGCCGCGCCGGTACATGGGCCGGTGCGGACCGGGCTGCCCCGTCGCACCGCACCGGCCCGATGTCACGCGTCCTGTGCCTTCGCCGCCGCGTCGATCGCCGCCAGCGATTTCCGTACCTGGTTACGGTCCGTCGTGAACCAGAAATCGGGAAGTGACGCTTTGAGAAAGCCGCCGTAGCGGGCCGTGGCGAGCCGCTGGTCCAGCACGGCGACCACCCCGCGGTCCCCGGTGGCCCGTACGAGGCGGCCGGCGCCCTGCGCCATCAGCAGCGCGGCGTGCGTCGCCGCCACGGCCATGAAGCCGTTGCCCCCGTCGTCCTCCACCGACTTCTGGCGGGCGCTCATCAGCGGGTCGTCGGGACGGGGGAAGGGGATCTTGTCCATGACGACCAGCTGACAGCTGGGTCCGGGGACGTCGACCCCCTGCCAGAGCGAGAGCGTGCCGAACAGGGAGGTCTTCGGGTCGGCCGCGAAGTTCTTGATCAGCTCGCCGAGCGTCTCCTCGCCCTGGAGGAGGATCGGGAACTCCGGGATGCGCGTGCGCAGCTCCTCGGCGGCGAGCTGGGCGGCCCGCATCGACGAGAACAGGCCCAGCGTGCGGCCGCCCGCCGCCTGGACCAGCTCCGTCAGCTCGTCCAGCATGTCGGCGCGGTCGCCGTCCCGTGCGGGGCGTGACAGATGCTTCGCGACATACAGGATGCCCTGCTTCCGGTAGTCGAAGGGCGAGCCGACGTCGACGCCCTTCCACTTCGGCAGGTCCTCCCCCTCCGTGCCCTCGGGGGCGAGGCCCAGAGTCCCGCCCACGCCGTTGAAGTCGCCGCCCAGCTTCAGCGTGGCGGAGGCCAGGATCACCGAGCGGTCCGCGAAGAGCTTCTCCCTGAGGAGCCCCGACACCTTCAGCGGGGCGACCCGCAGGGACGCGCCGAAGCGGTCATGGCGCTCGTACCAGACGACGTCCCACTCGGAGCCGTTGGTGATCCGCTCCGCCACGTCGTGCACGGACTCCACGGCGGCCAGCGCCTGCTTGCGGACGGCGTCCTCGTCCTGGACGGATCGGTCGCGGGTGTTGCCGAGCGCCGAGATCACCGTACGGGCGGCGTCGCGCAGCGCCATCAGTGCGTACCCGAGGTCCTCCGGGATCTCCTCCAGACGGCCCGGGAGCGCCAGCTCCATCAGTCGCTCGAAGCCCTCGGCGGCGGTCTGGAGCTGGTCCGCGGCCTTCTCGTCGACGAGCCTGGCGGCACGGCGCACCGCCCGGTTGACCTGGCCGGGGGTGAGCTCGCCGGTGGCGACGCCCGTGACCCGGGAGACCAGTTCATGGGCCTCGTCGACGATCAGCACCTCGTGCTGCGGGAGGACCGGCGCGCCCTCGATGGCGTCGATCGCGAGCAGCGCATGGTTCGTGACGACCACCTCGGCGAGCTTGGCGCGCTCACGGGCCGTCTCGGCGAAGCACTCGGCTCCGTATGCGCACTTCGCGGCGCCGAGGCACTCCCGGGACGACACCGACACCTGGGCCCAGGCGCGGTCGGAGACTCCCGGGGTGAGGTCGTCGCGGTCGCCGCTCTCCGTCTCCTGGGACCAGTCGCGCAGCCGCAGCAGGTCCTGGCCCAGCTTGCTGCTGGGCGCGGCGGCCTCGAACTGGTCGAAGAGGCCCTCCTCCTCGTCCTGGGGCACGCCCTCGTGCAGTCGGTGCAGGCACAGATAGTTCGACCGACCCTTGAGCATCGCGAACTCCGGGCGGCGGCGCAGCAGCGGATGCAGTGCCTCCACCGTGCGCGGCAGGTCCCGCTCGACGAGCTGACGCTGCAGCGCGAGGGTGGCGGTCGCCACCACGACAGGCTCCCCGTGCGCGAGCGCGGGCACCAGATAGCCGAGCGACTTGCCCGTACCGGTGCCGGCCTGGACCAGCAGATGGGTGCCGTCGTCGATGGCCTCCGCGACGGCTTGGGCCATGGTCACCTGGCCGGGGCGCTCCGTGCCGCCGACGGCTGCGACGGCTGCATGCAGGAGTTCGGGGAGTGAGGGCTTCGTCATAGCCCGACCACCCTACGGCCCCGCACTGACAAGACGGGGATCAAGGCCGCGGCGCACGGGGCGTGCATGGGTGGTGCGGGGGTTCGCGATGGTTGGGTGCGTCGCGTGGGACAGGTGCTCGGGATGGTTCGAGCGGGACGAGCGGGTGGATTCGGCACAAGAACTCCTCGGCTCGGAACTCTCACAGAGCGAGGCGCGTTACGCAAAGTGACAGAACGACTACAGCAGATCGCGCAGGACTCGGTCCCGGACCATGAGGGCGGCCCGCTTGCCGGGCAGGTCGACCTCGGCGGACAACCGGAATCCGGCGCTCAGGAAGGCGGCGATGGAGGGGGTGTTGCGAAGGTCGGGTTCGGCGACGACACGAGCACAGGCGGGACGCCGGTCGAGGAGGAGATCGGCGACGGCACGCAGCAGGGTGGAGCCGAGGCCGCGCCCTCGGGCGGCCACCTCCCCGATCAGGAGATGGATGCCGGTGTCGTGAGGGCGGGCGGGATAGTGCCGGGCCAGGGGGTCGAGGTCGGCGCGGTAGATCTCCCAGTAGCTCATCGGCGTGCCGTCCAGTACGCCCAGGCAGGGCACGCTGCGTCCGTCACCGCCGAGTTGGGCGCGCAGGTGTCGCTCGGTCACCGCTTCGTCTCCGGCCAGTTGCCAGAAGACCGCGACGGTGGGGTCGTTCATCCAGCGGGTGAGAAGGGGGAGATCACGGTCGAGACGGACGGGGAGAAGGTGGAAGGAACCGACAGAGGTGGTCGTCGGGCCCCAGTCGGCGAGGGGGCCGAGGAGGTCGTTGTCCTGCGAAGCGGCGAGGGGGGCGTGAGGTGCGGCGGGCGCCTCTCCCGAGTCTCCGGCCGGCGTGCGCGCGGCTGGGCCGCCATGGCTCGTCTTCTCCTTCGCACACAACGCCATGAACCCGGGTGGCAGCCGGAGGTCGAGGGTGTCCTCGCTGTTGAAACCAGCCCCCGGGCCCGGCTTGGGGGCTGGGACGGCTTCGGTGCGGGACGCATGGCTCGTGGCGGGGTGGGACCTCCTTGGCGCGGAGGCGGTACCGGCGTCGGTGCTGGCGTCGGTGGCAGACACGACGACGCTCCTCTCAGAAGACGGGGTGGGGCATGTTCCTCAGGAATGAAGGGGGTTGGTGAGGGTGACGTAGACGGACTGGGTGTCGACCGGGCCGACGAGTTCGTCGAGGCCGTGCAGCCGGGTCAGCAGGTTCGCCTTGCACCGCAGGACGGGTGAGTCGAGCAGGCGGGCGGGCAGGGTCGAGCGCAGCCGGCCGGGGCCGGTGGCCGCGCCGACGAGGAAGCGGCGGAAGGCGGCGAGCAACAGCCTCTCGTCGACGAGGCGTTGGGAGCCGAACGCACCGATCAGACCCAGCACGTTGTTGATGCCGAGGTAGTAGGCGAAGCGTTCGTCGGTGACCTCGTCGGAGACGAACGTGTCGCTGTGCTCGCCGATGCCGGGCAGCCGGGCTTCGAGTTCTGCGCGACGGGACTCGCGGAAGTAGTAGCCCTGGTTGTCCCGGTAGCGACCGCCCACGGGCCAGCCCTCGGAGTCCAGCAGGAGCACGGTGTTCTGCTGATGCGCTTCGAGAGCGACACCTGCTTCGCCGTCCAGCCAGAGGACCGGGCGCACCACGAGTACGAGGTAGCGCAGAAACCACTCGGTGGCGACGGCACCGAGCGGGCGTCCGGTACGCGCGGCGAGGCGCGCGGTGATCGCCGCGAGCCGGGAGGACGGAGCAGGGTGCTGCTCTGTGGCGGTCCGGGCATGACATCCGGGTGCGACGAGTCCGGCGATGCAGGCCGCACGGTCCGCCGGGGCGAACGGGTTGTGGCGGATCATCACGTCCAGGCCGGTCACGGGGGTGCCGTCCGTGGCGTCGACGGCGAGCCAGGCGGGGTCGCGGACGATGTCGAAGCCGGGGTGGGCCGACTGCCACTGCTTGCCGAGGCCGCTGCGCAGCAGGCGGTGCACCTCGACGCCCCGGTGGAGCTCCTTGCGGAGGTTCTCACGGCGGGAGTTGGTGATGCGCAGACCCAGCGACAGCTTGAGCATCGCGGGGACGCCCGAGCGGTAGACGGTACGGACGGAGGAGGTGGGGTGCCAGGGCTCGCCGTGCGGGCCGAGGTCCCGGAGCAGCCCGGCGTCCAGCAAGGCCCTGACGGCGGGGCGATGCCGGACATCGCGGGCCTGCCAGGGGTGCAGCGGCAGGGCGGCGAAACCGTCGGGCAGGGGGAGACCCGGGCCGGCGAGGCGTTCGGTCAGCCTGGCGGCGGCCACGGACCGGCCGCCTTCGGTCCAGGCCGAGTCGGTGGCGAGAAGGGATGGTGCGACCGCGAACCAGTGCAGCGGGAAGGTGCCGCGCAGTTCGGGCGAGTAGAGCCGGGCCTCGGCGTCGGACAGGCCCTCGCGGCTCTTGGCCGTGGGGTGCGTCGGGTGTCCGAGCAGCAGCGCCTGCTCGGCGGAGAGAAAGAAGTCGGCCGCGTCCGCCGGTCGCACCCGGCGCTCCGCGATGAACGTCGCGGTGCGGTGCGCGGAGTCGGCCACCCGGCGCACCAGGTCGGCGGCGTGAGTGGGTGCCGGGGGCTGCGCAGGCTGTGTGGCGGTGTCTCGTACGGAGTGCTGTGCACGCTGTGGGGTCGTCTCGCGTGCCAGCAGTGCCGCTACGGTCACGGCGTCGGCGGGCGGTGCCCACCGCGGTGCGTCCGCCAGGCGGGGCGGCCCGAAGCGATGCCAGCCGGTCGCGGACCAGTAGCGGACCGGAACGAGGAGGGCGGTGGCGCTGGCGGGCAGCGGGATCCGGAGGGTGGCATCGGTGGGAGCGGCCAGGTCCCTCTCGCGTACCCAGCAGCGCAGCAGGTTCTCGACGGTCGCGGCCTGGGCCGCCGCGTGCGGGTAGGGGTGCTCCAAGGGGTCGGAGAGCTTCAGGGGGTCGGGATGCTCGGGTGGGTCGACGGCGGCGACACGCCACTCCCTGGCCACGGAGGCGCGGCCGCTGTGGGGCGCCGGGGCCGGGACGGCGGGCTGGGAGGCTGCTGCCACCACTTCCGGAGCCACCGGATCCCGCAGGACGCCACCACCGTCAGACGCCGAAACCGCTCCGGCGACCACAGAAGCCGGAACGACGGACTGGGAGACACCTGCCACCGCCTCCAAAGCCACCGGACTCCGCGGGACGCCACCACCGTCAGACGCCGAAACCGCTCCGGCGACCACAGAAGCCGGAACGACGGACTCGGAGGCACCTGCCACCGCCTCCAAAGCCACCGGATCCCGCGGGACGCGACCGCTGTCAGGCGCCGAAGCAGGTCCGGCGACCACAGGGGCCGGGGCGGCGGGCTGGGAGGTTGCTGCGACCGCTTCCGGAGTCGTCGGCTTCTGTCGGGGGAAGGCGTCCGGGCCCCGGCCGGTCTTGGGCGTGGGCTCGGTGCGGCTGGTCAGCGGCTCGGGAGGTGGCGGGGGGCCGTCGGAGGTGGGTGTGACGTTCAAGGGCGTTCCTGGAGGTCGTTCGGGCCTGTGAGGCGACGAGCCGTGGGCAAGTGCCGGGGGAGGGCGGGGGCCGGGGGCAGGAGTGGGGCGTGGAGTCGTAGGCACTCTCGTGCCGGTCCCTGGGTGTGGCGGGAGGGTCAGGGCCCGGCGGTGTGGGCGGGCTCCCGAGCGACCGCGGCCACCGCGTCGGCGAACCGGTCCAGGACCGCGCTCGTCTGCTCGTCGCTGATCGTCAGGGGTGGGAGCAGCCGGACCACGCTCGCGTGCCGCCCGCCCAGTTCGACGATCAGCCCGCGCCGCAGGCACTCCCGCCGGACGGCGGCAGCCAGGGCGGGGGCGGCGTCCGGGGTGTCGGGCGGCGTCTGTCCGGGTGCGAGGTCCGGGTCGGGGTCGACCAGCTCGATGCCGATCATCAGCCCCCGGCCGCGTACGTCTCCGATACAGGGGAACTCCGCGGCCAAGGCGCGGAGTTGGGCGAGCATGCGGGTGCCGAGCGAGGCGGCGCGTTCGGCGAGGCGGTTCTCCCGGACGTAGGCGAGGGTCGCGGCGCCGGCGGCCATCGCAAGCTGGTTGCCGCGGAAGGTGCCGGCGTGTGCGCCGGGTTGCCACACGTCGAGGTCGTCGCGGTAGACGACGACGGCGAGCGGCAGGCTGCCCCCGATCGCCTTGGAGAGGACCATCACGTCCGGGACCACCCCGCTGTGCTCGACCGCCCAGAACCGCCCGGTGCGCCCCACACCCGTCTGCACCTCGTCCGCGATCAGCGGGATCGACCGGGTCTCGGTGATCTGCCGCATACGACGCATCCAGGTGTCCGGCGCGGGATTCACCCCGCCCTCGCCCTGGACGGGTTCGAGGATCATCCCGGCGGGCAGCGGTACGCCCGACTTGGCGTCGTCGAGGACGGACTCGGTCCAGCGGGCGGCGAGTTCGGCGCCGCGCTCACCGCCGACTCCGAAGGGGCAACGGTAGTCCTGCGGATACGGCAGGCGCGTCACCCGGACGTCGGTCGCTCCGCCGGAGGCCTCCAGCGCTCCCGCGGTCATGCCGTGGTAGGCCCCGGTGAAGGCGAGGATCCCGTTCCGGCCGGTGGCGATGCGCACCAGTTTGAGCGCGGCCTCCACGGCGTCCGTCCCGGCCGGACCGCAGAACTGCACACGCGCGCGGTCGGCGAAGGCCGGCGGGAGCGTGTGGAACAGCTCGGTGGTGAAGGCATCCTTCAGGGGCGTGGCCAGGTCCAGCACATGCAACGGCGCCCCGGAGTCGAGGACCTTGCGGATGGCCTCCAGGACGACGGGGTGGTTGTGCCCGAGGGCGAGTGTGCCCGCGCCCGAGAGGCAGTCGAGGTAGCGGCGCCCGTCGGCGCCCTCGATGGTGAGCCCGCGCGCCCGCACGGGCACGATCGGCAGGGCGCGCGCATAGGTGCGCGCCGCGGATTCGCGCGCCGACTGCCGGCGCAGAATCCCCTCGTGCGCCGAGCGCGCTTCCCTGGTGGCTGTAGCCCCGTCACGCGCTGGGGGTTGCTCCTCCGTTCCCGCGCGCCCCTCCGATCCGCCCTCCACCGGCACCACCGCAGTCTCCGACACGGTCACGACGTCAGTTCCTCCACTGTTCAGAGGGGACGGGGCGAGGGTTCCGGCGTGAATGGCAGGTCACCCCGTACGTATCAACGACGTGAACGGCCTGTGGAAGCGGGTGGCCGCAAGATCCTTACGGGGCGCTCGCCGACGTGGGCGCTCGGCACCGACGACCGCCCGGCGAGAGCGAGGCCCACGAGGGGGTGTCAGACAATTCCCGCCGGGCGCGCGAATTGTCAGACACCCCCTCGCCCGCATGGGCCACCGAACGCGCGTGTCCCCGCGTCGGGCGGCATGGTGTTGATTGCGGGCTTCGGTCGACTGCCCCGTGCTCCCCGCGCCCCACAAGGTGCGGCCGTGCACGAGCACCCGACGGGAACGGCAAGGCCCTACGGCAGGGAGGACGCATGCGGGAGAAACTGCTGAGCAGGATCGAGGACGAGCTGTTGCGCCTGCGTCACGACGTGTCGCGCACCGCGAAGGACCGTTCGACACCGGTCGGCTTCGGCCTCGACGGCGCGCTGGTCAGCGGTTTCGTCACCGGCACCCTCACCCCGCAGCAGGAGGCGGAACTGGCTCGGCAGGTGGCGGGCCTGTTGCCCTACCACTGGGCCCAGTCCAACACGTACGCGGAAGCGATGTCGCAGGTCTCCGAGCATCTCGGTGGTCAGCGCGAGCTGGTGGTCTGGCTGGACCGCTTTCCCGGCCTGCCCCGGCTGGTGGCTCGGTTGTATGTGTTCATGGGGCTCCTCGACCGGCTCAGCGAGAACTCGGCCGTGGTCGACGCGTTGCGTGAGTTCCGGGAGCGGACGCCCTACCCGGCGGGCCTCAAGGGCTACCTGGTACCGGAGACCGACGACGAGACCATCGCCGGCATCGCCTTCCGGATCGAGGAACTCCTCAGCGACGGGGAGCGGGACAAGGCCGTCGAGCTCGCGCTCGCCATGGCGGAGTGTCTGCGGCAGGTCGCGCCGCGCGCCAAGGAGCTCGACCCCGATCTGGTCGACCTGGGCGAGTTGATGGAGCACAGCCGCAAGGACCTTCAGGAAGCAGCAGCCGAACAGGTGTGAGGTGTTCGGCAGGCGCCGGTTTCCCACCACGACCGGCGGCTGAACTCGCCGGGTGGGCAGGGAAGTCCACCCGAGGCGCCCTGCCTGGCGACCCGGCGCTGCCGGGTCCCGCCGCCCTCGCCGCCCCCTCAGATGGCGGGGGCGATGGTGACCTTGACGTGCTTCATGAGCGGCTGGTCGCTCTGGGCGCTGTAGTCGCAGATCGCGAGCAGCACGTTCATCTCCGGCATGTAGCCCGCCGCGCAGCCCCGCGGGATGTCGTAGGGAATGGCGAGGAAGCCGTTGAGGTGACGGTGGCTGCCGTCCTTGGCGGTGCTGGTGATGTCGACCGGATCGAACTCCGCGATGCCGCGCTCCCGCATGTCGTCCTTGTTCATGAAGACGAGCGTGCGCAGGTTCTTGATGCCGCGGTAGCGGTCGTTGTCGGAGTAGATGGTGGTGTTCCACTGGTCGTGGGAACGCATGGTGCCCAGCGCCAGGGTGCCGGGGGCGGGTACCACGTCGGGCAGCGGCGCACTGGAGAACTCGGCGCGTCCCGACGGGGTCAGGAAGACCAGTTCGCGCGCGGGCTGCTTGATCCGGAAGCCGAGCGGCAGCCGCACCCGGCGGTTGAAGTCCTCGAACCCGTCCAGAACCTGGGCCATGGTGTCGCGGATACGGTCGTAGTCCTCGATGTACCACTCCCAGGGAGTACGGCTGTCCGGCAGGGCGGCGCGGGCCATCCCGGCGATGATGGCCGGCTCTGACAGCAGGTGCCGCGAGGCGGGCCGCTTCATGCCGAGGGACAGATGGACCATGCTCATCGAGTCCTCGACCGAGGTGCTCTGGATGCCGTGGCGCTGGTGGTCCTTCTCGGTGCGGCCCAGGCACGGCAGGATGAGCGCACGCCGGCCGTGGACGAGATGGCTGCGGTTGAGCTTGGTGCTCACCTGGACGGTGAGGTCGCACCTGCGCAACGCCTCGTAGGTGTAAGGGGTGTCGGGCGCGGCGAGGGCGAAGTTGCCGCCCATGCCGACGAAGACCTTCACGTCGCCGCGGTGCATCGCCTCGATGGTGCCGACCGTGTCCAGGCCGTGCACATGCGGCGGGTCGATCTTGCAGATCCCCGCGAGGCGCTCCAGGAAGTCCTCGGTGGGCCGGTGGTCGATGCCGCAGGTCCGGTTGCCCTGGACGTTGCTGTGCCCGCGCACGGGAGACGGTCCGGCCCCCTCGCGGCCCAGGTTGCCGCGCAGCAGCAGGAGGTTGATGATCTCCCGGACGGTGTCGACGCCGTGTTCGTGCTGGCTGACGCCCAGGCACCAGCTGACGATGGTCCGGTCGGCGTCCCGGTACACCCGCGCCGCCTTGAGGATCTCGTCGCGGTCGACGCCGGACTGGCGCTCGATCTCGTCCCAGGAGGTGTCCTCGCACAGGGCCCGGTACTCGTCGAAGCCCGAGGTGTGGCGGTCGACGAACTCCTGGTCCAGCGCTTTGGGGTCGGTCTTGGCCTGCTCCAGGACCGCCTTGGCGACGCCGCGCATGAGGGCCATGTCGCCGCCGATCCGCGGTTGCAGGTTCAGGGTGCTGGTCCGCGTCGTCTTGAAGAGGGCCATGTCCGTGAAGTCGTGCGGCACGATGGTGCGCGTGGCGGCCGCCTCCACCAATGGGTTGATGTGCACGATCTGGGCGCCACGGTGGTACGCCTCGGCCAGGGCCGTGAGCATCCTGGGCGCGTTGGAGGCGGCGTTGACGCCCATGATGAACAGGGCGTCGGTGGTCTCCCAGTCCTTGAGATCGACGGTCCCCTTGCCGGTGCCCAGCGATGCGTCCAGCGCGCGACCGCTGGCCTCGTGGCACATGTTGGAGCAGTCCGGCAGGTTGTTCGTGCCGAGTTCGCGGGCCATCAACTGGTAGAGGAAGGTGGCCTCGTTGCCGAGGCGGCCGGAGGTGTAGAACGACGCCTGATGGGGGCTGTCCAGCTCGCGCAGGGTGCGGCCCACCAGCTCGAACGCGTCGTGCCACCTGATCGGGACATAGTGGTCCGACTCCGGGTCGTAGACCATCGGTTCGGTCAGCCGGCCCTGGTCCTCCAGGGCGTAGTCGCTCCAGCCGTACAGCTCCGTGACCGAATGGGCGGCGAAGAAGTCGCGGCCGACCCGCTTGGGCGTCATCTCCCAGGTGACGTGCTTGATGCCGTTCTCGCAGATGTCCAGGTGCAGGCCCTTGGTGTCGTCGGGCCAGGCGCAGCCGGGGCAGTCGAAGCCGTCGTTCTCGTGGTTCATGCGCATGATCGCCCGCGGTCCGTCCACGAGGGCACGTTCGCGCATCAGCACCCGGGTCACGCTCTTGGCCGCCCCCCAGCCCGCGGCGGGATGGTGGTACGGGTGGAAGAACGGTTCACCTTGGGGTTCGGGGCCCACTCGGGGCTCGAGTCCGTCCTGGTGGTCATCCGAGGCGTTCAAGGATCTCACCCCCTTCACCCGTCCGGGCATGGGCCGGTACCGGCACTTCTTCTCAGGCTAGGCCGGGGGATCGGACGGTGCCACGCGACCGGAGTCGGCACGACACGGGTCCATAAATAGGACTGATATGATGCAAAATGCCCTGTTTGGGCCCCTCCCTCTGCACCCCCGAGGAGCAGGCATGCCCAACGAACCAGCACCGATCAGTGACGCCGCCCGTCACGCCCTGGAACAAGAGCTCGCCGACCTGCGCGCCGAACGCACGATGGTCGCCGCGACGCTACGGGACTCCGACGCGGCGGTGGGCGATCGCGCAGACGAGGCCGACGAGTTGCAACGAGCCGGTGATCTGCAGCGTCTGGACGCCCGGATCTCGATGATCAGCACACGGCTCCGAGAGGCGGAGACGGCGGGCCCGCCGCCCACCGACCTGGTCGGTGTGGGCAGCACGGTCACCGTGCGATTCCCCGACGGCTCGGTGGAGACCCTCCAGATCGGCGAGACGGCCGAGGAGCTGGACCCGACGCTGGTCACGGCCGACAGCCCGCTCGGGCGCGCGCTCCTCGGCCACCACGCGGGCGACACGGTGAGCTACGACGCGCCAGGAGGACAGGCGACAGCAGTGGTGGTGTCCCTGGGCTAGGACCTGTCGTCAGACTCCCGCCTGCCCCGCGACGACAGGCCCTGGTGCCGCGACCGGCCGCGGGCACGATGCGGCCCGCACAGGGGGTGTACACCCGACATGCGGATTGTGCGCCGCTTCGCCCTTTCCGCGCCTCGGCAAGGCCTGCGGCGTTGGCTCACCGACGCACCCCGCGCGCTCTCGCCGCGCGGCGCGCTGACGCTGCACGAGGTCGACGGAGCGTTTCTGTTCGCCCTGCGGGCCGCCCTGGCCATGGGGCTCCTCGCGGTGCCGATCACCCGGGCAGGGCGGCCCGACCTCGCCGTCTACGCCATGCTGGGCTCCTTCACCACCACCTTCGGCCGCAATCTGCCCTACGCGCGGCGGGCCCGCGTCCTGGCCGTGGTGGCCGTGGCCATGACCGTGCTGGTGGGCTGCGGCTCGGCCCTCGCCGCCTGGGCGCGGCCGTCGGCCGGCGGTGCCGGCACCGCGGCGGTGGTCACGGCGACGGCCCTGGTCGCGGGAGCGGCGAAGTTCGTCTGTGACGCGAAGCGGCTGAGCGGGCTGGGTGCGGTGCTGCTGCTGTTCTCGTTCGCGGTGGCGGCCAACGACTCGACCCGGAGTGCCGATGTGCTCCCGTACACCGCGTTCGCGGCGGCAGGAGCGGCCCTGGCCTGGCTGCTGGGCGTATCGGGCCGGCTGGTGCATCCGGACCGGCCGCAGCGGCTGGCGGTGGCCACCGCCCTGCGCAGGCTCTCCGAGCTCTTGGAGGCGTCCGCCGCCGGGGAGGCGCCCCGGCAGCAGCGGCACCGGGCGACCGTCGCCGTCCTCCACGCGTACCGGTCCCTCGGCGTCGCGCCGCCCGCGGCCGCGGGGAGAGGGGAACCCACCCGCGACGCGGCCTTCGTCCGGCTGACCGATCTTTCCTGGACCCTGTTGATCGGCTCGGCGGACCGCTCCCCCGCCGATCCGGCCGCCACGGCAGTCCTCCTGCGCCGGCAGGCTCGCCTGCTCACCGACCGACGGCTCCGGGATCCCCTCATGCTCGGTGAGCTGCGTCCCGGAGCATCAGAGGAATCAAGGGCATCAGGAGACCCGGACGCACTCGGAGCCTCAGGACAGGGGCGGGACGCTGCGGGGGTCCCGCGTCCGGCCGCGCCGGTCGCGACCCAGAGCGGTGGGGCCGCGCGCCGCGCCACCGAGCTGCTGATGGGACGGCGCCGAGGCGCCGGCCGCCTCGCCGTACTGGCCGTTCCCGCCGTACGGATGGCGCTGGGCACCGGCGCGGCGGGCGGGATCGCGGCCCTTCTGGGCCTGGAGCGCGGCTACTGGGCGGCGATCTCGGCGGCCGCCGTTCTGCACTCGGTCAACCTCCGCACCACGACTCAGCGTGCCGTCCAGCGGACCCTGGGCACGGTCGTCGGGCTGCTGCTCGCTTTCGGCGCTCTCGCCGCGCACCTGCAACCCGTGGCACTCGCGGTGCTGATCGTGGTCCTGGAGTTCCTGCTGGAGTACGTCGTGGCCCGCAACTACGCCCTCGGCGTCGTCTTCCTCACGCCGTTGGCGCTTCTGCTCAGCGATCTGGCGGCGCCCGCCCCGGCCGGACAGCTGGTCCTCGACCGGGTCCTGGGCAGCATCGTGGGCATCGCCGTGGCGCTGCTGTGTGCGCTGCTGCTGGTCCACGACCAGGCCGCGATCCGGGTGGAACGGGCGCTGGCCGCGTGCCAGGAGGCCGCCGAGCGGGCCGAACGGGCACTGGACCACGTCACCGGGGCGCCGCCCGCGTTCGTCCAGGTGCATCTGGCGATGGCGGTCGTGGAACTGTGCGAGGCCGACGACGCCGCGGCCGGTGAGCTGTGGCCGGCCGGGATCGACCCGGCGCTGCTCGTGGCCACCGAACAGCGCGCCTACCGTCTACTCGCCCGGCTGCAGCGCCATCGGCCCTGAGAGCTCCGGACGCCATGGGCGCCGGGCTCACGTCGACAGCTGGGCCAGGAATTCCTGTGGGGTGACGGCGGAACCGTCCTCGGTCTTCACGACGGGGATCACCTGGTCGTCGTACCAGACGACCGGCGTTCCCACCACGCCGAAGGAGGGGAAGCTGCCGACCGCCTCTCCGGCCCAGGTCAGATAGGTGTCGTCCGCGACCTTGTGGTCGAAGTCGGGGCACCGCAGTCCGTCGACCTCGCTCGCCACCGACAGCAGTACGGAAGGGTCGGAGAAGCGGTCGTCTCCGGGCGGGAACGGCTGTGCCGCCAACAACGCGGCCAAGTATTCGATGAATTGCCGTTGTCCCGTGTCGCTCGCCGCGCCGAGGGCGCTCAGACCACGCCGGGACCCACTGCCGCCGACCGTGTCGTCCATGGTCGCCGCGAAGTGGAACTTCACGACGAACCTGTTGTCGTCGGCGGCCTGGCGGATGGTGCCGAGGAGGCTCTCCGCCATGCGGTGACTGCCCCGGTCGCGCAGTTCGAGGAAGACCTGAAGGGCGTGACCGTTGTCCAGGTTCCCGTAGTACACCGTGGCGCCGTCGGCACCCGTCGTGTTCGCCGGAGTCATACCACGAGGCTGCCATAACCGGACAAATGGCACGACTGGACCGCAGGGGTGCTTCGCTCCGTACGCGCTCGGATCCACAGCCGCGGTTCATGGTCCACGGCCATGGGCCGGGCGGTCGGACACGCTGGGGCGGCGGCCGCGGGAACCGGCCGAGGCCGCTTGTAGCCGAACCGTTGCCGTTCCATGGAATGCCGCCCACAGCCTGCCCATAGTGTGGGAGGCCGTTCAACACTGGCTCATGTCAGGGGGAGTTCAGACCATGCGACGCATACGCCCGCTCTTCACCGGGTGCAGGGAAGGGAGCGTACGCGCCAGAACGTCCCGGGGGCTGACGGCAGTCGGTCTCGCCGCGGCGCTGGCGCTGACCGCGACCGCGTGCGACTCCGGTGCCGGTGCCCGGACGAGCGGCGAGGCGAGCGCGTCCGCCTCCTCCGCCGACGACGGCAAGATCAAGATCCCGGACGACATCAAGCGGAAGCTCAAGGAACACGGGATCGACGTCGACAGGTGGAAGAACGGCGCCTGGAAGAACTGGAAGAAGGACGACTGGCTGCGCGAGGCCGACGACTTCATCAACCCCGTCATCAAGGGCCTGTGGAACCCGGACCGGATGCGCAAGGCCAATGACCCCGACAAGGTCGTGGGCGCCGACGACCTCTCGGGCGACCAGGGCGTCACCGACCCGACGCCCGCGCCGGTTCCCGCGCAGGCCGTGCCGGCCGCGTACCACGAGCACGCGCCCACGGCGGGCAAGGTGTTCTTCGACTCCCCCAAGGGCACGATGGTCTGCTCGGCGACCGTGGTGAAGGACCCGGCGCACCCCGGCAAGTCCAATCTCGTGTGGACGGCCGGCCACTGTGTGCACGCCGGCAGGCAGGGCGGCTGGTACCGCAACATCGCGTTCGTGCCGGCGTACAACAACTCCGGGCTGACGGCGGCACAGTTGGCGAGTGCCACGCGGCAGCAGGTCGCCCCGTACGGCGTCTGGTGGGGTGACTGGGCGCAGACCTCGCAGCAGTGGATCGAGCAGGGCGGCGAGACCGGCGGCCAGGGCGCGTCGTACGACTTCGCCGTCATCCATGTGACGCCGGAGGCGGGCAGCGGCGGGAAGTCGCTGGAGGAGACCGTCGGTTCGGCGCTGCCGGTGAACTTCAGCGCGCCGGCCGTGCCGAAGGTCGACAGCATCACGGCGAGCGGCTACCCGGCGGCGGCGCCGTACGACGGCCAGGCGCTGTACCAGTGCCAGGACAAGCCGGGCCGGCTCTCGCTGCTGCGGACGGACCCGACGATGTACCGCATCGGCTGCACCATGACGGGCGGCGCGTCCGGCGGCGGCTGGGTGGAGCGGGACGCGAGCGGCAAGCCCGCGCTGGTCTCCAACACCTCGATCGGCCCGGTGTCCTCGGGCTGGCTGGCCGGACCGCGGCTGGGTCAGACGGCCAAGGGCGTCTACGACTCGGTCAGCGAGAAGTTCGCCGGTCGGTGACGGGACACCGGTAGACGCGCGAAGGCCCGCTCCCCTCGGGGAGCGGGCCTTGCCTCTTGTGGTCAGAGCGCGGGAGCCGGGACGTACGGTGCCAGGTCCGCCGCCAGTTCCTCGTGCACCCGCACCTTGAGCAGCGTGCCCTCCGGGGTGTGCTCCTCGGAGATCACCTCGCCCTCGGAGTGGGCCCGCGCGACCAGTCGGCCCTCGGTGTAGGGCACGACGGCCTCGACCTCGACCGCCGGCCTGGGCAGCTCGTTGTCGATGAGCGCGCGCAGTTCCTCGATGCCCCGGCCGGTGCGCGCCGAGATCGCGATGGCACGCTTCTCGACCCGCAGCAGCCGCTGGAGCACCAGCGGGTCGGCCGCGTCCGCCTTGTTGATCACGACGATCTCGGGCACGTCCGTGGCGCCGACCTCGCGGATCACCTCGCGCACGGTGGTCAGCTGCTCCTCCGGGTCCGGATGGGAGCCGTCCACCACGTGCAGGATGAGATCGGAGTCGCCCACCTCCTCCATGGTGGAGCGGAACGCCTCGACCAGGTCGTGCGGCAGGTGCCGGACGAAGCCGACCGTGTCGGCCAGGGTGTACAACCGCCCGCTCGGGGTCTCCGCCCGGCGCACGGTCGGGTCGAGGGTCGCGAACAGTGCGTTCTCGACCAGGACGCCCGCGCCCGTGAGACGGTTGAGCAGGGAGGACTTTCCGGCGTTGGTGTAACCCGCGATGGCGACCGAGGGCACCTTGTGGCGCCTGCGCTCCGCGCGCTTGATCTCGCGGCCGGTCTTCATCTCCGCGATCTCCCGGCGCATCTTCGCCATCTTCTCGCGGATCCGCCGCCGGTCCGTCTCGATCTTGGTCTCACCGGGACCACGGGTCGCCAGGCCGCCGCTGCCGCCGCCCATCTGCCGGGACAGCGACTGACCCCAGCCGCGCAGCCTCGGCAGCATGTACTGCATCTGGGCGAGGGCGACCTGCGCCTTGCCCTCTCGGGACTTGGCGTGCTGGGCGAAGATGTCCAGGATCAGGGCCGTGCGGTCGATGACCTTGACCTTGACGACGTCCTCGAGGTGGATCAGCTGGCCGGGGCTCAGCTCACCGTCGCAGATGACGGTGTCCGCGCCCGTCTCCAGGACGACGTCCCGCAGCTCCTCGGCCTTGCCGGAGCCGATGTAAGTGGCGGCGTCGGGCTTGTCCCGGCGCTGGATGACACCGTCCAGCACGAGCGCGCCGGCGGTCTCCGCGAGGGCCGCCAGCTCGGCCAGCGAGTTCTCCGCGTCCTGCGCGGTCCCCGAGGTCCACACCCCGACGAGCACGACGCGCTCCAGACGCAGCTGTCGGTACTCGACCTCGGTGACGTCCTCGAGCTCGGTGGACAGGCCCACGACCCGGCGCAGGGCCGCTCGCTCGGAGCGGTCGAACTGGTCGCCGTCCCGCTCTCCGTCGATCTCGTGGCTCCAGGCGACGTCCTCTTCCATCAGGGCATCGGCCCGAAGACCCTCCGGGTAGGTGTGCGCGAAGCGCTTGGTGTCCTGGGAAGGGGAAGAAGAGGAGGTCATTGGGTCCTTACGTCGTTGGGGATTCCGTTTGCGGCGTCGGTGGGGGCCGTCTCGGCCACACCACTCGCACAGGTCACAACGCTCGGGCTGCCCGGGAGATTCCCGTCGCCCGGGCCTGGGGCCGCGCCGCCGACCTGTCGATGGTCGCACGGCACGGCCTGTCCCGTCATCCGGGTTGTCGTCCCGTTCCGGGGCTCAGACGGGGTTTGTCCTCCAGTCCGGGTGGCCCGGCATCGGCGGGGTTTTCCTGCCGTACAGCCAGCCCCGGAAGAAGGCGCTCAGATCGCGTCCCGCCACGCGGGAGGCCAGCTGCTCGAAGTCGGCGGTGGTCGATGTGCCGTCCCGGTGCAGGGCGGCCCAGGACCGCTCCAAGCGCTCGAAGGCGGGACGCCCGATCTCCTGGCGGAGCGCGTACAGCACGAGCGCGGCGCCGTCGTAGACGCTCGGCCGGAAGATGGCGATCTTCTGGCCCTGCCGGGGCGGCTGGGGGGCCGCGGGCGGGCCTCCGGTGGCGCGCCAGCGGTCGGAGAAGGCGTAGGCCGCCTTCATACGGGCCTCCATCGGCCGGTGCGCGGTCTCCTCCGCGTACAGGGCCTCGTACCAGGTGGCGTGTCCCTCGTTGAGCCACAGGTCGGACCAGGTGCGCGGGCTGATGCTGTCACCGAACCACTGGTGGGACAGCTCGTGCACCATGATCGACTCAATGTACCACTGGGGGTAGGCGGGGTTGCCGAAGACGTCCTTCTCGAAGAGGGAGAGCGTCTGGGTCTCGAGTTCGAAGCCGGTGCGTGCCCGGGCGATCAGCAGCCCGTAGGTCTCGAAGGGGTACGGGCCGACCTTCTGCTCCATCCAGGCGATCTGGGCGGGGGTCTTCGCCAGCCAGGGTTCGAGTTGCGCCGCGTCCTGGGCGGGGACGACGTCGCGCAGGGGCAGTCCGTGCGGACCGCCGCGCTGGAGCACGGTGGTGCGGCCGATGGAGACCTGGGCGAGTTCGGTGGCCATGGGGTGCTGGGTGCGGTAGCTCCAGGTCGTGGCGTTGCCGCTGGGCCGGGTGCCCACCGGGAGTCCGTTGGCCACGGCCCGGTAGCCGTTCGGCGCGGTCACGTGGAAGGTGAACAGCGCCTTGTCGGAGGGGTGGTCGTCGCAGGGGAAGACCAGATGGGCGGCGTCGGCCTGGTTGGCCATCACGAGCCCATCGTCGGTCTGCACCCAGCCGCCCTCGCGGCCCTTCTCGGGCACCGGGTTGCTGGTGTGCCGCACGGTGATGATCATCGCGCCGCCCTTGGGGAGGGGGGCGGTCGGTGTGATCACCAGGTCCTCTCCCGCGGTGGTGAAGTGCGCGGGCGCTCCGTTGACGTCGACGGACGCCACCGTGCCGTGCGCGAAGTCCAGATTGACGCTCTCCAGGCGCTGGGTGGCGCGCGCACGGATCTTGGTGACGGCGGCGAGCGGCTTGCTGTTGCTGCCGGGATAGGCGAAGGAGAGGTCGTACGACAGGACGTCGTAGCCGGGGTTGCCGAGCGTCGGGAAGAGCCGGTCGCCGATGCCCAGGGGCACGGCGGGCGTGGGGGCGCCCGCCGCGATCAGACAGCCGGAGACGACACAGGCGAGCAGGGCCGCCCGGGCACGCCGGGCACGCGGGATGGCGGAACGGGGGGTGTGCGGCATGGACCACGGCTACCAGCGCGCGTGCACCGCGCGGTGACGACGCGCGCCGGGCCCACTCGAACGGATTCAGTTCCGGACCCCGAGCGCCCCGGCCGCCACCCGGGGGGACGGCCCGAGGGCGGCCGTACGGCGGTCAGCGGGCGGCCGCCGCGGCGTTGTGGGCCCGGCTGACGTCGTACACGCCCGGCACGTTCCGCATCGCGCGCATGAGGGCCGGCAGATGGGCCGCGTCCGGGAGTTGCAACGTGTAGGTGTGGCGCACCCGCTGCTGGCTGGGCGGCTCGACGGTGGCGGAGACGATGGCCACGCCCTCCAGGGCGATGGCCTCGGTGAGGTCCGCGAGGAGGTGCGGGCGCCCGAAGGACTCGGCGACAAGGGTGACCCGGAAGTCGGTGGTGTCGCCCCAGCGCACGCCGATCTCCGGGCGCCCGGTGCTCTTCATGCGCGCCGCTCCGGCGCACTCGACGCGGTGCACGGTCACCGCGCCTCCGCGTACGGCGAAGCCGGTGACCTCGTCGGGCGGCACGGGCGTACAGCAGCCGGCGAGACGTACCGAGGCGCCGGGCAGGTCGACGACCGCGTTGGCGGCGCGTGCGCCGGGCGCCTCCGCCGTGGGACGCGTGGGAGGCACGGGCGGGCGTGAGGACAGCGCGGTGGGGCGCGCGGCGGTGTCGGGCGCGATGGTGTGCGCGCCGGCGCCGTCCGCAGCCGGCTCGGCGCCGTGATCCGCGGCGCCCGCTGCGGACGCGCCGCCGGACGGGTCCCCCGGCGCGGGATGCGCCGCCAGCCGGCGCTGGATGGCGATCCGCGCGGCCGGCGTGTGCGCGTGTTCCAGCCACTCTCTGGACGGTTCTGAGGCCGGGTCCTGGCCCATCAGGAGCTGCACGGTGTCGCCGTCCTGCAGAACGGTGCCCAGCGTCGCGAGCCGTCCGTTGACACGGGCGCCGATGCAGGCGTGCGCATCCTCCCCGTACTGCGCGTAGGCGGCGTCCACACAACTCGCGCCCTCGGGCAGCCCCAGCGCGCCCCCGTCAGGGCGGAAGACGGTGATCTCCCGGTCCTGGGCGAGGTCCTCACGCAGGGTGGACCAGAAGGTGTCGGTGTCCGGGGCGGCCTCCTGCCAGGTCAGCAGGCGCGAGAGCCAGCCGGGGCGGGTGGGGTCGACGCGCTCGCCGTCGGACGGGTCGTCGGGGGCGGGGGCGTAGGGATTGCCCAGGGCGATCACGCCCGCCTCCGCCACCTTGTGCATCTGGTGGGTGCGGATGAGGACCTCGGCGATCTCGCCGTCCTCGCGCGCGACCGCGGTGTGCAGCGACTGGTACAGATTGAACTTGGGGACGGCGATGAAGTCCTTGAACTCCGAGACCACCGGTGTCATACAGGTGTGCAGTTCGCCGAGGACCCCGTAGCAGTCGGCGTCCTCGTTCACCAGGACCAGGAGCCGGCCGAAGTCCGCGCCGCGCAGCCGGCCCCGCTTGCGGGAGATGCGGTGCACGGAGACGAAGTGCCGTGGTCTGATGAGGACTTCGGCCTGGATGTCCGCCTCGCGCAGCACCGTGCGCACCTGTTCGGCCATGTCGGCGAGCGGGTCGTCCCCGTGCGCCGCGTTCTCGACGATCAGCTCCCGGGTGTGCTCGTACTCCTCGGGATGCAGGATCGCGAAGACGAGATCCTCCAGCTCGGTCTTGAGTGCCTGGACACCGAGGCGCTCGGCGAGCGGGATCAGCACGTCCCGGGTGACCTTGGCGATGCGCGCCTGCTTCTCCGGGCGCATCACGCCGAGGGTGCGCATGTTGTGCAGCCGGTCGGCGAGTTTGATCGACATCACGCGGACGTCGCTGCCGGTCGCGACGAGCATCTTGCGGAAGGTCTCGGGCTCGGCGGCGGCGCCGTAGTCGACCTTCTCCAGCTTCGTGACGCCGTCGACCAGGTAGCGCACCTCCTCGCCGAACTGCTCGCGCACCTGGTCGAGTGTCACGTCCGTGTCCTCGACGGTGTCGTGGAGCAGGGACGCGGTCAAGGTGGTGGTCTCGGCGCCGAGTTCGGCGAGGATCAGGGTCACGGCGAGGGGGTGCGTGATGTACGGCTCGCCGCTCTTGCGCATCTGCCCCCGGTGTGAGGATTCGGCCAACAGATAGGCGCGGCGAAGTGGTTCGAGGTCGGCGTCGGGGTGGTGGGCGCGGTGCGCCTCGGCGACATGGCCGATCGCGTCGGGCAGCCGGTCGCGGACGGCGGGGCCGAGCAGGGCGGCGCGCCCCAGGCGGCGCAGGTCGATCCGGGCGCGGCTCTTCCTGCGGTGCGTCCCCGGCGTGGCAGGGGCGGGGGTGGCAGGGTTCGTGGCCTCCGCACTCATGGGGCACCTCCGGCTCGTGGACCGGCGGACGGAGTGCCCCTTGGCATACGCGGCGCAGGGGATGGCGACGGTCCCCCGTCCGGGCCGGTGCTTGATGCTATCGAGCCCACCACGCCCGCCCGACCGGCTCTCGCCGAGCGTGAAGCGGATCACCCATTCGAGCGACGATTCAGGGGTTTACGGCTTTCAGCCATAGCCCGAGGCACCGACCGTCGATTCGAGCAGCCCCGGCCGTCCCGGGCTGCGGATCGGAGCGCCCTGAGTAAGCCGGGCTGTGATCCGGAGCCGCGCGGAGGAGTGGCCGGGGACGTTTTCCGGCCACCCTCCTGTGCCGAGCATCACGTTCATGTGCGACCCCGTGCTTCCGCGCGCCGCCCGTTCGCCCCCCAAGGAGCCGCTGGTCGGGGCAGGTTGACAGGGTGTCGAGTCAGCGTGCCGCGGTCCGCAGCCAGTCGGTGTCGATCTCGCCCTCGGCGACGATCACCGCCGGGCCGGTCATCTCGATCTCGCCGTCCGCGTACTCGGTGATCACCAGGGTGCCGCCGGGAACGTCCACGGTGTACGTCACCGGGGTGCCCGTGACGGCCGGGTCGGCGCCGTCGCGGCGGGCCGTGGCGACGGCCACGGCGCACGCGCCCGTGCCGCACGAGCGGGTCTCGCCGGAGCCGCGTTCGTGGACACGCATCGCCACGTGCCGGGGCGCGCGGTCGACCACGAACTCCACGTTGACCCCGTCCGGGTAGACGGACGCCGGGCTGAACGGGGGCGGGGTGTACAGATCGCCCGCGTGCCCGAGGTCGTCGACGAAGGCCACCGCGTGCGGGTTGCCCATGTTCACGTTGCGGGCGGGCCAGCTGTGCTCGCCGACGCTCACCGTGACCCCGTCCTCGGGGAGGAGCGCCCGGCCCATGCCGACAGTGACGTCGCCGTTCTTGGCGATGTGCACGGTCTTGACGCCCCCGCGCGTGGCGATCACGAGATCCCCTTCGGCCACATGCCCGGCGCGCTGGAGGTAGCGCGCGAACACGCGCACGCCGTTGCCGCACATCTCCGCGATCGAGCCGTCCGCGTTGCGGTAGTCCATGAACCACTCCGCCCGGTCGGCCATCCCCCGGGCCTCGGGGTGCGCGGCGGAGCGCACGACGTGCAGCAGACCGTCGCCGCCGATGCCAGCGCGGCGGTCGCACAGGGCGGCGACGGCGGATGCGGGCAGGTCGATGACGTTCTCGGGATCGGGGACGATCACGAAGTCGTTCTCCGTGCCGTGCCCCTTGAGGAAGGCGATCCGCGTGCTCATTCCTCGATCGTACGGGGTCGCCACGACACCCGGGACGAGCGGTCCTGAGGCGGACGGCCTGGTGGGGGGCGCAGGGCGAGGCGGCGACGGGATCGCCACAGAGGTACGGCGACGGGATCGCGGCAGGGACACGGCCGGCCGGGACAGGCGGTCGGCCCGGTGCGGCCCCGGCGGCTCAGCGCAGTCGGGCCACGCGCCACACGGCCAGTACGACCACCGCGGCGACCAGGACGACGTAGGCGAGGACGACCCGCCAGTCCGGGCGCCGTCCGGAGCCGCGCTGCGGCAGGCCAGGCCACGTGTAACCGACCCGGCGCGCGGCCATCATGCCCCAGCCGGCCGCGCAGGAGAAGATCAGCAGACCGAGCATGGCGACCACGGCGCCGCCGTCACCGAACTCGAAGGCCAGCGGGAAGGCGAACATCAGGGAGCCCATCGCCGCCAGCCCCACGATGGGGGCGAGCTGCCAGATCCGCAGTCGGCGCTGCGGGCGCAGCTCGACCTCGACCTCGGGCCCGGTGGACAGCTCGTCCGGGCTCGGCCCGTCGTCCGTCACACCGCCCGAGAGCTGATCGTCGGGACCATCGGAACTGAGCCTCTGGTCCCTGGCCTCCGCGCTCTCGTGCTCCGCGCTCTCGTGCTCCGCGCTCTCTGCGGTGTCGCGAGGGCCGGCCTCCATCGCCACGCGCCCTCCCAACTCGGACTCCACTTGGTCGATCGAAGCTCGATGATGGCATGCCGCCGGAGGCCCGGATGACGGCCGGGGCGTCCCGATGCCATCACGTGATCAGGCTGTAACCGGTCGTTCGACCAACGCCAGCGCGCGGTGCGGGAGTTCCCGCAGGTCCGCAACGGCGCCGCTGAGCCAGTGCACCCGCGGGTCGCGGCGGAACCAGGAGTCCTGACGGCGCGCGAAGCGCTTGGTAGCGCGTACGGTTTCCGTGCGCGCCTCCTCCAGCGTGCACTCCCCCTCGAGCGCCGTGAGCACCTGCTGGTATCCCAGAGCGCGCGACGCCGTGCGCCCCTCCCTCAGCCCCTGTGCCTCCAGCGCGCGCACCTCGTCCACGAGTCCCGCCTCCCACATCCGGTCGACCCGTCGCGCGATGCGCTCGTCGAGCTCGGGGCGCGCCACGTCCACGCCGATCTGGACCGTGTCGTAGACCGAGTCATGGCCGGGGAGGTTGGCGGTGAAGGGCTTGCCGGTGATCTCGATGACCTCCAGGGCCCGGACGATACGGCGGCCGTTGCTGGGCAGGATCGCCTGCGCGGCCCCCGGGTCGGCGGCGGCCAGGCGTGCGTGCAGCGCTCCGGATCCGCGCACGGCGAGCTCGTCCTCGAGCCGGGCGCGCACCTCCGGGTCGGTTCCCGGGAACTCCAGATGGTCGACCGCGCCCCGCACATACAGACCGGAGCCGCCCACCAGGATCGGCCAGCGGCCCTCGGCGAGCAGGGCGTCGATCCGGGCGCGGGCGAGGCGCTGGTACTCCGCCACGGACGCCGTGACCGTGACGTCCCAGATGTCCAGCAGATGGTGCGGGATGCCGCCGCGCTCCTCGGGAGTCAGCTTGGCGGTGCCGATGTCCATCCCCCGGTAGAGCTGCATGGAGTCGGCGTTGACGACCTCGCCGCCGAGGTGCTGGGCAAGAAATACGCCCAGATCGGACTTTCCGGCCGCGGTCGGTCCGACGACGGCGATGACCCGCGGTGCGGGGGCTGCGCTACTCACCGCAACAGTCTCGCAAACCTCCGGACTCCTCCTCGAACGAGCGACGTTACGCGCCGTATGCGAGGTCGTTGCCTGATGCGAGGTTCCGGTCACCGGTTCGAAGGCGGGAGGGCCGGGCCATACAAACGGGCGCACCGAGTTACGCGGGATTTCGCCCGCACGAGTAACGTATGGAGTGGGTATGGGCGTTTTTGCACGGCTTTTCCGGCGGTCGAGGACGACGGAGGAGGCACAGTCCGTGGCGGCGGAGGCCGCGCGGGCGACGGCCGGGAGCGAGGCGGGGGCGACGGACGCGGACAAGGTCTCGGCCGGGACCGAGACCGGGCCGGAGACGGAGGAGACAGCTCCGACCGCCGATGACGGCGTAGGGATCCCCCGGCAGCAGTCCGCCGCGGAGGCCGCCGAGAACGAGGCCGAGGAGGGCGCCCGCACATAACCGCGCTTCGCAGGGAAGGTGGACCATGGGTCTCGTGGACAACCTGATGGCCAAGGTCTCGAACTTCGCGCAACAGTACGAAGGAAAGGTCGATCGTGGCCTGGAGAAGGCCGCGAAGATGATCGACGACAAGACCAAGGGCAAGTACAGCGGCAAGATCGACACGGGCACGGGCAAGGCGAAGCACGCGATGGAACGCATCGCGCACCGGGACACCGGCCCGGCGGCCAGTGGGCAGACACCACCCGGCGGATCGCCGCCTCCGGCGTCCTGACACGGCACGACACATCGGCGGACGGCCGCGAGGCAGGGACCTCCCGGCCGTCCGCCGTGTCCGTGATCACGGCTTCCCGGGGTCGCGGCCACGGCGGCCCGAGCCGGGCCGCCGGACGTGCTACGACCAGGCCGCCACGAGATACCCCACCCCGTAGGGCGCGTCGTCGTACAGGAGCGCGCCGACGAGGTCCGCGCTCTCCGCCGCCCCCGCGAGGATCTGCCAGGGCGCCCGGCCCCAGGCCTGCAGCTCGTGGGCCAGGCCGACGTCCAGCGCTCTCAGGGCCGCCAGGTCCGCGGTGTCGAGCGCACGCGCCACGGCGGCGTCGAAGCCGGCCGCGCGCTCGTCCAGGTAGCCCGGCGCCTTCAGCGTGCGGCAGGCGCTCGCATCGCCCATGATCAGCAGCGCCACCCGCGCGTCCTGCGCGGCAAGCGCCGCCCCCGTCTCGGCGCACTGCTCGGGGGCCAGGAGTTCCGGCACACCGAGCCCCTCCACGGGCGCGTCCGCCCAGTTCAGGCGCTCCAGCAGCCAGGCGGCGACGGCGAGCGAGAGCGGGAGCTCCTGTGCCGGCGCGAGCGGCCGCGGTCCCGCGCCGCCGAGTCGTACGTCGACGTCCACCCCGAACCCGCGGAACGACCCCCGCGTGCCCTGCGGATGCGGCCCGCAGCCGCTCTCCGGTGCGGGGCCGACGACCACCAGCCGGTCGGGGCGCGCGGCGGCGAGCACGCTCAGGGCGTCCGCACACGCGGTGCGGGCACCGTCCAGCTCGGGCGCGGCACCCGCTGCGACCTCGGGGACGAGCAGGGGCGGACAGGGGCAGACGGCGGCGGCGACGAGCATGATCCGCAGCGTAACCCCGCCGGACGGTGCCATGGCGCTTCGCGGACGCGGTCGGCGCACCCGCCGCCGTCAGCGTCTCAGCGTCCGGCCGACACGGCCGCCCCGCCCGCACCCGCCCCGGTGACGTCCGTCGTCGGTCCGGACGGCGCCATGGCACCTCGCGGACGCGGTCGACGCACCCGCCGCCGTCAGCGTCTCAGCGTCCGGCCGACACGGCCGCCCCGCCCGCACCCGCCCCGGTGACGTCCGTCGTCAGTCGCAGCCGCAGGCCCCGGCCGTGGCGACCGGCAGGGGCTCCGGGCGCCCGATCTTGGGCAGGCCCAGCATGACGCCGGCCGGCTTGGCGGCCTCCGCCGCGTTCCGCTTCTCCCACGCGTCGCCTGCGCGCGTGCGGCGCACGCTCAGCACGGGGCCCTCGGCGAGCAGGTGGTGCGGGGCGGCGTACGTGACCTCGACCGTCACCACGTCGCCCGGGCGGACCTCCTCGTCCGGCTTGGTGAAGTGGACCAGACGGTTGTCGGCGGCGCGGCCGGAGAGGCGGTGGGTGGCGCCGTCCTTGCGACCCTCGCCCTCGGCGACCATCAGCTCCAGGGTGCGGCCGACCTGCTTCTTGTTCTCCTCCCAGGAGATCTCCTCCTGAAGGGCGACGAGACGCTCGTAGCGCGCCTGGACGACCTCCTTGGGGATCTGGTTCTCCATGGTGGCCGCCGGGGTCCCGGGCCGCTTGGAGTACTGGAAGGTGAACGCCTGCGCGAACCGCGCCTCGCGCACCACCTGCATGGTCTGCTCGAAGTCCTCCTCGGTCTCGCCCGGGAAGCCGACGATGATGTCGGTGGTGATCGCGGCGTGCGGGATGGCGGCCCGCACCTTCTCGATGATCCCCAGGTAGCGGTCCTGGCGGTACGAGCGGCGCATCGCCTTCAGGACCGTGTCCGAACCCGACTGCAGCGGCATGTGCAGCTGAGGCATGACGTTCGGCGTCTCGGCCATGGCCGCGATGACGTCGTCGGTGAAGTCGCGCGGGTGCGGGGAGGTGAAACGGACCCGCTCCAGGCCCTCGACGGCGCCGCAGGCGCGCAGCAGCTTGCTGAACGCCTCCCGGTCGCCGATGTCCGAGCCGTAGGCGTTGACGTTCTGTCCCAGCAGCGTGATCTCGGAGACGCCCTCGGCGACCAGGGCCTCGACCTCGGCGAGGATGTCCCCGGGCCGGCGGTCCTTCTCCTTGCCGCGCAGGGCGGGGACGATGCAGAAGGTGCAAGTGTTGTTGCAGCCCACGGAGATCGACACCCAGGCCGCGTACGCGCTCTCGCGCCGCGTCGGCAGGGTGGAGGGGAACGCCTCCAGCGACTCCGCGATCTCGACCTGCGCCTCCTCCTGCACCCGGGCGCGCTCCAGCAGGACGGGCAGCTTGCCGATGTTGTGCGTGCCGAAGACGACGTCCACCCAGGGCGCCCTCTTCACGATGGTGTCGCGGTCCTTCTGCGCGAGACAGCCGCCGACGGCGATCTGCATGCCGGGCCGGTCGGCCTTCTTGGGCGCGAGGCGGCCGAGGTTGCCGTAGAGACGGTTGTCGGCGTTCTCGCGCACGGCGCAGGTGTTGAAGACGACGACGTCCGCGTCACCGTCCGAACCCTCGGGGGCGCGCACGTACCCGGCGTCTTCGAGCAGCCCGGCCAATCGCTCTGAATCGTGGACGTTCATCTGGCACCCGTAGGTGCGGATCTCATAGCTCTTGGGTGCGGGAACGTCCACTGCGAGGCTCCGGTCGCTGCTGCTGGTCATTCCTCAAGGGTAGGCGTTTCCTGGAAGTCCCTGCCCCGGTGCTGCCCGGAGCGGGCGCCTCGTGGAAACCCGCAGCCCGGCGGCTGCCCGGCCCATTGGTGTGGTGACCCGACCGTGACCTCGGTACCCAGGGATCCCGGAGATCTCGTGCGAGCCCTCAGAGCGGCCGGGATCAGGGACGAGCGACTGCTCGAGGCCGTGCGAACGACGCCCCGGGCGGGGTTCGTCCCCTCGGGGCAGACGGCCGCCGCCTATCGGGACGTGCCCGTCGCCATCGGGCAGGGTCAGGTCACCACGCAGCCGTCGCTGTCCGCCCTGATGATCGAGGGTCTCGGTCTGGACGGCAGCGAGCACGTCCTCGAGATCGGTACCGGCCTCGGCTTCCAGACAGCGCTGCTCGCCCGGCTGGCCGCCGACGTGGTCAGCATCGAGGTACGGCCGGACCTGGCCCGGCAGGCGCGCGCGCATCTCGCGCGGCAGGACGTACGGAACGTGGACCTGCGGGTCGGCGACGGCACATGTGGCGTGCCGGACCGGGCTCCGTACGACGCGGTCCTGGTGTCGGCGGCGTTCACCGAGGTGCCGGAGCCGCTGGTCGAGCAGGTGCGGCAGGGCGGCCGCCTGGTGCAGCCGATCGGGCCGGGCGGGCACGAGCAGGTGGTGTGCTTCGAGCGCACGGAACGGGAGTTGCGGGAGCTGCGGGTGCTGACCGCCGCCTGCTTCGTCCGGCTCCAGGGGCGGCACGGCTTCCCGCCGGACGAAGCGCGCTTCCCTTGAGCCGTCTCTGCGGGTCCCCACGGCAGCCGCGGGCGATGACCGGGGACCCGCAGAGAGACACCGGCGGGCGGTCCTCGGCGAGGCCGGCCGCGTCGAAGGCCTCGACGCCGCGGCTGAGCCGCAGCACCGTCCAGCCCAGCCCGGCCGTGCCGAGCAGGACGAGCCCGGCGAGGACCAGCACGGACCGGCGGACATGTCTGCGCCGTGGACGCCCGCGCCGGGACCGTTTCGAGTGGCGGCTCATGACCGCTCCCTCCTCCGAGGGGCGGTCAGACCGCGTAGCGGCCGGGGGCGAACAGATGGAGGTTGCCGCGGATCCAGTCGGAGGTGCGGCGCGGACGGCTTTCTGCTGCCCGTGAGTCCGGCGGTGCGCCAGGTCGCGGCCGGCCGTCGGGCGCCGTACTACGGCGTCGCCTCGGTGGCGGGCCATCCGGTGCGGGTGCTGACCACTCCGGCCCGCAAGGGACTGGCCGTACAGGTGGCGCTGCGGTCCGACGGGGTGCAGCGGGCCGAGCGTCAGGCCGCCGGTCTCCTGGCCGTGATCGGCGGGGCGGGCGTGCCGGTCGCGGCGCTGCTGGGCTACTGGGTGTCCCGTTCGGAGCTGGCTCCCGTGACCCGGCTGACCTCGACCGCTGAGCGGATCACGGCCACCCGCGACGCCGGGCTGCGCATCGAGGTGCCGGGCGCGCCCCGAGGCCGTGAGGACGAGCTGACCCGACTCGCCGTCACCATCAACACCATGCTCGACGCCTTGGAGCAGTCCGTCACCGCGCAGCGACGGCTGGTCGCCGACGCGTCGCACGAACTGCGCACGCCCCTGACGGCGCTGCGCGCCAATGCGGAGATCCTGCTGCGGACGGATGAGCTGACCCCGCGTCAGCGGTAGCGTGCCACGGCCGCCCTCACCCGGCAGCTGCGGGAGGTGACCACGCTCGTCAACGACCTGATCGACCTGGCACGCGACGAGGAACCGCACCAGGCGCTCGAACTGGTACAGCCGACGGCGCTCCTGGAGCACACCGTTCGCGCGGCCCGCGACCATTGGCCCCAGGTCGCCTTCGCCGTCGACATCGACCCGGCGGCCGCGGCCGGGATGACGGCCGCCGTGCCGAGCCGTCTGACGAGGCTCTTCTCCGACCTCCTGGACAACGCCGCGAAGTTCTCGCCGACCGGCGCACGGGTGGAGGTGGCCGCGCGCACCGCACCGGCCGACGGCGGGCTGGAGATCACTGTCCGCGATCACGGTCCCGGCATCGATGCCGCGGACCTGCCCCATGTCTTCGACCGCTTCTACCGGTCCCGGACCGCTCGCGCCCTGCCCGGCTCCGGCCTGGGCCTGGCCATGGCGCGCCAGATCGCCCAGACCCACGACGCGGAGCTCACCGCTCATCAGGCACCGGGGGGCGGGGCACTGTTCCGGCTGGCTCTCCCCGTCGATCCGCGCTTCACCGACTGAGGTGGCACGGCCCGCTTCGGGCATCACCCGCCGAGGTGGTAGAGCTCACAACACTTCATCGATTGCGCAACTTTACAGTACAGACATGGATCTTCATGTCGCGACGAAGTGGGAGACGGCGGTCCTCGCGGGAGGGCCGGCCGACGGCCTGCGCATGCGGGTCGCGGGCCGGCCCTCGGTGGTGCAGGTGACCTGTCCGTGCCAGGTGGAGGACCCGGCGGACGGCGTCCAGGTGGCGGCGCTGTACGTGTACCGGCGCCGGCTCGGCGCCCGGGACGAGCCCCTGATGTACGGCTACGACAGCGCCAGCCCCTGACCCGGCCGGGTCGCCGGGCGGCGGCCCCGGCTCAGGAGGCGGTGGCCGGCGGTTCGGCCGCCGCGACCTCGGCGGCGGTCCGGACCGCCGCCGAGGTCGCGGCGGACTCGGAGCCGGGGGAGGAGGGCGCGTCCTCGTCCTTCATCGCCTTGGCCTCGCTCTTGAGGATGCGCATCGACTTGCCGAGCGCACGGGCGGTGTCCGGCAGTTTCTTCGAGCCGAACACCATGATGACGACGATCGCCACGATCAGGAGATGCCAGGGTTCCAGTCCGTTGCGGAGCATCGGCCGCGCCCGCCTTCCTCGCCTCGGCCGAGGACGCCTTCCGTCACTCGCCCGTCCGGCTCATGGTTGCTACTTTGCGCAACTGTACGACCGTGACACGGAATCGGGAGCGTGGGACGCCCGCCCGGTCCGAACCGTGACCTACAGGTGATCGCCGCCGGCCGCGGCGCGCCGCTCGTAGCGCGCCCGGACCGCCCACAGCGCGAGCGCGTACAGCGCGAGGACGGCGGCGAGCAGCACGTAGTAGCCCACCGGCAGCACGGTCATGCCGAGCACCGCACCGACCGGGGTGAAGGGCAGCAGGAGGGCGAGGGCGGCGAGGACGCCCGCGGCCCGGCCCACCGGCCCCGGGGCCCGCCCGGCGGCGAGGCCTCGGCCGGAGCGCAGCAGCACCATCACCACGGACTGGGTGAGCAGGTTCTCGGTGAACCACGCCGAGTGGAAGACGGCTTCGTCGTCGAGTGGGTCGGGCCCGTACAGGGCGAGCGCGAGGACGGCGAAGGTGGCGAGGTCGGCGACGGCGTTGAGCAGGCCGAAGCCGGTGATGAAGCGGAGGAAGTCGCGCGGGCGCAGCACGGTGGGGCGGGTGAGCACCCCGGGCGCTGGGCGGTCGTACGCGAAGGCGAGCTGGGCCGCGTCGAAGCACAGGTTCTGGGCCAGCACCTGGGCCGGGAGCATCGGCAGGAAGGGCAGCAGGAGGCCCGCGCCGAGCATCGCGACGACGTTGCCGAGGTTGGAGGAGAGCGTGACGCGCAGATAGGTGGCGATGTTGCCGCTGCTGTGCCGCCCGGCGGCGACGGCGTGGTCGATCGCGGTGAGGTCCTTGTAGGCGAGGACGACGTCCGCGCTCTCCCGGGCGACGTCGACGGCGTCGCGCGGGGCGATCCCGACATCGGCGGCGTGCAGCGCCGGGACGTCGTTGACGCCGTCGCCGAGGAAGCCGACGGTGTGCCCGGCCCGGCGCAGCGCGGTGACGATCCGCGCCTTGTCCTCGGGGGTGCACCGGGCGACGACGGTCGCGGTGTGGTCGTCCGCGGCGCCCGCGGTCCGTACCTCACCCGGGTCGAGGCCGAGGTCGCGGCAGGCGCGGGCCGCCGTGCCCGGATGGTCGCCGGTGAGGACCCGCACGGTGACGCCGCGGGCGGCGAGGTCCCCAAGGGCCCGCGCGGCGGTCGGGGCGAGGGCGTCCCGGAAGGTGACGAAGCCGCGGAAGGTGAGTCCGCGCTCGTCGGCGGGGGTGTAGGGGCGGATGCGGGCGGGTCGGTCGCCGGCCGCGACCGCGATCACCCGCAGGCCGTCCCGTGCCTGGCCGGCGGCGAGGGCGAGCAGCCGCTCCCGCTCGGCGGGTGCCACGGCGCAGCGCTCCAGTACGGCCTCGGGGGCGCCCTTGACGAGGAGGGTGTGGGTGCCGAGGCCGCCGCGGACCACGGCGGTGGCGATCCGGCGGACCGGGTCGAACGGTACGGCGGTCACGCCGTCGTACGCCTCCCAGCTGCCGTCGGCCGCGTCCAGCAGCGCCTCGTCGAGGGCGTCCGGGGCGGGCAGGTCGGCGAGCTGGAGGGTCCACCAGGCGGTGGCGGCGGCCTGGCGCAGCACCTCGGGCGCGTCCCGGCCGGCGCCGTCCAGGGCCCGTTCCACGACCGGCCGGTCCTGGGTGAGGGTGCCGGTCTTGTCCAGGCACAGCACATCGGCCGCGCCCAGGTCGTGCAGGGCGGGCAGGCGCTTCACGATCACGCCGTGGGTGCGGGCGAGCAGCCGGGCGCCGCGTGCCAGGCAGGTGGTGACGATGACGGGCAGCATCTCGGGCGTGAGGCCGACGGCGACGGCCACCGCGAAGGGCAGCGTCTCCAGGCCCCGGTCGCGCAGCGTCGCGTTGGCCATCAGCACCAGCGGCGGGGTGAGCAGCATGAATCGGATCAGCACCCAGGAGATGCCGTGCACGGACCGCTCGAAGGCGCTCGCCTCGCGCCGGGCGGGGACCCCGTGGGCCCGGGCGAACCGGGTGCGGGTGCCCGTCTCCAGGACGAGCGCGGTGCCGCCGCCGGTGGCGACACTGCTGCCCTGGAAGCACAGATGGGGCTGCTCGAAGGGGCCCGCCACCACGGCCGTGGGCGCGTCGAGGGCGTACTTGGCGACGGGCGCCGACTCACCGGTCAGCGCCGCCTGGTGCACGGTCAGGCCGCCCGTGCGCAGCAGCCGTACGTCGGCGGGGATCAGGTCGCCGGGCGCGAGGCGGATGACATCGCCCGGCACCAGTTCGGCGGCGGGTGTCTCCCACTCCCGGGGCGGCCGGTCGGCGTCCGGGCGGCGCAGCACGGTCGCGGTGGTGGCGACCAGGTCGCGCAGCGCGGCCATCGAACGGTCGGCCCGGTACTCGCCGGTGGCGCGCAGCAGACAGCTGACGACGACGAGGGAGAGGATCACGCAGGCGGTGCCCCAGGCGCTGACCGTCGCGGACACCAGGCCGAGGCAGAGCAGGACGGTGGTGAACGGATCGCGCAGACCGCGCACGAAGCGGCGGGACCAGGAGGGGGTACGGGCCTCGGGGAGGACGTTCTCGCCGAGGTCCGCGAGCCGGGACTGCGCCTGCGCGTCGGTGAGTCCGCGCGGACTGCTCCGCAGCCGGCGCAACTCCTGGAGGGCGGTGGGCGCCCCGGGGCCGGGGCCGACGCCCGCGAGCCGGGCCGGCGACGGTGCGGCGGCCTCAGAGGCCACGGAGCCGGGCGGCCGGGACGCCGGTGCGGGTGGCACGGTCGCTGAGCTGGTCCACCACCAGGCGCACCACGGTCACCACGTCCGCGTCGGCGGCGGTGTCGGCGATGTCGACGAAGTACACCTGCCGGCGGCCCTCGCGACGGGAGCGCACCAGTCCGGCGAGCTTCAGCTTCGTCAGATGCTGGCTCACGGCGGGCAGTGCGCCGCCGACGCGCTCGGCGAGTCCGGTGACATCGCTCTCGCCCTGCGCGAGCGCCCAGACGATGTGCAGCCGCGCGGGCGAGGCCAGCAGCCCGAACGCGGCCGCCGCCGCCGACCACACCTCGGGGGGCGGGTCCTGCGCGAAACCACCGCCACCTGCCGCCACCGTCGTCGTCCCCTTCCCGTTGCCGGTCATGTCCTGAGAGTCGCCCCAGTCTAGGGGCGACTCCGGCCCCGGCCCCACCGAGGGCGCGGCCCGCCGACCCGGCATGCCGGCGGACGAAGACTGCCGGGGACACGACGGTCGGCACAGGGCCGACCGGCGGTCAGCCCACCGGGCGGCGCGCAGGCGTGGGCGTCCTACACCGAGGACGGCGTCCACCCCTGACGGCGCAGCACCGCCGACACGTCCGGGGCCCGGTAGTGGTCGCCCTTGAGGACCTTCCCGTCGTCCCGCCGGGCGACCGTGCCGTCCGGGCCGATCTTGGTCATGTTGGCGCGATGGATCTCGGCGATCACCGCGTCGAGGTCGATGCCGTGCACAAGAGCCGTGCCGTAGGCCACGTACACGAGGTCGGCCAGCTCGTGCGCCAGCCGGTCCAGTGGTCCGGTGACGGCCACCTCGGCGACCTCGGCCGCCTCCTCCGCGAGCAACTCACCGCGGTGCGCGGCCAGCTCCGGGGAGACCTCGGTCGGAACGGAACGGGCGTCGAGGCCGAAGGCGAGGTGGAACTCTCGGACGAGGGAGGCGGGTGAAGGGTGCATCCGGCGACCCTATCGGCCACCGCCGCCGCGACCCTCGCGCTCATCCGCACGCACCCCGCCCTGGTCAGGGGTGCGTGGGGCCTGGCAGGATCGCCCGCATGCTCCAGGCACTCCCCCGTATCGGCAGGCGCCGCGCGCTGCTGGGCTCGACGGCAGCCCTCGCGCTCGTCGGGCTGCTGCTGTGGTGGCTGCTGCCGATCGGCGACGAGTCCCCCAGCGGCACTGTCACCTTCAGTACGGGCACCCCGACCGGCGTCTACCAGAAGTACGGCATGCTGCTGCGGGGCGCCATCGCCAAGGACCTGCCGCGGCTGGACGTCCGGCTGCTGGACAGCGACGGCTCGCAGCAGAACGTGCGACGGGTGGCCACGGGCAAGGCGGACTTCACTATCGCCGCGGCCGACGCGGTGGAGACCTACCGACTGGAGAAGCAGCCGGGCGCCGACCGGCTGCGCGGCTGCGCACGGCTGTACGACGACTATGTCCACCTGGTGGTGCCGCGCTCGTCCCCCGTGCGGTCCGTGGCGGACCTCAAGGGGCGCACCGTCGCCGTCGGGCCGGCCGGCTCGGGGGTGCGGCTGATCGCGGACCATGTGCTCGCCGCGGCCGGGCTGGATCCGAAGAAGGACATCACCGCCCTGTCCGACGGCATCGGGACCATGCCCGGCCTGCTCAAGCAGCACAAGATCGACGCGTTCTTCTGGTCGGGCGGACTGCCCACCAGTGCGATCAGCCAGCTGTCGAGCCGGTTCGGGATCCGGCTGGTGCCCATCGGCAGCGATCTGGTGGCGAAGCTGCACGCGCAGGGCGGCGCGTCCCGCTACTACCGGGCCGCCGTGATGCCCGCCGACGCCTACCCGGACATCGAGCAGGGCTCGGCCGTGCAGACCGTGGCCGTCGCGAACCTCCTGATCACCCGGGAGGACATGAACGCGGACCTGACCGAGAAGCTCACCCGCACCGTGATCGACAGCCGGGACCGGATCGGCGCCCAGGTGCACGCGGCCCAACTGGTGGACCTCCGGACGGCGATCTACACGGATCCGCTGGAACTGCACGAGGGCGCGCGGCGGTACTACGAGTCGGTGAAGCCGTAGCCGGGGCGGGCCGTATCTCGCATTCCCTCGACCTCGTCCTCACGAACCGGACGATCCGCCCGCGCTCACCGTCCGCGGCACCGTGACCGTCACCTTCAGCCCGTGCGGCTCGTGGTGCGCGTACGCGATCGATCCCCCGCCCGCCGCGAGCAGCGTCCGTGAGATCGACAGCCCGAGCCCCGAGCCCTTGATGTTCTGATGTGCCGCGCTGCGCCAGAAGCGGTCCCCGATGCGGGCCAGTTCCTCGTCGCCGAGTCCGGGGCCGCAGTCGGTGACCACCACCGTGGCCCACGCGCCGTCCGCCGCGACCTCGACCTTGACGCACTCCCCCTCCGGGGTGAACTTCACCGCGTTGTCGATGACGGCGTCCAGGGCGCTGGACAACGTGACGGGGTCGGCCCAGGCGGTGGTGGCCGGGCAGTTCCCGATCAGCCGTACGCCCCTGGCCTCGGCCGTCGGATTCCACGCCGCGACCCGCTCGGCGGCCAGCGCGCCCACGTCGGTGACCCTCAGGTCGGCCTCGGCATGCTCGGCGAGCGCCAGGTCGAGCAGGTCGTCGAGGACCTGCGCGAGGCGCTTGCCCTCGGTCTGCACCGAGGCGATCTCCTCGTTGCCCTCCGGCAGTTCGAGGGCGAGCAGCTCGATGCGGAGCAGCAGCGCGGAGAGCGGATTGCGCAACTGGTGGGAGGCGTCGGCGACGAACGCGCGCTGCTGCTCCAGGACTTCCTCGACGTTGTCCGCCATCTCGTTGAACGACCGGGCCAGCCGTCGGAGTTCCGGCGGCCCGCCGGCGGCGGCGACCCGGGACTTGAGGCGCCCGGTCGCGATGTCGTGGGTCGTCGCGTCCAGGACCCGTACGGGCCGGAGGACCCAGCCCGTCAGACGCAGCGCCGCGCCCACCGCCAGCAGCATCGCGGCGATCTCCCCGGCGCCGATGAACAGCCAGCCGTGCAGGATGCGCGACCGCATCTGCCCGGTGGGCGACTCGGTGACGACGACGGCGATGACGTCGCCGTCGCGGATGACCGGGGAGGCGACCACGAGCCGGGTCCGCTGCCAGGGCCACACCTGCTCCGGGTCATGGCTGCGGCGGCCGAGCAGGGCCTCGTTGAAGGCGTCGCGGCCGTCGCCCTCCTGCGGCAGGTACCAGTCCTCCGGCGCGTTGGCCATCGGTACGTCGTCGCGGTAGAAGACACCCGCGCGGATGCCGTAGACGCCGTAGTACATGGCGAGTTCCTTGCGCAGGGTCTCACCACGTTCGTCCTCGGTCCCCACCAGGGAGCCTGCCGCGGGCCGGTCGGTGACGAACTGCGCGAGGGCCGCGAAGCGCGCCGTGTCGTCGATCCGGTCGACGACGACCCGTTGCTGCTGCGCGGCGGCGAGGCTCACCGCGAGCGGGACACCGAGCGCGAGCAGCACGGCCGCCATCAGGACGATGAGCAGCGGAAGCAGTCGTGCGCCCACCCGTCCCCCGCTAGGCGACCGGGGCGACGAGCCGGTACCCGACGCCTCGCACGGTCTCGATCAGCGCGGGCATCCGCAGCTTGGAGCGAAGGGAGGCGACATGCACCTCCAGGGTGCGTCCGGTCCCCTCCCAGCTGGTCTGCCAGACCTCGCTGATGATCTGCTCGCGACGGAAGACCACGCCGGGGCGCTGGGCCAGCAGGGCGAGCAGATCGAACTCCTTGCGGGTGAGCTGGACCACCGAACCGTCCACGCTGACCCGGCGGGTGGGCAGTTCGATCTGCATCTGGCCGAGGCGCAGCACGGTCTCGGTGGCGCCGGTGTCGTCCAGGTGCGGGATGCGCCTGCTGACGGCGTGGATGCGCGCGAGCAGCTCCCCGGTGTCGTACGGCTTGACCACGTAGTCGTCGGCGCCGAGGTTCAGGCCGTGGATCCGGGAACGCACGTCGGAGCGCGCGGTCACCATGATCACCGGGATGTTGGCGCGCTTGCGGATCTTCCCGCAGACCTCGTAGCCGTCCTGGTCGGGCAGGCCCAGGTCGAGCAGGACGACACCGAATCCGGCACCCTCGGGGACCAGCGCCCGCAGGGCCTCCTCACCGTTGCGGGCGTGGGTCACGTCGAAGCCGTGTCGCGCGAGCACGGCGGACAGGGCGGCCGCGACGTGGTTGTCGTCCTCGACGAGAAGCAGTTTCATGCCGGCCCCCTCCGGATCTCTCGGTCCACGGTCCTGTTCGCCTTCACCCTGTACAAGAGCCGGCCCGCATCCTCTCCCGGGAAGGGGCCGTCTGTACCCGAAAGACGTCATCCGCCCGAAGGCGGAAAGCGTCATCCGTGCGAACGAATGCACGCGGGCGCGTGCACCAAGGCAGTCACGCCGATGAACAAGGACGGCGTCAAGAGGGATCCGGTTGCGGGCGCCTTCCGTTATTCAGCCGGTACGCGGGCGGCATACGGTGACTACGACAGGTGAACGATCGCTATCGGATCGTGATGCTCAGATCTCCCTCAGATGTAATGACGCTGGTCGCGCGGCCTCACTACTGTCCTCCGAAACCGAGTGAGGACGGAGCCAACCAGTAATGACCGCAGCATCGGTGGCCAAGGACTCGGTGGCCGCGACCGACGAACTGGTCGTCCTGAAGAGCGTCAACAAGCACTTCGGCGCGTTGCACGTGCTCCAGGACATCGACCTGACCATCACCCGTGGTGAGGTCGTCGTGGTCATCGGCCCCTCGGGGTCGGGAAAGTCCACCCTGTGCCGCACCATCAACCGCCTGGAGACGATCGATTCGGGCACCATCGCGATCGACGGCAAGCCGCTGCCCCAGGAAGGCAGGGAACTGGCCCGGCTGCGCTCCGACGTCGGCATGGTCTTCCAGTCCTTCAACCTCTTCGCGCACAAGACCGTGCTCGAGAACGTCATGCTGGGCCAGATCAAGGTCCGCAAGACGGACAAGAAGCAGGCCGAGGAGAAGGCCCGCGCCCTGCTCGACCGGGTCGGCGTGGCCACCCAGGCCGACAAGTACCCCGCCCAGCTGTCCGGCGGCCAGCAGCAGCGCGTCGCCATCGCGCGCGCCCTGGCGATGGACCCGAAGGTCATGCTCTTCGACGAGCCCACCTCCGCCCTCGACCCCGAGATGATCAACGAGGTCCTGGAGGTCATGCAGCAGCTCGCCCAGGACGGCATGACGATGATCGTCGTCACCCACGAGATGGGGTTCGCACGATCGGCTGCGAACCGCGTGGTCTTCATGGCTGACGGCCGGATCGTCGAACAGGCCGCCCCCGACCAGTTCTTCAGCAACCCGCGCAGCGACCGGGCCAAGGACTTCCTCTCCAAGATCCTGCACCACTGACGGCGCGGGCCCCGGCGTTCTCACCAGCCGGGGCGCCCTCCCTGACGGACCTCGTTCCTCACCACTCAAAGGATGTTCACATGAAGTTCCGCAAGGTCACCGCCGCCACGGTCGCCGTGCTCGCCCTCGCCACCGCCGCCACGGCCTGCGGATCCGGCGACAAGAAGGACGGCGGGTCGTCCTCGGGCGGCGGCAAGACCATCAAGATCGGCATCAAGTTCGACCAGCCCGGCATCGGCCAGAAGACGCCGCAGGGTTACACCGGCTTCGACGTGGACGTCGCCACGTACGTCGCCAAGCAGCTCGGCTACAGCGCGGACCAGATCGAGTGGAAGGAGTCGAAGAGCGCCGACCGCGAGACCATGCTGCAGCGCGGTGACGTCGACTTCATCGCCGCCTCGTACTCGATCACCCCGGCGCGCCAGCAGAAGGTCGACTTCGCGGGCCCCTACCTGCTCGCCCACCAGGACGTGCTGCTCCGCGCCGACGACAACAAGATCAAGGCGCCCTCGGACCTGAACTCGAAGAAGCTGTGCTCGGTGACGGGCTCGACCTCGGCGCAGAACGTCCATGACAAGCTCGCGCCGAAGGCCCAGCTGCAGCAGTACCCGACCTACTCGGCATGTCTGACGGGTCTGCAGAACGGCGCCGTCGACGCGCTGACCACCGACGACTCGATCCTCGCCGGCTACGCCTCGCAGGCCGCCTTCAAGGGCAAGTTCAAGCTCGGCGGCTTCAAGATGACCAACGAGAACTACGGCATCGGCGTCAAGAAGGGCAGCGACCTCAAGGCGAAGATCAACACCGCCCTGGAGAAGATGGTCTCGGACGGCTCGTGGAAGACCGCCGTGGAGAAGAACTTCGGCCCCGCCGACTACAAGAACGAGCCCGCGCCGAAGATCGGCAACATCGTCCAGTAAGCAGGGCCTGACGACCGTGCGCCGCCCCCGGTGGGCGGCGCACCCCGGCCTGTCCGACACGCGGAAGCGCGGGACCTCATGTTCGACTTTCTTGATCGCTACGACCTGCTGGGAGCGTTCTGGGGGACGGTTCAGCTCACCGTCCTCTCCGCGGTCGGCTCCCTGATCTGGGGCACTGTGCTGGCCGCGATGCGGGTCAGCCCGGTGCCGGTGATGCGCGGTTTCGGGACCGCCTACGTGAACATCGTGCGGAACATCCCGCTGACCGTGATCATCCTCTTCACCTCCCTGGGACTCAACCAGACCCTGGGGGTCAATCTGGGCGCCTCGGACTTCGTCACCATCAACTTCCGGCTGGCGGTGCTCGGTCTGAGCGCCTACACCGCGACGTTCGTGTGCGAGGCGCTGCGGGCCGGCATCAACACCGTGCCTGTCGGGCAGGCGGAGGCGGCTCGCGCTCTGGGGCTGACGTTCACTCAGGTCCTCACGCTGGTGATCCTGCCGCAGGCGTTCCGTGCGGTCGTGATCCCGCTGGCGAACGTGCTGATCGCGCTGACCAAGAACACCACCGTGGCCGCCGCGATCGGTGTCGCCGAGGCGGCTCTGCTGATGAAGAAGATGATCGAGAACGAGGCTCAGTTCCTGCTGATCTCCGCGGTGATCGGTTTCGGGTTCGTGTGCCTGGTGCTGCCGACCGGCCTGATCTTCGGCTGGGTGGGCAAGAAGCTGGCGGTGAAGCGATGAGTTCCGTCCTCTACGACGCCCCGGGGCCCCGGGCCAAACGGCGCAACGTCGTCTGGACCGTGCTGTTCGCCGCCGTCCTGGCCGCCCTGGCATGGTGGGTGTACACCAGCCTCGACGCCAAGGGCCAACTGGACTGGGCGCAGTGGCAGCCGTTCTTCAGCGGGACGGAGGCCTGGACGACGTATCTGTTGCCGGGTCTGCAGAACACGCTCGAGGCGGCGGCCCTGGCGGTGCTCATAGCACTGCCACTGGGCGCGGTCCTGGGCATCGCCCGGCTCTCCGATCACGCCTGGATCAGGGTTCCCGTCGCGATCGTGGTGGAATTCTTCCGCGCCATTCCGGTGCTCGTTCTCATGATCTTCAGCAACGCCCTGTTCGCCCAGTACACGAACGTCGCCGCGGACGACCGCCCGCTGTACGCGGTGGTCACCGGCCTGGTCCTCTACAACGCCTCCGTCCTCGCGGAGATCGTCCGCGCGGGCATCCTGGCCCAGCCGAAGGGCCAGTCCGAGGCCGCGCTGGCGATCGGTCTGCGCAAGAACCAGGTCATGCGGCTGATCCTGCTGCCGCAGGCGGTCACCGCGATGCTGCCGGCCATCGTCAGCCAGTTGGTGGTGACCGTGAAGGACACGGCGCTCGGCGGCGCGGTTCTCACGTTCCCCGAACTGCTGTCCTCGGTCTCGCCGATGAGCTCCTACTACGGCGCCAACACCATCGCCAGCTTCACGATCGTGGCCCTCTTGTTCCTCGTGGTCAACTTCGCTCTGTCGATGTTCGCGGCCTGGCTGGAGAAGCGACTGCGGCGGGCCAAGAAGTCGACCGGAGCGGTGCTGGCACCGGCGGCCGTCAATGGCGCGGAGTCGACGGGCATCAACGCCTGACGGTTCCTCAGGCGGTCGTGGACCGATCCTCCGTCGACCTGACCGCCGGAGCGACCGGTTCCTCGAACCGTCCGTCCCGCAGGGCAGTGGCGTCACGCCACTGCCCTGCTCGCTTGACGGGCGCAGCGGCAGTGGGTTGCATACGTTCTGTGATCGTGCACCCTGCTCCAACTGCCTGTTCCCGTACGTCCCTCAGGGCACCGCTCAGGGCAGGGGGCGCCGCGCCGTGGACCCGGTGATCATCGTGGGAGCGGGGCCCGTGGGGCTCGCGCTCGCACTCGCACTGGCGCGTCAGGAAGTGCCGTCCGTCGTCCTCGACGAGGGCCCCGGCAAGGACGAGCAGCGCGCCGCGCGCACGGTCGTGCTGCGTGAGGACACCACCGCGCTGACGGAACGATTGGCCGGGATGCCGCTCACGGGAGCCGGGCTGCGCTGGACCGGTTGGCGGTCGATGCGGCGCAGGCAGACGACCCGTGAGGTCGTGTTCCCACCGGCCGGTGGCGCACCGGAGCGGCACGGGGGCGGATACGGCGGCGCCGAGAGCCGGAACGGTACGGCGGAGGAGGCCGAGGTCGCCGACCGGCCGGCCCCCCTGCACATCGCCCAGCATGTCCTCACCGGCGCCCTGCGCGCGGCCATCGCCCGCGAACCCCTGATCGAGGTCGCGGTGGAGAGCCGGCTGGACTGCGTCGAGCAGGAGCCCTTCGGGGTCACGGCGCACACCCGGGGCCCCCGGGGCACCTGGTGGCGCGGCAGTCATCTGGTCGGCTGCGACGGACCACGCTCGACGGTGCGCAAGCTCCTGGACATCCGCTTCCCGGGGCGTACGGCCGTGGAACGCCATGCCGTGGCGGCGTTGCGCACCGAACTGCCCTGGCCCGGCGAGGCGTTGCTGCACCGGACGCCGCCATGGCGGGCACCGGGTACGGCGATCGGCGAGATCAGTGCGCGCCCGCTGCCCGACGGCGTATGGCGCCTGGACTGGCTGCTGCCGCCGGGCAAGGACCTGGTCACGCCAGAGCTGCTGGTGACCCTCGTCCGGGAGACGCTCGAGGGCTGGCACGGGGGCTCCACCCCCGCCTACGACCTGCTGGACACGGGCGTCCACACCGTCCACCACCGGCTCGCCCGCCGCTGGCGCGTCGGCCGGGTCTTTCTCGCCGGGGACGCCGCCCATCTGCTGGGCGCGCTCGGCACCCACGGTCTGGACGAGGGGCTCAGGGACGTGGACAACCTCGCCTGGAAGCTGGCGCTGGCCTGGCACCACGGCTCGCACGAGACCCTGCTCGACAGCTATCAGACCGAGCGCCGCGCCGTGGTCGCGGCCCGGCTGCGCGCCGCCGACCAGGCACTGCCGTTGCTGCGCGGCGGCGGCCCCCTGCGGTCCTACGTTCCCGGGACCGCGCGCGGCCAGGACGCGCTGCTCGCGGACGGCCATCTGGGGCGCGGGGCGCTGGGCGCGCCGGGCGCCTACGCCGGCTCACCGCTCCAGCCCGCGGCCGGCGAGTCGGAGGCACCGGTGGACACCGAGCCCGGGGCGGCGGTCGCGGATGTGCGGGTGACGGCCGAGGACGGTTCGTCCGTACGGCTGCGAGATCGGCTGGGGCGGGGATCGCTGCTGGTGGTGCTGGTGGCGCCGGGCACCGGGGTGTGGGAGCGCAGGCACTGGGTGTCGGCCGGGATCATGCCCCGGCTGGCGGCGGCGGTGACGGCCCTGCCGCATCCCGCCGAACTGCTGGTCGCCGAGAGCTATCCGGGGGCGGCCGCCCACACGGTCCTTCTGGTCCGCCCGGACGGCCACTTGGTGACGGCACTGAGCGGGGTGCGGCCGGCGGACCTGTACCAGGCGGCGGAGGCGACACTGGGCGGCCCGGCGAAGGAACAGGCGGCGGCGAACGCGGGCTGAGGGGTGTTCCGGGCACGGTTGAAGGCGGCTCAGGGGCATACCGGACACGACTCAGGGACGTTCCGGGCACGGCTGAGGGGCCGGGGAATGCTCTCCGTCGAACACACGGTCACCGTGGCGTCCACATAGTGACGGTGAGTTGACCGGTCGC
This sequence comes from Streptomyces sp. NPDC001222, assembly GCF_042896945.1. Classification (NCBI taxonomy): domain Bacteria; kingdom Bacillati; phylum Actinomycetota; class Actinomycetes; order Kitasatosporales; family Streptomycetaceae; genus Streptomyces; species Streptomyces sp. NPDC001222. Next base: position 577,435 of record NZ_JBIAXT010000002.1, read on the forward strand.
CACCTCCATGGTCTACTCCGGATCGTGACCGACACCTGTGTGCGCCTGTGGCGGAGGGTCCATATGGACCTCGTCCGCTATGCGGGCTGCGTGTGTCGCCCGTCCTGCTGATCTCGCACCCTTTTCACCCGCGCGCGCCGTCTGGCACCACCGCGCGCCCTCACGCGAACCTCAGGACGGTCCCCGTGTCTGTGCACCCTTCTGTCTCATCGGTCTCCCTTGTCTCGTCTCCCCCCGCCTCGTCGGTCTCCGCTCCCCCTCAGGCGCCCGGCCAGGCCGAGTTGCTCGACTTCGTACGCCGGACGGCCGCGAACGCGGAACTGGTCTCCTCGCTCCCGCTCGACCCCGAGGGCCGTACCTGGGTACGCCTGGAGGGCCCCGGAGGCAGCGAGGCGTGGCTGATCGGCTGGCCCCCCGGCACGGGCACCGGCTGGCACGACCACGCCGACTCGGTGGGCGCCTTCGTCACCGCCTCGGGCGAACTGAAGGAGAACTCCCTCGCGGCCCGGCTGCCGTCCGACGGCTGGCGGACCCTGGAACTCACCGAGGGGGTGGACCGCGAGCGGCGGCTGTCGGCGGGCAACGGCCGCTCCTTCGGACGGCACCACGTGCATGAGGTGCTCAACGAGTCCACCGACCGGCATGCGATCTCGGTCCACGCCTACTACCCGCCCCTGCCGCAGATCCGCCGCTACAGTCGCACAAGGCAGGTACTGCGTCTGGAACAGATCGAGCGTCCGGAGGACTGGCAGTGACGTCCCTACCCGAAAGCCCCCTAGGTATCGATGCGTTGCTGGAGCGGGTCCGTGAGGGCCTGGACCGCGTGGAGGCCAAGCAGGCCTACGACGCCGCACACGCCGGGGACGCTCTGCTCGTGGACATCCGGTACGCGGCCCTGCGCGACCGTGACGGGCTGATCCCGGGCGCCCTCGTCATCGAGCGCAACGAACTGGAGTGGCGCCTGGATCCCCAGGGCAGCCATCGCGTCCCCGAAGCCACGAGCCACGACCTGCGCGTGGTGATCGTCTGCAACGAGGGCTACGCCTCGAGCCTCGCCGCCGTCTCCCTGCGCCAACTGGGCCTGCATCGCGCTACGGACCTCGTGGGCGGCTTCCAGTCCTGGAAGGCGGCGGGGTTGCCGGTGACGCCGTAGGGCCTGCCGGCCGGCCCACGGGCCTTCGAGCCCTGGACGCGATCGGCGCCCCCGCGCGTCCACCGTGTCCAGGGCTCTCGTCCCGTGCCCGGTCCCACCGGACCGTACAGGGCCCATCGTGCCGCCGAGCGGCTCGTGGGCTCAGAACTCCCCGTCCCCCAGCTCTTCCATGTCCTCCCCCTCGTCCTCCAGCGCCTGGCGGACCACCCGTAGGGCCATGCCCTCGGGGTAGCCCTTGCGAGCGAGCATGCCCGCGAGGCGGCGCAGGCGCTTGTCGCGCTCCAGCCCCCGTGTCGCGCGCAGTTTGCGGGCGACGAGTTCCCGCGCGGTGGCCTCCTCCTGCTCGCTGTCGAGCTGTCCCACCGCTTCGTCGATCAGCGTGGAGTCCACGCCCTTGGTACGCAGCTCCCGCGCGAGCGCCCGGCGGGCCAGGCCCCGGCCGTGGTGCCGGGACTCCACCCAGGCCTCCGCGAAGGCACCGTCGTCGATGAGGCCGACCTCCTCGAACCTCGACAGCACCTCCTCCGCCACCTCCTCGGGGATCTCCCGCTTGCGCAGGGCGTCCGCGAGCTGCCTGCGCGTGCGCGGGCTCCCGGTGAGCAGGCGCAGACAGATCGCCCGTGCCTGCTCCACCGGGTCCGCCGCCGGGGGCTCCCCCTTCTCGGCCCTCGACGAGAAAGACAGCCCTCCGTCCTGTGGGCCGTCGGCCGGTTCCCCGAAACCGCGCCGCCGCCCTCGTCCGCGCCCCCCGCGCGCACGGCCGTCGTCACGCGGAGCGCCCGCCCCCTGGGCATGCGCGTCACCCCACATGTCGTCGTGCGCCCCGTCGCCGTCCTCGGCCGATCCTCCCTCGCCCCGGCTCCCCCGCCCCTGCGGGGCCACCGGGAAGGCGACTTCGGCCCAGTCGGTTCGTCGTGTCACGGGTCAGCTCTTGGCCGCCGGAGCCTTGGCCTTGGTCGTCTTGGCCGTCGCCGCGGGCGCCGCCTTGGCGGTGTCCTCGGCCGTGGCCGCGGTCGTGCCGCTCGCCGCGTCCGCGCCCGGCTCGGCGGCGGGCTCCTCGGGACGCACGCCGACGCCCAGCTTCTCCTTGATCTTCTTCTCGATCTCGTTGGCCAGGTCGGGGTTGTCCTTCAGGAAGTTGCGCGCGTTCTCCTTGCCCTGGCCGAGCTGGTCGCCCTCGTACGTGTACCAGGCGCCGGCCTTGCGGACGAAGCCGTGCTCGACGCCCATGTCGATCAGGCCGCCCTCACGGCTGATGCCCTGTCCGTAGAGGATGTCGAACTCGGCCTGCTTGAAGGGCGGGGCGACCTTGTTCTTGACGACCTTGCAGCGGGTGCGGTTGCCGACCGCTTCCGTGCCGTCCTTCAGGGTCTCGATGCGGCGGATGTCGATACGCACCGACGCGTAGAACTTCAGCGCCCGGCCACCGGTCGTGGTCTCCGGGGAGCCGAACATCACGCCGATCTTCTCGCGGAGCTGGTTGATGAAGATCGCGGTGGTCTTCGACTGGTTGAGCGCGCTGGTGATCTTCCGCAGGGCCTGGCTCATCAGACGGGCCTGCAGACCCACGTGGCTGTCGCCCATCTCGCCCTCGATCTCCGCACGCGGGACGAGCGCGGCGACGGAGTCGATGACGATGAGGTCGAGAGCACCGGAGCGGACCAGCATGTCCACGATCTCCAGCGCCTGCTCGCCGTTGTCCGGCTGGGAGAGGATCAGGTTGTCGATGTCGACGCCCAGCTTGCGCGCGTACTCGGGGTCGAGGGCGTGCTCGGCGTCCACGAAGGCGACCTGGCCGCCCGCCTTCTGTGCGTTCGCCACCGCGTGCAGGGTCAGGGTCGTCTTACCGGAGGACTCCGGTCCGTAGATCTCCACCACTCGGCCGCGGGGAAGGCCGCCGACGCCGAGGGCCACGTCGAGCGCGGTCGACCCGGTCGGGATGACCTCGATGGGCTCCCTGGAGCGCTCACCCATGCGCATGACCGCGCCCTTGCCGAATTGCCGTTCAATCTGTGCGAGCGCGGCGTCCAGGGCCTTCTCGCGGTCCGTACCTGCCATGGGTTCCACCCGGTTTGCTTGAGTCGATCGCTTCACGTCAAAGACGCTAACGCCTGCCACTGACAATGCGCCCCGACGCTCGTCCGGCCTGTGGATAACTCGGGCACTTCTCCATGAAAACCCTGTCGAAGCCCCGCGGAGAACTGAGCCGGAAGCTCCATAAGAATGGATGTTCGATTTTCATGTCAAGCGCACCGCACGCATCTCCGAGCCTACGTTCCTCGGCACGGAGCGCGGATCGCCCCAAACGGTGAGTCACCGTCGGACCACCGTGGCTCCGCATGACCCACACCGAGATCGAGATCACCGCGGAGCTGGTCCGGGATCTGCTGCACGGCCGGCACCCCGACCTGGCCGATCGCCCGTTGCGGCTCGGCGCGCGCGGCTGGGACAACCAGCAGTGGCGGCTCGGCGACGACCTCGCCGTCCGGGTTGCCCTGGGCGACGCGGTCCGCGGACGCCCTGCCGCGCAAGGAGCACACCTGGCTGCCCTCCCTCGCCCCGCACCTTCCTCTGCCGGTCCCCGTCCCGCAGCGACTCGGCGAACCCTCGGAGCGGTTTCCGCGGCCCTGGATCGTCACCACCTGGTGCCGGGCCCACCTGCCGACCGAGCCCCCGCCATGCGCACTGCGGAGGCGGCCGACGCCTTGGCCGCCTTCCTGAGGGGCCCTTCATCGGCGTGCCCCCGACTCAGCGCCGACCGGCCGCGGCCGCGGAGGGCCGCTGACCGACCGTGCCGAGCCGTTCGCCCAGCAGCCGGCCGAGGCCACCGTGCCGGGGATGATCCCCGACCCGGACGCCGTCCGCGCCGTCTAGGAGGACGCCGCCGCCGCGCCCGTCTGGACAGGTCCGGCGCTGTGGCTTCACGGCGACCTGCATCCGGCCGCCGTCCTCACAGCCGACGGCACCTTCTGCGCATGATCGACTTCGGCGACTCTGCGCGGGCGACCCGGCCTGTGATCCCGCCGCCTCGTGGGTACTGCTGCCGGACGGCGCCGCCGAACGCTTCCACAGTGCCTACCGGCCGGCCCCGGACGCCGCCACCCTGCGCCGCACCCGCGGTTGGGCGGTGCTGCGAGCCCTCGGCGGCATCGTCATCGGAGAGACCGGCCTCCACGGCCGCCTCGGCGGCAAGCCCACCCGGGGCCCGCCTGCACACACTGCGCTGAGAGGCCTCGTCGCAGCGGGCCGCCGCCGGCAGAAAGGGCGACCCGGACGCCGGCGCACCCCAAGACTGCTCCCCGGGGCGTACCGCAGGAGTCTCCTGTCGTACGACGACCCGGCAGGCCCGCCGCCTCGACGCTGTCCCCATGGATCGACACGGAATCCGCATCCCCGCCGCCACCGCCCCGGACCGGACCGCCGGCACCGCCCCGGCCGCCGTCCCCGTCGACGGGACGGGCGCCGTGTGCCGCGCCGCCCGTCCCGTCGAGCGGCTCTGTCTCGCGACCGGTGCCGCCCTCGTGCTGTCGGGGCTGGTTCATCTGCTGGTGTTCGCCGTCGACGGCGGCCCCTGGGACGGCCCTGTCTCCTGGCGCAAACCCTTCACGTTCGGGCTCTCGTTCGGGCTGACGTTGATCGCGGTCACCTGGGTGACCTCGTATGTGCGCATCGGCGCGCGGTCGCGCACCGTGCTGCTCGTCGTCTTCGCCGTCGACTGCGTCGTGGAGGTCGCCGGGATCACCCTCCAGGCGTGGCGTCATGTGCCCTCGCACCTCAACACCACCACGCCCTTCGACACCGCGGTCGCGATGATGCTCGCGGTGGGCGGCGGGGTCCTGGTCGTCGTGCTCTCGGTGTTCGCCGCGGCAGCGTTCCGGCACCGGCCCGACGGCCCCGCGGGCATGCCGCTCGCGCTGCGCTCCGGCTTCGCGATCCTGATGGTGGGACTGTTGTCGGGGGCGGTGATGATCGCGCGGGGAGTCGTGCTGTCCCGCACCGGTCACCAACAGGCGGCGTACCACTCCACGGCGCCGCTCAAGCCCCTGCACGGCGTCAGCCTGCACGCCGTGCTGGTGCTGCCCGCGCTGACGTGGCTGCTGTCCCGTACTGCCTGGAGCGGCACCGCGAAGCGGCGCGTCCTGCGCGCGGCGGTCGGCGCCTACACGGTCGCCGTGCTCGGCGCGGGCGTCTGGGCGGCGCTCACCTGGTGAATCCCGGCGGCGCTCAGCGGGACAGGAGCCGCCGCAGCCGCACGGCCAGGCTTCCGGAGCCCCGCGGCGTCCGGTGCCCATGGACCCGGGGGTCGTCCATGACGGCGTATCGCTTCACATACGCGCCCAGGAACGCCTGGAGCGTCGCGACCGCGGGGATGGCGATCAGTGCGCCGACCGCGCCGAGCAGGGCGGTACCGGCTATGACCGACCCGAAGGCGACCGCAGGGTGGATGTCCACGGACCGCGCGGTCAGCTTGGGCTGGAGCATGTAGTTCTCGAACTGCTGGTAGATCACGACGAAGACCAGCACCCACACCGCGTACCAGGGGGCCACGGTGAACGCGATCAGCATCGGAAGAGCACCCGCGAGATAAGTGCCGATGGTGGGGATGAACTGCGAGACCAGCCCGACCCAGACGGCGAGCACGGGCGCGTACGGAATGTCGAGCGCCGCCAGCAGGACGTAGTGCGCTATGCCCGAGATGAGCGCCATCAGGCCGCGCGAGTACAGATAGCCGCCCGTCTTGTCGACCGCGATCTCCCAGGCACGCAGCACCTCGGCCTGCCGGGCGGGCGGCAGCACCGAGCACAGCCCGCGCCGCAGCCTCGGCCCGTCGGCGGCGAAGTAGAACGAGAACAGCCCGACCGTCAGCAGCCTGAAGAGGCCGCCGAGCACCTGCGCGGAGACGTCCAGCACACCGGTCGCGCTGTTCTGGACGTACTTCCTGAGCCAGTCGGAGTGGATCAGGCTGTCCTGGACGTCCACGCGTCTGAGCTTGGTGTGGAACGTCATGTTGATCCAGTTGATCACGGAGTCCAGATAGGCCGGGAAGCCCTCGACCATCCTGACGATCTGACCCGCGAGCATCGAGCCGAGCAGGGTGACGAACCCGGCCACGGCGATCGTGAGACCGAGGAAGACCAGGAAGGTCGCCAGTCCGCGGCGCATGCCACGGGAGGCCATCCAGCTCACCGCGGGCTCGATGGCGAGCGCCAGGAAGAACGCGATGAGGATGTTGATCAACAGGCCGGTGAGCTGGTGGAACGCCCAGCTGCCCAGCTGGAACACGGCGATGAGGGCGAGCGCCAGCACCATGGCACGCGGCAGCCAGCGCGGCATGCGGGCGGCCGGCACGGCGCCGTCACCCGCCGGGGGCCGGTCGGGCTGGGGCGTGCCGAGCTGCGCTTCCTGCTGGGGGACCTGTGCGGTCTCGTCTGTCGGGGCCACGGAGCAAGTGTCCCCGACGCCACCGACAACCGGAGACCGCCTGCGGATCTTCGTGCCCGTTCAGCGCTTCTCGTGCGGAACGTTCATGGTCCCGCACACCACCCGCCACACGTCCTTGGCCTCCCAGCCGGCGTCCAGCGCCTCGTGCACCGTACGGCCGCCCAGCGCCGACATCACATGATCGCGTGCGAAGGTCTCGGCGTACGCCTCACCGAAGTGATCCGCCATCCGCTGCCAGAAAACCGTCAACCGCATGACTCCAGTATCCAGCCCCTGAGAGTGGGCCCTGCCCGGGACCGCTTGCCAGGACCGCTTTCCGTCCTACGGTCTGAGCCATGGCCGAAACCGGAGCATCCCCACTCCCCGCCGCACCCCCGGCGCACACCCCGCTCTCCCGCGCCGCGCAGTTCCTCTGGCTCACCGCGCGCGTGCTGGAGCAGCGCCGCTTCGCCTACCACTTCCTGGGCGGCGGCGCCGACCCGGTGGAGACCGCGCTGGCCGCCTACCGCAACGAGGACGAGGGGTACGGGCATGCCCTCGAGCCCGATCTGCGGGGTCCGGTCAGCCAGCCCCTGCACACCGCGCACGCGCTGCGCGTCCTGGACTCGATCGGGCGCTGCGGCGGACAGCGGGTCGAGCGCGTGTGCCGTTATCTGACGGCCGTGTCGACCCCGGACGGTGCCCTCCCGGCGATCCATCCCAGCCAGCGCGGCTACCCGGCGGCCCCCTTCGTGCCCATCGTCGACGACCCGCCGGGCGACCTCCTCGCCACGGGCCCGGTGGTGGGTCTGCTGCACCGCAACGAGGTCTGGCACGCGTGGCTGTTCCGGGCCACCGACTTCTGCTGGCAGGCGATCGACTCCCTGCGGAAGTCGCATCCCTACGAGGTGGAGGCCGCGGTGGCGTTCCTGGACTCGGCGCCGGACCGGCCGCGCGCGCAGGCCGCCGCCGACCGGCTGGGCCGCCTGGTACGGGAGGAGCGGCTCGTGTGCCTGGACCCGGGCCGTCCGGAGGAGTACCCGGTCGCCCGCGGGTACGCGCCGGGCGAGCACCACTTCCCGTACGACTTCGCGCGTACGCCGGACTCCCTCGCGTGTGCGTGGTTCACCGACGAGGAGATGGAGCGCGCCCTGGACCACCTCACGGACGAGCAGCAGGAGGACGGCGGCTGGCCCGTCCGGTGGCGGCAGTGGGCTCCGGGCACGGCCCTGGAATGCCGCCCCGTGGTGACCATCGAGGCGCTGCTCACCCTCCGGGCGTACGGGCGGGCCATCGGCTGACGTCGGCCGCTGCTCCTCGGGCGGGCGGGGCACCCGGTTCAGCCCGTCAGCGCGCGCAGCCCCGCCGTCACCACGACCGCGACACCGACCACGATCAGGAACGGGGCGCGCAGGAGCAGGGCGACGGCGGCCGCGGTGAGCCCCGCCGCCCTGGCGTCCAGTACCAGGACACGGCCGTCGGCGAAGGTCTGCTGGGCCGTGAGGGCGGCCAGCAGGGCGACGGGCAGCAGGGCCGCGAGCCGCTGGACGAGCGGCCGCTCCAGGATCCCGGCGGGAACGAGCAGACCGAGGAGCTTGACGGCGTAGCAGCCGACGGCGGTGACGCCGATCGCGATCCAGACGTTCAACGGTCTCCCCCTCGGGTCTCGTCGGCCTTTCGCACCGTCTCGGTCCGTGCGCCCCGCACGTTCGCCGTCGCCCGACGTCCCTCCAGGATGAGGACGGCCGGAGCCGCCAGCGCCGCCGCCAGGACCGGCACACCGGCGGGCAGGACCGGCAGCAGCGCGAGCCCCAGCACCACGGCCGCGCCCGCCACGGCACGCTCCGCGGTCGTCCTCAGCATCGGCGCGAGCAGCGCCAGGAAGACCGCGGGCCCGGCGGCGTCCAGCCCCCACGCCTTGGTGTCGCCGATCGCCTGCGCGCCGAGGGCCCCCAGCAGCGTGGTCAGGTTCCACAGCACGTACAAGGTGAGCCCGGTCACGGTGAAGCCGATGCGGGCGCTCCGCCGGGTCGGCTGGGCGAGCGCCACGGCGGTGGTCTCGTCGATGACCCACTGCGCGGCGAACGGCCGCACCGCGCGCGGGAGGGCCAGCAACTGCGAGAGCCGCAGCCCGTAGAACGCGTTCCGCACGCCCAGGAAGAAGGCGCCCGCGGCCGCCGTGAGCGGGTTGCCGCCCGCCGCGAGCGCGCCCACGAGCGCGAACTGCGAGGCGCCGGTGAACACCAGGAGGCTGAGCGCGCAGGTCTGCGGCAGGGTGAGCCCACTGCCGGCCGAGGTGACCCCGAAGGCGAAGCCGGACAGGCCGACGGCCACCCCGACCCCGAGGGCGTCCCGGACGACGGCGGCGTCCGGCTTTTCGCTGTCTCCTCTACGGCGGTCCGCGAGAGCGCTCTGTTCTGCCACGCCCCGGAGGCTACGAGCGGTCACGCATTCGGGTCTTGTACGTTCTTGCGCCCGGTGGTGCGGGATCCGTCCTCCTTGCGCTCGCGCTGGTACGCCCCCGGAGGGACGCCCACGATCCGCGTGAAGTGGCGGTTGAGGTGGGGCTGGTCGGTGAAACCGACCGCGACGGCCGCCTCGGCGGGCGTGGTCCCGGCGTCAAGCAGACGCCGCGCCCGGCGGACCCGGGCGTCGGTCAGCCAGGTGTGCGGCGGCATCCCGTAGGCGGTGCGGAAGGCGCGCAGCAGTGAGAAGGGACTGGTGCCGAGGTCGGCTGCCAGCCGTTCCAGGCTCGGGGGCTGTGCCATCCGCTCCTCGAGCACGGCACGCGCGCGTGCGGCGGCCCGGCCTCCCGCGGTGCGCACGGCCCGTTGCGGCAGGGGCCCGCCGACCCGCCGCAGCAGCCGCGTCACGGCGACCCGCAGCAGGGTGTCGGCGGCGAGCGGGTTGTCCTCGTCCACGGCCCGGAGCACCTCATGGACCAGGCCGGCCGCATACGGATCCTCCAGCACCGGACTGGTGAAGCCGGGCGTGCCGCGGATGCCCGTGGTCTCGGCGGCGATCTCGGCCACCAGCTGAGGCGAGGGGTAGACGGCCCCGTACCGCCAGCCCTCCGGTACCCCGGCCCGGCCCGTGTGCGAGGTGTCCGGGTTGACCAGCGCCAGCGCTCCCGGACCCGCGTACTGGTCCGCACCGCCGTGGTGGAAGATCTCGACGCCGTCGGCGATGGCCGCGATCACGAAGTTCTCGTGGGTGTGCCGCACGAACGTCTTGTGGATGTAGCGGGCTCGCAGCAGGTCGACGCCCGGCAGTTCCTCGTACCGCCAGTGCCGTGCCCGTTCCCTGGAACCTGCCATGGCTCCATTCTGCGGCACGGCCCCACCTCCCAGCCCCACTCGTGCGGTGTTTGCGCAGGTCAGGTGGTTTGTCAGTGGCTGGGTGCAGGATGGACGCATGCCCAGTCCTGCACACCGAGCCCTGGACGGCTTCTCCCCCGCGACCCGCGGCTGGTTCACGGGGGCGTTCTCCGCGCCCACCGCGGCCCAGGCCGGGGCGTGGCGCGCCATCGGCGAGGGTTCGGACGTGCTCGTGGTCGCCCCGACCGGCTCCGGCAAGACGCTGGCCGCGTTCCTCGCCGCGCTCGACCAGCTGGCGTCCACCCCACCGCCTGCCGATCCCAAGAAGCGCTGCCGGGTGCTGTACGTGTCCCCGCTGAAGGCCCTCGCGGTGGACGTCGAGCGGAACCTGCGCAGTCCGCTGACGGGCATCCGGCAGGAGTCGGTCCGGCTCGGGCTGCCCGAGCCGGAGATCAGGGTCGGCATCCGTTCCGGCGACACCCCGGCGGCGGAGCGCCGCGCCCTGGCCACCCGCCCGCCGGACATCCTGATCACGACACCGGAGTCGCTGTTCCTGATGCTGACGTCCGCCACGCGCGATGCGCTGACGGGCGTGGAGACCGTGATCCTGGACGAGGTGCACGCGGTGGCGGGCACCAAGCGGGGCGCCCATCTCGCACTGTCCCTGGAGCGCCTCGACGAGCTGCTGCCGAAGCCCGCGCGCCGCATCGGCCTGTCGGCCACCGTCCGCCCCGTGGACGAGGTCGCGCGCTTCCTCTCCCCGCGCCGCAAGGTGGAGATCGTCCAGCCGGAGTCCGGCAAGGAGTTCGACCTGTCCGTCGTGGTCCCGGTCGAGGATCTCGGCGAGCTGGGCGGCTCCCCGGTCAGTGACGGGTCCGAGGGCGCGGAGCGCCCGTCCATCTGGCCGCATGTCGAGGAGCGGATCGCCGATCTGGTCCAGGCGCACCGCTCCACGATCGTGTTCGCCAACTCGCGCCGTCTCGCAGAGCGGCTGTGCAACCGGCTGAACGAGATCGCCTACGAGCGGGCCACCGGCGAGTCCCTGGAAGAACACCACTCCCCCGCCCAGCTGATGGGCGGTTCGGGTGCCGCGCAGGGGGCGCCGCCGGTGCTCGCGCGCGCCCACCACGGCTCGGTCTCCAAGGAGCAGCGTGCCCTCGTCGAGGAGGACCTGAAGGCGGGCCGGCTGCCGGCCGTGGTCGCCACCTCCAGCCTTGAGCTGGGCATCGACATGGGTGCGGTGGACCTCGTCGTCCAGGTGGAGTCCCCGCCGTCCGTGGCCTCCGGGCTCCAGCGCGTGGGCCGCGCGGGGCACCAGGTCGGCGCGGTCTCCACGGGCGTGGTCTTCCCCAAGTACCGGGGCGACCTGGTCCAGGCGGCCGTGGTCACCGAGCGGATGCGGTCCGGCTCCATCGAGTCGCTGAGGGTCCCGGGGAACCCGCTGGACGTGCTCGCGCAGCAGCTCGTCGCCATGACGGCCCTCGACACCTGGCAGTTCGACGACCTGCTCGCCATGGTCCGCCGGGCGGCCCCCTTCGCCTCCCTCCCCGAGTCGGCGTTCACGGCGGTGCTGGACATGCTGGCGGGCCGCTACCCCTCCGACGCCTTCGCGGAGCTGCGCCCGCGCGTGGTGTGGGACCGGGTGGCGGGCACGATCACCGGCCGGCCGGGCGCCCAGCGACTCGCCGTCACCTCCGGGGGCACGATCCCGGACCGCGGGCTCTTCGGGGTCTTCCTGGCCGGGGCCGACCCGAAGAAGGGCGGCGGCCGGGTCGGCGAACTGGACGAGGAGATGGTGTACGAGTCCCGGGTCGGGGACGTGTTCACCCTGGGCACCAGCTCCTGGCGGATCGAGGACATCACGCGCGACCGGGTGCTGGTCTCCCCCGCCCCCGGCGTCCCGGGCCGGCTGCCCTTCTGGAAGGGCGACCAGCTGGGCCGGCCGCTCGAACTGGGCCGCGCGGTGGGCGCGTTCCTGCGCGAGGTGGGCTCGCTGTCGAAGGAGGACGCGCGGCTGAGGCTGCTGACAGCCGGTCTCGACGCCTGGGCCGCGGACAACGTGCTGTCGTATCTGGCCGAGCAGCGCGAGGCCTGCGGCCATGTCCCGGACGACCGCACGATCGTCGTGGAGCGCTTCCGTGACGAGCTGGGCGACTGGCGGGTCGTGGTGCACTCCCCGTTCGGCGCGCAGGTCCACGCCCCGTGGGCGCTCGCGCTGGGCGCCCGGCTGGCCGAGCGCTACGGCATGGACGCCCAGGTGATGCACGCCGACGACGGCATCGTGCTGCGGCTGCCGGACGCCGATCTGATGGGCCTGGACCTGCTCGACCAGGAGGCGATGAAGGCGGGCGCGGAGTTCGACGCCGAGCAGGCCCCGGTCGGCGCGACAGACGTCGTCTTCGACAAGGGCGATGTCGACCAGATCGTCACCGACCAGGTCGGCGGCTCGGCGCTGTTCGCGTCCCGCTTCCGCGAATGCGCGGCCCGTGCGCTGCTGCTGCCGAAGCGCAACCCCGGCCGCCGCACCCCGCTGTGGCAGCAGCGTCAGCGGGCGGCCCAGCTGCTCCAGGTCGCGAGCGAGTTCGGCTCGTTCCCGATCGTCCTCGAAGCGGTCCGCGAGTGCCTGCAGGACGTCTTCGACGTCCCGGGTCTCACCGAGCTGATGGGCGACATCGAGTCACGCAAGGTGCGGCTCGTCGAGATCACCACCCCCGAACCGTCCCCGTTCGCCCGCTCGCTGCTGTTCGGGTACGTCGCCCAGTTCCTCTACGAGGGGGACTCCCCCCTCGCCGAGCGGCGCGCCGCAGCACTCTCGCTGGACTCCCGGCTGCTGGCGGAACTGCTGGGCCAGGCGGAGCTGCGGGAGCTGCTCGACGCCGAGGTACTGGCCGAGCTGGAGCGGGAGCTGCAGTGGCTCACGGAGGACCGGCGGGTCAAGGACGTCGAAGGGGTCGCGGACGTACTGCGGCTGCTGGGCCCGCTCACCGACGCCGAGCTGGTCGAGCGGGGGGCGGAGCCGCACTGGGCGCCTGAGCTGGCCGCCGCCCGCCGTGCGATCAAGGTCCGTATCGCGGGCATCGACCACTGGGCGGCGATCGAGGACGCCGGCCGGTTGCGGGACGCCCTGGGCACGGCGCTGCCGGTGGGCGTCCCGGAGGCCTTCACCGAGCCGGTCAAGGACCCGCTCGGAGACCTTCTCGCGCGATACGCGCGCACGCACGGCCCCTTCACATCGGCCACCGCCGCGGCGCGGTTCGGTCTCGGTGCGGCCGTCACCGACGGCGCGTTGCAGCGGCTCGCGGCATCCGGCCGGATCGTCCAGGGGGAGTTCCATCCGGCGGGGATCGGTCAGGAGTGGTGTGACGCGGCCGTGCTGCGCAGGCTGCGGCGGCGTTCGCTGGCGGCGCTGCGGCACGAGCTGGAGCCGGTGCCTCCGGCCGCGCTGGCACAGTTCCTGCCGCAGTGGCAGCACGTGGGCAGCGGGCACGGTCTGCGGGGCGTGGACGGTCTGGTGCGCGCGATCGAACAGTTGCAGGGCGCGTCCGTGCCGGCATCCGCCCTGGAGAAACTCGTCCTGCCGTCCCGGGTCGCCGCCTACACGCCCGCGATGCTGGACGAACTCACAGCCGCCGGCGAGGTGGTCTGGGCGGGCGCGGGCGCGCTGCCCGGCAAGGACGGCTGGGTCTCCCTCTACCTCGCGGACGCGGCCCCCTTGCTGCTGCCCGACCCGCACCCCCTGGAGCTGACGGCGCTCCACCAGTCGGTCCTGGCCGCCCTCTCGGGGGGCTACGGCCTGTTCTTCCGGCAGATCGGCGACCAGGTCCGGGCCACGACGCACCCGGACGTCACGGATCCCCAACTGGCCGACGCGATCTGGGATCTGGCCTGGTCGGGCCGGCTGACGAACGACACACTGGCGCCGATGCGGTCGCTGCTCGGCTCGGGCCGCACCGCGGGGTCCACCGCCCACCGCGCCAAGCGCGCGGTCCCGCGCGGGCGGTACGGCTCACTCACGGCCGCGGCCCGCCCCCAGTCGCGTACGGGGCCGCCGACCGTCGCGGGCCGCTGGTCGCTGCTCCCCTCCCGTGAGGGGGACCCCACCGTCCGCGCCCACGCCCTGGCCCGGACGCTGCTGGACCGGCACGGCGTCGTGACCCGGGGCGCGGTGGCGGCGGAGGGCGTGGAGGGCGGCTTCTCCGCCGTCTACCGCGTCCTGTCCGTCTTCGAGGAGAGCGGGCAGGCCCGGCGCGGCTATGTGGTCGAGGGGCTGGGCGCGGCGCAGTTCGCGATGGACGGCGCGGTGGACCGGCTGCGCGCGGTGGCGAACGCGCGTGAGCGGGGCGAACCGCTGCCGGGCGCGGGATCCGGCGCGGGGAACGGCTTCGCCCACGGTTTCCCGAACGGGTTCCCCGGGAGCCACGGGCAGTCGCCGCAGAGCCCCTTCGGCACCGGCTACGACGACACCCCGGAAGGCCCCTTCGGCACCACCGGACACCACGACGGCTTCGACGGCCCGCCTGCCCCGGCCTTCGGCGATCCGTCGGCCGCCGGCTTCGGCGACCCCTTCGACTCGGGCCCGGCGCTCCCTGACCCGCTGTCCGCACCGGGGTTCGGAGGACCGCGCTCCGGTTCCGGGACCGGCGTGGGGTCCGACCCCCGTCCGCCGTACGGGCAGCGCGGGCCAGGGCTTCCGCCGAACCGAACCCGATCCACCGGCCCCGCCCGCACGGTGGTCCTCGCGGCCGCCGACCCGGCCAATGCGTACGGCGCCGCGCTCGCCTGGCCCGAGCCGCCCACAGGCGCGGGGCACAAACCGGGGCGCAAGGCGGGTTCGCTGGTGGTCCTGGTCGACGGCGAGCTGGCGCTCTACATGGAGCGCGGCGGCAAGACCCTGCTGGCCTGGCCCGCGGACCCGGAGGCCGAGCCGACGCAGGACGCACGCCTGCGCGCCGCCGCCGAGGCCCTCGGGGCAGCCGCACGCGCAGGCTCCCTGGGCACGGTCACGGTGGAGCGCGTCAACGGCGCATCCGCCCTGTCGTCCCCTTTCGGCATCCTCCTGGAAGGAGCGGGTTTCATCGCGACCCCACGGGGACTGCGCATCCGCGCGTGAGCCCCCGCCGGCACCCCGTCGACAGCGCGACCGGCTCCCCCGGCAAAGCAGTACCGCCGGCTCCCCCAGCCTGCGACCCGCTCTCCGGCCGGCGGAGCGCACCCCGGCCCGGGGCTCGCCACCGCGCCCTCCCGACGTGTCACCCTTGACGCATGCCCGAAGGCGACACCGTGTACCTGGCCGCGAAGCGTCTGCACGGGGCGCTCGCAGGGAGGGTGCTGACGCGCTCCGACCTCCGGGTGCCCAAGTACGCCACGGCCGACCTCACCGGCCGTACCGTCCTCGACGTCACCCCGCGCGGCAAACACCTGCTGACCCGGATCGAGGGCGGACTCACCCTGCACTCCCATCTGAAGATGGACGGCGCCTGGAAGATCTTCGCGGCGGGACAGCGCTGGCACGGCGGCCCCGCCCACCAGATCCGGGCGATCCTCGGCA
Organism: Streptomyces sp. NPDC001222; assembly: GCF_042896945.1. Taxonomy (NCBI): domain Bacteria; kingdom Bacillati; phylum Actinomycetota; class Actinomycetes; order Kitasatosporales; family Streptomycetaceae; genus Streptomyces; species Streptomyces sp. NPDC001222. The sequence goes on from NZ_JBIAXT010000002.1 coordinate 592,874, forward strand.
CCAACGACCGCACCGCCGTCGGCTATCGCCTGCCCGTCCTGGAACTGCTCCGCACCGCCGACGAGGACCGCGCCGTTGGCCATCTCGGCCCCGACCTCCTCGGTCCGGACTGGGATCCCGCTCTGGCACGGGAGAACCTGCTGCGTGACCCCGCCCGCCCTCTCGGCGAGGCCCTTCTGGACCAGCGCAATCTTGCCGGTATCGGCAATGTCTACAAGAGCGAGCTGTGCTTTCTGCTCCGGGTGACCCCATGGCTGCCCGTCGGCGACCTCCCGGCCGAGCACGCCGCGCAGCTGCCCGCCCTCGCCCAGCGGCTTCTGGAGGCGAACCGCGACCGCCCGGCGCGCAACACCACGGGACGGCGCGAGCAGAACCTGTTCGTGTACGGCCGTGCGCCCCGCCCCTGTCTGTACTGCCGCACCCCGATCCAGGTGGCCGACCAGGGCGACGGCTCCCGGGAGCGCCCCACCTACTGGTGCCCCGCCTGTCAGTGGGGGCCGACTCCGCCGCCGCGCCCCGGCAGACCCCCGCGACAGCCCTCCACGTACCGCTGATTGACGACCCGTCAGAAATGCTCGTACCGTCGGAACCATGCCCGTCACGGCGTACGACCTCAGCGGACGCACCGCATTCGTCACCGGCGCCGCGAGCGGCATCGGCCGCGCCACGGCCGTGCTGTTCGCCGAGGCCGGGGCGACCGTCCACTGCGCGGACCGGGACGCTCACGGTCTGGACGAGACGGCGGCCCTGATCAAGGACCGCGGCGGCACGGCGCATCCGCACCCGCTCGATGTGACGGACCGGGCACGACTGCAACAGGCGGTCGCCTCCTGCACGCGCCTCGACGCGATGGCCGCCGTCGCCGGGATCATGCACAGCAGCCCCGTCCTTCAGACCCGGGACGAGGACCTGGACCGGGTGCTGGCCGTCAACTTCAAGGGCGTGCTCTACGCCTGCCAGGAGGCGGCCCGTCGCATGATCGCGGACGGTACCCGCGGCAGCATCGTCACGATGGCTTCCGGCGCCGTCGACACCGGCGGCCCGGGACTGCTCTGCTACGGCGTGGCGAAGGCGGCCGTGGTGCAGCTGACGAAGACCCTGGCGGCCGAGGTCGGGCGGCACGGGATCCGGGTCAACGCGGTGGCGCCCGGATGGACCCGTACACCGATGACCGACCGGCACGGGGAGACCCGGGCACGGACCGAGGCGTCCATGGCGCGACTGTCACCGCTCGGCCGGGTCGGCGAACCGGAGGAAGTCGCCCACGCGGTGCTGCACCTCGCCTCCGACGCCGCCTCGTTCACCACGGGCCAGATCCTGCGCCCGAACGGCGGCGTAGCGATGCCTTGGTGAGCGGCCCCGTCAAGGACGGCCGCACCGCCCGCACCCGGGCACCTGTCGGCCTCGGCGGCCGGGCCGGCCGCAAACCGCACCCAGGAGCCCCCTGAACGCCCCCGGACACCGTCTCCAGCCGACCCCGCTCGCCCCCCTTCACCCCCCTCACCCCGGTTGCGCGCCCCTCCCGCGCCCCCTCGCGGTCCACCACCGGCGCCAGGACCCAGCCTGCTGGTCCGACCCGGCCGCCCCCACGGCACGGGTCTTCGGCACACAGTGCACCGGTAGCAGGCTCAGCCCCCACCCCCCGGTCGCGACCGCCCCCTCCAGCACCCCCGCATCGGGTGCCAGCACGAGTCGGAGTACCCCCCACCACCACAGCGCACCCAGCGCCAGCGTCGCCCCCCAGCGCGCCGTGCGCCCCGCCATGGCCGTCACCTCCAACCCGAGGAACCAGACCCTAGACCGCCCTGTCACCACCAGGGAGGGCGCACCAGCGGCACACAGGCGCACTGGACCCAGCGCATGCCCCGGGCATCTGTCGCACACGGCGCACCCCGCGCGCGCCCTCCCCCGCGCCCGGCCCCACCACGGGAGTCCGATGCCCCTCGGGACCCGGCCCGCTCCCCCGTTCGCCTCACCCGTTCTCCGCCTGGAACATCCAGTGGTGCTTCTCCAGGTCCGCGGTGATGCCGATGAAGATGTCCTGGCTCACGGGGTCCGGCGCGGCGGTCGCCTGCACCCGCTCCCGCATACGCGCGATCACCGCGCCGAGCGCGGAGACGAGCGTGCCCACCGCGTCCGTGTCCTTGACCCAGCCCTGGGGCACCGCACCGATGCCGCTGCCCTGGGCGACGGTCGCGGCGCGGCCGTCCGGCGGGACACCGAGTGCCGAGGAGCGTTCCGCCACGGTGTCGGAGTGGAGGCGCGCACTGTCGACCACCTCGTCGAGCTGGAGGTGGATGGAGCGGAAGCGCGGCCCGATCACGTTCCAGTGGACCTGCTTGGCCACGAGGGAAAGGTCCAACAGATCGACCAGGGCTCCCTGCAGGGCCTCGGAGACGATCTTGACGTCCGGGTCGGACAGCGGGCTCTTAACGACGTACATCGACATCCTCCGCAAGCGTGCGTACGGCCCCGAGCGCCCTTCCACGATGACCGCACCCCACGGGCCCGGCAAACGGGACCGCACGCCCGCCGGGCCCGGCAAACGGGACCGCACGCCCGCCGGGCCCGGCAAACGGGACCGCACGCCCGCCGGGCCCGGTAAACCGAAGGCGGCGCGGATCACAGCGCCGTACACACGGATCCCGGCCCCCACATACAAAGCATCACGCCCCCCGGACACACGAAAGCCCCGGCCGCCCCCTCCAGGTCTCCCCGGAGAGGCCCCGGCCGGGGCCCTCGTACAGATCGACGCCGTGCGCACCCCGCTGCGGGGTGTCAGGCGGCGACCACGTCCACTGCCTCGCTGGGCGCCTTGATCGTGACCCGTTCCGGTGGGACACCGGTGACGGACACGGAATTGAGCATCGGGCGACGCACCGGCGCGGGCACCGGCTCGGTGGCCGCTGCCGACTGTGCCAGCTCGGCGAGCGCGAGCTCGTCGCTCACTTCCCGCATGAGCTCGGACATCCGTACGTCCAGCGCGTCGCAGATCGCGGAGAGCAGTTCGGAGGACGCCTCCTTCTGCCCCCGCTCCACCTCGGAGAGATAGCCGAGCGAAACTCGGGCGGACGAGGAGACTTCGCGCAGAGTACGGCCCTGGCGCTGGCGCTGCCGACGCAGCACGTCACCCAGCAGGCGACGGAGCAGAATCATCGGTGGCTCCCTCCTCGGACCGCGTAACCGCATCCTTCACGCCCCACCGTACCGCCTTGCGCCGCGGCCGTGCGGGGAGCGCTGTTGTGTTCACTCAGGGCTGCAAACATCAAGTCCCCCCGTTCTGTTCCGTATCCTGTGCCCGCTCATTCCCGGTCTGTTCGCCCGCAAGCTCCTCGAGAAGCAGAGCGAGTACGCTCCGTACACTCTCCATACGGATTTCCGCACGGCTGCCGTTCAACCGCAGCGCGGCCACTTTCCCGCCACCGAGTTCGGCGGAAACGCTTTCGAGCGGCCCGTCCACGGCCACGAACACCGTGCCCACCGGGCGGCCGTCCTGGGGATCGGGCCCGGCCACACCGGTCGTCGCGAGCCCCCAGTCCGCACCGAGCGCCTTGCGTACGCCGGCCGCCATCTGGGCCGCGACCTGCGGATCCACCGCTCCCCGCTCGGCCAGCAGGGTGCCGTCCACGCCCAGGACGTCCCGCTTCAGATCGGTGGCGTAGGCGGTCACCGAGCCGCGGAAGGCCTGGGAGGCACCGGCCACGGCAGTGATCTCCGCGGCCACCAGGCCACCGGTCAGCGACTCGGCGACGGCGAGCGTCTCGCCTCTCACGTTCAGTAGTCGCAGCACTTCGGCGGCCGGGGATGTCAACGCTCGGCCTCCTCGGCCGCGGCACGGCTCTCGGCGATGCCGCGCCTGCGCAGCACCATGGCCTGTCGTACGTAGTCGAGCCCGGTGACGACGGTCAGGACGAGCGCCGCGGCCATCGCCCAGAACCTCAGGGTCGCCAGCCACCCCGTGAGCGCCAGGACATACATCCCGACGGCGACACCCTGGGTCAGCGTCTTCAGCTTGCCGCCCCGGCTGGCCGGTATCACGCCGTAGCGGATGACCAGGAAGCGCAGCAGGGTGATGCCCAGCTCACGCCCGAGGATCACACCCGTCACCCACCACGGCAGGTCGCCGAGCCAGGACAGACAGATGAGGGCCGCGCCCATGATCGCCTTGTCGGCGATGGGGTCGGCGATCTTCCCGAAGTCGGTGACGAGGTTGTACGTGCGCGCCAGATGGCCGTCGAACAGATCGGTGATCATGGCGATGGCGAAGGCCGCCCAGGCGAGGGCGCGCCACGCCGGGTCGTATCCGCCGCCCGCCAGCATCAGCGCGACGAAGCCCGGCACCAGGACCAGGCGCAGCATCGTCAGCAGATTGGCGACGTTCCAGATGCTGGCCTGGTTGACCGCGGCGGCCGTCAGCTTGCCGCCGCGCGGCGCCCGTGCCTCGTCCGGGGCGCCGGAGGAACCGGGCGCGTCCGAGTTCTGGGCCGACCGGGCGGCCGGGGTGCCGGAGGATCCCTTGCCCGCCCTGGAGCCGGACATGGCCGCGAGGCCGGGGCTGCCCGGCGCGGACGCCGCGCCCCGCGAGCGGGAGGAGCCGCCCGCCGCGGATGCCGGGATTCCGGTCATCTGCCCGCCTCCTCAGGACACCCGAGCGAGCCCGCGAGCGGCTCGGCCACCAGGTCGACACCTTCCGTACCGACCACCTTCGCCTCGACCATACGGCCCACGCTCAGGCCTTCGCTCCCGGTGAACAGCACCTGGCCGTCCGTCTCGGGCGCCTGGTGCGCGGCGCGGCCGTAGGCCCCCTCCTCCGCGTCCACCGACTCCACGAGCACGTGGACGGTCTGGCCGACCCGCTCCTCGGCGCGCTGCGACACCAGTTCCTCGGCGAGCCGGGAGATATGGGCCAGCCGCTCGGCGACGACGTCCTCGTCGAGCTTGTTCTCGTACGTCGCGGCCTCCGTGCCCTCCTCGTCGGAGTAGCCGAAGACACCGATCGCGTCCAGCCGGGCGCCGTTCAGGAAGCGCTCCAGTTCGGCCAGGTCCGACTCGGTCTCGCCGGGGAAGCCCACGATGAAGTTGGAGCGCACACCGGCTTCCGGCGCCTTGCTTCTGATGGTGTCCAGCAGCTCCAGGAAGCGGTCGGTGTCGCCGAAGCGCCGCATCGCGCGCAGCACACCTGGCGCGGAGTGCTGGAAGGACAGATCGAAGTAGGGCACGACGTTCGGGGTCGAGGTCAGCACGTCGATCAGGCCGGGGCGCATCTCGGCCGGCTGGAGGTAGCTGACGCGGACCCGCTCGATGCCGTCCACCTCGGCGAGCTCGGGCAGCAGGGACTCCAGGAGACGGATGTCACCGAGGTCCTTGCCGTAGGAGGTGTTGTTCTCGGAGACCAGCATGATCTCCTTGACGCCCTGCTCGGCCAGCCAGCGCGTCTCGTTCAGCACATCGCTGGGGCGGCGCGAGATGAACGAGCCGCGGAAGGACGGGATGGCACAGAAGGAGCAGCGCCGGTCGCAGCCCGAGGCCAGCTTGACCGAGGCGACCGGGGAGCCGTCCAGCCGGCGGCGCAGCGGCGCGCGGGGGCCCGAGGCCGGGGCGACGCCCTCCGGGAGGTCTGCCGGACCGTGACCCGGCAGCGCGACGGCCGCGGCGGACTCCTGCCGCTCCGCCGGAGTGATCGGCAGCAGCTTGCGCCGGTCGCGCGGGGTGTGGGAGGCGTGGATGCCGCCGTTCAGAATGGTCTGGAGGCGGTCCGAGATGTTCGCGTAGTCGTCGAAACCGAGCACGCCGTCGGCCTCGGGGAGGGCCTCGGCGAGCTCCTTGCCGTACCGCTCGGCCATGCAGCCCACCGCCACGACGGCCTGCGTTCTGCCGTGTCCCTTGAGGTCGTTGGCCTCCAGCAGGGCGTCGACGGAGTCCTTCTTCGCGGCCTCGACGAAGCCGCACGTGTTCACGACGGCGACGTCCGCCTGCTCGGCGTCCTCCACGAGTTCCCAGCCGTCCGCCTCCAAACGGCCTGCGAGCTCCTCCGAGTCCACCTCGTTGCGGGCGCAGCCAAGAGTGACGAGTGCGACGGTACGGCGTTCAGACATGGGCTCAAGACTACTTCGTCCCGCTGACAGCCCACGTCGACGGGGTTGGCCGATCTTGGCCAACCCCGTGTGTCCGTGCCCCTTGCGTACCGCTCGGTCACCACTCGGGCGCCGCGGCCGTCCGTCATCCGGTGACGGGGTCGCCCTTCGTGTAGGTCAGGCGCTCGACCTGGCCGGGCTGGAAATCGTCCTGGATCTTCTTGCCGTTGACGTAGAGCTGGATGGCCCCCGCGTCGCCGAGGACGAGGTCGATCTTCTCCTTGTCCTGGAAGGTCTGCGAGTCGCCCTGCTTGAGCAGCCCGTCGAAGAGGGTGCGGCCGTTGTGGTCCTTGGCGGAGATCCAGCTGCGGCCGTCGGCGGCGCTGACCTGCACGGTCACCTTGTCACGGGGTGCGGCGGCGATCGCGCTGTCGGACGGCTCGGGCTTCGGGGCGGCGGGCTTGCTGCTCTTGGGCACCGCCGAGGCGGTCTTGCCGGTGCTCGCCTGGGGGCCCTTGGCGACCGGCGTCTTGGCGCTCTGCCCGCTGTCGCCTCCCTTGACCAGGGTGAAGCCGACGAAGCCGATCACCGCGACGATCGCCGCGACCATGGCCGCGGTCCAGTTGGGCCCCCGGCGCTCGGGGCGGATGCGTTCCGCCTCGAACAGCGGGGCCGCCGGGGTCGGAGCGGGGCGTCCGCCGTGCTCGGCGGCGTACTGCTCCAGCAGGGGGGCGGGGTCGAGACCCACAGCTCGCGCAAGCGTGCGAAGGTGACCGCGGGCGTAGACGTCGCCGCCGCACGGCGCGAAGTCGTCCTGTTCGATCGCGTGGACGATCGTGGTGCGGACCCGGGTGGCACTGCTGACGTCGTCGACGGTCAGCCCGGCGGCGATACGCGCCTGCTGCAGGGTTCGACCGATCGACGGGCGTTCCGACGCTTCGTCGTCACGGGCGTCGTTGAAGGGAGGTACGTCCTCAGGGGAGTTTCCGTCTGGGGAGTTGCCGATGGACACGGGGGCGCCTTTCGAGCGTGTAGCCACCTGTGCTGGAAGTTCAGTCTAGGGGGGGTACGAAAGGGTGGGGCAACCGGGCGGTACGACTTTGTACGCCATCTGAATGGCCGGTCATCCTGATGGTGGGACATATTGCTGTCGTCTTGCTCAAGTTGACGTGCGCGGCAGTGGAACGGTTGCTCACGGATCCCTTACGAGTGGGTCACGGTCGGATGCCGGGCGCGTCGCCGGGGGTGCCGGTGCCACGCCCGGCCGGCCCGCTCGTACGGCGCTTCCGGGAACGTCCGATCCCTACGGTTGAGACTCCCCGCGAATGAGGGCGAGCACTCCGTCCAGTTCGTCGGGTTTCACCAGGACGTCGCGGGCCTTGGATCCCTCGCTGGGACCGACGATGTTCCGCGACTCCATGAGGTCCATCAGCCGCCCGGCCTTGGCGAAACCGACGCGCAGCTTGCGCTGGAGCATCGAGGTGGAGCCGAACTGCGTGGAGACGACCAGCTCGGCCGCCTGGCACAGCAGATCGAGATCGTCGCCGATGTCCTCGTCGATCTCCTTCTTCTGCTTGCCGCCGACCGTGACGTCCTCCCGGAAGACGGGCGCCATCTGGTCCTTGCAGTGCCGGACGATCGCCGCGACCTCCTCCTCGGTCACGAACGCGCCCTGCATACGGGTCGGCTTGTTCGCGCCCATCGGCAGGAAGAGCCCGTCGCCCTTGCCGATCAGCTTCTCGGCGCCGGGCTGGTCGAGGATGACGCGCGAGTCGGCCAGGGAGGAGGTGGCGAAGGCCAGCCGGGAGGGCACGTTCGCCTTGATCAGACCGGTGACGACGTCCACGGACGGCCGCTGGGTGGCGAGCACCAGATGGATGCCCGCCGCGCGCGCGAGCTGCGTGATGCGCACGATCGCGTCCTCGACGTCGCGCGGCGCGACCATCATCAGGTCGGCCAGCTCGTCGACGATCACCAGCAGATACGGGTACGGATGCAGTTCGCGCTCGCTGCCCTCGGGCGCTTTGATCTTGCCGTTGCGGATCGCCTCGTTGAAGTCGTCGATGTGCCGGAAGCCGTACGCCGCGAGGTCGTCGTAGCGCAGGTCCATCTCCCGTACGACCCACTGGAGCGCCTCGGCGGCCCGCTTGGGGTTGGTGATGATCGGCGTGATCAGGTGCGGGATGCCCTCGTACGCGGTCAGCTCGACGCGCTTGGGGTCGACGAGGACCATGCGCACGTCCTCCGGGGTCGCCCTCATCATGACCGAGGTGATCAGGCAGTTGATGCAGGACGACTTGCCGGAGCCGGTGGCACCGGCGACGAGGATGTGCGGCATCTTCGCGATGTTGGCCATCACATAGCCGCCCTCGACGTCCTTGCCGAGCGCGACCAGCATGGGGTGGTCGTCCTCGGCGGCCGCCGCGAGCCGCAGTACGTCACCGAGGTTGACCATCTCGCGGTCGGTGTTGGGGATCTCGATGCCCACCGCGGACTTGCCGGGGATCGGGCTGATGATCCGGACGTCGGGGCTGGCGACGGCGTACGCGATGTTCTTCGTGAGCGCGGTGATCCGCTCGACCTTCACGGCGGGACCCAGCTCCACCTCGTAGCGGGTGACCGTCGGGCCGCGGGTGAAGCCGGTGACGGCCGCGTCGACCTTGAACTCGGTGAAGACGTTCGTGAGCGAGGCGACGACCGCGTCGTTGGCGGCGCTGCGCGCCTTGCCGGGGCCACCGCGCTCCAGCAGGTCCAGGGAGGGCAGGGAGTAGGTGATGTCGCCGGAGAGCTGGAGCTGCTCGGCACGCGGCGGCAGATCACGGACCTCCTGCGGTGCCGCCTTGGTGAGGTCGGGCACCCCCTTGTCGGCCGGGAGCCGGTCCTGCTGGGGCCGTGCGGCCGGCACGGGGGTCGGCGTCGTCGGCTCGCGGTCCTGGGTGCCGACCCCCTGGGTGAGGTCGGCGACGAGCGGCGACGGCGGCATCCCGTGCAGGACGGCGCCGTCCAGGGCGGCAGCGGCGGCCGCCGCGACGTCCACGGCGTCCATCTCCCGGCCCATGGCGGGCTGCTGCACGGCTGGGCGCCGGGCGCGGCCGCGCCGCCGGGCGATCGCCTCCTCCTCGGCCCCGTCGGGGTCGTAGGGCCCCTCCGCGGATCCCCGCCGGCGGGAACGGGGCAGCGCCTCGCGCCACTGCTCGTCGTACCGCTCGTCGTCCTCGCTGCCGAAGCCGTCGCGGTCGTCGTCCGGGGCGTGCAGAAGGCCCAGCTTCACGCCCACCTGCCGCAGCCGCTGCGGAATGGCGGTGACGGGCGTGGCGGTGACGACGAGCAGCCCGAAGAAGGTGAGCAGGACGAGCAACGCCACCGCGAGGGCATCGCCCATGGTGTACGTGAGCGGAGTGGCCGCGGCCCAGCCGATGAGCCCGCCGGCGTCCCTTATCGCCTGCATGCCGTCGCTGCGCGCGGGGCCGCCGCAGGCGATGTGGACCTGACCGAGCACGCCGATGACGAGCGCGGACAGGCCGATGACGATACGGCCGTTGGCCTCCGGCCGCTCCGGATGCAGGATCAGCCGCACGGCGATCACGCCGAGCAGTATCGGCACGAGCAGATCGAGCCGCCCGAAGGCGCCGGTGACCAGCATCTCGACGAGGCCGCCCACGGGGCCGCGCAGACTGGCCCAGGTGCCTGCGGCGACGACCAGCGACAGACCGAGCAGCAGGAGCGCGAGGCCGTCCTTGCGGTGCGCCGGGTCGAGCCCCTTCGCGCCCCGCCCCAGACCCCGGAACATCGCTCCGACGGCGTGCGCGAGGCCGAGCCAGAGGGCACGTACGAGCCGGTACACGCCCGCGGTCGGGCTGGGCGCCGGAGCGGGAACCGGCTTCTTCACCGCGGCCTTCCTGGCGGGCGCCTTCCTGGCGGCGGCTTTCTTCGCGGGTGCCTTCTTCGCCGGAGCCTGCCTCGGAGTAGCCGCCTTCTTCGCGGGCGACTTCTTGGCTGCGGGACGTGAGGCCATGAGTGTGAGATTACCGGTGGAGACGGCAGGGGACACGCGTGGCCACTGCTTCACCCGTTCGTGTCGCTTCGGGAGAGGCGTCGAACTGACGCGGGCTCAACCGGACTGCGCCGCTTGGCCGAGAGGCACACCGCACCGGCCGGCCCGCGGAAGCAGCCCGGGACCGGCGCCGCCCGGCACGCGATGCGGCCACCGGTCCGTCCGGCCGGCGCGTCTCCGCCCCGGCCGGAACAGGACGTCAGCTCTGGGACGGAACCGGCGGGGTGCCGCTGCCCGTGCCCGGTTCCAGCGCGTCCAGGGCACGGCGCAGCCCGGTGAGCTTGCGCTCCAGATGAGCCGCCGTCGCCACCGCCGCCGCGTCCGCCGACTCGTCGTCGAGCTGCTTGGACAGCGCCTCGGCCTGCTCCTCCACCGCCGCGAGCCGCGCGGACAGCTCGGCGAGCAGCCCGGCCGGCTCCTTGCTCTCCCCGGTCACGGACGACCTGCCGCCGCCCTCCAGCTGCAGCCGCAACAGGGCTGCCTGCTCGCGCAGCTGGCAGTTCTTCATGTACAGCTCGACGAACACCGAGACCTTCGCCCGCAGCACCCACGGGTCGAACGGCTTGGAGATGTAGTCCACCGCGCCCGCCGCGTACCCACGGAAGGTGTGATGCGGGCCGTGGTTGATGGCGGTCAGGAAGATGATCGGGATGTCACGCGTCCGTTCCCGCCGCTTGATGTGCGCCGCGGTCTCGAACCCGTCCATACCCGGCATCTGGACGTCCAGCAGAATGACCGCAAAATCGTCCGTCAGCAGTGCCTTGAGCGCTTCCTCCCCGGACGATGCCCTGACCAGCGTCTGATCGAGCGCGGAGAGGATGGCCTCCAGCGCCAGCAGATTCTCCGGCCGGTCATCGACCAGGAGGATCTTGGCCTTCTGCACCATGGCCCGCCCTCCTCGCCCCGGCTTGGGGCCTCCCCTGTCCTCAGGACTCGGGGTGACGCCGCCCGACGCCACCCCAGGGGACGACTCCCTTGCGCCGCCCGTCCTTGTGCCGGTCATCGTAGCCGCACCCCGCCTGTCGCCACACCCTGTCACCGCGATGTCACTGTGCACGTAGCAGAAACGCAGCAGGAGACCAGAAGGTTCCCCGCACACCCCACTTCTACACGGCGCCGGCCGCGCTCCGTCGGCAACTCCGCGTGAACATTCAGGGCCCCTTCACCGCATCCGCATTCACATCACTGCACACGCATCCACTGTTCCATCACGGACAGTAGGTGATCGGGGTCGACCGGCTTGGTCACATAGTCCGAGGCCCCCGACTCGATGGCCTTCTCACGGTCGCCCTTCATCGCCTTCGCCGTCAACGCGATGATCGGCAGCCCCGCGAACTGAGGCATCCGCCGGATCGCCGTGGTCGTGGCGTACCCGTCCATCTCCGGCATCATGATGTCCATCAGGACGACCGCGACATCGTCGTGCTGTTCCAGCACCTCGATGCCCTCCCGGCCGTTCTCGGCGTACAGCACCGAAAGTCCGTGCTGCTCCAGGACGCTGGTGAGCGCGAAGACGTTGCGGATGTCGTCGTCGACGATCAGCACCTTCTCGCTGTCGAACCGCACACCCTGCCGCGATCGCGGCCCCTCGTGCGACTCCCCGGCCCACTGCTCCTGTCCCCCGCCGACGCCGCGCTGCACGCCCGCGGAGACCGCCCTGCGGCGGCGCCGGAAGAGCGCCGCCGGACCGTTCTGGGTCTCCTGGTACGACTTCACCTCGGCCGGGGTCTCGATGTCCGGCGCGGACAGCTCCGCCTCGGACGCCAGCAGTTCGTCGGCCTCCATGGCGGGCGCGAGCTGCGAGTAGCCCTGGGGCGGCAGTTCGCTCGGGTGCAGCGGCAGATACAGGGTGAACGTCGAGCCGCGCCCGGGCTCGCTCTGCGCGTGGATCTCACCGCCGAGCAGCCGCGCGATCTCACGCGAGATGGACAACCCGAGCCCCGTACCGCCGTACTTGCGGCTCGTCGTGCCGTCCGCCTGCTTGAACGCCTCGAAGATCACCCGCATCTTGCTGGCCGCGATACCGATGCCGGTGTCGGCCACCGAGAACGCGATCAGTTCAGCGTCCGGTTCCCGCAGCGAGCCGGCCTCCAGCAACTGCTCCCGGATCGCCATCGGCACATCGCCACCCGCCGGACGGATGACCAGCTCGACGGCCCCGGTGTCGGTGAACTTCACCGCGTTCGACAGCAGGTTGCGCAGCACCTGCAACAGACGCTGCTCGTCGGTGTGCAGCGTGGCGGGCAGCTCCGGCGACACCCGTACGGAGAAGTCGAGGCCCTTCTCCGCGGTCAGCGGCCGGAACGTGGCCTCCACGTAGTCGACGAGCTGCACGAGCGCGATACGCGTCGGGGAGACGTCCATCTTGCCCGCCTCGACCTTCGACAGGTCCAGGATGTCGTTGATCAGCTGGAGCAGGTCGGAGCCTGCGCCGTGGATGGTCTCCGCGAACTCCACCTGCTTCGGCGAGAGGTTGCCCTCGGCGTTGTCGGCGAGCAGCTTGGCCAGGATCAGCAGGGAGTTGAGCGGCGTACGCAGCTCGTGCGACATGTTGGCCAGGAACTCGCTCTTGTAGCGCATGGAGACCGCGAGCTGCTCGGCGCGCTCCTCCAGGACCTGCCGCGCCTCCTCGATCTCGGTGTTCTTGACCTCGATGTCCCGGTTCTGCTGGGCCAGCAGCTCGGCCTTCTCCTCCAGTTCCGCGTTGGACGCCTGGAGGGCCTTCTGCCGCTGCTCCAACTCCTCCGACCGCAGCCTCAGTTCCTCGGTCAGCCCTTGCGACTGCTTGAGCAGCAACTCGGTCTTGGTGTTGACGGAGATGGTGTTGACGCTCGTCGCGATCATCTCGGCGATCTGGTTGAGGAAGTCCCGCTGGATCTGCGTGAACGGGGTGAAGGACGCCAGCTCGATGACGCCGAGCACCTTCCCCTCGAACAGCACCGGCAGGACGATCACCTGCGCGGGCGGCGCGTCGCCGAGCCCGGAGGAGATCTTCAGATAGCCGCTCGGCGCGTTCTCCACGAGGATCGTGCGCTTCTCCTTCGCGGCCGTCCCGATGAGCGCCTCACCCGGCCGGAACGACGTCGGCATGGAGCCCATGGAGTAGCCGTACGACCCATGCATCCGCAGTTCGTACTGGTCGTCCGCGTCGGCGCCCCGGTCCTGACCGTCCACCAGCTGCACCGCGAGGAAGAACGCGCCGTGCTGCGCGGAGACCACCGGCGTCAGCTCGCTCATGATCAGCGAGGCCACGTCCTCCAGATCGCGGCGGCCCTGCATCAGGGCGGAGATACGGGCCAGGTTGCCCTTGAGCCAGTCCTGCTCCTTGTTCGCGATCGTGGTGTCGCGCAGGTTGGCGATCATCTTGTTGATGTAGTCCTGGAGCTCCTGGATCTCGCCCGAGGCATCCACATCGATCTTCAGATTGAGATCGCCGCGGGTCACCGCGGTCGCCACGCGCGCGATGGCACGCACCTGCCGGGTCAGGTTCCCGGCCATCTCGTTCACCGACTCGGTCAGGTCGCGCCAGGTGCCGTCGACGTCCCGGACCCGCGCCTGGCCGCCGAGCTGCCCCTCCGTACCCACCTCACGGGCCACCCGGGTGACCTCCTCGGCGAAGGAGGAGAGCTGGTCGACCATCGTGTTGATGGTGGTCTTCAGCTCCAGGATCTCGCCCCGGGCGTCGATGTCGATCTTCTTGGTCAGGTCACCCTTGGCGATGGCCGTGGTCACCATCGCGATGTTGCGCACCTGACCGGTCAGGTTGGACGCCATCCGGTTCACGGACTCGGTGAGGTCCTTCCACGTGCCGGCCACACCCGGTACGTGCGCCTGGCCGCCCAGGATGCCGTCCGTGCCCACCTCGCGGGCCACCTTGGTGACCTGGTCGGCGAACGAGCTCAGCGTCTTCACCATCGTGTTGAAGGTGTCGGCGAGCTGCTGGACCTCGCCGCGCGCCTCGATCGTCACCGTCCGTGTCAGGTCGCCGTTGGCGACGGCCGCCGCGACCTGGGAGATGTTGCGCACCTGCGTGGTCAGGTTGTTGGCCATCAGGTTGACGTTGTCGTTGAGGTCCTTCCAGATGCCGGTGACGCCTGGTACGTGCGCCTGGCCGCCGAGGATGCCCTCGGTGCCCACCTCACGGGCCACCCGGGTCACCTGCTCCGCGAAGGACGACAGCTGGTCGACCATCGTGTTCACGGTGGTGACCAGTTCGAGGATCTCACCCTTGGCATCGACGGTGATCTTCTTGGACAGGTCGCCCTTGGCGACCGCGGTCGTGACCTCGGCGATGTTGCGCACCTGGATGGTCAGGTTGTTCGCCATGAAGTTCACGGACTGTGTGAGGTCCTTCCAGGTGCCGGAAACGCCCTGGACCTCGGCCTGCCCGCCGAGGATGCCCTCGGTACCCACCTCGCGGGCAACCCGCGTCACCTGCTCCGCGAAGTTGGAGAGCTGGTCCACCATCGTGTTGAGCGTGTTCTTCAGCTCCAGGATCTCGCCGCGCGCGTCCACGTCGATCTTCTGCGACAGATCGCCCCGCGCCACCGCCGTCGCGACCTGCGCGATGTTGCGTACCTGGGTGGTGAGGTTGCCGGCCATGAAGTTGACGGAGTCGGTCAGATCGCGCCACACGCCGGCCACGCCCGGCACCTGCGCCTGACCGCCGAGCCGGCCGTCCGTGCCCACCTCACGGGCAACGCGCGTCACCTGCTCGGCGAACGCGGAGAGCTGGTCCACCAGGTTGTTGATGGTGTTCTTCAGCTCCAGGATCTCGCCGCGCGCGTCCACGTCGATCTTCTGCGACAGATCACCCCGCGCCACCGCCGTCGTCACCTGGGCGATCTGCCTCACCTGCGAGGTGAGATTGCCCGCCATGAAGTTGACGGAGTCGGTGAGTTCCTTCCAGGTGCCCGACACTCCCGGCACCACGGCCTGACCGCCCAGCCGGCCCTCCGTGCCCACGTCCCGGGCCATGCGCGTGACCTGGTCGGCGAACGCGGACAGCTGGTCCACCATCGTGTTCACGGTGTTCTTCAGCTGGAGCATCTCACCGGAGACGTCCACGGTGACCTTCTGCGACAGATCACCGTTGGCCACCGCCGTCGTCACCTGGGCGATGTTGCGGACCTGGCCGGTGAGGTTGCGGAACGCCGTGTTGACGGAGTCCGTGAGGTCCTTCCAAGCGCCCGCCGCGCCCGTCACCTGCGCCTGACCGCCCAGCTCACCCTCGACGCCGATCTCCCGCGCCACCCGGGTGACCTCGGCACCGAACCCGGAGAGCTGGTCCACCATCCCGTTGACGGTGTTCTTCAGCTCCAGCATCTCGCCGGCCACGTCCACGGTGACCTTCTGCGACAGATCACCGCTCGCCACCGCCGTCGTCACGGCGGCGATGTCCCGCACCTGAGTGGTCAGGTTCCGGAAGACCGTGTTCACCGAATCGGTGAGGTCCTTCCACGTACCCGCCGCGCCGGGCACATTCGCCTGCCCGCCGAGCCGGCCCTCGGCACCCACCTCGTTGGCCACCCGGGTGACCTCGTCCGCGAAGGTGCGCAGCGTCTCGGTCATCTGGTTGATCGTCTCGGCGAGCTGCGCCATCTCGCCGCGCGCCGACACGGTCACCTTCTGCGACAGGTCACCGTTGGCGACCGCGGTCGTCACCTGCGCGATCCCGCGCACCTGGGCCGTCAGATTGCCGGCCATCAGGTTCACCGAATCGGTGAGGTCCTTCCACACACCCGACACACCCGGCACCTGGGCCTGACCGCCCAGCTCGCCCTCGGTGCCGACCTCCCGGGCGACCCGGGTGACCTCGGAGGAGAAGGACGCGAGCTGGTCCACCATCGTGTTGACGGTGTTCTTCAGCTCCAGCATCTCGCCGGCCACGTGCACCGTGACCTTCCGCGACAGATCACCCTTCGCGACCGCCGTCGTCACCAGGGCGATGTCCCGCACCTGCGCGGTCAGCCGGTACGCCATCGTGTTGACCGAATCCGTGAGATCCTTCCACGAACCGGACATACCGCGCACCCGGGCCTGACCGCCCAGCTTGCCCTCGGTGCCCACCTCACTGGCCACCCGCGTGACCTCGTCGGTGAACGTCGACAGCTGGTCGACCAGGTTGTTGACCGTACGGCCGACCTTCAGGAACTCACCGCGCAGCGGATGCCCGGTGCCCTCCGGCTCCGGCGTCCGCAGTTCCATGCGTGGCGACAGATCACCCTCGGCGACCGCCGACAGCACCCGGCTCACCTCGGAGACGGGGCGTACGAGATCGTCCACGAGAGCGTTGGACGCGTCGATCGCACTCGCCCAGGAACCCTCGCAGGCACCCGTCTCCAGCCGCTCCGTGAGCTTGCCCTCACGCCCGACCACACGGCGCACCCGGGCCAGCTCCCCGGTCAGATGCAGATTCCGGTCCGCCACCTCGTTGAAGACGGCGGCGATCTCGGCCATCACCCCGTCGCCGGAGACCGTCAGCCGCTTCCGGAAATTGCCGTCCCTCATCGACGCGAGAGCCGCCAGCAACCGGTTCAGGGCCGCCGTGTCCACCGCGGTGGTTCCCTTGCGCGCCGAGCGCTGGTTGCTCAGGGACTGTCCGCCTTTCGCGCGCGCCTTAGTGCCCCGCGTCGCTGCGCCAGACTCCACTGTGTCCCTCCCGCAGGGGTCGACCTTCACTGCTGTACTCAGGGGTACTGCTCGACGTACCGATTACTCGTGCGTAAGCGTGCCCGTTCCACCGGGTACGCGCGGTGCTCCTGCCCGGCCTGGCAGGAGACACTCGGCCTGCCCGAACCTCCATAGGAAGCTTGCCCAGTGTTTCACCATGCCCGAACCAGGCCATAACAGTTCGGCAGCTTCGCACACGCTCCGCACACCTCCGGACGTAAACACCGGCAACCGGCATCCGCATGGACGGCGAAGGTAAGTAACCTTGCATGCGGCTGTCCAGCCGTGCCGGCGCAACCGGTCTGGGCGGTGGCACGAGCACGAGCGGGCAGGCATCGGAGGGGCACCGCACCATGACCACCGGACTGCGTCCCGGGGGACACCCCCAGGATCCCCGGCAGAGGGGGAGCCAGCCGCTGCCCCGGCAGGAGGGGGCCGGCCCGGACACCCCGCACGTCGAGAACAGGACAGGGAGATCTGTGATCACCGCGCGCGCGGCCGCAAGCTTCGAGCCCGTCGGACGATCGGTGGCGACCGCCCGGTCCTTCGTCCGCGACACCCTCCAGGGCTGGGGCTTCGCGGACGTCGTCGACGACGCCGTGGTCCTCACCAGCGAGCTGGTCACGAACGCCGTCGTGCACGCGGGCACCGCCGCGGAGGTCCTGTGCCTGCGCAGCGACGACGGCGTACGCATCGAGGTCGCCGACCGGTATCCGGAACGTGAGATCCCGCTCCAGTCGAGCGCCGTGAACATGGGCAGCCCCGACCGGGAGGGCGGCCGCGGCCTCCAGCTCTGCGCCGCCCTCGCGGGCCGCTGGGGCGTCGAGTACAGCCCCACGCACAAACACGTCTGGTTCCAACTCGAACTCCCCGAACGCCCGGTCGGCACGCGCGCGGCGGGGCCCTCGCTCCCCGCGAACCTCCTGCCGCTCGCCGACGGCCGGGTGCGGGTCGCGGTCGTCCAGATCGACCGCACCGGCACCATCACCGCCTGGAACGAGGACTCGGAGGACCTCTTCGGATACGCGGCCGAGCAGGTCACCGGCAAGCCGCTCACCGACCTCGCCGCCTGGCCGCACACCCCCGGCACCGGCACCGGGATCGCCGAGGCCCTCCGGCTCTCCCGCTGGGAGGGGAGCTACGGCGTCCGCGGCGCCGATGGCCGAGTGATCCCCGTATACGCCTCTCACCTGCGCGTACGCGACGCGGCAGGCGAACCCTCCACGGTCTGTCTGCTGGTGCGCGACCACGAGCGGGCCGTGCTGCAGACCCCCCTGCGCGGGACCGCCGCCGACACCGGGACCGCCCAGGACGGCCAGGTCCCGGACCCCTTCGAGGTCTTCATCGGCTCCCCGGCCCCCGACGATCTCGACGGCCTCCTGCAGCGCACGGTGGAGCGCGCCCGCGACATGCTCGACGGCGACGCCGCCTTCCTCCTGCTGGCCACCGACGACGAGACGGAGCTGGAGGTGCGCGCCTCGACCGGCCTGCCCTCAGCCCGCCAGCGCTTCGCCCGCGTCCCGGTCGACGCGGGCCCCGGCCGCTACGGCTCGGCGCGTATGCCCGCCGTCCACGACGACCTGGCCGCCGTGCCGGGCACGGTACCCCTGCTGGGCGGCACGGGCATGCGCTCCGTGGTCACGGTCCCGCTGAAGGTGGAGGGCCGGCTGACCGGCTCCCTCGGCGTCGCGGCCGAGTCGCCCTCCCGGTACTCCAACGAGGAGGCGCTGCGTCTCCAGTTCGCGGCCGACCGCATCGCCCTGGCCGTGGAGTCGGCCCGCCTCGGTGAGCTGGAGCGGCTGCGCCGCGGCTCGCTGAGCTTCCTCGTCGAGGCCTCCGACCTCCTCGCGGGCACCCTGGACCGGGACCAGACACTGGCCCTCATGGCCCAGATGACGATCCCGACGCTGGCCACCTGGTGCGCGGTGTACACGATCGCCGACCAGGCCTCGGAGCCGTACCTGTCCTACGTCCTGCACGAGGACGAGGAGCGCATCGACGGCCTCAAGGCACTCCTGTCGAAGATCGCCCCGCCGGAACCCATCCCCACGCCGGGCGCCCGGGTCTGGACGGCCCCGGCCGAGGCGGCCCACCAGGCGGCGCTGCGCACCTCCATGCGCAGCCTCGGCCTCGGCGAGCCGCCCGCGCTCAGCTCGGGCATCGGCACGACGCTGGCGACAGCCTCGACGGTCGGCGGCGAGACGGTCGTCCTCCCTCTCGTGGCCCGCAACCGGGTCATCGGCATGCTGACGCTGGGCAAGCCGACGGACGAACACTTCCGCCAGGAGATCCTGGAACTGGCCGAGGACCTCAGCCGCCGGGCCGCCCTGGCCCTCGACAACGCCCGGCTGTACTCCGAGCGCACGGCCATCAGCCAGTCCCTCCAGCGCAGCCTGCTCCCGCCGGAGCTCCCGCACATCGACGGGGTCGAGGTCGAGGTGATCTACCGCGCGGCCGGCGAGGGCAACGAGGTGGGCGGCGACTTCTACGACCTTTTCCCGATCCGCGACGGCGCCTACGGCTTCGCCATCGGTGACGTGTGCGGTACGGGCCCGGAGGCGGCCGCGGTCACCGGCCTGGCCCGCCACGCGCTGCGCCTGCTGGCCCGGGAGGGCTTCGGCGGCCCGGCCGTGCTGGAGCGCCTGAACTCCGCGATCCTCGACGAGGGCGCCCGCAGCCGCTTCCTGACCCTGCTCTACGGCGAGCTGTGGCCCCAGGAGGACGGCAGCGCCGTCCTGAAGGTGGTCTGCGCCGGCCACCCGCTCCCGCTGCGGCTGCGCCAGGACGGCTCGGTGGAGCCGGCCGCCGAACCGCAGCCTCTCCTCGGTGTCATGGAGGACCTGGAGCTGTACGAGCAGACGGTGACGCTCGACCCCGGAGACGTCCTGCTGTGCGTCACGGACGGCGTCACGGAACGCCGCGAGGGCACCCGCATGTTGGGCGACGACGGCCTCGCGGAGGTCCTCACGGCCTGTACGGGCCTCACCGCGGGCGCGGTCGCGGCCCGCATCATGCGCGCCGTCGAACGCTTCGCCTCGGACGCCCCGTCGGACGACATGGCGATTCTGGCGATGCGGGTCCCTGGCCTTCCGAAGGACTGAGTGCCGAGCAACGCCCGGGCTCCCGGCCCCAGTCGGGAGAGCCGGGCGGGGAGAAGCCGGGACATGAAAGAGGCCCCGCCCTGATGGGCGAGGCCTTTTCTCCGAGCCCCCAAACGGAATCGAACCGTTGACCTTCTCCTTACCATGGAGACGCTCTGCCGACTGAGCTATAGGGGCCTGTCGCCTTTTCGAGGTTTCCCTCGCGGCAACGGAATAGATCATACCCCGAACTGGCGTGTGTTCCCAAACCGGAGAGGCCGGGTTCAGAAAGCGGGTTGCAGCAGCCCGCCCAGCGCGTTGCACGCCGAGACGATCCGATTCATCTCACGCTTCGTCAGCGAGGCGTCCACGGGCAGCGAGAGCGTCTCATCGGCGGCACGCTCGGTCTCGGGCAGACACACGTCCCGCCGGAATCCCGGCATACGGTGGACGGGGGTCTTCACGGGGACCCGGCACTCGACTCCCCTGGCCTGTACGGCTCGTGCGAAGGCATCGCGGTCCGGCCGGCCGTTGCCCGGCACCCGCACCACGTACTGCTGGTAGGTGTGCCCGCCGCTGCCGTCGGGCGTCCGCACGCCACGCAGCCGCCGGTCCAGGTACGCCGCCCGCTCACGACGCTGGGCCACCTCGACGTACGGCGTCTCGGACTCGCCCTGCTCCAGCACCAGGAGTCCGTGCCGCTGCCCGACCTCGTGCAGCCGCGCCACGTCGGCGGGCCGGCCGAAGCGGTGCACGACGACGACCGCGGAGGTCTGCGGGCTCACCGCGGCCTCGACGGCGAAGGGGTCGAGGCAGTACGTCAGCGGGTCTATGTCAGCGAACACCGGGGTCGCGCCCGCCTGGGTCACGGCCTCGGCAACCTCGATGTTCCCGAAGGCCGGCACGATGACCTCGTCACCGTGGCCGATGCCCGCGGCCCTGAGCATTCCTGCAGTACTCATGGCTCGGATGCTCGTCCGGCAACGTGAACGCAAAGTGACGGGCAACGCAAAAGAGCGGGTCCCCGAACCGAAGTTCGGGGACCCGCTCTGAAGAATTGTTCGGCGGCGTCCTACTCTCCCACAGGGTCCCCCCTGCAGTACCATCGGCGCTGTGAGGCTTAGCTTCCGGGTTCGGAATGTAACCGGGCGTTTCCCTCACGCTATGACCACCGAAACACTATGAAACTGACAACCCGGCACACCGCACACAAAACGGCGGGATTGTTCGTGGTTTCAGAACCGACACAGTGGACGCGAGCAACTGAGGACAAGCCCTCGGCCTATTAGTACCGGTCACCTCCACACGTTACCGTGCTTCCAGATCCGGCCTATCAACC